>NZ_CP029254.1:1255000-1992500 GCF_003122365.1 Streptomyces spongiicola
GGCAGCGGCTCGGAGGCGCCTTCGAGGTGCAGGCCGGCGCCGTGCACGTGGTGCCGTTCGGGCTGGAGATCCCCTGGGAGACGCCGATCACGTCGATCGCCGGCCAGCGGCTGCGCGGTATGGACATCGGCGTGACGACCGAACTGGAGATCGCACGCGCCGTGGACTCGGGCGACCTGGACCCGATCCACGTGCACCCGCTGCCGGCGCAGCAGGCCGTTCTCGACGCGTTCATCCAGCTGGGCTTCCGCTTCAAGAGCGCGGACATGGAGCGCGGCCACATCCGCGGGACGCGCCAGCGGCTGCCCTTCTACCAGGAGATCGAGTTCTTCGCGCCGCAGCAGTACCGGGGGCTCAACCAGGTCGAGGTCACCTTCATCGCCGACGACCGCGAGATGGACGTCGTGCTCGAGATGGACAAGAAGCCGGGACTGTTCAGCGAGGGCAGCGACTCGTACCGGGCGTTCACGGTGGACCTGCACGACTTCCGGGGGACGGACCACGCCGCCTACCTCAACCAGTGGCTCGCTGAGGTCGGCGGCCGCCGCAACTGGCTGTAGGGCTCTAGTCTCGGAACCGCAAGCGCGCGATCGCAAGCGCAGGACTCCCGAGTACGGAGGTTCAGACGTGTCCGAGGCGAAGAGGGCTCCGCTGCCTCATGACTTCCATCCGCAGGTGCCGTCGTTCACCGTGACGAGTGCCGACGTCGAGGACGGCGGTGTCCTGCGGGACGCCCAGGTGCACTCGGCGGGCGACACGTCCCCGCAACTGCGGTGGGAGGGCTTCCCGGCGGAGACGAAGAGCTTCGCCGTGACGTGCTTCGACCCCGACGCCCCGACGGGCAGCGGGTTCTGGCACTGGGTGCTGTTCGACATCCCGGCGTCGGTGACCGAGCTGCCGGCCGGTGCGGGGAGCGGGAAGTTCGAGGGTCTGCCCGAGGGCGCCGTGCACGTCCGCAACGACTACGGGACGAGGGACTTCGGCGGCGCGGCCCCGCCGCCCGGTGACGGTCCGCACCGCTATGTGTTCACCGTGTACGCGGTGGACTCCGGGAAGCTGGGTCCCGGTGAGGACGCGTCGCCCGCGGTGGTGGGCTTCAATCTGCGGTTCCACACACTGGCCCGTGCCCAGCTGATCGGCGAGTACGAGAACTGCGGCTAGGGCCGCGTCGGCGTCAGCCCGTTGTTTGCCCGCTCCCGGTCTTGGAGAGATCAGGAGCGGGCATCTTTCGTGATGCGCGGATATTGCGTTGTCCGTCACGGGGCGTCCGGCCAGAGTTGGTCCAGGCCCAGCGCCCGGCACAAGGGCCGGCCGGCACACGGGAGGTGGGGCACCATGCGGGACACACTGGTACTGAACGCGAGCTTCGAGCCGCTGTCGACGGTGACGCTGAACCGGGCGGTGGTGCTGGTCCTGCAGGACAAGGCCGTCGTCGAGCAGTCCCACCCCGCGCTGCGGGTGCGCGCGGCCGCGGTGGAGCTACCGGTGCCGCGGGTGATCAGGCTCTGCAGATACGTACGGGTGCCGTTCCGAAGACAGGCTCCGTGGTCGAGACGGGGTGTGCTGGTACGGGACCAGCACCGGTGCGCCTACTGCGGGAGGCGGGCGACGACCGTGGACCATCTGGTGCCGCGGTCGCGGGGCGGTGCGGACAACTGGCTGAACACGGTCGCCTCCTGCGCCGAGGACAATCACCGCAAGGCGGACCGCACCCCGGAGCAGGCCGGGATGCCGCTGCTGCACGAGCCGTTCGTGCCGACGCCGGCGGACGCGATGCTGCTCGCGCTCCGGGCGGGTGAGCGGTCGTCGCTGCCGGAGTGGCTCGGGCTGCACGGCGGTCACGCGGCAGAGCGGCCCCCGCTGACGTCGGCGGCCTGAGACGGCACCCCTGAGAGGGCGCCCGGGCCGGTACCCGGAACGGCGGGAGAGCCGGCTCGGACAGCACCGGGGGCCGGGCGCGGAGGCCACCCGGCCCCGGGTGGCTCACCGGTGAGCGGGAAGCCCGCCTCCTCGTGGCGGGCGTCCGTGCGCCCTCAGCGGAGGACGAGCTGGACGACGGCCGCCGTCCCCACGATCACGATGAAGGTCCGCAGTGCCACGGGCGGGAGCCGGCGGCCGATCCTCGCGCCGACCTGGCCGCCGATGGCGGAACCGACCGCGATGAGCAGGACGGCGGTCCAGTCGAAGTGGGCGACGAAGAGGAAGAAGAGCGCGGCCACGGAGTTGACGATCGCCGCGAGGACGTTCTTGGTGGCGTTGATCCGCTGCAGGCTGTCGTCGATCAGGATGCCCATGAGGGAGAGGTAGATGATCCCCTGGGCGGCGGTGAAGTAGCCGCCGTAGACGCTGGCGGCCAGCAGGGCGGTGAGGAGGAGGGGGCCGCCGTCGGAGTGCGGTGCACCGGTTCCGCGGCGTTCACGGCGGCGCTGGACGGCGGCGGAGATCCGGGGCTGGAGCACGACGAGCACCAGGGCGAGCGTCACGAGGACCGGGACGACGGTCTCGAAGGCCGTCGGCGGCAGCAGGGTCAGCAGCATCGCGCCCGCGAGACCGCCGGCCAGGGCGGCGAGGCCGAGGCGGAGGATGCGGCGCCGCTGGCCGGCGAGTTCGGCGCGGTAGCCGATGGCTCCGCTGATCGACCCCGGTATCAGGCCGAGGGCGTTCGAGACGGTGGCCGTGACGGGCGGGAGCCCGGTGGCCAGGAGTACCGGGAACGTGATGAGGGTTCCGGAGCCGACGATCGTGTTGATCGTGCCCGCCGCCGTGCCCGCCACGAAGATCGCGACCGCTTCCCAGATGGACAAGGCCGTCTCCTCACATGTTCGGTGCGTCGCCTCCCCGCCGTCGAGGTCGAGGGGCCGCACCGATCATGCACGACCGGCCGGGCGGTCAGTCGATCGGGGGCTGCTCGCGCCGCTCCGTGCCACCGCTCTGGCGGGGGAGGCCGCTGCCGCCGGTGCCTGCCGCGCCGTTGCCGCCGCCGTTGCCGGAGAGGGGTCCGCCGAAGCTGCCGATGGCGCCGGAGAGGCCCTTGAGCGCGTCGCCGATCTCGCTGGGCACGATCCAGAGCTTGTTGGCGTCGCCCTCCGCGATCTTCGGGAGCATCTGGAGGTATTGGTACGACAGCAGCTTCTGGTCCGGGTCCCCGGCGTGGATGGACTCGAAGACCGTGCGGATCGCCTGGGCCTCGCCCTCGGCGCGCAGGGCAGCGGCCTTGGCCTCGCCCTCGGCGCGGAGGATGGCGGACTGCTTCTCGCCCTCGGCGGTGAGGATCTGCGACTGGCGGATGCCCTCGGCGGTGAGGATGGCGGCGCGCTTGTCGCGGTCCGCGCGCATCTGCTTCTCCATCGAGTCCTGGATGGAGGTGGGGGGTTCGATGGCCTTGAGTTCCACGCGGTTGACTCGGATGCCCCACTTGCCGGTGGCCTCGTCGAGGACGCCGCGGAGGGCGGCGTTGATCTCCTCGCGGGAGGTGAGGGTGCGCTCGAGGTCCATGCCGCCGATGATGTTGCGGAGGGTGGTGACGGTCAGCTGCTCGATCGCCTGGATGTAGCTGGCCACCTCGTAGGTCGCCGCGCGGGCGTCGGTCACCTGGTAGTAGATGACGGTGTCGATGTTGACGACGAGGTTGTCCTGGGTGATCACCGGCTGGGGCGGGAACGGGACCACCTGTTCACGCAGGTCGATCCGGTTGCGGATCGAGTCGATGAACGGCACCACGATGTTCAGCCCCGCGTTGAGGGTGCGCGTGTAGCGGCCGAACCGCTCCACGATGGCGGCACTGGCCTGGGGGATGACCTGGATCGTCTTGATCAGGGCGATGAAGACCAGCACCACCAGAATGACCAGAACGATGATGATCGATGGCATCGTGCTTCCCGTGCCCTTCGCTGCCGGATGAGTCTCTGATGATCGAGTTTCCCAGACCGCTGGCGGTCATGGGTGAGGTTACGTCACATGATCATGATGAACCGTCACCCGGGTGTCACATCACCACGGCCGTCGCACCGTCGATCTCGACCACGTCCACCTGCTCCCCCGGCTCGAAGGCCCGGGAGGCGTCGAGGGCCCTCGCCGACCAGATCTCGCCGGCGAGCTTGATCCGGCCGCCGTCTCCGTCCACCCGTTCCAGCACGACCGCCTGACGGCCTCTCAGCGCGTCGACCCCGCTGGCGAGATGGGGGCGCTGTTTGCCGTGGCGTGCGGCGATGGGCCGTACGACGGCGATGAGCGCGACCGAGACGGCCGCGAACACCACCACCTGCGCCACCACGCCGAAGCCGAGGCCGGCGGTGACGGCTCCCGCGACCGCGCCGACGGAGAGCATCCCGAGTTCCGGCATGGCGGTGATCACGAGGGGGATACCGAGCCCGACCGCCGCGACGAGCCACCACACCCATGCGTCGATGTCCACGGGGCCATGGTAAAGGGGCGAACGCCGCCCCGACAGGGCGCTGTCGGGGCGCCTGTCAGGAGAGCGGCAGCCCCCGGGCGGTCCAGCGCTCGTCGTTGCGCTCGACGAGGAGCGGGAGCCCGAAGCAGAGGGAGAGGTTGCGGGAGGTCAGCTCGGTCTCCATCGGGCCCGCGGTGAGCACCCTCCCCTGACGGATCATCAGAACGTGGGTGAAGCCCGGCGCGATCTCCTCGACGTGGTGGGTCACCATGATCATGGAGGGGGCGTACGGATCGCGGGCGAGCCGGCCGAGGCGGCGGACCAGGTCCTCGCGGCCGCCGAGGTCGAGGCCGGCGGCGGGCTCGTCGAGCAGCAGCAGTTCGGGATCGATCATCATCGCGCGGGCGATGAGCGTGCGCTTGCGCTCGCCCTCGGACAGGGTGCCGAACGTGCGGTCCAGGTAACCGGACATGCCGAGGCGGTCGAGGAAGGCCCGGGCGCGCTGCTCGTCGACGGCGTCGTAGTCCTCGTGCCAGGTGGCGGTCATGCCGTACGCGGCGGTGAGGACGGTCTGCAGGACGGTCTGGCGCTTGGGGAGCTTGTCGGCCATGGCGATGCCGGCCATGCCGATGCGGGGGCGGAGCTCGAAGACGTCGACGCCGCCGAGCCGGTCGCCGAGGATGGTGGCGGTGCCGGTGGTGGGGAACAGGTAACTGGAGGCGAGGTTGAGGAGGGTGGTCTTGCCGGCGCCGTTCGGGCCGAGGATCACCCAGCGCTCGCCCTCCTTGACCGACCAGGAGACGTCGTCCACCAGAGCACGTCCTCCGCGGACCACGGATACGTCCACCAGCTCCAGTACATCGCTCATGAGCGCGTTGTCTCCCCATTCGGTCGTCGGGTCTCGGGCTCTGCCCGCCTGTGGGCACGGCTCCCCAGGTAAACCTACGCCACCCGCCCGGTGCTCCTGCCCCGGGTCCGGTACCTAGGCTGGGTCCATGCTCTCGGAACCACGTTCAGGACGCCTGGCCGCCTGGGGTAACGCCCTCTCGGCCGGATTCGTATCGCCGGACGACGCAGCGACCGCGATCGTCGGGGAGGACGCGGTGCACCGCGTGGCGGGACTCCCCGGCGAGAACGGACCGGTGGGGCTCACGCTGGCGCTGGGGCGGCTGCGCGCGGCCGGGGTGCGGGGGTTCCGGGTGGCCCTGCCCGCGCCCGGGCATCCGCTGGGGCTGAGCGGGCCGCCGGAGTTCAACGCGCGGGCGCTGGAGGCGCGGGAGGCGGTGGTCTGCCACGGGGCGGCGTACGGCCTGGTGCCCGAGGTGCGCGAGGCCGGTCCGGACGGCGATGTGCACGCCGATGTCGTCTGGCACTGCCTGCCGGTGCGGGAGGCCCCGCCCGCCGACGTCCCCTCCCTCGGCGAGGCGGAACGGGAGCTCGCGGAAGGGCTGCGGGAGGCTGCGGAGGTGCTGTCGCGGCTGGACGTGGCGGCCTCCGGGCCGGTGGCCGAGGCGGCGCTCGGCGCGTACCGGGCGCGGGCCGAGCCGCGGGCTGCCCGCGAGGTACTCGCGCCCGGGTACCCGTCCCGGGCGGCGCGTGTGCTGGAACTGGCCGAGCGGATCGGTCTACTGCTGTCCCTGGCGTACGGCAACGGTCACGGCGGGGCGATGAGCGCGTCGGAGATGTCGGCCCGGGGGGCGGCTCTGCGTCCGGTGGAGCGGGTGGCGCGGCGCGCGCGGGTGGCGGCGTACAACGCCTATGTGGAGGACCTGGAGCGCCGGGCGGATCGCTGACGGAAGCGGCCGGAAGCCGCTGGAAGCCGCCGGGTGTGCTCCCGGTCCGGGAGCGGCGCGGCGGGGCCCGGCGCGATGGCGGCCCGTTGGCGGGGCGCGGCGGGGCCGGGCGCCCGACGGACCCCGGGCACGGTCCGGGGTCCGTCGGGCGCTGCCGGAGAGCCGGGCGGCGCGCTCAGCCGTTGACGCCCGTGTTGCCGAAGGCCGGGTTCAGGACGCCGATGACGTTGACCGTGTTGCCGACGGCGTTGACCGGGACGTGGATCGGCGCCTGGATCAGGTTGCCGGAGCCGACGCCCGGGGAGTGCGTGGCGTGGCCGTCCGCGTGCGCGCTGGTGGCGGACGCGACTCCGGCGCCTGCGGCGACGATGCCGCCGGCGACCACGGAGACGGCGAGGGCCTTCTTCAGGTTCTTCACTTCGGGATCCTCCTAGGCGTCACCGCGGCGGGACCGCCGCGGCTCGCCCTGGAGAACGCCCGGGACGCGTCCGGGATACGCCGTGTGGGCGACATACACACGACGGTATGAATCTCACACCGGAGGGCACCGGACCGGTTCCCCGCTCGGACGCCCCGTCGAGCGACCCGGCCGGGTGACCTGCCGAAACGTTCCGATCAGCCCGGTTCTCAGCCGGAGAGGCCATGCCGGACGGCCCAGAGCGCCGCCTGGGTGCGGTCCACGAGATCGAGCTTCATCAGGATGTTCGACACATGGGTCTTCACCGTCTTCTCGGACAGGACCAGGGTCCGGGCGATCTCCCGGTTGGAGCGGCCGTCGGCGATGAGCCCGAGCACCTCCCGCTCCCGCTCGGTGAGCGAGGTGCCCCTCCCCTGCCCGCCGCCCGGCTCGTCCTGGGCCAGCAGCACGCCCGCCACCTCCGGCTGGAGGAGCACATGCCCCGCGTGCACGGAGCGGATCGCCGCGGCGAGCGCGTCGGGGTCGACGTCCTTGTACACATAGCCCGAGGCGCCGGCGCGCAGCGCGGGCACGACCGTGCGCCGCTCGGTGAAACTCGTGACGACCAGCACCTTCGCGGCGCTGTCGAGCGCGCGCAGCTTGCGCAGCGCCTCGATCCCGTCGGTGCCGGGCATCCGCACGTCCATCAGCACGACGTCGGGCAGCAGTTCCCCGGCGCGGGCCACTCCCTCGTCCCCGTCCCCCGCCTCGCCGACGACCTCAATGCCGTCCTGCACCTCGAGGAAGGTGCGCAGCCCCCTGCGCACCACCTGGTGGTCGTCCACCAGCAGCACGCGGATCGCCCGCCCCTCCGCCGGCGCCGCCCCGCCGCCCGGACGCGCCGGGTCTCCGCTCTCCCGCTCAGCCACCGGGGACCTCCATCTCGACCGTGGTGCCCATGCCGGGCGCCGATTCCACCGTGAGTCTTCCGCCGACCCCGCTCGCCCGGTCGCGCATGGAGACCAGGCCGAGGTGGCGACCGGCCGTGCGGACCGCCCCGGGCTCGAAGCCGCTGCCGTCGTCGGTGACGCTGAGGACCGCGCCCCGGCCGCGGCGGGCGAGGCTGACCGCGACCCGTGGCGCGCCCGAGTGCCGCAGCGCGTTGTGCAGGGCCTCCTGGGCGACCCGGAGCAGGGCCTCCTCCTGGGCGGCGGGCAGGGCGCGGACCCCGCGGCTGTCGAAGGTGACATGGGCGCTGTGGGCGCGGTCGAGTACCTGGACCTGGGTGCGGAGGGTCTCGGCCAGGCCGTCCTCGTCCAGGGCGGCGGGGCGCAGTTCGACGACCGCGGCACGCAGTTCGTCGGCGGCCTCGGCGGCGAGCGCGGCCACCTGCTGCAGCTCGCCCTTGGCCCGGCCCGGGTCGCGGTCCACCAGGCGGGCCGCGGCCTGTGCGGTCAGCCGGAGGGAGAACAGCTTCTGGCTGACGGCGTCGTGGAGTTCGTGCGCGAGGCGGGAGCGCTCCTCGGCGATGGTGAGTTCACGGCTGCGCTCGTACAGCCGGGCGTTGGTGAGGGCGATGGCCGCGTGCTGCGCGAGGATCGACAGCAACTCCTCGTCCTCCTCGGTGAACCCGCACACGCCCTCGGGCTTGGGGCACCGCTTGTTGGCGAGGAAAAGCGCTCCGATCGTCTCGTCGCCGTCCCTGACGGGCAGGCCCAGGAAGTCGGCCATCTCGGGATGGGCGGCGGGCCAGCCCCCGAAGCGGGGGTCCTTGCGCACGTCCGCGAGCCGCTCGGTCCCGGCGTCCCTCAGCATCGCGGCGAGGATGCCGTGCTGGCGCGGGAGCGGCCCGATCGCCCGCCACTGCTCGTCGCTGACGCCGTCGACGACGAACTGGGCGAAGCCCCCGTGGTCGTCCGGGACGCCGAGCGCCGCGTACTCCGCGCCGAGCAGCTCGCGAGCCGACGCGACGATCGTCTTGAGGACGTCGCGGACCTCGAGGTGCCTGCTCATCGCGAGCAGCGCGGTGCTCACGGCGGCCAGGCCGGAACTCGGTCGATGGCTCATGGGATCACCGTACCGGGGTGCCGTGACGGTGCGTATCGGCCTGTGGACGGCGGCGGGACCGGTCCCGGGGCCTAGGTCGAAGTGCCCGGGGCGGTAGGGGCGCGGGAACGAGGCGCCGGAGCCGGTGGCCGGGACAGCCTGGACGGCATACGGAAGGTCGGCGCGGTGTCGGTAACGGCGCCGCGGGACGAGTGAGGGGTGTGCCATGCCGGTCGCGATCATCACGGGGGCTTCGAAGGGGCTCGGGTACGCGCTGGGGGCCGCGCTCGCGCGGCGCGGCTGGGATCTGGTGCTGGACGCGCGGACGGCACCGGTCCTGGAGGCGTCGGCCGGGGAGCTGCGCCGGTACGGGACGCGGGTGGCGGCGGTGCCCGGGGACGTCACCGACCCGGGGCACCGCGCCGGGCTGGTGTCCGCGGCCCGCGAACTGGGCGGTTCCCTCGATCTGCTGGTCAGCAACGCCAGTGCGCTGGGTGCCGAGCCGCTGGTGCGGCTGGAGGAGTTGCGGCTGGACGCTCTGCGGGCGGCCCTGGAGACCAATGCGGTGGCGGCGCTGGGGCTGGTACAGGAGGCGCTTCCGCTGCTGCGTGCCGGTGCGCCGGGCGCGGTGGTCGCGGTCTCGTCGGACGCCGCGACCGGTGCGTACGAGACCTGGGGCGGTTACGGGGCGTCGAAGGCCGCGCTCGACCGGCTTGCGGCCGTGCTGGCGGTGGAGGAGCCGGAGCTGCGGGTGTGGGCGGTCGACCCGGGCGACATGCGCACGGATCTGTACGCGGCGGCGGTGCCGGGCGACGACGGCCCGAGGCCCGCGCCGGACGAGGTGGTGCCGGGGTTCCTCCGGCTGCTGGACGAGCGGCCGCCGAGCGGCCGCTACTCCGCCGCGGTGCCGGCGGCCGGGCGATGAACGTGCTGGAGGCCCTGCGGGTGCCGGACGGGCTGTCGGCGCGGGTCCCGGCGGAGGAGCGCGGGGCGGGACGGGACGACGTGCGGCTGATGGTGTCGCGCGGCACGGCCGTGGCGCACCACGCGTTCCGCGAGCTGCCCGGGCTGCTGCGGGCCGGGGACGTGCTGGTGGTGAACACCTCGGCGACCCTGCCCGCGGCGGTGAACGCGCGGCTGGGCGGGGAGCGCCTGGTCGTCCACTTCTCCACGCGGGGTGACGCGGGGCCCTCCGGGGCGGCCTCGGAGGGCGGGCTGTGGGCGGTGGAGCTGCGGTCGCCGGACGGGGCGGGCAGCACGCTGCCGAGGGCGGGAGGCCCGGCGGGGGCGCGCATACGGCTGCCCGGGGGCGGGGTGCTCGTGCCGCGGGAGCCGCTGGTCGAGGGCTCACCCCGGCTGTGGTGGGCGGTGGTGTCGGTGGACGTGCCCACGCTGCTGGCACGCTACGGCCGGCCGATCCGGTACCGCTACACCGAGCGGGACCAGCCGCTCTCCGCGTATCGGACGGTGTTCGCCCTGCCGGCGCCGGACGGGTCCGGCTCGGCCGAGATGCCGAGCGCGGCGCGCCCCTTCACCGAGGGCCTGGTGGCGGAGCTGGTGCGGCGGGGGGTGCGGTTCGCCCCGGTCACGCTGCACACGGGGGTGGCTTCGGCGGAGGCGCACGAGCCGCCCTACCCGGAGCGCTTCGAGGTGCCGGCGGCCACGGCGTGGCTGGTGAACGCGGCCCGTGCGGGCCGGCGGGCCGACGGGGGCGCGGGCAGGGGCGGAGACGGGAGCGGGGGCCGGGACGGGTGCGAGGGCGGGGGCGGTCGGATCGTGGCGGTCGGCACGACGGCGGTGCGTGCGCTGGAGTCGGCGGCCGGGCCGGACGGCGCGGTGCGTGCGGCGGCGGGCTGGACGGATCTCGTCGTCACACCCGCGCGGGGGGTTCGCGTGGTGGAGGGCCTGCTGACCGGCCTGCACGAGCCCGCGGCCTCCCATCTGCTGATGCTCGAGGCGGTCGCCGGACGCGAGGCGCTCACCCGCAGCTACACGGAGGCGCTGCGGCACCGCTACCTCTGGCACGAGTTCGGCGACGTCCATCTCCTCCTCCCGAGCGAGGACACTCACTGAACGCATTGCGGAAGCAACGGATGGTGAGAGTGCCGGGGGTGCGGTGTGACCCCGCACATAGGACCCACATCACTTACGAAGCACGCTAGTGGCTACATAAAGGACATGTGAGCAGGCCAGAGTGTGCAGACTGCGCAACTTGTCCGATTTTGGGTCTTCCAGCTCCACTACCCGGGGTCGTACGTCACACCGTTGCCACAGGATTTTGCTGCCGCTAAGAATTGCGTCCGTCGCCGCCGAGCAGGCGCTGCGCCGCCCGGCCGAAGCGACTTCCGCTATTCGAAGAGGTACGTCTCGCATGTCCGCGTCCCGCACCCCCGGCTCCCGCCGCATGTCCAAGACCCACAAGTTCTCGATCGCCGGTATCGCCGCCGCAGGCGCCTCCGCCCTCGCGTTCTCGCTCGTCCCGGGCAGCGCCGTCGCCGGTACCGGGACGCAGGCCGCACCGGCCTCCGAGGTCACCTGGTCCGCGGCCGTCGACCCCGCCAAGGCCGCCGCTCTGCAGACCGGCATCGCCGAGCAGAACGCCTTCACCGCGGCCCAGGCCAAGGCGGTCGCCGCCAAGGCCAAGGCGGTCGCCGCCGAGGCCGAGGCCGCCGCGAACGCCAAGACCGCCCAGGTCAAGGCCGCCGCCCAGGCGAAGGCGGTCGCCGCCAAGGCCGAGGCCGCCGCCAAGGGGCGCGCCCTGGAGCAGGCCGCCAGCCGCGCCGCCGCCCGCAAGCCGGTCTACGCCAACAACCTGGACGGCTGGATCCGCGAGGCCCTGGACATCATGAAGAAGCACAACATCCCGGGCACCTACCACGGCATCTACAAGAACGTGATGCGTGAGTCGAGCGGCAACCCCCGCGCGATCAACAACTGGGACATCAACGCCGCCAACGGTGTCCCGTCGAAGGGCCTGCTCCAGGTCATCAAGCCGACCTTCGACGCCTACCACGTCCCCGGCACCGCCAAGGACCAGTACGACCCGGTGGCCAACATCGTCGCCGCCTGCAACTACGCGGCCGACCGCTACGGCTCGATCGACAACGTCAACAGCGCCTACTGACGGACGCGGGCCGGGCCGCACCCGCGCCACCGATACGCCGGAGGGCGGCACCCGCTGCGGGTGCCGCCCTCCGGCGTCGTCCCTGCCCTGCGCGCCCCGGTAAAGCCCGGTGAAGCCCGCGCCGCCGGCGCCGCGCATCCCGCGCGGGACCACCGGTCCCGCCACACCGCCGGTCCCGCGCGGGACCACCGGTCCCGCCACACCGCCGGCACCGCCACGCATTCCACCGCCGCCACGCGTTCCACCGGTGCGGCGTGGACACCCGGGCCGCGGGAGCCCGCTACTTGCGCATGACCTCCGGCTCATGGCGGCGCAGGAAGCGGGCCACGAGGAAGCCGCACAGCGCGCCGAGCGCCAGCAGCGCCGCCATGTCCAGGCCCCAGGCCCCGGCCTCGTGGTCCCAGAGCGGGTCGGTGTTGCCGGGGTCGTCCTGGTCGGGCCTGATCCTGTTGAGGTCCAGGGTGGCGCCGGCCGCGGCGACCGCCCAGCGGGACGGCATCAGATACGAGAACTCGTTCACGCCGATGGTGCCGTTGAGGGTGAACAGGCAGCCGGTGAACACGAGCTGGACGACCGCGAACATCACCAGCAGCGGCATGGCCTTCTCGGCGGTCTTCACCAGCGCCGAGATGACCAGGCCGAACATCATCGAGGCGAAGCCGAGCGCCATGATCGGCAGCG
Organism: Streptomyces spongiicola; assembly: GCF_003122365.1. Taxonomy (NCBI): domain Bacteria; kingdom Bacillati; phylum Actinomycetota; class Actinomycetes; order Kitasatosporales; family Streptomycetaceae; genus Streptomyces; species Streptomyces spongiicola. The sequence continues at coordinate 1,267,435 of NZ_CP029254.1, forward strand.
AGAGTTCCAGGAGCGTGGCCGAGCCGAGGACCAGCCCCTCCTCGGGGATCTCCCGGGCGGCGAAGCCGATGGCGCCGACCAGGGCGCCCTGGAACACGGTGATCATGCCGAGGACGATCACCTTGGACATCAGATACGCGGAGCGTGACAGGCCGGTCGCCCGCTCCCGCTCGTAGATCACCCGTTCCTTGATCAGCTCGCGGATCGAGTTGGCGGCGCCGGCGAAGCAGGCGCCGGCCGCGAGGATCAGCAGCACCGTGGTGGCCGTGCCGTTCGGGACGATCCTGCCGGTCTGCGGGTTCACGCCGTTGGGCAGCATCCCCTTGTCCAGATCGATGAGCAGGCTCACCGCGCCGATGACCGAGGGCACGAGCACCGACAGCGCGAGGAAGCCCCGGTCGGAGGAGATCACCGAGACATAGCGCCGCATCAGGGTGCCGAGCTGGGAGAACCACCCCTGGGGCTTCGGCGGCCGCATCGCCTGGGGAGGCGGCATGTGCACCGACTGGGCGGCGACGGCGTCGATGTCCGCGGCGTACACCTGGAAGTGCTGCGAGCCCTTCCAGCGGCCCGCCCAGTCGTAGTCGCGGTAGTTCTCGAAGGCGGAGAACACATCGGCCCAGGTCTCGTAGCCGAAGAAGTTCAGCGCCTCCTCCGGCGGCCCGAAGTACGCCACCGAGCCGCCCGGCGCCATCACCAGCAGCTTGTCGCACAGTGCCAGCTCGGCCACCGAGTGGGTGACCACCAGGACGGTGCGTCCGTCGTCGGCGAGGCCGCGCAGCAACTGCATGACGTCGCGGTCCATGCCCGGGTCGAGGCCGGAGGTCGGCTCGTCCAGGAAGATCAGCGACGGCTTGGTCAGCAGTTCCAGGGCGACGGAGACGCGCTTGCGCTGGCCCCCGGAGAGGGAGGTGACCTTCTTGCCCTTGTGGAGGTCGAGCTTCAGCTCGCGCAGGACCTCGTCGACGCGGGCCTCGCGCTCGGCCGCCGTGGTGTCCGCCGGGAATCGCAGCTTGGCCGCGTAGGTGAGGGCCTTCATGACGGTCAGCTCCTTGTGCAGGATGTCGTCCTGCGGGACCAGACCGATGCGCTGGCGCAGCTCGGCGAAGTGCTTGTACAGGTTCCGGTTGTCGTAGAGCACATCGCCCCGGTCGGCGGGGCGGTAGCCGGTGAGGGCCTTGAGCAGGGTCGACTTCCCGGACCCGGAGGGGCCGATGACCGCGATGAGCGACTTCTCCGGGACGCCGAAGGAGACGTCCCCGAGGATCTCCTTGCCGCCGTCGACCGTGACGGTGAGATGACGGGCGGAGAAGGTCACCTCGCCGGTGTCGACGAACTCCTCCAGGCGGTCGCCGACGAGGCGGAACGTGGAGTGGCCGACGCCGACGGTGTCGTTCGGGCCGATGAGCGCGGTGCCGGACTTGGCGAGCGGCTGGCCGTTGACGTAGGTGCCGTTGTGCGAGCCGAGGTCGCGGATCTCGAAACGGCCGTCGGGCGTCACGTGGAACTCGGCGTGGTGGCGGGAGACCTGGAGGTCGGAGACCACCAGGTCGTTCTCCAGCGCACGGCCGATGCGCACCACCCGGCCAAGGGACAGCTGGTGGAACGTGGTGGGGCTGCGGTCGCCGTGCGCCGGCGGGGCTCCCGCGGGGCCGGACGGCGCTTCACGGGCCTGGTGGCCGCGGGGACCCTGCTGGTGCGGCACCTCGGCGGCGGACGGCCGCCGCCGCTGCGCCTGCTGCGCCTGCTGCGCCTGCTGCCGAGCCCAGCCCTGGTGGGCGGGGTCCTGGTGGGCGGGGTCCTGGTGGGCGGGGTCCTGGTAGGCGGGGTGGGCGGGGCCCTGCTGCCCCGACGGGGCGGTACCGGCCTGCTGCGGAGCGGCTCCGTGTGCGCTGTACGCGCCGGCCTCGACGCCGGACAGGCTCAGCCGCGGGCCGTCGGTGGCGTTGCCGAGGTGCACCGCGGAGCCGGGGCCGAGCTCCAGCCGGTGGACACGCCGGCCCTGCACATACGTGCCGTTGGTGCTGCCGTGGTCTTCGAGGAACCAACTCCGTCCGCTCCGGCTGATCGTGGCGTGCCGCCACGACACCCGGGCGTCGTCGATCACCACGTCACCCTGAGGGTCCCGCCCCAGGGTGTACGACCTGGACGGATCGAGGGTCCAAGTCCTTCCGTTCAATTCCAGTACGAGTTCCGGCACTCCATGCCCCACCTAGTTGTCCCCCGAGCTGCCCCCGTCGACGGGCATCCGGGGATGGCGAACGTCGTGAGGAACTATTCCAGGGACGGTCCCGTATCCGAAAACCGGGCCTGGTGAAGGCGGCCCTCGTCCTCCGGGCCGTGGGGCGCCGGCGTGGACGGTCCGGCGCGCATGACGGCCTGGTCTCCTCGCGGACCGAACAGGTGCAGGATCTCCACGCTGGTCGCGTCCGCGGGGCCGAACCAGTGGGGCTCGGTGGTGTCGAACTCGGCCACTTCGCCGGGCCGCAGTGTGAACTCCTCGGACCCGAGGATGAGGCGCAGCCGACCGGCGAGGACGTAGAGCCATTCGTATCCCTCGTGGACGACCGGTTCCGGCGGGCGGGGGGCCAGTACCTGCTTGAAGACCTGCACTCGGCCCGGGTACTGCGTCAGGGGCACGAGGACGCTCCCGCGCTCCCGGTGAAGGGGCCGCAGGTGCACCCGGGGGTCACCGCTGGGCGGTGCCGCCACCAGCTGGTCGAGTGCGACGCGGTGCGCCCGTGCCAGCGGGATGAGCAGGTCCAGAGTCGGGCGCCGCTTGCCCGACTCCACCCGGGACAGCGTGCTGACCGAGATGCCGGTCGTCGCGGCGAGTGCCTCGAGCGTGAGCCCCCGTTCCCGGCGCAGCCCGCGCAACCGGGGCCCGATGCCGTCGAGAATCCGCGCCAGCTCCGTTCCGTCCCCCTGCCGGCCTTCCCCGTGCCCGTGCCCGCCGTCCCTGGATCCCGTGGTCATGGATGAAGTTTTGCAGTCCCCGCAAAGTCGGTGGGCGGCGGCCGTCGCCCGGGCCGATCCTTGCCGGGCCCTGTCCCCGCACGTCAGAGGAAGACCGTGACCGCGACGACACACCCCGTCCGTACCGTGCCGAGTGCGCGCAGACGCTGGACCGTACTGGCCGTCTGCTGCCTGAGCATGTTCCTGGTGGGCCTGGACACCACCATCGTCAATGTGGGGCTGCCGGCCATCGGGCGCGGCCTGGACGTCGGCACCCGCGGTCTCGAATGGATCGTGGACGCCTACACCCTCGTCCTGGCCGGTCTGCTGATCTCCTCCGGCGCACTGGCGGACCGCTTCGGACGCCGCCGGGTGTTCCAGTGCGGGCTGGCCGTGTTCGGCGCGGCCTCACTGCTGTGCGCGCTCGCCCCGTCGGCGGGAGTGCTCGTCGCGGCCCGCGCCCTGCAGGGCGTCGGAGCCTCGATGCTCAGCCCCGTGGCGCTCGCGATCGTGGTGAACGCGATGCCGGACCCCAGGGAACGGGCGCAGGCGATCGGCATCTGGGCGTCGGTGTTCGGGCTGAGCCTGGCGGCCGGTCCCGTGACGGGCGGCGCGCTGCTCGCAGCGCTCGACTGGCGGGCGCTGTTCTGGATCAACGCGCCCGTCATCGCGGCCGCCCTGCTGCTCAGCGCGGTGTTCGTGCCGGAGTCCCGGGCACCGCGGGCCCGGCGGCTCGACCTGCCGGGCCAGGTCCTGCTGGCCGTGGTCCTCGCCGTCACGGTCGGCGTCCTGATCGAAGGGCCGCGCATCGGCTGGACGTCGCCCGCGGCACTGGCGGGGTACGCATGCGCTGCCGTGGCGACAGCCGGATTCGTGTGGGTCGAGTCGCGCCGGCGCGAGCCGCTGATGGATCTGCGGCTCTTCGGGAACCCGGCGTTCAGCGGTGCCGTCGTGGGCGCGGTGTCGGTCTTCGTCGCCCTCGGCACGACACTGCTGCTCAGCACCCTCTACCTGCAGCAGACCCGGCAGTGGACGCCGCTGGCCGCCGGATCGGCGACCTTGCCCCTGGCCGTCGGCGCGACCGTCTGCGCCCCCTGGTCCGGCCGGATGGTCGGCCGCACGGGCCCGAGGCTGCCGCTGCTCCTCGCCGGTGGATTCCTCACGGCCGGCGGGCTCTGCCTGGTCGGGCTCACCCCGCACACCGACGTGCGCGTGCTGCTGGCCGCGTACGCGCTCATCGGCATCGGGTTCGGATTCGCCAACGCCCCGATCACCAACGCCGCGGTCAACGGACTGCCACCCGCCCGTGCCGGGGTGGCCGGGGCGATCACCTCCACCGCGCGGCAGCTCGGCTCCGCCCTCGGCATCGCTCTCGCCGGCGGCCTGGTCACGGCCGCCGGGCCGGCGGAGCTGGCACACGCGTCCCGCCCCGGCTGGATCCTCGTCGCCACCTGCGGCGTGGTGCTCCTCCTCGTCGCCCAGGTGTCGCGGCCGAAGGACGCCGCCGCGGGCCGCGCCTCCCACCGGCCCCGGTGAGCCGCGTGACGCGCCTCACGCACAGCGACGCACAGCGGTCCGGGGAGCGGTCCGGGGAGCGGCGCCTCCGCCGCGTCGAGCACTGCCGAACCCGCGGGCCCGTGTGGTCACGTCAGCCCGTGTGGTCACGTCGACCCGTGTGGTCACGTCAGCCCGTGTGGTCACGTCGCCGCTGGGACGGGCGTCTCCCGGGCCCGCGGGTCGAAGGAGGTGGACCGATGACGCAGATCGGCCGGGCCGTGCCCCATGGGGCACGGCGCTCCCGCGGGCGGGAGGTGACCGCTCGGGCAGCCGCCGGGCGTTCGTCGCGCCAGCGTGCTCACACCCGCCGTCCCCTGTGCCCTCATACCCGCCGCCCCCCGTCCCCCCGTCCTCCGTCCCCCCGTACGGCGGCCGTCGGGCCGTCGGCCACTCGGCGACCCCGGCGCCGCCCGCGCCCCGCCTCGGCCGGGAGGGCCGCCGGCTGTCCGGTACGCGGGACGGGGCGGCGCATGGCACGGAGTGCCCGATACCGTGGGGAGCACCATGAGCGCATCGCAGCCCCCGCAGACGTCCGAGGTCCCCACCCTGCTGGTGAAGATCTTCGGAAAGGACCGCCCCGGCATCACCGCCGGGCTCTTCGACACCCTCGCCGCCTTCTCCGTCGACGTGGTCGACATCGAGCAGGTCGTCACACGGGGGCGCATCACCCTGTGCGCACTCGTCACCGAGCCGGCCCCCGGCACCGAGGGCGAGTTGCGGGCCACCGTGCACGGCTGGGCGGATTCGCTGAAACTCCAGGCCGAGATCATCTCGGGCCTCGGCGACAACCGGCCGCGTGGCAGCGGCCGCTCGCATGTGACCGTGCTCGGGCATCCGCTGACCGCGGAGTGCACGGCCGCCATAGCGGCCAGGATCACCGGGACGGGCGGCAACATCGACCGTATCCACCGGCTCGCCAAGTACCCGGTGACCGCCGTGGAGTTCGCGGTGTCGGGCTGTGAGACGGAGCCGCTGCGGACCGCGCTGGCGACCGAGGCGGCGGAGATCGGGGTGGACGTCGCGGTCGTCTCGGCCGGACTGCACCGCCGGGCGCAGCGCCTGGTGGTGATGGACGTCGACTCCACGTTGATCACCGACGAGGTCATCGAGCTGTTCGCGGCCCACGCGGGCTGCGAGGCCGAGGTCGCCGGGGTCACGGCCGCCGCGATGCGGGGAGAGCTGGACTTCGAGCAGTCGCTGCACGCCCGGGTCGCACTGCTGGCGGGCCTGGACGCGTCGGTGGTGGACAAGGTGCGCACGGAGGTACGGCTCACCCCGGGCGCGCGCACGCTGATCCGTACGCTGAAGCGGCTGGGCTTCCAAGTCGGTGTGGTCTCGGGCGGGTTCACCCAGGTCACCGACGACCTGAAGGAGCGCCTGGGCCTCGACTTCGCCTCGGCCAACACCCTGGAGATCGTGGACGGCAGGCTCACCGGCCGCGTCACCGGCGAGATCGTGGACCGGGCGGGGAAGGCCCGGCTGCTGCGGCGCTTCGCGGCGGAGGCGGGGGTGCCGCTCGCGCAGACCGTGGCGATCGGGGACGGGGCCAACGACCTGGACATGCTGAACGCGGCCGGGCTGGGGGTGGCCTTCAACGCCAAGCCCGTGGTGCGCAGGGCCGCCGACACGGCCGTCAACGTGCCCTTCCTGGACGCGGTGCTCTATCTGCTCGGGATCACCCGCGAGGAGGTCGAGACCGCGGACGCCCACGAGGGCTGAGCGGGCGGACGGCGGCATCCTCCGCGGTCTGGGCCCGTCGGATGGCGCGCAACGCCTGCGCCCGGAGCGTCGGACGGCACGCCCGTGCCGTCGGGTGGGGCGGCACGGGCGGTGGCCCGCCGGGTGGGCAGGCCGCCGGGTGGGCAGGCCGCCGGGTGGGCAGGCCCGGTGCGCGCCGGGCCTGCCGGCCGGGCGCACCGGGGACACCGGGGGCACCGGGCCGCTCCCGGCGGCGAAGGCCGGTCAGTCGTGCGGGGCCCAGTAGTCGAGGAGCGTGCCCACGCCGTGCTCGACGGACTTCCAGGAACCGGAGAAGCCGATCACGGCATACGCCGCGGTCGGGAAGCCGCCGCGGCTCATCCGCCGCAGGGTGTCGCCCTCCCCCCGGTCCGAGAGGGCGTCGGCGAGGGCGTGCATCCCGGGGTTGTGACCGATGAGCAGCAGGTCGCCGACCTCGTCCGGGGTCTCGTTGAGCAGCGCGAGAAGGTCTCCGAGGGATGCCTCGTAGAGCCGCTCCTCGTACACGGTCCTGGGCCGCTCGGGCAACTCCTGCACCGCGAGCTTCCAGGTCTCGCGGGTCCTCGTGGCGGTCGAGCACAGGGCGAGGTCGAAGGGGATGCCGGTGTCGGCGAGCTTGCGGCCGGCGACGGGGGCGTCCATGCGGCCCCGGTCGGCGAGCGGCCGCTCGTGGTCGGACACCTGAGGCCAGTCGGCCTTCGCATGGCGGAGTAGGGCGATCCTTCGCGGTGTATCGGCGCTCATGCTCCCCAGCTTCGCATGAAATCAGCCACCGGTCGCCGGGTGTTGAGGGGTGACCGTACGAAGGGGGAGCAGATCGCGGGGCCCGGCGGGGCGGGCGAGGCGCCCGGTTCAGAAACCGCTCAGGGCCAGCTGGATCCAGCCGAGGAAGGACAGCGGTGAGGGGGGAGCGGCCGCCTGCGCCTGCCCCGCCCCGGTCATGAGCAGGAACAGTACGGAGAAGCCGACCACCGGCAGGACGACGGACCACCACCGCAGTCCGGTGCCGCCTGCCCTCGGTCCGCCCGATCTCAATCCGGCAGCCCTCAGCCCGCCTGACCTCGGTCCGCCCGGCCTCGGTCCGGCAGCCGCACCCGGCGGCAGGGTGGCCACGGCCGTCGGCCCGGTGGTCACGGTCCTCGGCACGGTGGCCGCACCACGAGGCACGGTGGCCACGGCCCTCGGTCCGCCACCGTCGCTCCTCGCCCCGGCGTCGCCGCCGATGGCGTCCGGAGCGTGCTGCCGGGGGTGCGTACGGGCCGACATGGCCGCCTCCGTGAGGTCCGAAGCTGGGCTCCCGTTGAGCTGCCTCCAACCTACGGATCATGGCCCCGGCCGCACATCCGTCGGGCCACCCACTTCCCCCTGACACCCACCCCCTAGGGGACCGTGGGCACGGTGGGCACGGTGGGCACGGTGGGTGCGGTCCGCCGGGGCGGTCAGGGCGAGGCGATCGAGGCGATGACTCCGATGATCACCGTGATGCCGATCATCGCGCCGAAGACGAGCAGGAGCTTCTTCTGGCCGTTCGGGGGGTTCGGGTCGAGCACAGGCATGGAGTCAGTGTCGCATCCCGGCCTCGTCCCCGATCGCGCGGTCCCGGCCCGCGAGGACGCCCCCGCCGTTCAGCAGTCCCGCAGTCCCGCAGCCCGGCAGTCCCGCAGCCCGGCAGCCCCGCAGCCCGGCAGTCCCGCAGCCCGGCAGTCCCGCAGCCCCGCAGTCAGCGCCGCAGATGGCTCACCCGCACACTGCGGATCTCCTTCCAGCAGCGTTCGGCGAGCGTGGCGCGGCCGGTCGGGCCGAGGTCGACGGGTGCGCTGTCCGCGTCCACGTCCCACCAGCGTTCGCACTCGACGTGCAGCTGCACCCGGTCCGTGTCCAGATACGGGTTGTGGCAGTGTGCCGTGGCCCTGGAGCCCTCGACGTAGACACTGCAGGAGGCCCCGAAGGGCCGGGGCGCGGGCTCGTACGGCCCGGAGACGGCCGCCGTGGGGGCGGCGGGCCACACCAGCAGCCCGAGCACCCCGAGCACCGACGCGGATCGCCACGGCATACCCACAACCAGGACCTCCTCGGCCGTACTGCGGCATGCGCCGCTGCTGCACCACAAGGGAGGGATTGCCTCTCCAGGGTCACCCGGCCGGGTGCCGGCCCGCCCGCTGCGTTGGCCCGAACGGGCGACGCCCCGGCCGCCCGCACACAGCGGGTGACCGGGGCGTCGAAAGCGACCGGGTGACGGCCGTCCGGAGTGACGCTGTGTTACGCGCCCATCATGTGCACGCCACCGTCGACATGGATGATCTCGCCCGTGGTCTTCGGGAACCAGTCGGACAGCAGCGCGACGATGCCGCGGCCGGCCGGCTCCGGGTCGGCCATGTCCCACTCCAGCGGGGAGCGGTGGTTCCAGACGTCCGCCAGTTCGGTGAAGCCCGGGATGGACTTGGCGGCCATGGAGCCGATCGGTCCTGCGGAGATCAGGTTGCAGCGGACGTTCTGCTTGCCGAGGTCGCGCGCCATGTAGCGGCTGGTGGCCTCCAGCGCCGCCTTGGCCGGGCCCATCCAGTCGTACTGCGGCCAGGCGAACTGGGCGTCGAAGGTCAGACCGACCACCGAACCGCCCTCGTGCGGGAACAGCGGCAGGCAGGCCATGGTCAGCGACTTCAGCGAGAACGCCGAGACGTGCATCGCGGTCGAGACGGACTCGAACGGGGTGTTCAGGAAGTTGCCGCCGAGGGCGTCCTGCGGGGCGAAGCCGATGGAGTGGACGACGCCGTCCAGCCCGCCGAGCTCTGCCCGGACGATCTCCTCCAGCCGCCCCAGGTGCTCGTCGTCGGTGACGTCGAGCTCGACGACCCTGGTCGGCTCGGGAAGCTTCCTGGCGATGCGCTCGGTCAGCGTGGGCCGGGGGAACGCGGTCAGGATGATCTCCGCACCCTGCTCCTGGGCCAGCTTCGCGGCGTGGAAGGCGATGGAGGACTCCATCAGCACACCGGTGATGAGGATGCGCTTGCCGGCGAGGATTCCACTCATGTGATCAGTGACCCATGCCCAATCCGCCGTCAACCGGGATGACGGCTCCAGTGATGTACGAGGCGTCGTCGGAGGCGAGGAACCGCACGGCGGCGGCGATCTCCTCCGGCTGCGCGTAACGGCCGAGCGGGACCTGCGAGACGATGCCCGCACGCTGCTCGTCGCTGAGCACCTTGGTCATGTCGGTGTCGACGAAGCCGGGCGCGACGACGTTGAAGGTGATGTTCCGCGAGCCGAGCTCCCGGGCGAGGGACCGGGCGAAGCCCACCAGTCCGGCCTTGGAGGCGGCGTAGTTGGCCTGGCCGGCCGAGCCGAGCAGCCCGACCACGGAGGAGATCAGCACGACGCGGCCCTTCTTGGCCCGCAGCATGCCGCGGTTGGCGCGCTTCACGACACGGAACGCGCCGGTGAGGTTGGTGTCGAGGACGGAGACGAAGTCCTCCTCGGACATCCGCATCAGCAGCTGGTCCCGGGTGACGCCGGCGTTCGCGACGAGCACCTCCACGGGGCCGTGCTTCTCCTCGATCTCCTTGTAGGCCTGCTCCACCTGTTCGGCGTCGGTGATGTCGCAGCGGACGGGCAGGAAGCCCAGCTCGGTGAGCTCCGCCGGCGGCTCGCCGGACCGGTACGTGATCGCGACCTTGTCTCCGGCCTCGGCGAAAGCACGGGCGATGGCGAGGCCGATGCCCCGGTTTCCTCCGGTGACGAGAACCGAGCGGCTCAACGGATCACCCTTTCGATAGCGGTCTGATACTGCGAGAACCTATCGGTACCGGCCCCCGTACCGAGGGATCGACCCCTGACAGTGGCGTCGCGGCTGCACTGTCGGGTCCCTACAGTCGCCCTGGTTCCCGGTGTCCGCGCGACCGGCGCCCCGCGGGGCAGCGGAAGACGATCTTCGACTAGGCCCGGACCGGGCATGCCTGACGCGGATCACCCGGTACGGGGACCGCGCACTCCGCCCACACCGTCTTGCCCGGCCCCTGCCGGTCGTCGACGCCCCAGCGCGCGGCGACGGCCGCGACCACGAGCAGTCCTCGGCCGCCTTCCGCATCCGCGGGCCCCGGAGCCGCCGTCCCGCAGAGCCCGGGCCGCCCGGGGTGGGTGTCGGACACCTCGACGCGGACGACGCCGGCCGAGCGGTCGTAGCCGAGCCGCAGTTCGAAGTCGCGCCCGGGGACGCGGCCGTGCAGGGCCGCGTTGGCCGCGAGTTCGGCGACGACGAGGGCGACGGTGTCGGACGCGGTACCGCCGTACGGCAGGTGCCACAGGTCCAGGTGGTGCGTGGCGAGCCGGCGGGCGAGACGGGCCCCACGGCGCGTGGCGGAGAAGCGCTGCACGAACACACTTACGGTAACGGCCTCTTGGGCGGGTGACGCTGGCATGCGCCCAGCGTTCCCGGCCCGCCACCCGCCCCAACAGGTACGACACCCATACACATGTCGCTGTACCAGTGCACACTCTGGACCGGGTGGGTCACCGTGCGTGACCCTGGACGGGTTGGGCGGGGTCGGGCGGGGCGCGAAAGCATGGGCACGGGAGGCGCGGCGGCGATGAGGACGGACCACGGCGGAGGCGGCGGCGGTACGAACGGCGGTGAGGCGGAGCTCTCCGACAGCCTGAGGACCTTCGGTGTCGTCCTGAAGGCACTGCGGGAGGAGTCCGGCCTGACGCAGGAGGAGTTCGCGCGACGGGTGCGGTACTCGGCCGCGTATGTCGCCAAGATCGAGCAGGGCAAGCGGTTCCCCCCGGCGGACCTGCCCGCACGGGCGGAGGAGGTACTGGGACCGGTCGCGCTCAAGGTCCTCACCGCGGCGGCGAAGAGCCTGACGCGGAGGGCGGGGCTGGCGTCGTGGTTCCGGCAGTGGGCGGGGGTCGAGGAGGAGGCGATCTCCCTGTACGCGTACGAGTGCCGGGCGGTACCGGGGCTGCTGCAGCCGGAGGGGTACATCCGGGCGGTGTTCGAGCGCAATCTGCCGCCGCTCTCACAGGAGCAGGTCGGGCGGCAGGTATGCGCGAGGCTGGAGAGGCAGGACCTCCTGACGACTCGGCCGAACACCGCCTTCAGCTTCGTCATCGAACAAGGCATTCTGGAACGGCGTGTTGGAGGATCCACCGTCGCGAGAGAAGTCATCGATCATCTTCTCCACGTTGGGCAGCGGCACAACATCGAGATCCAGGTCATGCCGCTTCGGCAAGAGGACCACTGTGGTGTGGAGGGACAGATGTACCTGGCCGAGACGCCGTCCCACCAGTGGATCGGCTACACCGAAGGGCAGCGGTCCAGCAACCTGATCACTGCCCCGAACGACCTGAGTGTCCTCCTCCAGCGCTATGGCACACTGCGTTCCCAGGCCTTGGACTGCCGGGCTACTGCGAGCCTGCTGAAACGGATGCGAGGAGCACTATGAGCACCACTGATCAGCTGCGCTGGTTCAAGAGCAGCTACAGCGGCGGCGAGGGCGACAACTGCGTCGAGATCGCCCTGCGTCCCCAGACGGTCCACATCCGCGACTCCAAGGACACGCGCATCCGCCCCCTCGTCGTCACGCCGACGGCATGGACGGCGTTCACCACACTTGCTGCGCGCTCATACCCGGCCCGCTGAGCCGGCGCCGAACTGATCAGACGCCATGAGCACCGAACTGGCCTGGTTCAAGAGCAGCTACAGCGGCAGCGAGGGCGACAACTGCGTCGAGATCGCCCTGCGTCCCCAGACGGTCCACATCCGCGACTCCAAGGACACGCGCATCCGCCCCCTCGTCGTCACGCCGACGGCATGGACGGCGTTCACCGCACACACGGCGGGCGCCTACCCGGCCCGCTGAGCCGGCTGGGCAGACACCGAGCCGATCGATCGCGCGGGCGGGCACGGAAGCTGGTTCCGTGCCCGCCCGTTTCGTGCTCCCGCTCGCGGATTTCCCGGCGTTCAGGTCCCCGGGTCCGTGATTCACTTCCGCTGACAGTGACAGCCCATCGCCGCTGAGCTTCCCGAAGGGACCCCCGGTCGTGCCCCATGAGATCGATCAGTCATTCCTGGCGCTACCGCTGCGGGCGCTCGCCGACGCGGCGCTGGCGCGGGCGCGTTCCCTCGGCGCCCAGCACGCCGACTTCCGGCTGGAGCGGGTGCGCAGCGGCTCGTGGCGGCTGCGGGACGCGAAGCCGGCCGGCTCGTCCGACACCACCGATCTGGGGTACGCGGTGCGGGTGGTGCACGGCGGGGCCTGGGGGTTCGCGTCCGGTGTCGATCTGACGCCGGACGGCGCCGCCAGGGTGGCCGGGCAGGCCGTGGCGATGGCCAGGCTGTCGGCGAAGGTGATCGCGGCGGCCGGCTCGGACGAGAGGGTCGAGCTGGCCGACGAGCCGGTGCACGCGGACCGCACCTGGGTCTCCTCCTACGAGACCGACCCGTTCGGCGTCCCGGACGAGGAGAAGTCCGCGCTGCTCGCGGACTGGAGCGCGCGGCTGCTGCGGGCGGACGGCGTGGCGCACGTGGACGCCTCGCTGCTGACCGTGCACGAGAACAAGTTCTATGCCGACACGGCGGGCACGGTCACCACTCAGCAGCGGGTGCGGCTGCATCCGCAGCTCACGGCGGTCGCGGTGGACGAGACGACCGGCGAGTTCGACTCCATGCGCACCATCGCGCCGCCGGTGGGCCGCGGCTGGGAGTACCTGACCGGCACCGGCTGGAACTGGGAATCGGAGCTGGAGGAGATCCCGGAGCTGCTGGCCGCCAAGATGCGCGCGCCGAGTGTCGAGGCGGGGACGTACGACCTCGTCGTGGACCCGTCGAACCTGTGGCTGACGATCCACGAGTCGATCGGGCACGCCACCGAGCTTGACCGGGCGCTGGGCTACGAGGCGGCGTACGCGGGCACCTCGTTCGCCACCTTCGACCGGCTGGGGAAGCTGCGCTACGGCTCGGCGGTGATGAACGTGACCGGGGACCGGACCGCGGAGCACGGGCTGGCGACGGTCGGGTACGACGACGAGGGCGTGCAGGCGCAGAGCTGGGACCTGGTGCGCGACGGCACGCTGGTCGGCTACCAGCTCGACCGGCGGATCGCGCGGCTGACGGGCCTCGGCCGCTCCAACGGCTGCGCCTTCGCCGACTCGCCGTCGCACGTCCCGGTGCAGCGGATGGCGAACGTGTCGCTCCGTCCGGAACCGGGCGGACTGTCGACGGAGGACCTGATCGGCGGGGTGGAGCGGGGCGTCTACGTCGTCGGGGACCGGTCCTGGTCGATCGACATGCAGCGGTACAACTTCCAGTTCACCGGCCAGCGCTTCTACCGCATCGAGAACGGCCGGCTGGCCGGGCAGCTGCGCGATGTCGCCTACCAGGCGACGACGACCGATTTCTGGGGGTCGCTGGAGAAGGTCGGGGGCCCGCAGACGTATGTCCTGGGAGGCGCCTTCAACTGCGGCAAGGCCCAGCCGGGCCAGGTCGCGGCCGTCTCGCACGGCTGCCCGTCCGCGCTGTTCCGCGGCGTCAACATCTTGAACACCACCCAGGAGGCCGGCCGATGAGCCCCGTCAGCAAGCCGCACGAGATCGTCGAGCGTGCGCTGGACCTGTCCACGGCGGACGGCTGTGTCGTCATCGCCGACGAGCACTCCTCGGCCAATCTCCGCTGGGCCGGGAACACCCTCACCACGAACGGCGTGACCCGGGGCCGCACCCTCACCGTGATCGCGACGGTGGACGGGACGCAGGGCGCCGCGTCCGGTGTGGTGTCCCGGTCGGCGGTGACGGTCGCGGACCTCGAGCCGCTGGTTCGGGCGGCCGAGGCCGCCGCACGGGCCGCGGGCCCCGCCGAGGACGCGCAGCCACTGGTGAGGGGCGTCCCGGTGGCGGGTGACTTCACCGACGCCCCGGCGGAGACCTCCTCGGCCGTGTTCGCCGACTTCGCTCCCGCGCTGGGCGAGTCCTTCGCCCGGGCCCGCTCGGGCGGCCGTGAGCTGTACGGCTTCGCCAACCACGAGCTGACCTCCACGTACCTGGGGACGTCCACGGGGGTGCGGCTGCGCCACGACCAGCCCAACGGGACGCTGGAGCTGAACGCGAAGTCACCGGACCGCAGCCGCTCGGCCTGGTCGGGGCGCTCGACCCGGGACTTCAAGGACGTCGACCCGGCGGCCCTGGACGCCGAACTCGCGACCCGGCTGGGCTGGGCGCGGCGCCGGATCGACCTGCCGGCGGGCCGGTACGAGACGCTGCTGCCGCCGACCGCCGTCGCGGACCTGCTGATCTACCAGCTGTGGTCGTCCTCGGGCCGGGACGCGGTCGAGGGCCGCACGGTCTTCTCCAGGCCCGGCGGCGGCACCCGTGTCGGCGAGCGGCTGTCGGAGCTGCCGCTCACCCTCCGCAGCGACCCGGACGAGCCGGGTCTCGAGTGCGCTCCGTTCGTGATCGCGCACTCCTCCGGCGGCGACGCCTCGGTGTTCGACAACGGTCTGGCGGTTCCCGCGACCGAGTGGGTGCGCGACGGCACGCTGGAGCGGCTCACCACCACGCGGCACAGCGCGCGTCTGACCGGGCTGCCGGTCTCCCCCGCCGCGGACAACCTGATCGTGGACGCGGGCGGTGGGCGCTCGCTGGAGGAGATGGTGGCGTCGACCGGGCGCGGCCTGCTGCTGACCTGCCTGTGGTACATCCGGGAGGTCGACCCGGCCACGCTGCTGCTGACCGGGCTGACCAGGGACGGGGTCTATCTCGTGGAGAACGGCGAGGTCACCGGGGAGGTGAACAACTTCCGCTTCAACGAGTCACCCGTCGACCTGCTGTCGCGGGCCCAGGAGGCCGGGCGGACGGAGAAGACGCTGCCGCGGGAGTGGGGCGACTGGTTCACCAGGGCGGCCATGCCGGCGCTGCGCGTCCCGGACTTCAACATGAGCTCGGTCAGCCGGGGCGTCTGAGACCGGGCCGGGGCGTCCGGAGCCGGTGGGAGGTCCGAGGCCCGGGGCGTCCGAGCGCTCGGGCTCGGGCCGCCCCGCGCGGGGACGCCCGGGGGCGCGCACTCCCCCACCAGGGACGGCCGGGGGCGCGTACTCCCCCCGTCGGGGACGCCCGGGGCTCCGTACTCCCCGTGCCGGGGAGTCAGGGGCCCCGGGGGCAACCCATAGACTGCTGGGTGCCGCCCCGGGGCGGCCATCACCTTCATTCCACTGTTCGAGGAGAACCGGAACCGTGACGGACATCGTCGACGAGCTGAAGTGGCGCGGGCTGTTCGCCCTGTCCACCGACGAGGACGCTTTGCGCAAGGCGCTCGCGGACGGTCCCGTCACGTTCTACTGCGGCTTCGACCCGACCGCGCCCAGCCTGCACGTCGGCCATCTGGTGCAGGCGCTCACCATGCGCCGGCTCCAGCAGGCGGGGCACCGCCCGCTTGCGCTGGTGGGCGGGGCCACCGGCCAGATCGGCGACCCCAAGCCGACGGCCGAGCGCACCCTGAACGACCCGGAGACCGTCGCGGCCTGGGTGGACCGGGTCCGCGCCCAGATCGAGCCGTTCCTGTCCTTCGAGGGCGACAACGCGGCGGTCATGGTCAACAACCTGGACTGGACGGCGGGCATGTCCGCCATCGAGTTCCTCCGGGACGTCGGCAAGCACTTCCGCGTCAACAAGATGCTGACGAAGGACTCGGTCGCCCGCCGGCTCGAGTCCGACCAGGGCATCAGCTACACGGAGTTCAGCTACCAGCTGCTGCAGGGCATGGACTTCCTGGAGCTGTACCGGCGCCACGGCTGCACCCTTCAGCAGGGCGGCAGCGACCAGTGGGGCAATCTGACCGCCGGTCTGGACCTGATCCACCGCCTGGAGCCGCACGCGAACGTGCACGCGCTCGCCACGCCGCTGATGACCAAGGCGGACGGCAGCAAGTTCGGCAAGACCGAGGGCGGCGCGGTCTGGCTGGACCCGGAGATGACGACGCCGTACGCGTTCTACCAGTTCTGGCTGAACGTGGACGACCGCGATGTCTCCCGGTACATGCGGATCCTCAGCTTCCGCAGCCGTGCGGAGCTGGCGGAGCTGGAGCGGCTCACCGGGGAGCGGCCGCAGGCCCGCGCCGCTCAGCGGGCGCTGGCCGAGGAGCTGACGACCCTGGTGCACGGCGCCGGCCAGTGCGCCGCCGTCATCGCCGCGTCGAAGGCGCTGTTCGGGCAGGGCGACCTGGGTGAGCTGGACGAGGCGACCCTCGCCGCTGCGCTCTCCGAGCTGCCGCACGCGCGGGTGGCGGAGCCTCTCGCGGTGGCGGACCTCTTCGCGGAGGTCGGGCTGGTGGCGAGCAAGTCGGCCGCCCGCCGCACCATCAAGGAGGGCGGGGCCTACGTGAACAACGTGAAGGTGGCCGCCGAGGACGCCGTCCCGGCCGCCGGTGAACTGCTGCACGGGCGCTGGCTGGTGCTGCGCCGCGGCAAGAAGAACCTGGCCGCGATCGAGGTCGCGGGCGGCTGAGGCCCGCCCGGGGCACCGGCCGCGGCGCCACACGATCCGGCGGCCGGACGGGGCGCGCTCCCGTCCGGCCGCCGCGGGCCGCTCGCTCCGGGTGTCCGGAGGCGCGGCGGGCGCAACGGCTCGTCCGTCAGGCCACCTTCTTCCTGCCCCGGACGGCGATGTACAGCATGTCGCCGACGCCGACGACGACCAGGGCGGCGATGATCTGCAGGGCATGGCGGCCCCAGTCGATTCCGGGGGTCGCCGCGATCCCGAAGGCTCCCGCGAGGGCGTTTCCGATGATGCCGCCGATGATGCCGAAGATCGTGATGAGCCAGAGCGGACTGTGCTGCTTTCCCGGCAGGATCGCCTTGGCGATCAACCCCAGCACGAATCCGACGATGATCGCCCACAACCAGCCCATGGCTGCCTCCCGCATTCGGATCGACGTGATCGGTCACGGACAGTTTCGACGCATCCGTCACACGGCGCATGTCGGACCGCGACGCGTGCGGTACGGGTCCCCGTGTCCGGCCGGCGGCCGGACACGGGGGCCCGGGCTCGAAAGCGGCGGAACCGCGGCGTACGGTGGAAGAAGGTGCGCGCCGGGGAGGGCCCGGCGCGGCGGCTGAGCGGCGGAACGACATGCGGAACCACAAGGAGACCGAGGTCTTCCGGATCACCGGCGCACGGCAGGGTCTGGCCGACGACGTGCGCGGACGCCAGCGCCGGTATGTGATCTCCATGTCGGTCCGCACCCTCGCGGTGATCCTGGCCGCGGTCCTGTGGAACGTCGAACGCCATGTGGCGATCGTGGCGCTCGTGCTGGGAGCGACCCTGCCCTACATCGCCGTGGTGATCGCCAACGCGGGCCGGGAGAGCGCCCCGAGGCCCCTCGCCACGTTCGTGCCCGCGCCCACCCGGCAGGCGCTCGAGAGCGGCCCTCCCGCGTCGCGGCCTGCGCCGGAGGAGGCGGAGCACCCCGCTCACGAGGAGCGGACACCCGCCGAGGGCGGCGCCGGGGGCCGGGCGCAGGATGCGCCGGAACGGGAGTACCGGCGCGGGTGAACCGCCCGGGCGGACGGCGCGGGTGAACGGCCCGGGCGGACGGCGCGGCCGAGGCACGCGCGCCGGGAAGCCCGGAAGGAGCCCGGGAACCCCGACCCCCGGAACCCCGGGAAAAGCTTCAGACCAATCATGAAGTTCCGGTGCACCACGGACCGTTCCGCGTGACATACTGCCAGTGCGCTCCGCATCCCCCGTCGGAGCGACGGACCGACGCCGGGCAGCTCCCCCCGTGGCTGCTCGGCGTCGCGGCGTTGTGGACAATGATCCGGTGACTACCGACCCGGTGAGCGCCGAGACCCCCGTCTGCTCCGCGAAGGGCTGCCGAGCCGCCGCCGTGTGGGTGCTGGCCTGGAACAACCCGAAGCTGCATCCGCCCGAGCGCCGCAAGACATGGCTGGCCTGCGAGGAGCACCGCGAGCATCTGTCCGCTTTCCTCGGGGTGCGCGGCTTCCTCAAGGACGTGGTGACGCTCGGCGAGTGGGAGAGCCCGCCGCCCGGCGAGGGGCCCGGCTCAGCCGCCGATGGCTGACATCGGGCGCTGCGGCTGAAGGAACTCCGGGTCGTCCAGCCCCGAACCCGCCTTCTTGCCCCACATGGCCTCCTTCCAGATCCGGGCGATCTCCTCGTCCGGTGCGCCGGAGCGCAGCGCGCCGCGGAGGTCGGTCTCCTCTCGTGCGAACAGGCAGGTGCGGACCTGGCCGTCGGCGGTGAGGCGGGTGCGGTCGCAGGCGCTGCAGAAGGGGCGGGTGACGGAGGCGATGACTCCGACCCTATGCGGGCCGCCGTCCACCAGCCAGCGCTCCGCGGGTGCGGAGCCACGCGCCCGGTCGCCCTCGGGTGCGAGGTCGAAGCGGGTGCGCAGCGACTCCAGGATGTCGTCTGCGGTGATCATCCCGTCGCGCTTCCAGCCGTGCTGTGCGTCCAGCGGCATCTGCTCGATGAAGCGCAGCTCGTAGGCGTGCTCCACGGCCCAGGCCAGCAGCTCGGGTGCCTCGTCCTCGTTGAGCCCGGGCATCAGCACCGTGTTGACCTTGACGGGGGTGAGGCCGGCGTCCCGGGCGGCCCGCAGGCCGTCGATGACGTCGTGGTGGCGGTCGCGCCGGGTGAGCGTCCTGAAGACGTCGGGGCGGAGCGTGTCCAGCGAGACGTTGACCCGGTCGAGCCCTGCGGCCCTCAGGGCCGTCGCGGTGCGCTTCAGGCCGATGCCGTTGGTGGTGAGCGACAGTCTGGGGCGGGGCCGCAGCGCGGCGCAGCGCTCCACTATCCCGACGAGCCCCGGCCGCAGCAGCGGCTCGCCGCCGGTGAAGCGGACCTCGGTGATCCCGAGCGTGGTCACCGCGACGCGGACGAGCCGGACGATCTCGTCGTCCGTCAGCAGGGTGGACTTCGAGAGCCACTGCAGGCCCTCCTCCGGCATGCAGTACGAGCAGCGGAGATTGCAGCGGTCGGTGAGCGAGACCCGCAGGTCGGTGGCCGCTCGGCCGTAGGTGTCGATGAGCACTGTGAGGCCCCCTCCCCCGTGTCCGGAAGTCGTGCCGGCACTCGTCCGGCGAGTGATGACGCGTACTACTGGTGAGCCTACGCGAGACCTCCGACAACGGCAGGTGCCGTTTGCCACGAGGTACGGCACGGCCGCGTCGTAGGAGCCTACGACGCGGCCGCGTAAGGGCGTACGGCGGTTTCCTCCTCAGTGGGCGCCGACGCCCGTGAGGGACTTGACCTCCAGCTCCGCGTACTTGCCCCGGTCCGGCTCGTCCTTCGACAGCAGGGAGCCGGCCCAGCCGAGCAGGAAGCCCAGCGGGATGGAGACGAGTCCGGGGTTCTCCAGCGGGAACCAGGCGAAGTCCGCCGAGGGGAACATGGACGTGGGCTTGCCCGAGACGACCGGGGAGAACAGCACGAGCACCACCGAGGAGAGCAGGCCGCCGTAGATCGACCACAGGGCGCCGGAGGTCGTGAACCTCCTCCAGAACAGGCTGTAGAGGATCGTCGGCAGGTTCGCCGAGGCGGCGACCGCGAAGGCGAGCGCCACCAGGCCGGCCACGTTCAGGTCGCGGGCCATGGCCCCCAGGGCGATGGAGACGACGCCGATGAGGACGGTCGCCCAGCGGGCCGCGCGGACCTCCTCCTTCTCGGTGGCCTGCCCCCTGCGGATGACGTTGGCGTAGATGTCGTGCGCGAACGACGAGGAGGAGGCCAGGGTGAGCCCGGCGACGACGGCGAGGATGGTGGCGAACGCCACCGCCGAGATCACGGCCAGCAGGATCGCGCCGCCGGCGGTGTCGGCGCCGCCGACGTGCAGGGCGAGCAGCGGTGCCGCCGTGTTGCCGGCCTTGTTGGAGGCCGTGATCTCCTCCGGGCCGACCAGGGCGGCCGCGCCGAAGCCCAGCGCGATCGTCATCAGGTAGAAGGAGCCGATGATGCCGATGGCCCAGATGACCGACTTTCGGGCGGCCCTGGCGGTGGGCACGGTGTAGAAGCGGATCAGGATGTGCGGCAGGCCGGCGGTGCCGAGCACCAGGGCGATGCCGAGTGACAGGAAGTCCAGCTTGGAGGTGCCGGTGGCGCCGTACTTGAGACCGGGTTCCAGGAAGGCCGCGCCCTTGCCGCTCTGCTCGGCCGCGGTGCCGAGCAGAGCGGAGACGTCGAAGTCGAACTTCCACAGCACCAGGAAGGTGATGAGCAGGGTGCCCGCGATCAGCAGGACCGCCTTGACCATCTGCACCCAGGTGGTGCCCTTCATCCCGCCGACGGTGACGTAGAGGACCATCAGCACGCCGACGAGGCCGACGATGGCGATCTTCCCCGCGTCGCTGGTGATGCCGAGCAGCAGGGAGACCAGCACGCCGGCGCCCGCCATCTGGGCGAGCAGGTAGAAGATCGAGACGACGATGGTGGAGGTGCCGGCCGCGGTGCGGACGGGCCGCTGCCGCATGCGGTAGGCGAGGACGTCGCCCATGGTGAACCGGCCGGAGTTGCGCAGGGGTTCGGCCACCAGCAGCAGGGCGACCAGCCAGGCCACCAGGAAGCCGATGGAGTACAGGAAGCCGTCGTACCCGAAGAGGGCGATGGCGCCGGCGATGCCGAGGAAGGACGCGGCGGACATGTAGTCGCCGGAGATGGCGAGTCCGTTCTGGAAGCCGGTGAACTGGCGCCCGCCGGCGTAGAAGTCGGCGGCGTCCTTGGTCTGCCGCCCGGCCCAGACCGTGATGAACAGCGTCGCGACGACGAAGGCCGCGAACAGGGTGATGATCAGCGGGCGGTGCGCGCCGGCGTCGCCCGCCGCGGCGAGCCCGGCGGCCTGGAGTGCCGTGCCGCTCATGCGCCCTCCTCCATACGGGACTTGATCGCGTCCGCCCGGGGGTCGAGCTTCCCGGCCGCGTGCCGGGCGTAGAACCAGGCGATGAGGAAGGTGGTGGCGAACTGGGCGAGGCCGAGGGCGAAGGCCACGTTGACGTTGCCGAGGAGCCGGGTGCCCATGAAGCCGCCCGCGTAGTTGGACAGCAGGACGTACAGCAGGTACCAGAGGATGAAGGCGGCGGTCAGCGGGAAGGCGAAGGACCGGTGTGCGCGGCGCAGTTCGGCGAACTCCGCGCTGTCCTGCACCTCGACGAATCGTTCGGTCGTGAGCCGGTCGGGACCGAGGTCCCTGCTCCCGGCGGGCGGCGGTGCGTCGGTGGTCACGGACTCTCCTCGCGCCGCGGGTGCGGCGAGACATCGACCGGGCGGTCGGGGCGGGTGGGGCGGGTGGGGACTTGCGGGAGGGGTGGGGTGGGTGTGGCCGGGACAGGTGGGAGGCGGGTCGGGAACAGGTGGGGGGCGGGGCAGGGCAGGGGACGGAAGCGCGTACGGGAGCGGGGAGTTCGCCCCTCTCCTGCAACAGAGGCACGGCGCCCACCGCGGAGCGGTTCACCTCCCGGGTGGTTCGCGCTCCCCGTTCTGCCCGGTTTCCGGAACCGGGTTCCCGAAATCGTTGAAGTGCCCGTGTGATCGGCGATAGCTTCACTCGTCATGTACCCGCCCATAGGCACCGGGTGCCTGGGCGGCCGACCGGATGATGTGGAGATCCCATGGCTCATCTGCGATCCAGACGAACGCGCGCGATAGCACTGCCCGCGGGTCTGGCGCTCACGGCCTCGCTCGGATTCCTGCCCGCGGGGGCGGCGACCGCGGCCCCCGCCGACGACGCACCCGCCGCCGTCTCGGCGGACGGCCCGGCGCTGTCGTACGTCGTCAACGTGGACGGCGGCCGATCGGCCGTCGCCAAGGTGAAGCGGGCGGTGGCGAGGGCCGGCGGCACGGTGGTGATCGCCTACGACAGGATCGGCGTCATCGTCGTCCACTCGCAGAACCCCGACTTCGCCGGGCAGATGAGGACGGTGAAGCACGTCGCCTCGGCGGGCGCCACACGCACCAACCCGCTGGTCCCCCAGCGGGACGACGCCATCGACGCCGAGCAGCCGCTGACGGCCGAGCAGGCGGAGGCCGCGGCGGCCAGGGCGACCGACGACCAGGACCCGCTGGAGCCCCTGCAGTGGGACCTGCCGGCCATCAAGGCCGACAAGGCCCACCAGCGTTCGCTGGGCAGCAGCAAGGTCACGGTCGCCGTCCTGGACTCCGGGATCGACGACACCCACCCGGACATCGCGCAGAACTTCGACCGCCGGGCGTCCGCGAACTGCGTCAGCGGCGTGCCGGTCACCGAGAACGACGCGTGGCGTCCGGCGGCGGGCGAGAGCGACCACGGCATGCACGTGGCGGGCACCATCGCCGCCGCCAAGAACGGCTTCGGCGTCACCGGCGTGGCCCCCGGTGTGAAGGTGTCCAGCCTCAAGGTGGCGAACCCGGACGGGTTCTTCTACACCGAGGCCGTCCTCTGCGGATTCATGTGGGCCGCGGACCACGGCGCCGACGTGACCAACAACAGCTACTACGTCGACCCGTGGCTGTACAACTGCAAGGCCGACGAGGACCAGAAGGCCCTGGTCGAGACCCTCACCCGGGCCACCCGGTACGCGGAGCGCAAGGGCGTGGTGAACGTCGCCTCGGCCGGCAACTCGCGGACCGACCTCACCTCCGGGGAGGTCACCGACACGACGAGCCCGAACGACACCACACCGGTCACACGGGTCGTCAGCCCGCTCGAGTGCCCGGACATCCCGGCCATGCTGCCGGGTGTGGTGACGGTGTCGGCGACCGGGGCGAAGGGCCTGAAGTCCTCGTACTCGAACTACGGCCACGGGGTCGTCGACATCGCGGCGCCGGGCGGCGACTCCACCGCCTTCCAGCCGCCGGACGCGCCCGCCACCAGCGGGCTGATCCTCTCGACCACGTTCAGGGGCGGCCACACCTGGAGCTACAAGGCGGGCACGTCGATGGCCGCCCCGCATGTGGCGGGTGTCGCCGCGCTGATCAAGTCGAAGCACCCGTATCTGCCGGCGGCCGGGGTGAAGGCGCTGCTGTACGCGCAGGCCGACGACCGCGCCTGCACCAACCCGTACGACATCAACGGCGACGGCACGGTCGACGCGGTCTGCGAGGGCGGCAAGGGCAGGAACGGCTTCTACGGGGCCGGGATGGTCGACGCGCTGGACGCGGTGCGCTGGTAGCCGGACGCCCGCGCCCGGCAGGCGGTCCGCCTGCCGGGCGCGGGCGAGCACCGGTGAGGGGCCCGGGTGTGGGGATCACGCCCGGGCCCCGGTGTGTCACGCGGGCACCGCGGGTGCAGACTGCGGCCTCGGCCGGCGCCCCTTCACCGGTCAGGCGCCGGGCCGGGAGACGAAGACCCGTTCCAGCAGGGCGTGGAGGCGGTCGCGGTCCTCGCCGCCGAGCCTTTCCAGGCCGTCCCGCGTGGTGCGCATCTTCGCGCGGATCGCGTCGGTGACCCGCTCCCCCTCGGCCGTGAGGACGACGTTCTTGACGCGCCGGTCGGATGCGCCGGCCTCGCGGCGCACCAGGCCGCGCTTCTCCAGCCGGTCGACGATCCCGGTCACGTTGGAGGCGTCGCAGGCCATGTTCTCGGCCAGGGCACGCATCGCGGCGGGCCCCTGGCGCAGCACGGTGAGCGTCTTTCCCTGGCTCGCCGTGAGGTTCTCGCTCGCCGCCGCGGCGGTGAAGTCGCCGTAGAAGGCACCGAGGGACACCGAGAGCAGCTCCATGAGCTGGGCCGTGTCGACGCGGGGGGCTTCTGCCATGGGGAACACCCTAGCCGGAGAAGCTTGACTATTTCAAGCAATCGCCTCTACCGTCGCCATTGCCTGAAGTTCTCAAGCATCAAGGTTGTCAAGTAACCACGAGGAGTGTTCCCGTGATCACCGCGTCCCCCACCTCCCGCGCGGCCGAGATCCTGTCCCGGCCCGTCGCGCTGAACGGCCTGACCGTCCCGAACCGCATCGTGATGGCGCCGATGACGCGCAGGTTCTCCCCCGACGGCGTTCCCGGTGAGGACGTGCGCTCGTACTACGCCCGCCGCGCCGCCGCCGGCGTGGGCCTGATCGTCACGGAGGGGACCTACGTCGGCCACGAGTCGGCCGGGCAGAGCGACCGGGTGCCGCGCTTCCACGGCGAGGAGCAGCTGGCGGGGTGGGCGAAGGTCGCCGCTGCCGTACACGAGGCGGGCGGCACCATCGTGCCGCAGCTGTGGCACGTCGGCATGGTGCGCAAGCAGGGCGACGCGCCGTACGCCGACGCCCCCGCCGTCGGCCCCTCCGGGATCCGCGTCGACGGCACCGAGGGCACCGGCAGGGCGATGACCCGCGGCGACCTGGACGACGTGATCGGCGCCTTCGCCGAGGCCGCCGCGGCGGCCGAGCGCATCGGCTTCGACGGCGTCGAACTCCACGGGGCCCACGGCTACCTCCTGGACCAGTTCCTGTGGGCGCGGACCAACCGCCGGACCGACGCCTACGGCGGCGACCCCGTGGCCCGTACGAGGTTCGCGGCCGAGATCGTCGCCGCGGTCCGCGCCGCCGTCTCGCCCGGCTTCCCGGTGATCTTCCGCTACTCGCAGTGGAAGCAGGAGGCCTACGACGCTCGGCTCGCCGAGACCCCGCAGGAGCTGGAGGCCATCCTCGCCCCACTCGCCGCGGCCGGTGTCGACGCCTTCCACGCCTCCACCCGCCGCTACTGGCTGCCGGAGTTCGACGGCTCGGGTCTGAACCTGGCCGGCTGGACCAGGAAGCTCACCGGCAGGCCCGCCATCACCGTCGGTTCGGTCGGGCTCGACGGCGACTTCATCCGCGCGTTCATGGGCGAGGGCGCCGCACTGGGCAGCCTCGACAACCTTCTCGACCGCATGGAGCGCGACGAGTTCGACCTGGTCGCCGTCGGCCGGGCGCTGCTCCAGGACCCTGACTGGGCCGCCAAGGTGCTGGGGGGCCGTACCGGCGAGCTGAGGCCGTACGACGCGGCGGCGCTGAACACGCTCGGCTGACGGCCTGCCGGAAGGCGGCAACGTGATCGCCTTCTGGTCCTCCGGTCCTCGGGTCCTCCGGTCCTCGGGGGCCGACCGCTTCCGCGCCGGTCCGCGGCTGCGCCGGTCCGCGCAGGGGGAACGCGGCAGCAGGGCGGCAGGCACCGGGGCGGGCCTCGGCGCGGGGATCGACCACAGCACGAGAGAGGAGCCGCGGGCCCGGGGCTCGGCTCCGGGCAGCGGCTCCGCGGAGGTCGTCACCCGGCAGGCTCCCGGGCGACAGCCGGACAGCGGGGACAGCGGGGGACAGCGGGGGACGGCGGGAGAAGTCCAAACCCGCCCGCGCCCCGGCACACGGCCACGAGCGGGCCCGGCGCGAAGCCCGGCGCGGAGGCCAGCGCGGGGCCCGGCGCCGTGAACGGGCCTGGACCGGCGGCCCGCGGCGCGGGGATCGACCACAGCACGAGAGAGGAGCCGCGGGCCCGGGGCTCGGCTCCGGGCAGCGGCTCCGCGGAGGTCGTCACCCGGCAGGCTCCCGGGCGACAGCCGGACAGCGGGGACAGCGGGGGACAGCGGGGGACGGCGGGAGAAGTCCAAACCCGCCCGCGCCCCGGCACACGGCCACGAGCGGGCCCGGCGCGAAGCCCGGCGCGGAGGCCAGTGCGGGGCCCGGCGCCGTGGACGGGCCTGGACCGGCGGCCCGCGGCGCGGGGATCGACCACAGCACGAGACCGGACAGGCCGGACGGCCTGCGGGCACCGCGGGCACCGCGGGTGGGGCGGGTGTTCGGCCGGACGGTTGGCGGCAGATGCGTGAGACGGCCGCCGTACGGTTCCGGCGGCCTCCGCCGGGCGGCGCCTCGCTGGCACCCTCCGGGGCGCGGACGGGTGACGTCAGACGCCGGCGGCCCCCAGCAGCGAGCCGGCCGCGTACGTCACCCCCATGGCCAGCGCGCCCCCGCACACGTTGCGCACCATCGCCCGGCCGGCCGGTGCCGTGCCGAGGCGGGCACTCCACCAGCCGGTGAAGGCCAGGGCGACGAGCACGGACACCACGGTCACCGGCAGCCGGGCGGGGGACGGCGGCAGGACGATGGCGAGCAGCGGCAGCAGCGCGCCCGCGGTGAAGGCCAGGAAGCTGGCACCGGCCGCGTGCCAGGGGTTGGCGAGTTCGTCGGGATCGATGCCGAGTTCGACCCGGGCGTGGGCGCGGAGCGCGTCGCGTGCGGTGAACTGCTCCGCCGCGGCTCGGGCGACCTCGCGGGAGAGGCCGCCGGCGGCCAGCAGGGAGGTCAGTTCGTCGAGTTCGGCCGCGGGCTCCTCCTTGAGCTCCCGCTTCTCCACCGCCAGCGCCGCCTTCTCCGAGTCGCGCTGGGTGGAGACCGAGACGTACTCGCCCGCAGCCATCGACATGGACCCGGCGAGCAGCCCGGCGAGGCCGGCCGTGAGCAGCGCCGCGCTGTCGCTCGTCGCGCCCGCCACACCCACCACGATGCCCGCGGTCGACACGATGCCGTCGTTGGCGCCGAGGACCGCGGCGCGGAGCCAGTTGAGCCGGGTGCCCATGGATGCGCCGTGGGGCTCGTGGTGGGGCGTGGGTCGCGTCACACCGGGAGCGTCCCACTCCCGGCGCCCCTGGCACAGCCGCCACACGGGCAGGAGAGGGGACCGGTGCGGACGGGCGGCCCGGTATCGCCTGTAACGCAGTTACACTGCT
Organism: Streptomyces spongiicola; assembly: GCF_003122365.1. Classification (NCBI taxonomy): domain Bacteria; kingdom Bacillati; phylum Actinomycetota; class Actinomycetes; order Kitasatosporales; family Streptomycetaceae; genus Streptomyces; species Streptomyces spongiicola. The sequence continues at coordinate 1,294,349 of NZ_CP029254.1, forward strand.
TGCCGATGGAGGTCCAAAGGCCGCTCCCCGCAAGGGAGTCGACCGGAGATGGGGGTTTCATGTCCCGTACCGTGCTGACCCGCGAGCAGGTGCTGGAGGCCGCGGACGACCTCGTGCGGCAGCACGGCCCCGACGCCCTCACCATGCGGGGGCTCGCCGCCCGGCTCGGCACGGCCGTGACCTCCATCTACTGGCACGTCGGCAATCGCGAGTCACTGCTCGACGCGCTCGTGGAGCGGACCGTGGAGGAGATGGGGGCGATACAGCCGACCGGCCGCACCCCGGCCACCCGGATCGTCTCGGTCGCCCGGCGGCTCCGCGGTGAGCTGCACGCGCGGCCGCATCTGATCGCGATGGTCCATGAACGCGGCCTGACCGAGCGGGTGTTCCTGCCCGCGCAGCGCGCGCTGGTCCGGGAGGCGCATACCGCCGGACTGCGCGGAGCGCGCGCCGCCGAGGCGGTGCGCGCGGTGCAGTTCCAGGTGGTCGGCTTCGTCCTGGTCGAGTGCGCACGCGGACTCGCCCCGGCCGAGACGCCCGGACGGGAGCGGCCGCGGAAGACCGCGAGCACGAGGAAGGACCCGGCCCTCGCCCGCGCGCTGGCGCGCCCCGCCGACCCGGACCGGCTGTTCACCGCGTCCATGCGGGCGCTGGTCAAGTCCCTGCTGGCGCAGGGGGGCACCTGACCCGGGGAGTGCGACCGCTTCCGTCGCGACACGGGACTCGGGACGCACCGGACGGGATCCGCGCCGGTCGGCCGCGGCGAACTGCGCGGTTCGGGTGAGGGGCTGACGGCGGCCCAGTGAGGCGCCCCGCCGCCGGGGGCCGGGCCCTCGCGGCACAAGGGTCCCCGCCGGCCGTGTCAGTGGCGGCCCGTAAGCTCTGTGACCATGCTCGACGACCGTACGACAGCACCGGCGTGGCCGGCCGCGTATCCACAGGGGTACGCGGTCGTCGACGTGGAGACCACCGGCCTCGCCCGTGACGACCGGATAGTGTCGGCTGCCGTCTACCGCCTGGACGCGCAGGGGAACGTCGAGGACCACTGGTATTCCCTGGTCAACCCCGAGCGGGACCCCGGCCCGGTGTGGATCCACGGGCTGACGAGCGGCATGCTGGAGGGTGCGCCGCTCTTCGGCGACATCGCCCACGAGTTCGCGCACCGGCTGGACGGCCGGGTGCTCGTCGCGCACAACGCCGTCTTCGACTGGTCCATGATCGCCAGGGAGTACGCACGGGCCGAGCACCTCGCGCCCGTGCGCCAGCGGCTGTGCACCATCGCGCTGTCCAAGGAGCTGTCGCTGCCGCTGCCCAACCACAGGCTGGAGTCGCTCGCGGCGCACTTCGGCGTGGTCCAGCGCCATGCGCACAACGCCCTGGACGACGCCCGGGTGCTGGCGGAGGTGTTCCGCCCGAGTCTGCACACCGCGGCCGCGCGGGGTGTGCGGCTGCCGCTGCTGGAGTGCCGCCCGCTCACCGAGTGGTCCACGGCTCCGTCGGCGCCGCGGATCGGCCGGCAGGCGCCGGGCGCCTCGTACCGTCCGAACGGCTGGCGCCCGTCGCGCAGGCGGCCCCCGTGCCCGTACCCGAACCCGGGACGTTACACATCGGGCAAACCGCTCAAACAGGGCATGCGGGTAGCCTTTTCGGGCGACACCTCGATCGAGCGGGAGCTCCTGGAGGACCGTGCCGTGGAGGCCGGCCTCCATGTCGCGACCAGTGTCTCCCGGCTGACCAGCCTCCTGGTCACCAACGATCCGGACGCGCCCACCTCGAAGACGGCCAGAGCCAGGTCGTACGGGACACCGATCGTCGACGAGGCCGCGTTCACCCACCTGCTCAGGGACGTGGCACCGGCCGAGGAGTGACGGGGCCACCCGGCCCCGTGGAAACAACCACCGCGCGACCGGGGCGGACCTCCGGCTCCGCACGCGCGCCCGCGGCCGCCGTGCGGAGACCGGGTGACCGGGCGGGCCCCGCACAGACCCGACACCCCGCGCAGACCGCGAGGCCCCGCGCAGACCATGAACCCAGCGCAGACCACGACACCCCGCGCAGACCGCGAGGCCCCGGGGCGGGCGGTGGACCGGGACATACGGGCACGCTTCCGGGCCGCGCCCGAAGGACCCTGCCGCCGGGCATCCCGCGACCGAGTTGTACCGTCGTGGGGTGTACCGCTTCCTGTTGTCCCGGCAGTGGGTGATCCTCACCCTCGTCAGCCTCGTCCTCATCCCCGTGATGGCCGAGCTGGGCTTCTGGCAGCTGCACCGGCACGAGCGCCGCGTCGCGCAGAACAGGCTGATAGAGGACAACCTCGCGGCACGGCCCGTGCCCGTCACCGGGCTGACCTCCCCGGGGCACACGGTCCCGCGCGCCGACTACTGGCGGCACGTCACGGCCACGGGCACCTACGACAGCGCCCACGAGGTCGTCGTGCGCCGCCGTACCGACAACGACGAGCGGGTGGGGGTGCACGTCCTCACCCCGCTGGTCCTCGCCGACGGCCGCGCCGTCCTGGTCAACCGCGGCTGGGTGCCCGCCGCGGCCGACCAGGCCGCGTACCCCGCCGTGCCGCCGGCGCCCCGGGGCGAGGTGACCGTCACCGGCCGGCTCATGGCCGACGAGACGACCGAAGCGAGCGGGATCAAGAACCTCAGCGGGCTGCCGCCGCGTCAGATCATGCTGATCGACAGCGAGCAGCAGGCCGGGCGCCTCGGCCGGCCCGTGCTGGGCGGCTACCTCCAGCAGACCGCCCCCGAGCCGGCGGGCGGCACCCCCGAGCTGATCGCGGAACCCGACCACGAGTCCATCGGCGCGCACATGGCGTACGCGGTGCAGTGGTGGCTGTTCGCGGCCGGTGTGCCGGTGGGCTGGGTGGTTCTGGTGCGCCGCGAGAAGCACGACCGGGCCGGGCGGGCCGCCGCACCGGCCGCGCCGGCCGCCGAGGAGACACCCGCAGCGGCCGGCGCGCCGCTGGGCTGAGCCGCCGCCCGGGCCGGGTCGGATCCGGTGCCCCCGGCGGCAGCGGGTGCTCCGCGGCAGGAGACCCGGCACGGCCGCCGAGGCCCCTCGCAGGGCGCCCGGACCGCCTCCGCCGCGCGACGCCCGTCCACGTCGCGCGCAACACGACCGCATAGGCGGCCTCCCGCAAGGGAAAGCGGCATGTCGTGACCCAACGCATCGAGGACTACGCCCTGATCGGCGATCTGCAGACCGCGGGTCTGGTGGGCAGGAACGGCTCGGTCGACTGGCTGTGCCTGCCGCGCTTCGACTCCGGCGCCTGCTTCGCGGCACTGCTCGGCGACGAGGACAACGGACACTGGCGGCTCGCCCCCAGGGGCGCCGGGAACTGCACCCGCCGCCGCTACATCCCGGGCACACTCGTCCTCGAGTCGTTCTGGGAGACCCGGACGGGGACCGTCAAGGTGACCGACTTCATGCCGCAGCGCGACCGGGCCCCCGACGTCGTGAGGATCGTGGAGGGCGTCAGCGGCAGCGTCGAGATGGCCGCCTCCCTCCGGCTGCGCTTCGACTACGGTTCGGTCGTCCCGTGGATGCGGCGGACGAACGGCCACCGGGTCGCGGTCGCCGGCCCCGACTCGGTGTGGCTGCGGCTGGAGAACCCGGACTCCGTGCCGGTGAAGACCTGGGGGCAGCAGTTCAGCACGCTCTCGTCGTTCACCGTCGGCGCGGGCCAGACCGTGGCGTTCGTCCTCACCTGGCACCCCTCGCACGAAGCGGCCCCCCGGCCGGTCGACCCCTTCGAGGCGCTGGCGACGAGCGTGGACGGCTGGCGGGAGTGGTCGGGGCGATGCACCTACGAGGGTCCGTACCGCGACGACGTGGTCCGTTCGCTGATCACCCTGAAGGCGCTGACGTACGCCCCGACGGGCGGCATCGTCGCCGCCCCCACCACCTCCCTCCCCGAGGACCCGGGCGGCGTACGGAACTGGGACTACCGCTACTGCTGGCTGCGCGACTCCACACTGGCCCTCGGCGCGCTCCTGTCCACCGGTTACCTCGAGGAGGCCGCCGCCTGGCGCGACTGGCTGGTGCGCGCGGCGGCCGGCGACCCTTCCGACCTCCAGATCATGTACGGGGTGGCCGGGGAGCGCCGGCTGCCCGAGGCGGAACTGCCCTGGCTGCGCGGCTACGAGAACTCCGCCCCGGTGCGGATCGGGAACGGCGCCGTCGACCAGCTCCAGCTCGACGTCTACGGCGGGGTCATGGACTCGCTGCGGCTGGGCCGCGAGGCCGGTCTGGAGTCCGCGCCGCACGCCTGGAACCTCCAGCTGAGTCTGCTGGGATTCCTGGAGTCGACCTGGCGGGAGCCCGACGAGGGCCTGTGGGAAGTGCGGGGGCCGCGGCGCCACTTCGTGCACTCCAAGGTGATGGCCTGGGTCGCGGCCGACCGGGCCGTGCGGACGCTGGAGGACGACCCGTCCCTGCCGGGCGATGTGACCCGATGGCGGGCGATGCGGGACGCCGTGCACCGGGAGGTGTGCGAGAAGGGCTTCGACGCGGAGCGCAACACCTTCACCCAGTACTACGGTTCGGACGAGCTGGACGCCGCGGCGCTGCTCATTCCCCGGGTGGGCTTCCTCCCGCCCGGCGACCCCCGGGTCGTGGGCACGGTCGACGCGGTGCGGGCGGGGCTGGGCCGCGACGGGCTGGTCAACCGCTACAGCACCAAGGGGCCGTCCGTGGACGGGCTGCCCGGCCGTGAAGGAACGTTCCTCGTCTGCTCGTTCTGGATGGTCGACGCCCTTCGCGCGACCGGCCGGACGGAGGAGGCCAAGGACCTGTTCGAACGGCTGCTGGAACTGCGCAACGACGTGGGGCTGCTGGCGGAGGAGTACGACCCGGTGGCGCGGCGGCAGCTCGGCAACTTCCCGCAGGCGTTCAGCCATGTGGGACTGGTGGGCTCCGCCCTGGCTCTGGCCGCACGCGGCGCGGCAGGATAGGGCCATGGATCTTGGACTGAAGGACCGTGCCTACGTCGTGACGGGCGCGACCCGCGGACTGGGCAACGCCGCCGCCCGGGCACTCGCCGCCGAGGGCGCGAAGCTGGTCGTCACCGGGCGGGACGGGGAGGCGGCCGCGGCCGCGGCCGCGGAGATCGCCCCGGACGCCGTCGGTGTCGCGGCCGACAACGCCGCCCCCGGGACCGCCGAGCGGCTGATCGGGGCGGCCAGGACGCACTTCGGCCGCCTCGACGGCGTACTGATCAGCGTCGGCGGCCCCCCGCCGGGGTTCGTCGCCGACAACACGGACGAGCAGTGGCAGGCGGCGTTCGAGTCGGTGTTCCTGGGAGCGGTCAGGCTGGCCCGGGGCGCGGCGGCGGCGCTGGGCGAGGGCGGGGTCGTCGGTTTCGTGCTGTCCGGCTCGGTCCACGAGCCGATTCCCGGCCTGACCATCTCGAACGGCCTCCGCCCCGGCCTGGCCGGTTTCGCCAAGTCGCTCTCGGACGAGCTGGGACCGCGCGGGATCCGCGTGGTGGGGCTGCTGCCCGCGCGCATCGACACCGACCGGGTGCGCGAACTCGACGCGCTGTCGGGGGACGCGGACGCCGCCCGTGCCGCGAACGAGTCCCGGATCCCGCTGCGGCGCTACGGCACTCCGGAGGAGTTCGGGCGCACGGCGGCGTTCATGCTCTCGCCGGCGGCGTCGTACCTCACGGGGGTGATGCTGCCGGTGGACGGCGGGGCCCGATCCGGTTTCTGACCCTCGCCGCACGACCGGTGGACGGCGGGGCCCGATCCGGTTTCTGACCCTCGCCGCACGACCGGTGGACGGCGGGGCCCGATCCGGTTTCTGACCCTCGCCGCACGACCGGTGGACGGCGGGGCCCGATCCGGTTTCTGGCCCTCGCCGCACGACCTGCGTGACGACACGGCCGGATCCGGTTTCTGACCCTCGCCGCACGGCCGGTGGACGGCGGGGCCCGATCCGGTTTCTGACGCGGGCCGCACGACCTCCGTGACGGCACGACGCCGTCCAACCCGCCCGTTCACCCCGTCCCGGGTCCGCCGCGCTGCCGTCCGGCCACCCGGGGGATGCACCGCCCTCCGCGTTGGCGCTTCGCACACATATGGACAAGTGTGACGAACAAGGAGGAGGTGCACATGGTGATCGCTGGTGGTGCCGTAGGACCGGCCGCCCGGCAAGCCGGCACGGCGTGCCGGACGTGGACCGGCAGCAGCACCTCCCACGGCAGACGCGAGCCGTGGCGGAAGTCCGGGGGCCGGCCGTGAGCGGGCCCCCGGCGAGCGGGCCGGTCGTCGTCGGCGTGGACGGCTCACCGTCGAGTCTGGACGCGGTCTCGGCGGCGGCCCGTGAAGCGCGGCTGCGCGGGTGCGGGCTGAAGGTGGTGCACGCGTTCGTCTGGCCCGCGATGCATGTGCCGCTCGGGCCGTCGCCGCTCGGGCCCGCCGACGGCGGGATGCGGGACATGGTCGGACGGCTGGTGGCGCAGGCGGTGGAGCGTGCGCGCTCCGTGGCCCCCGAAGTGGAGGTCGGCAATGCGGTGGTGACCGGTGAGGCGCTGTCGGTGCTGGAGGCCGAGTCGCACACGGCACCGCTGGTGGTGGTCGGCAGCCGGGGGCTGGGCGGGTTCGGCGCGCTTCTGCTGGGTTCGACGGCGGTGCACCTGGCCGCGCACGCCCGCTGCCCGGTCATGGTGGTGAGGGGCCGGGTCGACGACACCCGCCCGGTCCTGCTGGGCGCCGATGGCTCACCGTCCGGTCGGGGGGCGGTCGAGTTCGCCTTCGAGGAAGCCGTCCTCCGCGGCACCGGCGTGGTCGCCGTGCACGCGTGGACGCCGTGGAGCGTGGCCGTCACCCCGCCGCAGGATCCGTCGATGCCCAATGCGCTGGAGCCGGACGTACTCGCGGCCGGCGAGGAACGCGTACTGGCCGAGACCCTCGCCGGCCGGCGGGACGGGCACCCGGATGTCGCGGTCGAGCACTCCGTCGTACGGGGCGGCGCCCGCGAGGCGCTGATCGAGGCGAGCAGGGACGCCGGGCTGATCGTCGTCGGTGCCCGCGGCCGCGGGGGGTTCGCCGGCCTGCTCCTCGGATCGGTCAGCCAGGCCCTCCTTCATCACGCGCACTGCCCGGTCGCCGTCGTCCGGGCAGCCGATGTCCGGCGGTGAGGCTCCCGGTGCACCGCCCCGACGGCCCCGCGGGCGACGCGCGCCGCGGACCGCCCGCCCGCCGACGCTCCGTCACCCCGCGCCGGGTGGTACCGGACCACCCGCCCCGCACCACGGCCGCAGTCGTCGCGTCAGACACGGCCGGCCGCCCTGGCAGCGGACCGGCTCTCCCCGCCCTGCTCCGCAGGAGCTTCGTTTCCTCCCCCGGCTGAAGCCGGGGGTATCCCCGAAGGAAGGCCCCGATGAGTGATCTCGCTTTCGTCCTCGTCGTCGTGGGAGCATGGATCGCCATCGGCCTCGTCACCGCCTGGTGGATGGCCCGGCGCGGCTACCACCACTGGGGATGGCTGCTCATGGGTGCCGTCTTCGGGCCGATCCTGACCATCGTCGCCAGTGAGCGCATCCAGCCGCGCCGGGTGGGGCCGCTGGCGCGGATGGAAGTCGGTGCGCCCGGGCCGGGCGGCCTGCGGGTGCTGGTGGGCGTGGACGGCTCCGAAGCATCGCAGGCCGCGCTGGACCTGGCCGTCGAACTGCTGGGGCCGTACGCGAAAGCGCTCGTCGCGGTCGAGGTGGTGGGGTACGACGCGGCCGACGACGAAGCGGACCCGAGCATCGCCGCGGCGAGGAGCCGTCTGGCGGCGGTCGCCGAGCGCGGCGGCGGACGGGTGACCGAATGCGACATCATCCCGGGCCCGCCTGCGCAGGCTCTGGTGGACTACGCCGGACAACAGGGCTTCGACCTCATCGTGGTCGGCACGCACGGAAGGGGCCTGTCCCGTCGCCTGCTCGGCAACGTGGCCCGGGAACTGGTGCGTCAGCACACCGTTCCCGTTCTCGTGACCGGCGAGCGCCGACGCGAGTCCCCCGAGGAGCCCCCGGGTGAGGCGCCCGGGTGAGGCGCCGACGCGCACCCGGCGGGGCACCGCCGCAAGGTCCCGGGGCACGGAGCACGACCCCTCCCGGGCCCGGCGCGGGAACCCCGCCCCGATGGCCTCCTGGCCCCGGCTTCCCGCCTCGGCTTCCCGCCTTGGCTTCCCGTCCCGGCGCCGGGCCGGCCGGCGCGGGTCCGTGCACGCTCCGGCCGGTGACATGTGCCGTCACCGGCCGGAGCGAACGGGCGCGGAGTGTCACTCCATGGGGTAGACGTCCCCGGACCCCATCGCACTCTCCTGCTCGCTCTGCTCCTGGAGCCTGCGCGCCTTCTCCTTGAGCCGCCGGCTCTCCTCGGGATCGTTCACGCGTTCCGCGGCCTGCTTCAGTTCCTCGGCCTTCTGCCGCATCTGCCGGACCCGGCCGCCGACTTCGTCTGACATGCTCATGACCTCCTCGATGTCGCTTCCAGCGGGCCACTCTCAGCGAACCAGTGCCCCCGGCAACGCGCATCCCGAACGCCGCAGGCACTCGACACGGAGGGCATCCGGAACGCCGACGAAGGGGTTTCGCCCATGCTCGCACCCGGCGGCACGCTCGCGGAACCGGAACCGGAACCGGAACCGGAACCGGAACCTGAGCAGGAGCAGGAGCAGGAGCGACCGTAACGGAGGCGGAACCAGCACCGGCCCCGGAACCAGACCCAGACCCAGACCCAGGACCAGACCCAGCCCCGGAACCGCAGCGGCGAGCGCGGGCGCACTCCGCCGGGGGCCTCCCGCCCCGCGACCGCCGCCCCGCTCACGTCACTCGCTTCGCCCGGTGCTTCTGGGCCCGCAACCGCACCTCCGCCGGCAGCGCCACCAGCCCCGCCGAGTCCCGCGCGTGCGTCAGTGCCTCGGCCGAGAAGCGGTGCAGCGTCCGGCCGGGTGACGCGAAGGGCTCGAGCAGGAGACGCACACGGGCCGCCGGGGCGGTGCGGCGGCCGTGCAGGACGACCTGGGCCCGGGCCACTCCGTCCAGGTCCTCGGCCTCTCGCGCGAGCACGGCCTCCATGGCGCGGCCCCGCAGCAGCGCCCCCTCCCCGTCGCCGCTGTCCACCAGCACCTCGCCCAGCCGAGAGCGGCGGAACTGCGCCAGCAGCCACCAGAGGGCGAGGAGGACGACGACCGCCAGCGAGGCGATCACGACGGGCCACCACCATCCCTGGTCCTCCCACCGCTGCCGGCGCGCCTCGCCGAGCAGTACGGCCTCGGTTCCCCGCCACGGCCACCAGGAAGGCACCGGCAGCCCGAGCCCCGCCGCCAGCACCGCTCCGCCCAGCAGGAGGAGCAGCAGACCGGCCAGCCCGGCCAGTGTCCGGTTGACGATCCGGAGCATTCCCCTCACCCCTTCTTCGCCGGACGGCGCACCCGCACGGACAGGGCCGGCCGCCGTACCAGCCCGAGTTCGCGGATACCCTCGCCCAACGCGGTGTCCAGATCGGACCGGACCTCGTCGAGTTCGCGGAAGTGGGACACCGCCCGCACCGTGACCCGGGACCGCCTCACCCGCACTCGTACGGACTGGACCCCGGACACCTCCACCGCCCGGTCCCGCAGCACCAGCTCCGCGGCGTCCCGGTCGAGTCCGGCCCGTACGTCGGCGTCGTCCGCCCGGCGCCGCATGGGCAGCAGATTCCGCAGCCCCGGTGTCACCGCGAGCACCAGCAGCCACGCGCCGACCAGGACGGCCGCAGCGGCACCGGCCAGCACCCACACGTCGTCCACCGGTCTGCTCGCCAGTTCGCCGGCGAGCGACCGGCGCCAGGGCATCCCGGGCCGGCCGGCGCGTACCGAGGCGATGTCGAACAACAGCAGTCCCGCACCGGCCGCCACCACCAGTGCGAGCAGTCCGGCGGGAACCCGCCGCCGTGACCAGAAGCGTCCGCCGGCGCCGTCGTCCCCGGCGGTCGCGGGCAGCGGCCGGAACGCGGCACCGGGGGCCGACCGGTCCGGTCGCCGTTCGGGCGGGCCGACCGGTTCGCCCTCCCGCACCGGTTCCTTCACCGGTTCGCTCATCGGAGCCTTCCCTGGGCAGCCCGGCGCGTGTGGACGGAGTGCAGCCGCTCGACCCGCACGGCGACCTCCGGCACCACCATTCCCGCCAGCGCCTCCACCCGCTCGGCGACCCGGCGGCGCACGGCCCGGCACTGGCCGCCGATGTCGCACGGGTAGTCGAGTTCGAGGCTGATCCTCACCCGGGCGTGGCCTTGGTGCACGGCGACCGCCGCATGCGGGGCGGAACCGCCCTCCGGCACCCGGGCGAGTGCCTCACGGGCCGCCTGGGCGGCGATCTTCGCGACCACGCGGTCGGCGATGGCGGTCGCCCCGCGCTCGCACGCGGGAATCCCCTTCTCTCCGGGGTACGCGATCGCTCCGGGCTCCGGGGATGCCGCCGCGGGCGGTACCGGGGGCGGCACCGATGGCGGTACCGGGGGCGGGGGCGTCCGGGCGGCCACGCCGGGTCACCCCCGCCGGTCGCCGCGGCCGCGGCCCCGGAGGAAGTCGCCCGGTTCGAGGTCGCCGTCGAGGATCCGCCCGACGACGAACCCGACCGCCCCCAACGCCGCCACCAGCAGGAACGCCGCGAACCCGCCGAAGTATCCGGCGAATCCGAGCGCCATCCCGGCCAGCAGGCCGGCAACCGCCATGCTCATCCCGGGCTCCTCTCGTGAGTTCCGCTACTGGATCCGCGGTTCCGTCTCTTCGTCTTCCTCGTCCGGCAGCTTCACATCGCCGACGGCGATGTTGACCTCGACGACCTGGAGACCCGCCATCCGCTCCACCGCGGCGACGACGTTCTCCCGCACGGCGCGGGCCACGTCCGCGATCGCGACCCCGTAGTCGACGACGATCTCCAGGTCGAGCGCGGTCTGCTTCTCACCCACCTCGGCCTTCACCCCCCGGGTGACGGGTGGTTTGCCTCCGGGCACCCGGTCGCGCACCGCGCCGAAGGTGCGGGACAGGCCGCTGCCCATCGCATGGACACCGACCACGTCGCGGGCCGCGAGTGCGGCGATCTTCTCCACGACGCCGTCCGCGATGGTGGTACGGCCCCGGGTACCCGGGGCGCCGCCGCCCCGCCGTACCGCGGCGGCCGATTCCTTGCTCACACTGACATCCGTGTCGGTCATCGCCATGCGTACCTTTCCGAGCGGAGGTGAACTCCCGACTACGCTGACCACACTAAGTCTCCTTGCCCGCTCCCGCGCCGGACGATGCGGCAGGCTGGGGCAATGACAAGGCGACACGGATGACGGCGGCCGAAGGCTGGACCGAGGCCGTACGGGCCCGGCTGCGACCGGGCAGACTGCTACCGCTCGGTGCTCCGGAGGACGGCGCCTGGCTGGCGGAACAGGCCGCCGAAAAGGTGCTGCGGCAGACCGCCGAGAGAGTGCCGGGCGTGGTACCGGGCCGTATCCGGGTGGGGCTCGCCGACCCGGGCCGGGCCGGGGCTCCGGCCGTCCCGCCTCCCCCTGCCGCGCTGCCACCGGGGCCGCTTCGGATCGAGGCCGAGTTCGCGGTCATCGGCGCGGTGCCCCTGGCCGAGCCGGCCGGGCTGCTGCGCAGGGCGCTGTTCGCCGCCGCCGGGGAGCGGCTCGGGCTGCGGGTCGCGGCGGTTGATCTCCGGATCACGGATCTGCTGGACGTGTCTCCGGAACCGGCCGGAGAGCGGACGCCGACGGCTGACGGCACACCCCCGGTCACCGGCCCGATGGCCGCCGGTCCGCGCGAGGCGGGTACGGACACGGCGGGCACGGCCGGCACGGGCGAGGCCGGCACCGGCGCGGCGGGCACGGACGCGGCGAGCACCGGCGCGGCGGGCACGGACGCGGCGAGCACCGGCACGGCGGGCACGGACACAGCAGGCACCGACACGGCGAACACCGACACAGCAGGCACCGACACAGCAGGCACCGACACGGCGAGCACGGACACAGCAGGCACCGGCACGGCGCGGGCCATGGATTGCGCGCGGGAGCCAGGGCAGACGGCCGCCACCGGGCCGTCCGGCACGGGAGGCACCCGGGAAGGGCTCCCGGGTGCCGGTCCCGGAACGGATTCGGCGGCGCCGGCCGGTGCCGTCGCCGTCGTCGCCGCCGCCGCGGCCGCCGCTCCGGGGGTCGCCCGGCTCACCGGCGCGCTCGGGGCGGCCGTACGGGCCGACGAGTCGTCCGTGCGGGTCGAGTGCGCGACGGCGCCGGGTCATCGTCCCGTGGAGGTGGCCCGCGCGGTCCGCGCCGCGGTCGTCTCGGCGCTGCCGTCGCCGCTTCCCGTGACGGTCCTCGTCACGGAGGTCGGTCTCGGCGAATGAGCGCCGGCCGGCCACCGGGCACGCCGCGTACCGGTATGCCGCGTACCGATAGCGCCACCTACCGGGTACGCCACGTACCGGGTACGCCACCTACCGGGTACGCCACCTACCGGGTACGCGTGCCGGGCAGGGGGCGGCGAACGCCGTTCGCGTCTCCGCGCGCCGCCACACCCTGCTCACGTTCCGACCGTCGCCCGGGCGCCGACGGGCCGGCCGCGGCCCGCAGCCCGAGCCGGTCAGTCCGCGAGGCCCGCCAGATCGCGCAGGCGGCGCGCCTGAGCGGCGCGTTCGGCGGTGCGCTGCTCCTCGTACGTGCGGGACCCGGCGCCGCGCAGCAGCGCCTTGGTCTCGACCACGGCGTCACGCGGCGCGGAGAGCAGCGCTGCGGTCAGGTCCCGGACCGACGCGTCGAGGTCCTCCGCGGGCACCACGAGGTTGGCGAGCCCGATCCGCTCCGCCTCGTCGGCCCGGACATAGCGGCCCGTGGCACAGATCTCCAGCGCACGGGCATAGCCGACGAGTGAGACGAGCGGGTGCGTCCCGGTGAGGTCGGGAACCAGGCCCAGGCTGGTCTCACGCATGGCGAACTGCACGTCCTGCGCGACGACCCGCAGGTCGCAGGCGAGGGCGAGCTGGAACCCGGCACCGATGGCATGGCCCTGGACCGCCGCGACGGACACGATGTCGTTGCGGCGCCACCAGGTGAACGCCTCCTGGTACTCGGCGATGACGGCGTCGAGCTCGGCGTCCGAGCCGCGTGCGAGGTCGATGAACGACGGCTCGCCGTCGAATCCCTCCGGCGTGAAGGCCTGCCGATCGAGCCCCGCGGAGAAGGACTTGCCCTCGCCGCGCAGCACGACCACCCGCACGGTACCCGGCAGCGACCGCCCGGCCTCGGCCAACGCCCGCCAGAGAGCGGGAGATTGGGCATTGCGCTTGGTCGGGTTGGTGAGGGTCACCGTGGCCACCGCGTCATCGACGGTGAGCCGTACGCCGTCCTTGTCGAGCACAGAGTCCAGCGAAGTCATGAGGTGCCTCCGGTTCCGGTGCGGCGAGTGCAGCAAGAGTCAAGTGACTGCACAGTAACCACCCGGTCGACCGCGAGATCAGCCGGGTGGCCGGCACCGGAGACCGGTCGGCCTCAGACCACGCTCGGTGACTGGGACGTCAGGTCGACGCGGCCTTCTTGCCCCGCGTCGCCCCGCCGCGCCCACGCAGCGTGACTCCGGACTCGCTGAGCATCCGGTGGACGAATCCGTAGGAGCGGCCGGTCTCCTCGGCCAACGCCCGGATGCTCGCACCGGAGTCGTACTTCTTCTTCAGGTCTGCCGCGAGCTTGTCGCGCGCGGCGCCGGTCACCCGGCTGCCCTTCTTCAGAGTCTCGGCCACCCGTGCCTCCTCATGGGAAGTGCGCTCTGGACTCTCATGATCACCCCTACCGGGCTTCATGGCCACCCATTCGACAAGGTCCGTACGACGAGCTTCGGCGGCCGTACACGCCCGAGCACGGCCGGAACGCCATATTCCGATGATCGCCGACGGGGCGTTTCGGCGGCCCGGAGGCCGAAATTCCAGGTCAGCGGCACCCTTGTCGGCACTGCCGGGCAAGGGGGGCGGCGCACCGCCACCGCGGACCGCCACGCCGTGGTACGAGACGCACTCACTCAGATGAAGGATCAGAACTGAGCCGAATGATCCATACGGAGTGGATCAGTCCGGATGGATCCTCCCGGTTCCGCCCCACCCGGGGCCGGGCCCGCGCGGTGCCGGAAGCGCCCCCGGGGTCCTGCTCCCCCGGCTGCCCCTCGCGGCGGCCCCTGGCGGCGGCCCGGAGCCGTGTTCCCCGCTCCGGTGCGGGGCAGGAAGGCTTCCCCGGGCCGAGCGGCCCGGCCCGCCCGGCGCCGCCAGCACGATCACCACCGCGCCGCGCCGCGACCGGCGGCGGACCGCCCGTCACCGGGCCGATCGACGTCCATGGGCGGTACGGCCGGCTAGGCCAGCGCGACGAGGTCCGCGTAGTCCTTGCCCCACAGGTCCTCGACCCCGTCCGGCAGCAGAATGATCCGCTCCGGCTGGAGGGCCTGGACCGCGCCCTCGTCGTGGGTCACCAGGACGACCGCTCCCTTGTACGTGCGCAGCGCTCCGAGGATCTCCTCGCGGCTGGCCGGGTCGAGGTTGTTGGTCGGCTCGTCGAGCAGCAGGACGTTCGCCGAGGAGACCACCAGGGTGGCCAGCGCCAGCCGCGTCTTCTCCCCGCCCGACAGCACTCCGGCCGGCTTGTCGACGTCGTCGCCGGAGAACAGGAAGGACCCCAGCACCTTGCGGACCTCGACGAGGTCGAGGTCGGGCGCGGCGGAGCGCATGTTCTCCAGGACCGTGCGGTCCTGGTCGAGCGTCTCGTGCTCCTGGGCGTAGTAGCCGAGCTTCAGCCCGTGGCCCTCCAGGACCTCGCCGGTGTCGGGCTTCTCCACCCCGCCGAGAAGCCGCAGCAGGGTGGTCTTGCCGGCGCCGTTGAGACCGAGGACGACCACCCGGGAGCCCTTGTCGACGGCCAGGTCGACGTCGGTGAAGATCTCGAGCGAGCCGTAGGACTTGGACAGGCCCTCCGCCGTCAGCGGGGTCTTCCCGCAGGGCGCCGGCTCGGGGAAGCGCAGCTTCGCGACCTTGTCGGAGAGGCGCACCTCCTCCAGACCGGACAGCAGCCGCTCGGCACGGCGGGCCATGTTCTGGGCGGCGACGGTCTTGGTGGCCTTGGCCCGCATCTTGTCGGCCTGGGCGTTGAGCGCCGCGGCCTTCTTCTCCGCGTTCTGGCGCTCGCGCCTGCGGCGCTTCTCGTCGGCCTCGCGCTGCTGCTGGTAGAGCCTCCAGCCCATGTTGTAGACGTCGATCGTGGAGCGGTTGGCGTCCAGGTAGAAGACCTTGTTGACGACGGTCTCCACGAGGTCGACGTCGTGGGAGATGACCACGAAGCCGCCGCGGTAGGTCTTGAGGTACTCGCGCAGCCAGACGATCGAGTCGGCGTCGAGGTGGTTCGTGGGCTCGTCGAGCAGGAGCGTGTCGGCGTCCGAGAACAGGATCCGCGCGAGTTCGACACGGCGCCGCTGACCGCCGGAGAGGGTGTGCAGCGGCTGTCCCAGCACCCGGTCGGGCAGGTTGAGCGCGGCGGCGATGGTGGCCGCCTCGGACTCGGCCGCGTACCCGCCCTTGGTCAGGAACTCGGTCTCCTGGCGCTCGTACTGCCTGAGCGCCTTCTCGCGGGTGGCGCCCTTGCCGGTGGCGATGCGGTGCTCGTTCTCGCGCATCTTGCGGATCAGGAGGTCGAGGCCGCGGGCGGAGAGGATGCGGTCCCGGGCGAACACGTCGAGGTCGCCGGTGCGCGGGTCCTGCGGCAGATAGCCGACCTGGCCCGATCGGGCGATCTGGCCGCCGGCGGGGATGCCCTCGCCGGCGAGGCACTTGGTGAGGGTCGTCTTGCCCGCTCCGTTTCGGCCCACCAGGCCGATGCGGTCGCCCTTGGCGATACGGAAGGTGGCGGACTCGACGAGGACGCGGGCGCCGGCACGCAGCTCGACGCCGGAAGCGGTGATCACGGAAAGACTCCAGGACGGATGGACGGCGGAAGGACGACGGGCTCGCGGAGGCTTCGACGCCGTCTAATCCATGAGGAGAATTGCCATGCGGCCAGTCTACCGGGACCGGGCAACCGGATTTCCGTGGCACTGACCGCACGGGACCGGCCCGCCCGCGGGCGGGCCGGTCCCGTGCGGTCAGGAGCCTCCGGTGTGCACCTGGAACGCCGCCCGCCTGACGGCCTTCGCCAGGGCCGGGTCGGGGTGCGCGGCCGCGAGGGCGACCAGGACCTGCACGGTGCGCGGATGGCCGACGGCCCTGACCTCGTCGAGCAGGGCGGGGACGGTGCCCTGCACCGCGGAGTCCAGATGGCGCACCAGCAGCGCGCTCTCACCGTGGTCGGCGACGGCGGCGGCGGTGTCCACCCAGAGCCAGGTCGCCTCCTCCCGGGTGAGCACCTCGGCGGCGTCGTCGGGATCGGCGCCCTCGTACTCGGCCAGCCACAGCAGGGCGTAGGGGCGCAGCGAGGGCTCCTCGGCCGCGGCGCGGACATCGGCCTCGGCGGCCGCTCCGACGACCCGGAGGGCGTCGAAGGCCAGGCCGCGCAGCAGGGCGTCCTCACCGCGGGCGGCGGCCACGAGTTCGGTGACCGCGCTGGAGACGGTACGGGCGGCGAGCCAGGCCCGGTACTCGGCGCGGGCGGGGCCGGGGCTCAGCCGGGCGCAGCCCCGCAGCATCTCCTCGGCGGACTGCTCGATGTGGCCCGCGGGGCTCTGGGCGGCGACGCAGATCTGCTCGAGCTTGACCCACACGGCCCAGTTGCCGAGCGGGGTGAGGGTGGCATGGCCCTCGCCGAGGGTCAGCGCGCCGACGGCGGCGAGGCCCTCCAGGGCCCAGTCGAGCAGGGCGGGCAGTACGGCTTCGGGCGGGTCGGCGAGGACCGCGGCCGCCGCGCCGGCATCCCCGTCGGCGTCCCGATCGGCGTCCCCGTCGGCCTTGGCAGGGGCTGCCGTGTCGGCGGGGGCACGGCGGGAGACGGGTGAGGGGGCGGGTGAGGAGGCGGGGACGGACGACGGGACGGAGACGGGTGAGGGGGCGGGGACGGACGACGGGACGGAGACGGGTGAGGGGGCGGGGACGGACGACGGGACGGAGACGGGCGAGGGGGCGGGTGAGGGGGCGGGGACGGCTTCGGTGCCGGCCACCGCGTCCGCTGCGGCGACTTCGGCGGGCACGGCGGCCTCGGCAGGTGCGGCGGCCTCGGCAGGTGCGCCAGGAGCCGCCGCGTCGGCGGAGACGTGCTCGGGCCCGTAGGGCACCTCGCAGCGTTCCTCGCGCAGTTCCGCCACCCGCTGCCGGAGCAGATCGAGCAGCGCCGGCAGGAGCACGGGCCCGGCGGACAGTTGGAGGAGCGAGAGCACCTGGGGGACGGCCTCCACCGCCTCGGCGACGGCACCGGGCGCCACGTCCGCGGGGGCCGGGCGCACGAGGGGCCAGGCGTCGAAGAGGGCGACCCAGCCGCGCAGCACGGCGGCGTCGTCCCGGTCCCAGGCGTTCAGCCGCCAGCCGGGGCGCGCCGTGCCTCCGTGCAGTTCCACGAGCCCGGCGAGCCGGGCGCGGTCCCAGCCCGCATGGACCTGTCCCGGTGTCAGGCGCAGTTCCCCGGCGGCCCGGTCCCGGTCGGCGGCACTGCCCTCGGCGTGCCGGGCGGCCGCCCAGCGGGCGACGCGCACCGCGTCGGCGAGGACCCCGCGCGCCTGGCCGGCCAGCTCCGCCATCGGCGGGGTTCCCTCGGGAGGGCGCGGAGCGGGGCGCGTGCGCCTGTTCGTCGCGGCGCGGCGGGCCGTGGCGGTGGGACGTGGGCGGACAAGACGGAGCCTGGAGTCGCGCAGGTTACGGGACGTCACGGGAAGCAGTCTCCCCGCTGTCGGCCCGAAAGCCCAATCGGGAACGGGGGAACTCCGGCCGAGGGGCCGTCAGAAGGCCTGCCTCGCGGCCGCCGAGGGCCTCGCGGTCGGCGAGGGCCTCCCGGTCGACACCGGACCGGCCGGCCGGCGCGTGCCGGTGGCGGCCCGGCTCCGGGGGCCGGCCGTGGACCGCGGCCCGCGTGGACCGCGGCCGGCCGTCACACCAGGGGGGTGAGGAAGCGCCGGAGGGCCTCCTCGTAGCGGGCCGGGTCGGCGTTCCACATGGCCGCGTGCGGGGCGTGCGCCACGGTCCGGAGGCTGACCAGGTCGGGCCGCCGGGCGGCCAGTTCCCGGGACGGGCCCCAGGGGGCGATGGTGTCGTCCGGGCCGTGGAAGACCAGGGTGGGCACCCGCAGGGCGTCCGGATCGGCGGCCGCCCTGAGCCGGTCTCCGTGGAGTCCGGTGCGCCCCTGCGCGGCGCGCACGGCGAGCGGGAGCAGGGCGGCCGGCATGCGGCGGGCGGCGGCGAGCGAGCGCAGGGTCGTGTCCCACTCCAGGATCGGGGAGTCCAGCACGAGTCCGGCGATCCGCTCGCGCAGCGCGGAGTGGGCGGCGGCGTGCAGGGCCATCGACGCGCCGGTGGACCAGCCGTGCAGGATCACGCGCTCCGCTCCGCCGCGGACCGCGAAGCGTACCGCGGCGTCGAGGTCGCGCCATTCGGAGTCGCCGAGGTGTCCGAGGCCGTCGGGGGGCGGGGGCGCGCCGGGGTCGCCCCGGTAGGCGGGCGCCAGCACGGGGAGGCGCCGCTCGGTGAGGAACGGCATCAGGTTCATCGTGTGTTCGCGCGTGGTGCCCAGGCCGTGCACCAGGATGACCCAGGTCGAGCGGGGACCGGGGACGAACCAGCCGGGCAGGGAGCCGAGTTCGCCGGGGATGTCGACGTCCTCGTGGTCGACGCCGAGTGCGCCGGACGGGTCGCCGACGTGGAGCTGCGGGGTGAACCGGACCTTGACGCCGGGGTCGAGGCTGCCGAGTTCGACCCGTTCCAGCCGGCGGACCACGGTGTCGGCGGCGTGCGGCACCTGGTCCAGCACGGGACCGGCGACCGCGTGCACCCCGTGCCCGCGGAGCCCGTATGTGCCGGGGCGCCGGGAGACCAGGCTGCGGGTGAGGGTGACCCGGCCGGGCCCGGTGGCGTGCACGGTGAGCCGCCCCTCGCCGGGCAGGGGCCGTCCGGTGGGGGCCTTCAGCGCGGCGTCGCTGGCGTACCGGCCGGCGGCGAACGCGGCCGCGCCGAGGCCGATGAGGGTGGTGACGGCCACTGCCGTCGCTGTTGCCGGGCGCACCGTTCCAGTGTGGTGAGGTCCGTGCCGGGGTGCCAGTGGGCCGGGCGGCGGGAGTGACGTCAGCGGTGCCGGCCGTAGCCGCGGAGCTTCTCGGCGGCCTCGCGGACCTGCGGTTCGGTGAGCAGGGCGGGGGTGTGCCCGGGGACGGAGCGGGCGGTGAGCCACAGACGGCACATCCACTCCAACTGGGCGGTGCGGTCGAATGCCTGGTCGAGCGAGGCTCCGTAGGTGATCGTCCCGTGGTTGCGCAGCAGGGCGCCGGTGCGGTCCTCCAGGGCGCGGAGCAGGTTGCCGGCCAGTTCGTCGGTCCCGTACAGGGCGTAGGGGGCGACGCGGACGGGGCCGCCGAGGGCCGCCGTCATGTAGTGGATCGGCGGCAGTTCGCCGACCAGGGTGGAGACGGCGGTGGCGTGCACGGCGTGGGTGTGGACGACGGCCACCGCGTCGGTGGCGCGGTGGACGGCGAGGTGCATCGGAAGTTCGCTGGTGGGCGTGAGTTCGCCGAGGACCTGCCGGCCGTCGAGCCGGACGCCGACGGCGTCCGCGGCGGTGAGCCGGTCGTAGTGCACCCCGGTGGGGGTGACCAGCACGATGTCGCCGGCGCCGGTGGGGACGCGTACGGAGACGTTGCCCGAGGTCCCGACGACGAGGCCGTCCGCGACGGTTCTGCGGGCCGTGGCCACGAGGTCCGACCAGGCCCGGGATATCGCTTCCTGCTCCGGTTCGGTCATGTGGGCGATTTTGTCAGCCGGGGCCGCCGGGAGCGGCGGCGGGGGCTGTGCCGGGGCCGCCGGGAGCGGCGGCGGGGGCTGTGCCGGGGCCGCCGCGGGAACCGCGGGCCCAGACCTCGTGCGGGCACGGCAGGCACGGCAGGCACGGCGGGAGGCGGCGGGCCCGGACCGCATCCCGGCACCGCGGGAGCCGCGGGCCCAGACCGCATGCGGGAACCGCGGGAACCGGGGGAACCGGAGGAACGGGATGCGCCGCCGTCGCGGGCACGGCGGGCACCGCCACCACGGGCGCCGCTGGCACGAGCGCCGCGGACACGGGCACCGCGGGCCATCAGCATCCCAGCGATGTCGCACGAGAACACGGGCGCCGCGGACACGGGCGCCGCTGGCACGAGCCCGCGGGCACGGGCGCCGCGGGCCGGCCGACCGGCCGGAACTCGCCGCGGGGTCCGTAGTGACCAGAATCTCTTCCGCCGTTCATCCGCGCGACGCCGCCGGATCATGTGGCGGTCACCGCAGGGCCGCCGGAGAGCGCTACAGGCCCGCAGTTCGGGGCGATCGCATGGGGCGCACACCCGCCCCGGGGGCTCCGGGGTGCCGCCGCGAACACAAGCGGAGGGACCGCAACCCACTTGGAGACACTCCGCAGCCCATCCCAGTTCACCTTCCGTTCACTCTGCGACCCTACGTTCACCCGCGCCACTACCATCCGAACGATTGCCTGGGTACCCGGTTCATGGAGCACATCACCCTGCTGCTCGCGATTGTCGTCGTGACAGCACTCGTGTTCGATTTCACGAACGGCTTCCACGACACCGCCAACGCCATGGCGACGACCATCTCGACGGGTGCGATGAGACCGAAGGCGGCAGTGGCGATGTCCGCCGTGCTGAACCTGGTCGGCGCGTTCCTCTCCGTCGAGGTCGCCAAGACGATCTCGGGCGGCATCATCAACGAGGAGGGCATCCGCCCAGAAGTGATCTTCGCCGCTCTCGTCGGCGCGATCCTCTGGAACCTGCTGACCTGGCTGCTGGGCCTCCCGTCCAGTTCCTCCCACGCCCTCTTCGGCGGTCTCATCGGCGCGGCCGTGATGTCCGCCGGGTTCTCGGCCGTCAACGGCGGCACGATCGTCACCAAGGTCCTGATCCCGGCCGTCGCGGCCCCGCTCGTCGCCGGTCTCGCGGCCCTCGTCGCCACCAGGCTGACGTACCGGATCGGCGGCACCACCGAGGACCGGTCCACCTCCAAGGGCTACCGCGCCGGGCAGATCGCCTCCGCCGGCCTGGTGTCCCTCGCCCACGGCACCAACGACGCGCAGAAGACCATGGGCGTCATCACTCTGGCCCTGGTCACCGGGGGCGTCCTCGCGCCCGGCTCGAACCCCCCGATGTGGGTCATCGTCTCCGCCGGCGTCGCGATCGCGCTCGGCACCTACCTCGGCGGCTGGCGCATCATCCGCACCATGGGCAAGGGGCTGACCGACCTCCAGCCGCAGCAGGGCTTCGCCGCGCAGACCAGCGCCGCGACGGTCATCCTGGCCTCCTCGAACCTCGGCTTCTCGCTCTCCACCACCCAGTCCTGCTCGGGTGCCGTGATGGGCGCGGGCCTCGGCCGCAAGGGCGGTGTGGTCCGCTGGTCCACCGCCACCAGGATGTTCGTCGCCTGGGGCCTCACCCTGCCCGCCGCCGGCCTGGTCGCCGCGGCCGCGGAGTTCCTGACCAAGCAGGGCGCCTGGGGCATCGCCGCCGTGGCCGTGCTGCTCGTCGCGGGCTCCGGGGCCATCTGGGTGATCTCGCGCCGCAAGCCGGTCGACCACACCAACGTCACGGACGACGAGATCGCGCCCGCGGGCGTCGTCACCACCGCCATCGCGGCCGTCTCCCCGCCCCCGGCCGGCGCCGCCGCGACCCAGGTGGCCGGGCCCGGGTCAGAGACGCCGGACGCCGCCGGAACCCCCAACACCGCCGAGACCCCGAACGCCGCCGGAACCCCGAACGCCGCCGCCGGGATCGCGGCGACCGAGCCCGGGGCGCTGAAGGCCGCCTTCCCGGCCCAGTCCTCCGAGTCCGCTCCGGCGCCCGCCGCCACGGTGTAAGGAAAGAACGACATGAAGATCGACTGGGCAGCTCTGGGCTCCGTCTTCGGCGTGAGCCTCGTCGTGACCGTCGCCCTGGTGGGCCTGTTCACCCTGGGCATCGCGGGCCTCTCCAAGCAGGAGGCCGCGGCCGCTCGGGGAGGCTCGGCCGGCCTCGCCCGCACGGGCGCGTACGCCTGCTTCGCGCTCTGCGCGGCGGCGGTGGCCTTCGGGATCTACCTGATCGTGGTCTGACGCCGCGGCACGACCTCCCACCGGGGCCGGGCACACCCACCGGGTGTACCCGGCCCCACCCGTGTGCCCGGCCCCACCCGTGTACGCGCCCCGCACCCGCGCCCCGGGGCGGTGCGCCCCGTCCCGTCGCAGGTCAAGGGCGAGTTGACGGGCGTTCGGGGCCCGTGGTGGACTTCCGGGGCCACTTACGGCGGCAGAAGAGGAAGCCGGCGCGAATCCGGCGCGGTCCCGCCACTGTCACGGGTGCGCTCCCCCTCGCGGAGCACCAGGGAGCACCCCGGAGCCAGGAACTCCTCGCCGCCGGTCACGTCGAGCCAGGGCGCGGACCCTGAGTGAGGACGAACATGCCTGCCGAAGCAGGAGGGCCGGCTCCGCCGCGCCCGGACATCACGTTCGCGTACGGCGCCGCCGCCGGACTGGCCGGCGACCTGCTCCTCGGCGATCCACGCCGCGGGCACCCGGTCGCGGTCTTCGGCCGGGCGGCCGCCGCGGTCGAACGGGGACTCTGGCACGACCACCGCGGCTGGGGCGCACTGCACACCGCGGTGTGCGCCGGCGCCGCGGTCGCCGCGGGCGCGCTGGCCGCGGCATCCGCGCGCCGGTGATCCGGCACGGCCGCCCGGGAAGTCGGCCCGTTATGGGGCACGAGGTTGGCGCGCCGGGGTTTCCGCCGATGCCGCACGGTGTTTCGCCGCGGTGACGAAGCGGGCGGGCGTGTTACACGCCCATGAAGCGAAGGGTCACGGGAAGGTCACGCGCGTATCCTCCGCGAGAAGCGGGACCGGCGCGACGGCCACCCGGTTGACCTGGCGTGGGGAGCCGAGTCGGGCGGTAGGGGCGCCGCGCTCCGGGGCCCAGGGTGTCCCGGGCCCGGGGTGACCCGGGCCCGGGGTGTCCGGGCGTCCCCGCGGCATCCCCGCGGCACTCCCGGCACCCCTCGCCGTCCTCTCGGCCTCCCCCGGCCGAGTGCCCCCCACCCGGCCGCGGGCGCCCCGCCCGGCCCAACGCCCCGCCGGAGCAGGCGATCCGGGCACGGGACCCACCGGAGCCGGTGATCCCCGCCAGGGGGCGCGCGGTCCGCCGCCGGGCCCCGTGAGCGTGCTACTCGCGGGAGTCCGACGTCGAGGACATGTCCGGGTACCTGTCTCCCACCACCCGCTCCGCGATCGGCTCCAGCAGCGCCAGCTCGTCCCGTGTGAGCGTGATCCGCGTGGCCGCGACGTTCTCCTCCAGACGCCCGCGGCTGCGGGTGCCCGGGATGGGGACGACCGGCAGACCGTGGACCTCGGCCCGCCGCTGGACCCAGGCGAGGGCTATCTGCGCGGGCGTCGCACCGTGCGCGGCGGCGATCTTGCGGACGGGCTCCAGCAGCGCCGCGTTCGCCGCGGCGGCGTCGCCGGTGAAACGCGGCTGGTAGCGCCGGAAGTCGTCCCCGGGAAGCTCTGCCGCGTCCGCGAACGAGCCGGTGAGGAAGCCGCGGCCGAGTGGCGAGTACGGCACCAGCGCCACCCCCAGCGCCGCGGCGGCGCCCACCGCGCTCCGCTCGGCGGAGCGGCTGAACAGGGACCACTCCGACTGGAGTGCGGCGATGGGGTGGACGGCGTGCGCCTCGCGCAGTTCAGCGCCGGTCACCTCGCTGAGGCCGAGGTGGCGGACCTTGCCGGCCCGCACCAACTCGGCCATCGCGCCGACGGATTCGGCCAGCGGCACCGCGGGGTCGCGACGGTGCATGTAGTAGAGGTCGATCGCGTCCACGCCGAGCCGGCGGAGGCTCGCCTCGGCCGCCTCGCGGATGTAGGCGGGGTCGTTGCTGATGCCCCGGAAGGACGCGTCGCCGGCGTCCCGGACGACGGAGAACTTCGTGGCGAGGGTGATCTCGCCCCGGTGCGCCGCCAGGAAGGGCCTGAGGAACTCCTCGTTGGCGCCGTTCCCGTACATGTCGGCCGTGTCGAGAAGGGTGACACCCGCCTCCAGCGCCGCCTCCAGGGTGTCGCGTGCCGCGGCCTCGTCGGTGTCGCCGTAGAACTCGCTCATGCCCATGCAGCCGAGCCCCTGCACTCCGACCTCGGGGCCGTCCGTACCGAGCCGTACCTTTTCGATCATGCTCTCCGTCATCGGGGCTCAGGCCCTCTCCGGCGCCCGCCGGGCGCCCGCATAGAAATCGATCTTGTAGTCCAGCACGGCGAGCGTGCCCTGGAGTTCGGCGATCCGTGCGCGGACGTCGCGCCTGGTCGACTCCAGCAGCTCCCGCCGCTGCTCCCGGGTGTGGTCCCCCTCGCGCGCCAGCTCGGCGTAGCGGACCATGTCCGCCACCGGCATACCGGTACGCCGGAGCTTGCCGACGAAGGCCAGCCAGTCCAGGTCGCGGTTGCTGAAGCGCCGCTGCCCGGTGTGCGAGCGGTCGATGTGCGGCGTCAGGCCGATCCGCTCGTACCAGCGCAGCGTGTGCGCGCTCAGGCCGGTCCAGTCGGCGACCTCGCCGATGGTGTACTGGTCCTGCCCGTCGGGCCGGGGGTGGGCGGGTGGCGCCGATACGCGTCCTTCGCCCGTCGCGGTTGGGGTCTCCAGCACCGTCATGCCTCCACGCTAGAAGGTTCGAGTGCACTCCAGGCAAGCGGGAACCCGGCGGTTACGCCCCGGGCGGCGGCTGGTTACCCTCGTGACCATGCAGAGCCTGGCGTTGATCGAGAACTGGCCCGTCCCCACCGCGGCCGCCGCCGTCGTGCGCGCGGACGGCACCGTCGCCGGTGCCCACGGCCCGACGGGGCACCGCTTCCCGCTGGCCTCGGTCACCAAGCCGCTCGCGGCCTACGCCGCGCTCGTCGCCTTCGAGGAGGGCGCGGTGGAGCTGGACGAGCCGGCCGGGCCCGACGGCTGCACCGTGCGGCACCTGCTCGCGCACACCAGCGGGCTCGCCTTCGACGAGCACCGGGTCGCCGCGCCTCCCGGGACCCGCCGGCTGTACTCCAACGCCGGTTTCGAGGTGCTCGGCGACCACATCGCGAAGGCCACCGGCATCCCGTTCGCCGAGTACCTGCGCCAGGGCGTGCTGGAGCCGCTGGGCATGGCGTCGACGTCGCTCGACGGATCGCCCGCGAAGGACGGCGTCTCCACGGTCGACGACCTCGTGCGCTTCGCGGCCGAGGTGCAGGCACCGCGGCTGCTCGACGCCGGGACCGTGCTGGAGGCGATGTCGGTCGTGCATCCCGGCCTGCCCGGCGTCCTGCCCGGGTACGGCCACCAGAAGCCGAACGACTGGGGACTCGGCTTCGAGATCCGGGACGGCAAGTCCCCGCACTGGACCGGCGCGGCGTCCTCGCCCCGCACCTTCGGCCACTTCGGCCAGTCCGGCACGTTCCTGTGGATCGACCCGGAGGCCGGCGCCGCCTGTGTGGCGCTGACCGACCGCGCCTTCGGGCCCTGGGCGGTCGGGGCATGGCCGCCGTTCACCGACGCGGTCCTCGCCGAACTGCGCCGCTGAGGCCGGTCCCGCGATCGAGGCCGCGGCGCCGCGCGGGGTCGCCTCCGGTCCTCCGGTGACCGCCGTCCGCCCGCTTCCACGCGGACGCCCGGCGGCCCACCCCGCCCGCGGCGGGCCGCGGCGCCCGCCGGCGCGGCCCCGGGCATCGGCCGCACCGGTCAGCGGGACAGCTCCCACACCAGCACCTCCGCGGGCGCGGCCGCGGCGAGTTCGAGGCCGGAGGCGTCCGTGACCCGGGCGGCGTCCCCGGGGCCCAGGGCCTCACCGCCGATCC
The DNA here is from genome assembly GCF_003122365.1 of Streptomyces spongiicola. Taxonomy (NCBI): domain Bacteria; kingdom Bacillati; phylum Actinomycetota; class Actinomycetes; order Kitasatosporales; family Streptomycetaceae; genus Streptomyces; species Streptomyces spongiicola. The sequence continues at coordinate 1,320,366 of NZ_CP029254.1, forward strand.
TGACGACGCCGCGGACGACATGGACGTAGACGAAGGGGGCGTCCGGCACGGCGGTCCGCTCGCCGCCGGCGAGGCGGCGCACGTGCAGCACCGCCCCGGCCTCCGGGAGGGCGTAGGGCGCCGCGTCGGCGATACCGCGGACGATCTCGTACGAAGGCTCGCCGCCCGGGTCCTTCGGCGCGAGCCACATCTGCACGAACGTGAGCGGTGCGTCGGCGTCGTTGCGCTCGACGTGCCGCACCCCGCCCGCCGAGCTGAGCCGCTGCACGTCACCGTGCCGCACGACGGTGGCATGGCCCGCGGAGTCCCGGTGGGTCAACTCGCCGTCCACCACCCATGTCACGATCTCGGTGTGGCTGTGCGGGTGCTCGTCGAAACCGGCGCCGGGGGCGAGGCGCTCCTCGTTGCAGGCGATGACCGCGCCGAAGCGCAGGTTGTCCGGGTCGTAGAAGCGACCGAACGAGAAGGCGTGCAGGGACTCGATCCCGGCGGACGCGTCCCCTCCGCGGTAGCGCTCGCCGGCGCGCCGTATCGACATCACGCCTCCACCGTAGACGCCGGACCGGGCGGTCCGCGTCCCCGTGCCCGGCGGCGGTGCCGCCCCGACCCGTCCAGGCGCCGCCCCGACCCGCCCAGGTGCCTCCCCGAGCCACCCCAGGTCCTCCCCGAGCCACCCCAGGTCCTCCCCGACCCGTCCAGGCGCCTCCCGGCTGCGGCCCGATGCCTCCCGCTGCCTCGCGGCTGCGGCCCGATGCCTCCCGGTGCCTCCCGGCTGCGGCCCGTCCGGTCGCGCCCGCCCGGTGGAGCCGTCGGGCGGGCGGCCTCCCGCCGGATCCGCGGCCCTCCCGGACCCGCGTCTCCGCCGCGGCGCCCGGATAAGGCACTCTTGTCCCCGTGCCCCATCCCGAACCGGCTCTGCCCCCGAACGCCGCCCATCCGCACTCCGCGACCCTGAAGCGCCTGCAGCAGTCGTCCGGGCGCCTCGCCGCGAACGCCATCGCGCGCATGGACGAGACGCTGCCGTGGTACCGGGCGATGCCCCCGGAGAACCGGTCGTGGATCGGCCTGGTCGCCCAGGCCGGAATCGCCGCGTTCACCGAGTGGTTCCGGCACCCCGAGACCCCGCAGGCGATCTCCACCGACGTGTTCGGCACGGCCCCCCGCGAACTGACCCGTGCGATCACCCTGCGCCAGACCGTGGAGATGGTGCGGACGACCATCGAGGTCATGGAGTCCGCCATCGAGGAGGTCGCCGCCCCGGGCGACGAGTCCGTGCTGCGCGAGGCGCTGCTGGTGTACGCGCGGGAGATCGCCTTCGCGACCGCCCAGGTGTACGCGCAGGCCGCGGAGGCCCGGGGCGCCTGGGACGCCCGGCTGGAGTCGCTCGTGGTGAACGCCGTGCTCTCGGGCGAGGCCGACGAGGGGGCCGTCAGCCGCGCGGCGGCGCTCGGCTGGAACGCTCCGGAGCACGTGTGCGTGGTGCTCGGCACCGCGCCCGACGGCGACAGCGAGCTGACGGTGGACGCGATCCGGCGCGCCGCCCGGCACGCCAAGCTCCAGGTGCTGACCGGGGTGCTCGGCGACCGGCTGGTCGTGATCGCGGGCGGCAGCGACAACCCGCTGCAGGTGGCGAAGGCCCTGATCGGCCCGTACGCGGCCGGCCCGGTGGTCGCGGGTCCCGTCGTCGCGGACCTGCTGGCGGCGACGAGGTCGGCACAGGCCGCGGCGGCCGGGCTGAAGGCCTCCTCCGCGTGGCAGGACGCGCCCCGCCCGGTACTGGCGGATGATCTCCTTCCGGAGCGCGCGATCGCGGGTGATCCGTCCGCGCGGGACCAACTGGTGGAGGAGATCTACAGACCGCTGGAGGAGGCGGGCTCGGCCCTTCTGGAGACCCTGAGTGTGTATCTGGAGCAGGCAAGCAGTCTGGAGGGAGCGGCACGGATGCTGTTCGTGCACCCCAATACCGTCCGCTACCGGCTTCGACGTGTGACTGACGTCACCGGCTGGTCACCCTCCGATGTCCGCTCCGCGTTCACCCTGCGGATCGCGCTCATCCTCGGGCGTCTGGTAGACGGTGATCAGCAACCCTAGGATTTTGTCGGACACCAACAATTCCCCTGACGGTTCTTGGTCCCTGTCCCCACGGGCGGGCGGGACCATCGACAAGAGAGAGTGTGAGGGTGCTCGTACTCGTCGCTCCCGGCCAAGGCGCTCAGGCGCCCGGCTTCCTGACCCCCTGGCTCGAACTCCCCGGCGCCTCCGACCGCATCGCGGCCTGGTCCGACGCCATCGGCCTGGACCTCGCCCACTACGGCACCAAGGCCGACGCGGACGAGATCCGGGACACGGCCGTGGCGCAGCCGCTGCTCGTCGCGGCCGGACTGCTGTCCGCCTCCGCGCTCGGTGACGCGGTCCCGGACGCCGTAGCCGGCCACAGCGTCGGCGAGATCACGGCCGCCGTGTTCGCGGGCGTCCTCCGGCCCACCGCGGCGCTGCGTCTCGTGCGCACCCGCGGTCTGGCGATGGCCGAGGCCGCCGCCGTCACGGAGACCGGCATGTCGGCCCTGCTCGGGGGCGACCCCGAGGTGAGCGCCGCGCACCTGGAGAAGCTGGGCCTGACCGCCGCGAACGTCAACGGCGCCGGGCAGATCGTCGCCGCCGGCACCAGGGAGCAGCTCGCCGCGCTGGAGGCGGACAAGCCCGAGGGAGTGCGCAAGGTCGTCGCGCTCAAGGTCGCCGGGGCGTTCCACACGCACCACATGGCCCCCGCCGTCGCGCGCCTGGAGGAGGCCGCGGCGTCGCTCGCGCCGGCCGACCCGAAGGTGCGTTACGTCTCCAACAAGGACGGGCGCACCGTGGTCACCGGTGGCGAGGTCGTGTCCCGGCTGGTCGGACAGGTCGCCAACCCGGTCCGGTGGGACCTGTGCATGGAGACCTTCAAGAAACTCGGAGTGACCGCCCTCGTCGAGGTGTGCCCGGGCGGCACCCTCACCGGCCTCGCCAAGCGGGCGCTGCCCGGCGTCGCGACACTCGCGCTGAAGACCCCCGACGACCTCGACGCGGCCCGCAAGCTGCTCGCCGAGGCCGGTTCACCCGCCGCCGACGCGGCGGGCGCCTGACAAGGAGCCGAGACAGCATGTCGAAGATCAAGCCCAGCAAGGGTGCCCCGTACGCACGCATCATGGGTGTCGGCGGCTACCGCCCGACCCGGATCGTGCCCAACGAGGTGATCCTCGAGACGATCGACTCCTCCGACGAGTGGATCCGCTCCCGCTCGGGCATCGCCACCCGCCACTGGGCGAACGACGAGGAGACCGTCACCGCGATGTCGGTCGAGGCGGCGGGCAAGGCCATCGCCGACGCCGGACTCACCCCCGAGCAGATCGGCGGCGTGATCGTCTCGACCGTGTCGCACTTCAAGCAGACCCCGGCCGTCGCCACCGAGATCGCGGACAGGATCGGCGCGACCAGGCCCGCCGCGTTCGACATCTCCGCCGGCTGTGCGGGCTTCGGCTACGGCCTGACCCTCGCCAAGGGCATGGTCGTCGAGGGCTCGGCGGAGTACGTGCTGGTCATCGGCGTCGAGCGGCTCAGCGACCTGACCGACCTGGAGGACCGCGCCACGGCGTTCCTCTTCGGTGACGGCGCGGGGGCGGTCGTCGTCGGTCCCGCGAAGGAGCCCCGGATCGGCCCCACCGTGTGGGGTTCCGAGGGCGACAAGTCGGAGACCATCAAGCAGACCGTGCCGTGGACGGACTACCGCGACGGCGCCGTCGAGCGGTTCCCCGCCATCACCCAGGAAGGCCAGGCGGTGTTCCGCTGGGCCGTGTTCGAGATGGCGAAGGTCGCCCAGCAGGCGCTGGACGCGGCCGGGATCACCGCGGACGAACTGGACGTCTTCATCCCGCACCAGGCGAACATGCGGATCATCGACTCGATGGTGAAGACTCTGAAACTGCCGGAACACGTCACGGTCGCCCGTGACGTGGAGACCACCGGCAACACCTCGGCCGCCTCGATTCCGCTCGCCATGGAGCGGCTCCTGGCGACCGGGCAGGCGAAGAGCGGCGACACCGCGCTCGTCATCGGCTTCGGGGCGGGTCTCGTCTACGCCGCGACGGTCGTTACCCTCCCCTAGGCAAGCATCCGGATCCCCCGGACCTCCGGTCCTCCGGGCAAGCCCGTCCAACCCTCCGCTACACACCGAAGGAGCGCCACATGGCCGCCACGCAGGAAGAGATCGTCGAAGGTCTCGCCGAGATCGTCAACGAGATCGCCGGTATCCCGGCGGAGGACGTCCAGCTGGACAAGTCCTTCACCGACGACCTGGACGTCGACTCGCTGTCCATGGTCGAGGTCGTCGTCGCCGCCGAGGAGCGCTTCGACGTCAAGATCCCGGACGAGGACGTCAAGAACCTCAAGACCGTCGGCGACGCTGCCGAGTACATCCTGAAGCACCAGGCCTGATCCGGGCCGATCAGGTACGCCACCCAGCGGTGGCGCCGCTGATTCACGAACCCTCATAGACCGTGGAGAAAGAATTCCTGTGAGCCCGACCAATCGCACCGTGGTCGTCACCGGTATCGGCGCAACCACACCGCTGGGTGGCGACTCCGCTTCGACCTGGGAGGGTCTGATCGCCGGGCGTTCCGGCGTCAGACCCCTCGAGGGCGAGCGCTTCGAGGAACTGCCCGTCCGTATCGCCGCCCCGGCGGCGGTCGATCCGGGCGAGGTACTGCCCCGGCCCCAGGCGCGCAAGCTGGACCGCTCGGCCCAGTTCGCGCTGATCGCCGCCCGTGAGGCGTGGGCCGACGCCGGCTTCACCGCTCCGGCCGGCGAGGACGGGAGCATCCGGCCCGACCGCCTCGGCGCGGTCATCGCCTCCGGCATCGGCGGCGTCACCACCCTGCTCGACCAGTACGACGTACTGAAGGAGAAGGGCGTACGCCGGGTCTCCCCGCACACCGTGCCGATGCTGATGCCCAACGGCCCCTCCGCCAACGTCGGCCTGGAGGTGAACGCCCAGGCGGGCGTGCACACCCCGGTCTCCGCCTGCGCGTCGGGTGCCGAGGCGATCGGCTACGCCATCGAGATGATCCGCAACGGCCGGGCCGACGTCGTGGTCGCGGGCGGCACCGAGGCCGCGATCCACCCGCTGCCGATCGCCGCGTTCGCCAACATGATGGCCATGTCCAAGAACAACGACGACCCCGAGCGGGCGTCGCGGCCGTACGACAAGGCCCGTGACGGCTTCGTGCTGGGCGAGGGCGCGGGTGTCGTCATCCTGGAGTCGGCGGAGCACGCGGCCGCGCGCGGCGCACGCGTCTACTGCGAGGCACTGGGCCAGGGCCTGTCCGCGGACAGCCACCACATCGCGCAGCCCGAGCCGACCGGTCGCGGCGTCGCGGCGGCGGTGCAGAACCTGCTGGACAACACCGGGCTGAAGCCGTCCGAGGTGGTCCACCTCAACGCCCACGCCACCTCCACCCCGCAGGGTGACATCGCCGAGATCAAGGCGTTGCGCAAGGTACTGGGCGACGACCTCGACCATGTCGCGATCTCCGCGACCAAGTCGATGACGGGCCATCTGCTGGGCGGCGCCGGCGGCATCGAGACCGTCGCCACGGTCCTGGCACTGCACCACCGCCAGGCCCCGCCGACCGTGAACGTCGACGACATGGACGACGAGGTCGAGGCGGACGTCGTCCGCGGCGGGCCGCGTGCGCTGCCGGAGGGCACGATCGCGGCGATCAACAACTCGTTCGGTTTCGGCGGCCACAACGTGGTGCTGGCCTTCCGCAGCGTCTGACACACGGCGACGAGCAGCGAGCCCCGCCTCCCCCACCCGGGTCGGCGGGGCCCGCTGCTTGTGCCGGTCTCGTGGGAGCGGGGCCCGCTGCTTGTGCCGGTCTCGTGGGAACGGGGCCCGCTCGTCGGTGCGCGCCCCGCGGCGGACGGGGCCGGTAGCGGCAGCACGGGCCACCGGCACGGACAGGCCCGTACGTACGGACAGACAGGCACGGACAGACCGGCACGAACAGGCCGGCACGAACAGGCCTGCACGAACAGGCCTGCACGAACAGGCCGGTGTCGCCCGGCCTTGCGGCGCACCCGTATCCGGGACCTGCCGCCACACCGGGCGCAACGCGCGGCCGCCGCCCCCGAAAGCGGGCCGCGCAGAGCGGAACGAGCAGCCGCCGCCCCCCAGGGAGAGCACACCCGGCGGAGCGAGGAACGGGACGGTGCCGTTGCCGCCAGGGCGGACCGGTGGTCAGACCACCTGGTGGAGCCAGCGGACCGGGGCGCCCTCGCCCGCGTATCTGAACGGCTCGAGTTCGTCGTCCCAGGGCTTGCCGAGCAGCTTGGAGATCTCCGCCTCGAGTTCCGTCTCGCCCTGGGCCGAGCGCACCAGGGCCGCGCGAAGGCGGTCCTCAGGGATGAGGATGTCGCCGTGGATGCCGGTGACGGCGTGGAAGATGCCCAGATCGGGAGTCGCGCTGTAGCGCTCTCCCTCGGCGGAGGTGCAGGGCTCCGCGGTGACCTCGAAACGCAGCAGCTGCCAGCCGCGCAGCGCGGACGCCAGCTTGGATGCCGTGCCGCTCTCCCCCTGCCAGGAGAACTCGGCTCTCCAGGTGCCGGGGGACGCGGGCTGGCGGATCCAGTCGAGCTGGACCCGTACGCCGAGCACGCCCGCGACCGCCCATTCGACGTGCGGGCACAGCGCGCGTGGTGCGGAGTGGACGTAGAGAACGCCGCGTGTCGTCACCGGGACCTCCAGTGTGGGACGAGGACCACCCTCCCAGCGGCCTCAGTAAACAACATCAGGTACGCACTCCCCGCAAGAGGCGGGAAGCGGACGACATATGACGTGATGTGACTTACTGGAGCCGGCGAGCCGGGTGCCTCTGGTTCGACGTGGGCAAAGCTACCGTGCGACGGGGCCCCGTTGTGTCGGACCGCCCCTCCCGGGCCCCGTACGCGTCCAGCATTCACCCGCCAGGACGCCTTGGGGGAAGGCACACGCGTGAAATCCGGCGGCACGCCGTCACCGACGCCGCGGCCGGTGGCGATCACCGCGGATCGCGACACGGCCGCGGGATCGGCTCCCCGGTACCGGGGGCGCTGGGATTCGGCACGCCAGGGATACGGGGACCCAGGGATACGAAGCCCCGGGGACACGGGACGCCGGGGACACGGGACGCCAGGGATACGGGGGCGGCGTGTCGGTCGGCGGGTCCCGCCGGCCGTTGCCTCGTCCAGTGCCGCGTCAGGCAGGGTCTGCCCGTCGGCAGCGGCGCGGAGCGGGGTCCGGCGCGGTGCGGGGTCCGGTGCGGTGCGGTGCAGGGCGCCGGATCGGCCTCGTAGTCGGCCTGCTCGGCTGGTTCGGCGACGCGGCGAGTCGCCGTGCCGGGCGTCACGACGGGGCGAACGTCGCCTGACGCGGCACTAGGAGCGGGCCTGGTCCTTGCCGAGGTCGTAGGGCCCGGCGGGGCGGCCCTGGTCGCGGCTCGCGTACGGGTCCCGCGCGTCCCGCCGGTGCGCGTGGGGGGCGGGCTCCGGGTCCGTGTGCCCGGCGTCCTCGTCCTCCCCGTTCCGGTCCTCCACCAGGTCGCGCACCAGGAGCGTGGCGCCCGCGACCGCACCCGGCATCAGCAGCACGGCGAGGAACGGGACGAGGAAGGCCAGCGCCAGCGGAACGCCGAAGCCGAGAGTGAGCATGCGCCGGCCGCGCAGCAGCGCGAGACGCTCCCCGAGTTCCATCCGCCGCCGCTGGAGTGCCACGGCGGTGAGTTCCTCGGCGAGGAAGAAGCCGGTGACGCAGAAGCCGAGTACGGGGACGACGGTCTGGCCGAGGACCGGGACGAACCCGAGCGCGAAGAGCAGCACACCGCAGACCGCGACACGGACCACGATCCGCAGGCTGTCCCGCGCGGAGATCCACAGCTCGCGCCAGAGCGGCAGCCCGGAGTGCGGGACCTCACCGCCCTCGGCCCGGTCGACGGCCTCGGAGAGCGACTCGTAGAACGGCTGGCCCACCAGCAGGGTCACGGCGGTGAAGGTGATCACGGCGAGGAAGAGGCCGAACACCCAGACCAGTGCCGTCAGGAAGCCGCGGAACCCTCCCTGCCACGGCGACGACCAGCCGTCCGCGAACGGAGTGGCCCAGCCGACCAGGTCGTCGGCACCGTAGGCGAGCCCGACGAGGGCTCCGGCGTACAGCACGAGGGTGATCAGCCCGGGCAGCAGTCCGATGCCGAACCACCGGCCGTGTCGGCCGACCCACTGCTGCCCCTTCACCAAGTAGCCGAAGCCCGCACCCAGATCACGCATGCGCCACACCCTATACGGGGCCTGCACCCCGGTCGTGGGCGTGTGCGGGCGGGGCCGGGAGCGGTCGCCGGGGCCCGGCGCGCGGACCGGATCACGGCGCCGTGCATACGCCGTGCATACGCCGTGCGTGCGCGCGGACCGTGCGGGCGCGCCGTGCCTGCACGCCGTGCCTGCACGCCGTGCCTGCGCAACCGGATCGCGGCGCCGGGGCGCGTCCTCGGGATCGCCGAATGCCCTCGTCCGGCTCGGCGGGCGTCCCCGCCCGGCGTCCGCCCGGGCATGCGGGCCGGTGGCGCGACGAGGGGCGGCACCCCTGGGATGCCGCCCCTCGTACCCCTATGCGGGTCCCTTGTGTGGGTCCCTGGTATCGGTCCCTTGTGTGGGTCCCTGGTATCGGTTTCTTGTGCCGGGCACGCGCCGGGCGGACCGGCGGATGCCTCGGACCGCGGGCTCGACCGTGATGTCGCCGCGGGTGGCCTTGGAGTACGGGCACACCTGGTGGGCCCTCTCGACCAGCTCACGAGCGGTGGCGGCAGCCACGTTCGGGATGGTCGCGGAGGTCTTCACGATGATGCCGAAGCCTTCTTCGTTCTTGCCGAGGCCGAACTCGGCGGCGACCGTCGAACCGGAGGCGCCGGGCTCTCCTGGCGGGCGACGACGCGGGAGCGCGTCCTGGAAGCAGGCGCTGTAGGCGGCCGCGAGGAGCTGCTCCGGGTTGGCGCCGGCGCCGCAGCCGCCCGTCTCCCAGGGCGGATTGGCGACGGCGTCGAGCTTGCCGTCGCCGGTGGCGTCACGGCCGTCCGACCGTCACGGCCGTTCTCCGCCGTGGCGACGGCGGTGGGGAGGACGTCGGACTGCCGGATCGGCATGGTTTGCGGGTCCTTCCCGTGCGCCGGGGTTCGCGCCCGCGACCGCGACGGCGGAGGTAAGCCCCTGGGCTCGTCTAGCGGTTGAGCGAGACGACCATCTTGCCGGTGTTCTCGCCGCGCATGAGGCCCAGGAACGCCTCGGCACCGTTCTCGATGCCCTCCACGACGGTCTCCTGGTACTTCAGCTCGCCGGAGCGCAGCCAGCCGCCGACATCGCGCACGAACTCGGGCTGCATGGCCTCGTGGTCGCTGACCATCATGCCCTGCAGACGCAGCCGCTTGCCGATGACCATGGCGAGGTTGCGCGGGGCCGGGGTGGGCTCGGTCGCGTTGTACTGCGCGATCATCCCGCAGAGGGTGACGCGGCCGTGGACGTTGAGCGAGGAGATCGCGGCCTCCAGGTGCTCGCCGCCGACGTTGTCGAAGTACACGTCGATACCGTCGGGGGCGGCGGCCTCCAGTTGTTCGGCGACCGGGCCGTTCTTGTAGTTGAAGGCGGCGTCGAAGCCGTACTCCTCGACGAGGAGCCTGACCTTCTCGTCGGATCCGGCCGAGCCGATGACGCGGGAGGCGCCCTTCAGCTTCGCCATCTGGCCGACCTGGTTGCCGACGGCGCCGGCGGCGCCCGAGACGAAGACCACGTCGCCCTCCTTGAAGGAGGCGACGTCGAAGAGGCCCGCGTAGGCGGTCATTCCGGGCATGCCGAGCACGCCCAGATAGGCCGAGAGGGGTGCGACGGAGCCGTCGACCTTGGTCGCCTGGCGGGCGTCCACCTCGGCGTACTCGCGCCAGCCGAGGAAGTGCAGGACGTGGTCGCCGGGGGCGAAGCCCTCCGCGCCGGACGCGACGACCTCGCCGACCGCACCGCCCTCCATGGGCTGGTCCAGCTGGAACGGCGGCACATACGACTTCACGTCGTTCATCCGGCCGCGCATATAGGGGTCGACCGAGAAGTGCAGGTTGCGGACGAGGATCCGCCCCTCGCCCGGTTCGGTCACCGGGGCCTCACGCAGGGCGAAGTCGGTCGGCTCCGGCCAGCCGTGGGGACGGGCGACGAGGTGCCATTCGCGGCTGGTCGCGGGCAGTGCGGGCATGTGCGGGCCTCCTAGAAATGCTTCATATCCTTAAACAATCATGCGACTGAATATTTAATATTGTCAAGTAACCGGGTATGCTGACGGCATGTCCACCACGCGCACAGACCCGCTGACCCTGGAGGTCGTCGACCTCATCGGCACCGTCGTGGCGCGCTACCACGAGGAGTACGAGGAAGCCGCGGCCCGCTACCACCTCACCGGCGCGCAGGCCAGGGTGCTCGGGCTGCTGGCCATGGAACCCACCGCCATGCGGCGGATCGCCCGGCAGCTGAAGTGCGAGCCGTCGAACGTCACCGGGATCATCGACCGGCTGGAGGGGCGCGGCCTGGTGGAACGCCGACCGGACCCGGCCGACCGCCGGGTGAAGATAGCGGCGGCCACGGACGAGGGCCACCGGACGGCACGCGGCCTCAGGGACGCCCTGCGCTTCGCGCGCGAGCCGCTCGCGGAGCTGTCGGCGGAGGAACGCCGCGCCCTGCGGGACCTGCTGAGGCGGATGCTGGGGGACACCGGGGCCGACGGGTAGGCCGACGGGTAGGCCGGCGGCGGCCGGCCGTCGCCGCCATACGCCCCGCCCGGTTCGACGAGGCATCCCCTCCGCCGCGGCGGAGGCGGGTCGGCGGCGGCGCGGTTCCTCGGCGGGAGTACCGCACCAGGTGCACGCCATGGCCCCGTCGAGGCGTCGGCGGCACAGGCGGCAGCAGTCCATGGCCCCCGGAACGTATGCGGCGATGCGACATCTGAGGTGGGCGCGGCTGTGAGGATCCCGTACGGAGTCCGCGTCTCCTCGGCCCGTCGGCCGGCCGGGACGTACTCGTGCACCTGTCCGTACGACCCCGTCCCGGACACCGCCCCGAACCCCGTCCCGGACACCGTCCCGGGCGCCACCGGTGAAGGGCACGATGAGGGCATGGACACCTTCGGATCGCGTGCCTTCCAGCTCGTCCTGCTCCGCCGGATGGCCGACCACCAGCCTGAGCTGGTCGAGGAGGCACGCCGTGAGCTGGGAGCGACGGCCGCCGAGATGCGCGAGGCGAACCGCCGCTGGCAGGCGGCCGTCCGCTCCCCGCGCGCACGCGGGGCTCTGTCCCGGTACCGCTCGATGCTCGGTGAGCCCGAGGGCCCGGACCGCCGCAGGGTCGGCGACCTGGAGTGCGCGGCGCTGCGGTGGCGCCTGCCGCTGTGGCCGGACCTCCGGTTCGAAGTGCTGGCCGGACCGGGCGGAGCCGTCTGGAACGAATGGCTGGTCCGGGCGCCGGGGGCCGCCGGACCCCGGCTGCGCACGGCCGACGACCTGCGCCCCTGGTGCTGCACGGTCGACGAGGTCGCCGCGGCCTTCGCCCCGGTACGGCCGATGGAGGGCACCGCTCCCTCACGCCGGCGGCTTGCGTTCGACCTCCCCGACGGGCGGTCATGCGTGGCCGAGTTCACCTGGGGCCTGCTGCAACGCGTGGCGTACGGCCCCTGACACCGATTCCCACACGGCGCCCGGCCCTGCGCCACACCGTGCCCGGCGCGGCACCGTGCCCGTCGCGCCTGTCTCGCCCGCCTCGCCCGCCTCGCCCGCCTCGCCCGCCTCGCCCGCCTCGCCCAGCACGCCTGTTTCGCCCGCCATGCCCGTTGCGCCCGGGTGGTCCACACCCGACCGGCTCGGCCCGGCGCGCGTCGATCACCACCCGTCGATCACCACCCGTCGATCACCACGCATCAATCGCCATACATCGATCACCCCCCGGTGGTCGCGCCCGCTGCTTGCCTCCGCCCCGGCTGCCTCCTGCGGAACCCACCCCGACCGGCTCATCCCAGCGCGCGTGACGCACCCGGTGATCGCAGGATGCGAGGAGGGAACCGTCTCGGGAGGACCTGCCATGACCGTCAGTCTTGAGCAGTTGCGCCGCTGCCATGTCGCCGTCGATCTGGGCGCGGCGCGGACCCGGGTCTATGTGAAGGGCGCAGGGCTCGTCGTCGACCAGCCCAGCGTCGTCGCGGTCAACATCCGCAACGGCGCCCTCATCGCCGTCGGTGAGTTCGCCGAGCAGATGACCGGCCGTACCCCCGACTACATCAGGGTGATGCGCCCGGTCACCGGCGGCACCGTCGTCGACATCGACATGGCCCAGCGCATGCTCCGCCATCTGCTCGGCGAGAAGCTCCGCCGGCAACTGCGCCGCAAGCCCCGGCTGCGCGCCGCCGCCTGTACTCCGCACGAGGCCGACCCCCTCGCCCAGCGCGCCACCGTGGAGACCCTGGTGGGACTGGGCGCGCGCCGGGTGGAGCTGGTCGACACACTGATCGCCGCGGCCGTGGGCTGCGGACTCCCGGTGGAGCAGCCGACCGCCACGATGATCATGATGTGCGGTGCGGCCACCACGCAGGTCGCCGTCCTTTCCCTCGGTTCCATCGTCACCGCGGCCCGTATCCCGGTCGGGGGTGAGGCTGTGGACCACGCCGTCATCCAGCACCTGCGCCACCAGCACGAACTGATGCTGCCCAGCCAGTCCGTACGCCCCCTCCAGATCGCGCTCAGCGAGAACGGCCTCACCCTCCAGGGCCCCTCCACCACCGAGATCCACGGCCGGGACGTGGCGACCGGGCTGGCGCGCTCCGTACGGGTCGACACCGCGGCGGTGCGGGACGCCATCCACACACCGCTGACCGCGGTGCTCGACGGCATCGGAAGGATCCTGCGCGACTGCCCGCCCGACCTGGTCGCCGATCTCGCCGACCGCGGGATCATGATGGTCGGCGGCAGCGCGCTGCTGCCCGGACTCGACCAGATGCTGCGGGACGCTACCGGTATGCCGGTCCACATCGCCGAACGGCCCGATGTGTGCGCGGTGCAGGGGCTCGGGGAGATGATGGAGGGCAACGTCGCCTCGATGGTCCTCTCCCCGCTCACCACCTGACACTCCGACTCGCCCCCGGACCGGAGTGCGCACGACGGCCACTCGCCGGACGGCCCGCGCCCGAACGCCCGCGCCCGAACGCCCGTGCCCGAAGGCCAAGGTCAGGGCGGGTGACCACGTGCCGGGGCAACACATGCCCGAACCACACATGCCGCAACGACACGTGCCCGAACCACATGCGCCGAACGCAGCCGCCGACAGGCACGTGCCGCAAGGCTCCGATGCCGGCACGCCAAGGGCCACTGAGTCGGGTACCGCTGCGGCAGGTGCCACCGGCCCAGGTACCGGACAGCCCGTGGACACCTGGACACCCGCCGGGGGCGCGAAATTCCAGTGGGATGCGAGGTTCCGGTGGGACAGAGGTTCCGGTGGGACAGAGGTTCCGGTGGGACAGGGGTTCCGCCGGAGACCGGGAGTGCCGCCGGCTATGGGCATACCGCCGGGTCGGGAGGTCGCCCGGAAGCGGCCCGTGGGCAGGGGTACTGCCGGAGGCCGCGAGCCTGTTGGATGCAGGGGATACCGACGGGGGTGGCACCGGATCGGTTCGGACGGGGAGCACTCTCCGTCCTGCCGGGCCGCACACGGCGGCCCCGGGCCCGAACTCTGTTACGTACGGGTAGGCCCATCACGGGGAGAATGGCGGGACGACGGGCGCCCGCGACCCGGCCCGTGCGGAAGCGACTTGAGGAGGACGACCGGTGAGTGCTCTGTTCCCCGCCCTGGCGGCGGCCATGCGCGCCACAGCCGGCACGGACGTCACGACCGCCACAGACGTCACGACCGCCGGGGACCGCGGCGTACGGAACCGGCCCGCGCTGCGCTTCGGCGACCGGGAGCTGACGTACGGCGCACTGGCCTGCGCCGCCGGGGCGGCGGCGGAGCGGATCTCCGGGGCCGGCCGGGTCGCGGTCTGGGCCACGCCCACGCTCGAGACGGCCGTCGGGGTGGTGGCGGCGCTGCTCGCGGGGGTGCCCGCCGTACCGCTCAACCCCCGGACGGGAGAGCGGGAACTGGCCCACATCATCCAGGACAGCGCCCCGCGGCTGGTACTGGCCGCCCCTGACGACGAACTGCCGCCCGTGCTGGCCGCCTTGGAGCGGATCGACATCGAGGCGGCGGCCCCCGGGGACAAGGCAGGACCCGGGGACAAGGCAGGACCCGGGAGCATGGCAGGCCCCGGGGGCGCCGCGGGTCACGTGGGCGCCGCGGGTCACGGGAACCCGTCGGGGCCCGTCGTCCGGGCCCTGCCCGCCGAGCCGGGACCGGAGACCGCGGCGCTGGTCGTCTACACCTCGGGGACCACCGGCCCGCCGAAGGGCGCGGTGCTGCCGCGCCGGGCGATCGCCGCCACCCTGGACGCGCTGGCGGACGCATGGGGGTGGACCGGTGACGACGTCCTCGTCCAGGCGCTGCCGCTGTTCCATGTGCACGGGCTGATCCTCGGTGTCCTCGGCCCGCTGCGGCGGGGCGGCGCGGTGCGGCACCTCGGGCGGTTCTCGGCCGAGGGTGTGGGGCGGGAGCTCGGCGCCGGGGCGACGATGCTCTTCGGGGTGCCGACGATGTACCACCGGCTGGCGGAGGCGGTGGACGGCGATCCGGAGCTGGCGAAGTCCCTCGCGGGCGCCCGGCTGCTGGTGTCCGGATCGGCGGCGCTGCCCGTCCACGACCACGAGCGGATCTTCGCGGCGACGGGCCGGCGGGTCGTCGAGCGGTACGGGATGACCGAGACGCTGATGAACACGAGCGTCCGGGTGGACGGCGAGCCGTGTCCCGGATCGGTGGGCCATCCGCTTCCGGGGGTGGAGCTGAGGCTCGTGGAGGAGGACGGGACGGAGATCACCGCGCTGGACGGGCAGGCGGTCGGCGAGATCCAGGTGCGGGGGCCGAACCTCTTCACCGGCTATCTCAACCGGCCGGACGCGACCGCGGCGGCGTTCGACGGCGACTGGTTCCGCACCGGCGACATGGCGGTCCGGGCCCCGGACGGCCAGGTGCGCATCGTGGGCCGCAAGGCGACGGATCTGATCAAGAGCGGCGGCTACAAGATCGGCGCGGGCGAGATCGAGAACGCGCTGCTGGAGCACCCGCAGGTGCGGGAGGCCGCGGTCACCGGCGAACCGGACGACGACCTCGGCGAGCGGGTGGTGGCGTGGGTGGTGCCCGCCGACCCGGCCCGGCCGCCGTCCGGGGACGAGCTGGCCGGGCATGTCGCGTCCCAGCTCGCCCCGCACAAGCGCCCGCGGACGGTCCGCTTCCTCGACGCGCTGCCCCGAAACGACATGGGCAAGATCATGAAGAGGTCCCTCTCCCGTGGCTGACGTGTCGACGGCTCGTGAGGCCGTGGCCCTGGCCTCCGACGACTTCGAGGAGCACCCGCCGGCCGCCGCCGAGGACGCCTCCGGCGACGGCGACGGCGACGGTCCGCTCCGGTGGGCCGGCTACGCGCAGGCACGGGCACGGGCAGCGGAGCGGACCGGTGAGCGGGAGTCCGTCGTATGGGGGACGGCGGACATCGGTGGCCGCCGCGCGGTGCTGGTGTCGTCCGAGTTCCGGTTCCTCGGCGGGTCGCTGGGCCGGCGGGCCGGGGACCTGCTGGAAGAGGCCTACGCCCATGCCCGCGCCGCGCGGCTGCCGCTGGTGTCGCTGGTCGCCACCGGCGGCAGCAGGATGCAGGAGGGCATGGTCGCCCTCGGCCAGCTCCACCGGGTGGCTCGGGCCTCGGCGCTCAACCGCGCGGCCGGTCTGCCGCAGATCGCGGTGCTGCGCGACCCCACCACCGGCGGTGGCTGGGCCACGCTGGGGGCGGGCGCGGACGTGGTCCTCGCACTGCCGGGAGCGCAGGTCGGGTTCGCCGGTTCCCGGGTCAGGCCGGCGGACGCGGACCCGTCGGCGTACACGGCCGAGGGCCAGCTCGCAGCGGGGCACGTCGACGCGATCGTCACCCGGGACCGGCTGCGTCCGGCACTGTCGCTGTGGCTGCGGCTGCTGGCGGGCGGCACCGTGGAGCCGGTGCCGGGCGGAGTTCCCGTCCCGCCGCCGCCGGCCCTTGACGGCGCCTACGGCGCGGCGGCGACCGGCTGGGAGGCGGTACGGCGGGCCCGGGCACCGCACCGGCCGCGCGCGGGGGCGTATCTCGACACCTGGTTCGACGAGCGGGCGGACCTGCACGGCGACCGGTGCGGTGGTTCGGACCCGGGGATGATCTGCGGCTTCGGGCTGCGCGAGGGGCGGGTGGTGGCCTACGCGGCGCAGACCGGGACCGCGACCAGGCCCGCCGGTTACCGCACGGCGGCCCGGCTCATCCGGCTCGCCGACCGGCTCGGGATCCCGGTCCTCACCCTCGTGGACACGCCCGGCGCCGCGAACGACGCCGAGGCCGAGCGGGCCGGGGCGGGTGCGGCCATCGCCGACGTGTTCGCGGCGGTGGCATCGGTGCGCGTGCCGGTGACGACCCTGGTGATCGGCGAGGGCGGTTCCGGCGGGGCGCTGGCGCTGGCCGCCCCGGGCAACACCTGGGTGACCCCCGACAGCTACTTCTCGGTCATCGCGCCCGAACTCGCCGCGGCGATCCTCAAACGCGACCCCTCCGAGACCCCGGCCACCGCGGACCAGCTCCGGCTGCGGCCGCGGGATCTGGTGGAACTCGGGGTGGTACGGGGGATCGTGGCAAGGGCCGAGTGATCCGCGCGGCGGATGCGGCTCCGGCACCGAGTGCGGCGTCACGGCGTCACGGCGATGCGGCCGTGGGGCCGGCAGGGCCGGCAGGGCCACCCCGGCCCATGAGGTGCATCACAGCAACTTAGGTAAGCCTTCCCTCGAGGTGCCGCCCTCTGGTAGACGTGGATGTCGGCCCGCACGGGCACCGCACCGCAGCTCCACCGGAAGTGTCGCTCATGGACCAGGACCGCTCGCCCGACCTCATGCCGTTCGAGATCGACCTGGCCTTCGAGGAGGCCCGGCGCCGGGCCGAGGTGGTGGCCGCGCTGGGGCCCGGCTGGGACCCCGTGGCCGCGCTGGAGGGTGAGGAGGCCGCGTACACGCTCCTCTACTCCGGTCTCGACGCCGAGCAGCAGCGGACCCACGACATGCTCGTCGCCGCCGGTGTCCTGCCGGGAGGAGGCCCGGGCCGTGCGCCTTCCCATTGACCCGCAGGCGGACATCGCCCGCCGCGCCTGGCTGCCCTGCCCCGCCTGCGACGACGCTCGCGACTGCGCCGTCTGCGCGGACCGGCGCAACTGCGTGGAGCACTGGCGCTATCTGATCTCCAATCAGGGCGCGGTGGTCCACCTTCAGTGCCCCGGCTGCACTCATATGTGGTCGGTCGACACCCGCCGCCACGCCAGGCGCCCGGTGGGCGACCCGCCGCCCTGCTGACTTCTCCGGCCACGGCCGGGACGTGGATCTGATCGCCCCCGGTGTGTGCGTCCTCCCCACCTCCGCGAACGGCGGCTACGCCACCCTGTCCGGCATCTCCATGGCCGTCCCGCACACGGCGGGCGGGGCAGCCCTGTACCGGGCGACCCACCCCGGCGCCTCCCCCACCGAAGTGAAGGCGGCCCTCCTCGCGGCAGGCGGCATGGACTGGACCTGGCCTTCGGAGGACGGCGACGACGTCAAGGAGCCGTTGCCGCGACTCGGTTCCTTCCGGCGCACCGGCGTGAGCGCGCGTGGCCTCCGGGACCACCCGGGCCGGAGGAAGGGCCACGCGGCGGAACGGTCGTGCGGCGGACAGGCCGTGCGGTGCCCGGGTGTCCGCAGCGAGGGCCATCCCCGGCACGGACCCCCGGGCACCGCGGCGTCGCGACACCGCGTCACGGCAGGCACGGGGTTACGGCAGGCACGGGGTTACGACGGAACGACGGAACGACGGAACGACGGAACGGAGACAGCGCCGGGGCCGAGGACGCGACGGGGACAAGGTCGGGGACGGGTCGGGGGCAAGGCCGGGGACGGGTCGGGGACAAGGTCGGGGACGGGGGCGCACGGCGGCGTGGGGACAGCGCCGCGGCGGGGCGGCGGGGGCGGGGGCCCGGCGGGTGCCCGGCGGATGCCCGGGCATCCCACCGGCGGGGCGGGCTCACGGCGTGGGCCGGCGGGCGTCGTAGCGTACGAAGCTCCGGCCGCGCAGGGCGAGCAGACCGACCGCCAGGACGCAGGCGAGGCCGCCGCCGGTGACCGTGACCGCGGGCGAGGTGAGGTCCGCGACCGAGCCGGCGAGGAAGTCGCCGAGGCGGGGACCGCCCGCCACGACGACGATGAACACCCCGTGCAGCCGGCCGCGCATCTCGTCCGGCGCGGCCGTCTGGAGCATGGTGTTGCGGAACACCATGGACACCGTGTCGGCGCATCCGGCGAGTGCGAGGAAGACCAGCCCGAGCCAGAGGTTCCTGGTCAGGCCGAACACGGCGATCGCGGCACCCCAGGCCGCCACGGCGAGCAGAATCGCCACCCCGTGCCGACGGACACGCCCCTGCCAGCCGGAGAAGACCCCGCCCAGGAGCGCGCCGACGGCCGGCGCCGCGACGAGGAGACCGGTCGTACGTGCGTCCCCGCCGTACCAGAGCCCGGCCACGGCGGGGAAGAGCGCGCGTGGATGGGCCAGGATCATCGCGCAGAAGTCGGAGAAGAACGTCATGCGGATGTTGGGCCGGGTGGAGAGGAAGCGCAGCCCGTCGAGCACGGACGCCCGCCCGCCCTTCGCCCCGTCGCGGTCGGGCAGCATCGGGGGCAGCCGCCACATCGCGTACAGCGCGGCCCCGAACGCGACGAAGTCGACGGCGTATGCGGTCTGGTAGCCGCCGTGACCGACTATCAGGCCGCCCAGCATCGGGCCGAGGAGCATGCCGGACGTCATCGTCATCGAGGAGAGGGCGTTGGCGGCGGGCAGTTGCTCGGGCGGCAGCAGCCTGGGGATCATCGCGCTGCGGGCGGGCGAGTTCAGCGCGGCGCACACCGCCTGGAGGGCGACCACGCCGTACAGGAACCAGACGTGGTGGAGGCCCGCGAACGCGGCGGCGGCGAGCGCGGCCGACAGACCGGCGGAACCGGCCGCGCTCCACAGCCCGAGCGCGCGCCGGTCCACGGTGTCGGCGACGGCGCCCCCGTACAGACCGAAGACGATCAGCGGGACGAGCGAGAACAGTCCGACGAGCCCGACGGAGAAGGTCGAGCGCGTGATGTCGTACACCTGGAGCGAGATCGCCAGAGTGGTCATGCCCTGGCCGATCCAGGAGACCGTGTTGCCGAACCAGAGCCGACGGAAGTCGGCGGAGGCGCGCAGCGGTGTGAGGTCGGCGAGTACGCGGCGGCCGCGGGCGGGGGTGCCGGGGGTCGCGGGGGTGCCGGGGGTGCCGGGGGTCGCGGGGGTCGCGGGGGTGCCGGGGGTCGCGGGGGTGCCGGGGGCGGTCATGCGGGGTGCGTCGTGCGGAGTGCGGCTATCGGCGGCATGGCCGAAGTATAAGGACGCATGACCAGGAGCCCCTTACCGCACGGGCGGGCGGGGCCCGAGCCCCTTACCGCACGGCACGGGCGGGAGCGCGCGGCACGGGCGGGAGCGCGCGGCACGGGCGGGAGCGCGCGGCACGGGCGGGAGCGCGCGGCACGGCCCGCGGTGGGCGGCGCTCAGCGGCCCCCGGAGACCCTGAGGACCGTGCCGGTCGTGAAGGACGCGTCGTCCGAGAGCAACCAGGAGACGGCGCCGGCGATCTCGGCAGGCTCCCCCGGCCGCCGCAGCGGGGTCACCGCGGCCACCTTCGCCGGCCGGTCGGGGTCTCCCATGGCGGCGTGCATGTCGGTGTTCACGGTGCCGGGGGCGACGGCGTTCACCCGGACACCCTGCGGCCCGAGCTCCTTGGCCAGCCCCACGGTCAGGGCGTCGATCGCCGCCTTGGTCGCCGCATAGTGGACGTACTCCCCGGGGGCGCCGAGCGTGGCGGCGACCGAGGAGATGTTGACGATCGCACCGGAACCGCTCGCGGCCATGTCGCGGGCAGCTCGTCTGCAGCACAGCAGACAGCCCAGCAGGTTCACGTCGACGACCCGGCGCAGGTCCTCGGTGCGGGCGTCGGCGAGCCGCCCGAGCGGGCCGGTGACGCCGGCGTTGTTGACCAGGCCGGTCACGGTGCCGAGTTCCGCTGCCGCGATGTCGAACAGCCGCTCCACCCCGGCCTCGTCGGAGGTGTCCACCCGCACCGCGACACAGCGCCCCCCGGCCGCGCGCACGGCCCGCGCCACCTCCTCGGCGGCCGCGGCGTCGCTGACATACCCGAGGGCCAGGTCGTGCCCGTCGGCGGCCAGCCGGACGCAGGTCGCCGCGCCGATGCCCCGGCTGCCGCCCGTGACGACGGTGACCGGACGTGTCATGGCGCCTCCCGTACTCGCTCCTGCCCGCGCGCTCACCGCGGGGGGTTACGGCGCCCACTCCATCACAGCCGGGACCGGGTGCGAAGCGCGGGTGCGCGGGTGTGCCGGACACGCGGGTATGCGGGTATGCGGGTATGCGGATGGGCCGACGGGCAGGCACGCCGGGTGTGCGGGTGTGCGGGTGCGCAGGGTGCGCAGGGTGCGCAGGGTGCGCGGGTTGCGCGGGTTGCGGGGCAACCCGGGTAGGCGCAGGGTGAACAGGCGCAGGGTTAACCGGTGCGTGCACGCACCACGGACCCGAGAGGACACCGATCCTGATGAGCAAGCACAACGCCAAGGCGCGGCAGATCAAGGGCAAGCTGAAGGAGACCCTCGGGAAGACCGTGGGTGACAAGTCCATGCGGCGCTCGGGCCGGAACGACGTGCTGCGCGGCAAGGCGCAGGAGATGGCGGAGAAGGCGGCCGACCAGGTGCGCAAGCACACCAGGCACCACTGAGGCATCGGTGCTGCCCGCGCCGAAACGGGCCGCGCCGGGACGGCCCGTTTCGGCGCGGGCAGCACCGGCCGCCGTCCTGGCGCGGCAGGTCCCGCCCGCCCCGGCGCGGAGCGTCCGCCGGGCAGGCCCTTGGGCAGGGCCGTGAGCAGCGCCGGGAGCCGGAGACGGGTGACCCGTCGCCGCGCGTGACCGCGCGCCATCCGTGATCCGGCCGCACGCGCGACCGGGCGCCGCGGGGAGGCCCGGGGCGAGGGTCCACGGACGGGAGTAGAGGATCCACGGGCCGAAGCCCGGGATCCGCGGACCGAGCCGGTATCCGCGGGCCGGGCCAGGACGCCGGGTCGCGTGGACGCGCCGGTTCAGGGCCGGGACCTCCCGGGCGGCCCGCTCCCCTGAGCGCACCGCGCCCTCCATCAGCCCGTGCGTCTGCCCATCAGCCCGTGCGTCTGCCCATCAGCCCGTGCGTCTGCGTCGCGGTCTCCGAGCCGGCCGGCCCGGTGGATCCGGCCGTCCGGCTCGCGCAGGGCACTGCCGTAGCTGGTCAGGGCCCCGGCGGGAAACGGCCGATCATCCCCGCCCGCCGGGGCCGGGCCCGGTCGGGTGCCCCGGCCCGGCCGCCAACGGTACGCATGGGGCGGGAAGTTAGCTGTGCCACGTTTCCGCAGCTTCTTGAACGACCACTCCGAGGCCGTCGTTGACCCCGGTAACCGGTGCCCCTTCCAGACCGGTGAGTGAGCGAGGTCCGTACATGCCCAGGTCCCTTCCGCACCGCACCCGGCTCCGCCCCGCGCCCGCGGTACGCCGCCCGGCGTCAGCGCGTTCAGCGCGTTCAGCGCGCTCGGCGCGCTCGGCGGAGCAGGCCGCCCACCTGCGGCTCCCCCACTGAGCGGCCGCGCCCATGGACTACTGCGCGCCCTGCCACCGTCCCCTCAACGGCGCGGTGACGTGCCCCGAATGCGGTGCGTACGACTCGGCGATGGCGACCACGGCCGGAATTCCGGTGGGCGAACCGGCCATGCCGGGGACCGGCCCGGATGAGGCGGCCGCACCCGGCGGATCCGCGGGCTCCCTCCCGGACTCCGCAGCGGCCACGGTCCGAATGCCCCGGGTCCCCGCTCCCCCGGCGGTCCCGTCGGTCCCGGCCCCGGACCGTACGACCCGGACGGGCCACACACCCGCTCATGCCGTCCCGACCCCGGTCGGCGCGTCCGAGACCCCCACTCCCGTGGACCCGTCCCAGCCCCCCACTCCCATGGCCGCGGACCCAGCCCACACTCCGGGGGACCCGGACCCGGACCCGGACCCGACCCACACGATCCACGTCGCCACCCCGAAAGGCCCGATGCAACGCGCCCGGCCGCGGCCACGGCGGTGGAAGACCTACGGCGTCCGGGCCGCCGCCGCGACCGCCTTCGCCGTGCTCGGCGGTGTGGGTACGTCCTTCCTGCTGGCGGACGGCTCCGCCGGCCTTCCGCAGGCCGCGCTGAGCCCGGAGCCCGCGGTCTCCGGCGAGCCCCGGGACGACACCGCACCGCCGGAGGCCTCCCGTTCGCCGGAACGTCCGGCCACGCACCCCGCCAGGGGAGCCGCCCGCGGCCGGGACGGCGGTCTGCCCGCGGGCCCTCCCACCACCTCCGCTCCTCCCGGTCCTCCCGCTTCCCCCGTTTCCCCGGCTCCCCCGCCTCCCCCGGCCACCCGCGCCCCGGAGCCCGCCCCGCGCACCGCGTCGCCGCCCGTGACCGGCGAGCCGAGTGCGCGCCCCTCCACCGGCGGCCGCCCGGAGCCGTCGCCCGCGCCGACGGCTCCCGTCTCGCCGAGCCCCAGCGGCAGTCCGGTCCCCTCGCCCACGGGCAGTCCCACCGGCAGCCCCACGCCCAGCGTCACGGAGTCGCCGGCGGTCAGGTCCCTGGGAGCAGGGCCGGCGCTCCCGGCGGGTTCACGCGCGGGCTACGCCGGTGGTGCCGAACTCGCCGAGGGATGAGCTGCCGCACTCGTCGAGGGGTGACCGGCCGGCAGGCGCATCGTCCCGTGACCGATGGCGTGCCGAGCGCATACCGCCTTCGTCCTCGTGCAGCCGCCCCGGAGTCGCAGCCGGCCGCCGGGCACAGCGCCGAGTGCCCGCCGGCCACCGGGCACAGCGGTCGACTTCGCCGGTCCGCCGGCCGCCGGGAACAGCGCCCGCCGGTCGCCAGGGGCCGAGGACCGCCCGCCGCCCGCCGCCCGCCAGTCGCCGGTCGCCGGGCACCGGGCAGCGGGGACCGGGGACCGAGGACCGCCCACCGGTCGCCGTCCGCCGGGCACCAGGGCCCGAGGACCGTGGACCGGTCGCCGGGCACCGGGGACCAGGGACCGAGGACCGCCCGCCGCCCGCTGCCCGCTGCCCGCTGCCCGCCGGTCGCCGGTCCGCCGGTCCGCCGGGCACCAGGGCCCGAGGACCGCCCGCCGCCCGCCGGTCGCCAGGGCCCCGTGGCCCGTGGACCGGTCGCCGGGCACCGGCCCCCGGGGGATCGCACCGCCGCGCTGAAGCCCGGTGTGCCGGGGTGTCACCTCACCCGGCGGCCTTCCAGGGGCGCTGCCCTCAGTTCGTCGCCGGCCGTGCCCGGCAGATGCGGGGTGTGGCTGACCAGCCGGGCGGAGTTGCCGACCACCGCGATACTGCTGGTGTTGTGGAGCAGCGCGGCGAGGACGGGGTTGACGGAGCCTCCCGCACTCGCCAGCAGCCCGGCGAGGTTGACCCCGATGGCGAGGCCGTAGTTCTGCCGTACGACGCGCAGGGTGTGGCGGCTGAGTTCGACCACTGCGGCGACCTGGCGCAGGTCGTTTCCGGCCAGGGCGATGTCGGCGGTTTCGAGGGCCACGTGGGAGGAGTGCTCACCCATGCTGATGCCGACGTCGGCCAGGGCCAGCGCGGGTGCGTCGTTGGTGCCGTCCCCGACCATGGCGACGGTGTGCCCTTCGCTCTGCAGGTCGCGGATCAGCTGCAGTTTGCCCTCGGGGAGCGCGTGGGCGTGGACTTCGGTGATGCCGAGGGCGTCGGCGACGACCTGCGCCGTCTCGGGTGCGTCACCGGTGAGGAGCACAAGGCGGGAGACACCGAGGTCCCTCAGCTGCTGGATGACGGTTGCCGCGCCGGAGCGTACGGCGTCGGAGACACCGAGCATGCCGATCAGGTCCTCGTCGTGGGCGATGCAGATGACCGTCTCCCCGCCTCGCCGGAGTTGCTCGGTCCACCCCTGGGCCTCGTCGGTGAGCCGGACCCCGTGCCGGCGGAGCAGGGCCGGGCTGCCGACCAGCAGCCTGGTGCCGTCCAGTTCGGCACGCATGCCCATCCCGAGGACGACCTCGCAGGCCTGGTGGATGGGGATGTGGAGGTGCTGCTCCTCGGTGCGGGCGACGATGGCCTGGGCCAGCGGGTGCCGGGCGTGCAGCTCGCCGGAGGCGGCCAGGCCCATCACCTCGTCGGCGGTGAAGCTGTCGCTGAGCGTCACCACGCTGGTCACCAGGGGACGTCCGAAGGTCAGTGTGCCCGTCTTGTCGAAGACGACCGCCGTGACCCGGCCGACGCCCTCCAGATGGGTGCCGCCCTTGATGAGGGTTCCGCGGCGTGCCCCGTTGCCGATCGCCGCGCTGATCGCGGTGGGGGTGGCGAGGCCGGCGGCGCACGGGCAGGCGATCAGGAGCATGGTCATCGCGCGTCGGGCGTCACGTGTGACGGCATAGGTCAGCGCGGCGAGAGCGAACGAGACGGGCACGAAGCGGCGGGTGAAGCGGGCTGCCACGGTCTGGATGGGGGCGCGGTCGGACTGGGCCTCCTCGACCCGGCTGATGATCCGGCCGACCGTGGTGTCCCGCCCGACCAGGCTCGCCCTGACGTTGAGCGAGCCGGAGGTGACGATCGTGCCGGCGTAGACGTGGGTGCCCTCCCGGGCGTAGACGGGCAGCGCCTCACCGGTGATCGCCGCCTGGTCGACGAGCGCGTCACCGGAGACGACGTGTCCGTCGACCGGGATCCGGTGGTGCTCGTAGACGGCGACCACGTCGTCCGGCTCGACGTCGTCGAGCGCCACCTCGACCTCGGCGCCCTCCCGGACGAGCCAGACGCGCTCCTCGCCGATGGTGAGCAGTTCCTCGATCGCGCGCCGGGTGCGGCGGAGGGTCAGGGTCTGGAGGAACTCACCGATGTTCAGCAGCCACAGCACGGTGAGGGCCACCACGTTCTCCCGCAGGACCAGCGAGATCACCGTCGCCGCCGTGACCAGGGAGTCCGTCCCCGGATGGGCGCCGCCGCGGAGGGAGCGCAGGGCCCCTCGGAAGAAGGGCAGGCCGGTGAAGACCGTGACCGCGCCGAGGAGTCCCTGGGAGCCGAAGGCGAAGCGGGGCCTTCCCAGCAGGCGGCGCAGCGCCACGAGCGCGAGCACCGCGCCCCCGACGACCAGCCTGGCGACCTCACCGGTGGAGGAGTCGGGTGTCGAGCGGGTCGGCCTGGCGGGCGCGGAGGAGGGCGGGGCGTCGTCCAGCGCCGCCACGAGGCGGTCGACGTCCAGGAGGTCCGGCGCCATCCAGATGACGACGCTCCCGGTGCGGGGGAAGATCCGCAGCGCACGGAACCCGCTGATGCCGGTGAGCCGCTCGTCGACCATTCCGGCGCTGCCCGGGCGGTCGCGTACCCAGGGCACCGTCAGCCGGGCACGGCCCGCTGCGACGGAGCGGACGACCACGCCGGGCATGGTCAGTGCTCGTGTCCGTGGTCGTGGGCGTCGGCCTCGACCCTGACGGCGGAGGGCGGCGGGGCCTCCTCGCCGAGCGAGGTACGCGCCTCCGCGACCATGTCACCGGCCTTGAGCCGGGCCTCCTCGGTCGCCGACGCCAGCCACCGGCCGGCGACGATGCCGCTGGCGATGCCTCCGACCAGCGCCTTGCGGGCCGCTGGTGTGCCGTCGGGGAGACGCTTGGTGGCCCCGCGGATGATCAGACCGCCCACCACTCCGGAGATCGCGTAGTGGGCCAGCCGGCCGGCCGCGGCGCCGGCGAGAGCGAGGGGGTGCATGAGGTGCTCCTTCCGGTCCCTGCCGAACGACGCCTCTCATCCAGTCTGCGCCCACCCGGTCGGCGGGTGCGAGCCGGGGGACGAACGGCCTGGACGGGACCGTTCAGGCCGTTGTCTCGGCCCGCCGCGGTGTGGAGCGCCGCAGGTCCCGGGCGGCCCGGCCCCGCCTCGTCGTCGCCAGTCTGCACACCAGGTAGATCGCGAAGGAGATCGTGGTGACGTAGGGGCTGATGGGGACCGTGCTACCGAGGGCGAGCAGGATCCCTCCCTCCATCGAGACGAGTGCGAAGAGGACGCTGAGCACGGGGAGCAGCGTGGTGGAGGCGGTGATCCGCGCGGCGGCGGCCGCGGGGGTGACGAGGAGCGACAGCACCAGCAGCGCTCCGACGATCTGTACGCACAGGGCGACCGCCAGGCCCAGCACCAGCATGAACGCCAGGGACAGCGCCCGCACGGGCACCCCGCGCGCCTCGGCGACCTCCGGGTCGACGCTGGCGAAGGTCAGCGGCCTCCAGACGATCGCGAGTGCGCCGAGCACCACCAGGGAGATGGTGAGGAGCCAGGAGATCCGGGGGGTGTCGACGGCGATGATCTGGCCGGTCAGCAGGCCGAACTTGTTCGCCGCCCGCCCCTGGTAGAGAGACAGGAAGAGCACGCCGAGGCCGAGGCCGAACGGCATGACGACGCCGATGACCGAGTTGCGGTCCCGTGCCCGGACCCCCAGTAGGCCGATGGCCGCCGCCGCCAGCAGGGAGCCCACGATGGAACCCGCCACGACGTTCAGGCCCAGCAGCAGCGCCGCCGCCCCGCCGGCGAACGACAGTTCGCTGATGCCGTGCACCGCGAACGGCAGGTCGCGCCTGATCACGAAGACCCCGGCCAGGCCGCCGACCAGGCCGAGCAGGACCCCGGCCAGCAGGGAGTTGTGGACCAGGGCGAGCAGTTCGCCGTAGTCGTCGAAGTTGAAGATCCGCTGCCGGACGCCGGGGCCGTCCCCCTCGGCGGGCAGCCCGTCACCCGTCACGGGCGGCCTCCCCGTTCGGCCCGCCCTCGTGGCCGTGCGCGGTGGCGGCATCGGGAGCCCCGACGACCACGATGCGGTCGCGGGCGCGGACGACGTCGATGCGCGTCCCGTACAGCCGGGAGAGGGCGGACGTGGTCATCACCTCGTCCGCGGTCCCGGTCCGGAATCCGCCCCGGGCCAGGTACAGGACCCTGTCGACCAGTCCCAGTACGGGATTGATCTCATGGGTCACGAAGACGACGGCGGTGCCGGCGGAACGGCGCCGGCGGTCCACCAGGTCGGTGACCGTGCGCTGGTACTGCGGATCGAGGGAGAGCAGGGGCTCGTCGCAGAGCATGACCCGCGGATCGGCGGCGAGCGCCTGCGCGATACGGACGCGCTGCTGCTCGCCGCCGGACAGCCTGCCGACGGGGACGTCCGCGAAGGGCGTCGCCCCGACCGAGGCGAGCGCGTCGTCGACGCGGTGCCGGATCGACCGGGGGGTGGCCGGCAGCCCCCAGCGATGCCCGTCCACGCCGAGCCGCACCAGGTCACGGGCGCGCAGCACGGCCTGGGCGGGCAGGGACTTCTGCTGGGGGACGTAGCCGATGTGTCCGCCGCCGCGCCGGGGGACCCGGCCGAGGACCGTGACCGAGCCCGCGGTGAGCTGCTGCCGGCCGAGGATCACCCGCAACAGGCTGGTCTTGCCCGACCCGTTCGGGCCCAGCACCGCGAGGAACTCCCCGGGCCGCACGTCGAGGTCCAGGCCGCGCCAGAGCACGCGGTCGCCGTGGGCAAGGGTGGCGTCCCGCAGACGGACCACCGGCCTGCCCGGGTCGGCGTCCCCGCCGGCGGCACGGCCCGGACGGGAAAGCGGTGCGATGGCTTCGGTACGGTCCATGACGTGTCCCGCCTGCTGCTCGTCTGCCTGTGTGTCCGGGTGCTCTGCTGAGAGCGGTGCCTACGGGCTCCCCGGTCTCCCCTATGTCTCCGGCGTCTCCGGCGTCTCCG
The DNA here is from genome assembly GCF_003122365.1 of Streptomyces spongiicola. Taxonomy (NCBI): domain Bacteria; kingdom Bacillati; phylum Actinomycetota; class Actinomycetes; order Kitasatosporales; family Streptomycetaceae; genus Streptomyces; species Streptomyces spongiicola. Next base: position 1,348,489 of record NZ_CP029254.1, read on the forward strand.
GTCTCCCCGGTCTCCCCGGTATCTCCGATGCCTCCGGTGGCTCCGGTGCTCTGTTCACGGCTGCGCGAGACGTGCCCTGTTCACGGCCGCGTGTCCAGCGCTCTCCTGAGAGCGTCGAGGTTGGTGGTCATCCAGCTGATGTAGTCCTCGCCCGGAGGGAGGGTCTCGGTGACGGGGACCACGGGAATGCCGCGGGCCCGGGCGGCCTGCTCGACCTTCTCCGTCTGGGGACCGGAGGTCTGCTCGTTGTACACGAGCGCCCGCACCCGGTCGTCCGCGAACAGGTCGAGTGTCCGCCGCAGGGTCCTCGCGGAGACGTCGTCGCCTTCCTCGACCGCTTCGCTGAAGTCGCTGGGCGTGAGGTTCCGCAGCCCGCTCGCCCGGATCAGGTAGAGCGGTACGGGTTCCGTGACCGCCACCGCCGTACCGCCGTGGTCCGCCCTGATCTGCCGTTCGGTGTCCCGGAGCGTCGTCAGCTTCTCCCGGAACGTCGCTGCGTTCTTCCGGAAGACGTCGGCGTCCGCCGGGGCGGTCGCGGCCAGGGCGTCCGCGATCCGGTCGGCGAGCTTCCCCATGGTGGGGAGGTCGTACCAGACGTGTTCGTTGAACTCACCGCCACCGTCCGGGCTCCTGCCCGACACGTCTACGGCGTTGACGACCTCCGCCCCGGAGTTCCGTGCACCCCGCAGCATCTTTCCGACGAAGTCGTCGTAGCCGCCGCCGTTCTCGACGACGACCTTCGCCCGGGACAGCTCCAGCTGGTTCCGTGTGCTCGCCTCGTACGAGTGCGGGTCCTGCGCGGGATCGCTGATGATCGAGACGACCCTGACCCGATCCCCGCCGATCTGCCGGGCGATGTCCCCGTAGACGTTGGTCGAGGCGACGACGGGGATGGCCGGATTCTCGTCCCCGTGCGGCGTGGCGTCGCCCGGCCCGGCACCCGAGGAAGTGCCGCACCCGGACGCGAACGCCAGCGCGGCAACGGTGAGGAGGGCCGTGAGACGGCCTGAGGAGACGCCCATCTGCGTCCTCCGAGCGGAAAGCGAAACCGAACCCGAAACCGAACCCAAGGCGGAAACCGAAGCCGAGGCGGAAACCGAAGCCGAAACCCGAAGCCGAAACCCGAAGCCGAAACCGAAACGGTTATCACTTGAATCATCGCACCGCCGCCTCCCGGAATCCACCGGACGGGCGTCTGCGCGGTCACGGGGACCCAGGCGACCGGATCCACCTCAGGGGACGACCCGCGTCCCGCGGATCAGCCGGAGGAACGCCGTGCTCAGCCGGCCGCGGGAGGCCTGTCGACGTAAGGGAGAGGCGGTTCCGGGATCCTGTCGACCGCGACGGCATCGAGCGCGAGCGCGGCCGAGGTGGTGCCAAGGGTGCCGTGCGGGTGCCAGGTGCCGACGACCCGCACCCAGGTGTCCGCGGGCGGTGCGGCCGCGCCGTGCACGGTGACGGCCAGCGACTGCGCGTCGGCCGCACAGCAGGAGATCAGGAGACGGCTCAGTTCCCAGTCCCCGTCCTCGCCCGGTGTGACGAACCCCTGCACGACGACGGTGCGGCCCTTGAGACTCTGCTGCTCCTCCTGCTGCACCCGGGCGATGAACTCGGTCAGGGAGAGCGGGACGGGGCCGCGAGCCGGGAGCGTCTCGAAGCTCTCGTACTCGGCGACGAGCTGCGGATTGTCCCGTGCGGCGGTGTAGGAGCCCAGTGCGGGCGGGGCGTTGAGGAGCAGGACGAGGGCGGGCGGCAGCAGAAGCCAGGCGACACCCGGTCCGCGGGTGTGGTCGTGCCCGTGGACCGGTGCCGGGTCCCGGTGAGAGGCGTCGCTCCCCTGACGGCGCGCCCGGAAGGGCAGTCCGTCCCGCCGGGCGCCGAGCAGGCCCAGGGCGCACAGCGCGATCCCGGACGCGGCGAGGTAGGGCTGCATTCCCTCTTTCACGTAGCGCAGTCCGATGTCGCTGAAGAGGGACACGCGGAGGACCCCGGCCCCGATCACGATGAGCAGTACGGCCTGGAACCGGAGTCTCACAGCAGCCACCAGCCGACGAGGGCGCTGGCCGCGACGGCGACGACCGCCGTGGCCGCGGAGAAGCGCAGGGCGAACGCCCGGCCGAAGGTGCCTGCCTGGAGGGCGATCAGTTTCACGTCGACCATGGGGCCGACCACCATGAAGGCCAGCCGCGCCGTGGGCGAGAAGCCGGTGAGCGAGGCGGCGACGAAGGCGTCGGCCTCCGAGCAGACGGCGAGGACGATCGCGAGCCCGGCGAGGAACAGCACCGACAGCCAGGGCGATCCGGAGAAGGTGTCCAGCACCGACCTCGGCACGGCGACGTTGAACGTCGCCGCGGCCATGGCACCGAGCACGAGGAATCCCCCGGCGTGCAGGAAGTCGTGCTGGAAGCCCAACCGGAACTCCTCCCACCGGCTGCGGCCGGGCCGGTGGCCGGTGTGGCGGGACGGCATGCGCAGCCACTCCGCGCGCCCGAACCTCAGCCAAAGCCAGCCCATCGCCGCCGAGACGGCGAGTGACGCGACGAGCCGGGCGGCGACCATCTCCGGGCGGCCGGGGAAGGCGACGGCGGTCGAGGCCAGCACGATGGGGTTGACGGCGGGCGCGGACAGCAGGAAAGCGAAGGCGGCGGCCGGCGCCACACCCCGCCGGATCAGACTCCCCGCCACGGGCACCGAAGCGCACTCGCAGCCCGGCAGCACGACCCCGGCCGCGCTCGCCACCGGCACCGCGAGAGCGGGCCGGCGAGGCAGCGCCCTGCTGAACACACGCTCCGGCACGAAGGCGTTGACCGCACCGGAGACCAGTGTGCCCAGGATCAGGAACGGCAGGGCCTGCAACGTGACAGCCACGCAGATCGTCTGCCAGGCCCGGAAGCCGGGATGGGCCAGCCACTCGGGCGCTCCCGCCGCCCAGGCGAGCCCGGCCACCGCGAGCACCGAGGCGGCGCCCGCGGCGAGGACGGGCGCCGCGGCGGGACCTCGCGAGTCCATGGCGGGACCTCTCGGGTCCGCGGCGGGGCCCCGCGGGTGAGTAGCCGCCACCGGCCGGGTCACCGGCTGTGTCACCCGCCGCGTTCCCGCTCGCGGGGACGTGTTCGGCTGGTCCTGCACCGACCCCCCTGGTTCGTTCGCATCGGCTCCGGCTCGTCCGGGAGGCATCACGATAGCGGTGGGACGCCCTCCTCCCGGGGCCGGCCGGCGCTCCCCGCTGTCCGCAGACGGCTGACCGCTGTCCGTGGCCCGCAGCCTGCTGCCCGTGGCCTGCCGCCCGGGTGATCCGGCAGCGCAACTCGCCCGGGTCGGGCGGTGCCGTGGCTGCGACCACCGCCCGACCCGGAGCATTCACCCGCACGGCGCGCGATCGGCGCGGTTCCCCGGGACCGTGCGCATCCGGGGCCGTACCGTCCGGCTGGTCGACTGGCCTGACTGGCTGGCTGACTGGCTGACTGGCTGATCGGACAGCCGGACGAACAGCCGGACGGATGATCGTTCGCGTGGTCGTTCGGGCGTGCTGTCAGCCCTTGGGGTGCAGCAGACCGCGCTCGTAGGCCTTGACCAGCCGCTGCGGCACCAGATAGGTCACTCCGTCGACCGTGACGGGCACGAGCTGCGACGTGGCGGCCTTCCACTGGGCGCGGCGGTGGCGGGTGTTGCTGCGGGACATCTTCCGCTTGGGAACGGCCATGGGATCGAGCCCTCTCCGGACGACGGTGCGAACTCCGGCGCACATTACATGGAAATGGAACCCATTCCCAAAATGATGCCTCCGCCGACCGCCGACCCGCCGCACCCCGCCGACGGCCACGGCTCCGGTCAGTCACCGGCCACGGCCCCACCGCGGTCGCCCCGTACCACCGCCGTCCAAAACCACCGCCGTCCAAGACCACCGCTGCCCGGTTGCCCCGCCGTCCGGAACCGCCGCCGTCCGGAACCGCCGGAGGAGTAGGCGACCGCGGGCCCCACCGCGGTCACCCCACCGCGGTCGCCCCACCGCGGTCGCCCCACCGCGGTCGCCCCACCGCGGTCGCCCCACCGCGGTCGCCCCGTGGCGGGGGCCGTGGAAGTCCCGGTGCCGGGGATGGCGCCCGTACCGAGCGGCGTGAGCCCGGAGCACGGAGCACGAAGCACGAAGCACGGCGGCCGGCCGGACGGGCCGCGCCGCCGCGCCGGGGCTCCCGGACGGCCGCGCGGCGGGTGATCAGGCCTCGCGGGAACCCTCGTACATCGCCTCGATGACCTCGGCGTACTCGCGCTCCACGACCGGCCGCTTCACCTTGAGGCTCGGGGTGAGTTCACCGTGCTCGACGTCGAGGTCGCGCGGCAGCACCGAGAACTTCTTGATGGTCTGCCACCGTTGCAGGTCGCCGTTGACCCGCTGGACGAAGCCGCCGATCAGCTCATGGACCTGCGGCGAGGAGACGACCTCGGCGTAGCCGAGGCCGTCGAGGCCGTGGGACGCCGCCCAGGGCATGATCGCGGTCTGGTCCAGGGTGATCAGGGCGGAGCAGAAGTTGCGGCCGTCGCCGATGACCATGATGTTGCCGACGAACGGGCAGATCGCTTTGAAACGGCCCTCGATCTCGGTGGGTGCCACGTACTTGCCGCCCGAGGTCTTGAACAAGTCCTTCTTGCGGTCGGTGATCCGGACGAAGCCGTCCGCGTCCACCTCGCCGATGTCGCCGGTGTGCAGCCAGCCGTCGCTCTCCAGCACCTCCGCGGTCTTCTCGGGGAGGTTGTGGTAGCCGCGCATGTTGCCGGGGCCCCGCAGCAGGATCTCGCCGTCCTCCGCGACGCGGACCTCCGTGCCGGGCAGCGGTGTGCCCACCGTGCCGATCCGGTTGTCGCCGGCGGGGTTGACGACGCAGCCCGAGCTGGTCTCGGTGAGACCGTAGCCCTCGAGGATGCGCACGCCGGCGCCGGCGAAGAAGTAGCCGATGTCGGGGGCGAGTGCCGCACCGCCCGAGACGCTGAAGCGCAGACTGCCTCCGAAGGCCGCGCGGATCCTGCCGTACACCAGCCGGTCGGCGATGGCGTGCCTCACGGCGAGCGGCAGGGGCACCCGTCGCGTCCCGGTGGCCGCCATGCTCTCCTGCCCGGCCCTGGCGTACTGCCGGGCGACCTTCGCGGCCCACAGGAAGATCTTGTACTTGGCGCCGCCCTCGGCTCTCGCCCTTCCCGCGATGCCGTTGTAGACCTTCTCGAAGATCCGCGGGGCGGAAGCCATCAGCGTCGGCCGCACGGCGGGCAGGTTGGTGATGATGCGGTCGATCCGGCCGTCCACCGCCAGCACATGACCGGTCCTTATCTGACCGGAGATCAGGGCCTTGCCGAAGACATGGGAGAGCGGCAGCCACAGGTACTGCACGTCGTCGGAGCGCAGCAGCCCTCGGGCCTCCTGTGCCACGGCCTGGTACGACCAGCAGTCGTGCACCAGGCGCACGCCCTTCGGCCGGCCGGTCGTGCCGGAGGTGTAGATCAGGGTGGCGAGTTGCTCCGGCTCGATCGCCTGGATCGCCTTCTCGACCGCGTCCGGGTGCTCCTCCAGGTACGCCGTGCCGCGTTTCTCCAACTCGGCGAGGGACAGCACCTCCAGGCCCTCGAGACCCTCCAGTCGGGGGGCGGCCTCCTCCGCGTCGAAGAGGATGGCGTGGCCCAGCCCGGGCAGCCGGTCGAGTTGGCCGGCCACCTTGGTCAACTGGGCGGCGTTCTCGGCGAAGACGGCCCGGCTGCCGGAGTCGGACAGGATGTACACCGTCTCGTCCGCATTGGTGCTCGGGTAGACGGCGGTGGCCGCCGCACCCGCGCACATGGCGCCCAGATCGGCCAGGATCCACTCCACCCGGGTGGAGGAGGAGATAGCCACCCGCTCCTCGGGCCGCAGCCCGAGGGCGATCAGGCCGGCCGCGATCGCCCTGACGCGCTCCGCGGTCTGCGCCCAGGTCAGCGAACGCCACTGCTCGGCGCCGGAAGCGCCGTCGCCGGCCTGACCGCCGATCGGCACGGGATAGCGGTAGGCCTCCCGATCGGGTGTCGCCGCAACTCTGGAGAGAAGCAGGTGCGCCACGGAGACCGGGCGGCTTTCGAGAAGGGACTGGGCGGAACTCACATCGACCTCCGGGCCCGGGGGCACGCTCAATGTCTTGTTAACCGGCAGGTAACTCGCAAGCGATTGGTCGAGACTAGAGCCAAGCCCGCCGCCGCCGTAAGGGGGAAAGCGCCCCGCCAATCCACCTGATCCCGCTTCAGATACACAAAGGAGACACCTCACCGGACCCGGGGCCGGGGGGCCGAGCCGGAGTTCGCGGTCCGCACCGGGATCGGGATCGCGGTTCGGGATCCGCGCCCGGGATCGGGATCGGCATCGGGATCGCGGTCCGGGATCCGCGCCCGGGGCCGGCCCCGACGCGACCTGCCCAGCCGGCCCGGTCGACCCAGCCGGCCCGGTCGACGCGATCGACGCGATCGACGCGATCGACCCAGCCGAGCCGGCCCGCCCGGTCGGCCCGGCCCGCCCGGCCGATGGCCGCCGGGCATGGCACCGTCGACAGCGGCCCACCGCCAAGCCCGGTTCGGATCCCGGTTCGGATCCCGGGTCGGATCCCGTTCGGATCCCGTTCGGATCCCGGTTCAGTGGGGCGGTGCGGGCCTGGCGCTCCCGGCCTGCCGGGGCGGGACGGGGGACGGCGGTCGGGAGGCGCCCTGCCCGCCGGTCGCACCGTCGTGGCCCAGCGCGTGGGACAGCTCCAGCGCGCATCGCGCGGTGAGCCTGCCCGCCGCGTCGAGGTGCCGCCCCACCCGGCCCTTGGGTGCGCCCATGTTGATCGCCGCGATGATCCGTCCGGCGTGGTCACGGACCGGGGCGGAGACGCCGACCAGGCCCGTCTCGAAGTCCTCGTCCGCCATGGCGAAGCCGCGCGAACGAATCGCCTCCACCTCCCGGAGCAGATCGCCGATGCTGCGGATGCGCAGCGTGGGCGGGATCTCGGCGAACTGCTCCTCGGTGAACCAGGCGCGCAGCACCGGCTCCTCCCAGTCCGAGACCAGGACCCGTCCGGCCGAGGTGTGCAGGACGGGGACCATCACCCCCTGCCAGCCGAGGCTGCGGAAGGCGTGCGGCGAGGACTCACTGACCAGGGTCAGCACACCATTGCCGCGAAGTACGCATAGATGTACAGTCTCGTTCAATTGCGCCACCAGTCGGCGCAAAAAGGGCGCCGAGACGGAGGCCAGCCTGGCCTCGCCGGTACGAGCCGCGAGCGCGTACAGCCGCCAGCCGATGCGGTAGGCCTGGGTGTCCGAATCCCGGTCCACCAATCCCTCCTCGGCGAGGCTCGCGAGCGCCCGAGACACCTGGCTCTTTTCCCGTCCGGAGAGTTCCGCGATCCGGCTGACTCCCAGCCCGCCCCGGGCGTGGGCCTCCTGACCTGCGAGGACTTCCAGAAATTCGATGTCCCGGCGCAGGCCGGAAAGCGGACGCGCTGCCATATCGGACTCCTGTTGCAGTATAGGCAACTCCAGTTGTCCGCCATATTACGCACGCCTACCGTTCAGCACACCGATCGGCACCCGCCCGGCACGGAAAGGCGGCACCGATCGCATGAAGGGAGTCCTCAGCGAACATGGACCGGTTTGTCGAGTACATCGATAGGCACGCCGACGATCTGTGGCAGCAGGGCATGCAGCATGCCGCCGTCGTCGGCACGGCGATCGCGATCGCCACCGTGCTCGGCGTCGCGCTGGGTGTCGCCACATGGGACCGGCCCACGGGGCGCTCCGTGGCGGTCGCGACCACGGGCACGTTCCTCACCATCCCGAGCTTCGCACTGCTGGGCCTGCTCATCCCGTTGCTGGGGCTGGGCTGGACCCCGACCGTGGTGGCCCTGGTGGTGTACGCGCTGCTTCCGATCACCCGCAACACCGTCGTCGGGCTCGGGGAGGTCAGTGCGGCGGTCCTGGAAGCGGCCCGCGGCACCGGCATGGGCCCGGTGCGCACCATGCTGCGCGTCCAGCTCCCCCTGGCATGGCCGGTGATCCTCACGGGCGTCCGGGTGTCCACCCAGCTCATCGTCGGTATCGCTGCCATCGCCGCCTATGTCGCCGGGCCGGGCCTCGGCAACGAGATCTTCGACGGGCTCTCCCGGCTGGGATCGAGGAACGCCCTCAACCAGGCACTCGCCGGGACCCTCGGCGTCGTCGTCCTGGCCCTCCTCTTCGACCTGTTGTTCTTCGCCGTGCGGCGACTGTCCACCCCGAGGGGTCTCCGTGTCTGACCACGCTTCGCCGACCGCGACCGCAATGGGAAGCAGAACCTCCACCGACTCCACCGACTCCGCCGACTCCGCCCGCTCCACCGACTCCACGGACTCCACCGACGGCGTCCGGCACGGTGCGCGCATCGAGCTCACCGAGGTGACCAAGGTCTATCCGGGACAGGAGGAGGCCGCCGTCGAGTCCTTCTCGATGGTGATCCCCGCCGGGGAGCTGGTCTGCTTCATCGGGCCCTCCGGATGCGGCAAGACCACCACCATGAAGATGGTCAACCGGCTGATCGAACCGAGCAGCGGCCGCATCACCATCGACGGCGAGGACGTCCTCTCGCTCAACCCGCACGAACTGCGCCGCAGGATCGGGTACGTCATCCAGCAGATCGGCCTGTTCCCGCACATGACCATCGCGGACAACATCGCCCTGGTCCCGCGAATGCTGGGCTGGGACCGGCGCAGGAGCGCCGAGCGCGTCGACGAACTGCTGAACCTGGTCGGTCTGGACCCCGGCCGCTACCGCTCCCGCTATCCGCGCCAGCTCTCCGGCGGCCAGCAGCAGCGGGTGGGCGTCGCCCGGGCCCTTGCCGCCGACCCGCCGGTGATGCTGATGGACGAGCCGTTCGGGGCCACCGACCCGATCACCCGTGAGCGGTTGCAGAACGAGTTCCTCGCGCTCCAGCAGCGGCTGCGCAAGACCATCATCTTCGTCACCCACGACTTCGAGGAGGCCCTGCGGCTCGGCGACCGGATCGCGGTGCTCGGGGAGCGGTCCCGGATCGTCCAGTACGACACCCCCGAACGCATCCTCGCCGCTCCGGCCGACGACTACGTCAGGTCCTTCGTGGGCGGGCAGGCCGCCATCAAGCGACTGGGCCTGATCCGCGCCGGCGACCTGGACCTGCTGCCCGCCGGATCCGGTGACATACCGGCCGTGGCCGCCGGTGCGACGCTGCGCGACGTCCTCGACGCGATCGTCGCACACCGTGCCGAGCGCGTCGCCGTCCTCGGCACGGACGGCACCGTCCTCGGCGAGCTGGACTTCGACTCCGTCGCGCTGGCGGCCGACGGAAGAGGTGTCCGGTGACCGCGGTCAGCACCCACGTTCCGGTGTCCGGCCGGAAGAACAGGGACAGGGCCGTCAGCCGGTTGCGCTCCGTCGGCACGCCCGTGGTGGTCGCCGCCGCCCTGCTGGCCGACTACCTGTGGGTGCAGTCGATGCAGCTGGACAGCATCGAACAGCGCACGCTCAACAGCGGTTACCTGGTGGCAAGGACGACCGAGCACCTCAAGCTCACCGTGATCGCCACCGTGCTCATCATGGCCATCGCCGTTCCCCTCGGCATCGTGGCCAGCCGGGTCCGGGCCCGCTGGGTCCCGCCCGTACTGCTGGGCCTCGCGAACATCGGCCAGGCCACCCCGGCCATCGGCGTCCTGGTCCTGCTGACCATCCTGTACGGACCCGGCTTCGGTGTCGCCATGACCAGCCTGGTCGCCTACTCGGCTCTCCCGGTGCTCCGCAACACCCTCGTCGGCATCCAGCAGGTCGACCGCTCGCTGATCGAGGCCGCCCGCGGCATGGGCATGAAGCCCGCACAGATCCTGCTGAGGATCGAGCTACCGCTCGCCGTTCCGGTCATCCTGGCCGGACTGCGCACCGCCCTGGTCTTCTGCGTCGGCGTCGCCACGCTCGCCACCTTCGTCAACGCCGGCGGTCTGGGCGACATCATCGTCAACGGCATCAAGCTGGACCGGACCGCGGTTCTCGTCACCGGAAGCGTCGTCACCGCGTCCATCGCCCTGCTCGTCGACTGGGCCGGCGGCCTGGCCGAGCAGGCCCTCAGGCCCAAGGGCATCTGATCCCCACCCCCCTTCCACCGCGGTGCCCGTACCACCCCGCGACACCGCGGCCCCCGCACCACCCCCGCACGCCACCTCCCACGGTCACCTCCCCGTCCCCTCGCACGCCCGCACAGGAGTACCGCCATGTCTTCCCGCACACCCTCCCGCGCTTCTTTCCGCACCCGCACCCGCACCCCACTCGCCCTCGCAGCCTCACTCGCCGCGGCCTCGCTGGTCCTGACCGCCTGCGGCGGAGGCGACAGCCCCAAGGCCGCCTCCGGCTCCGCCGGAGGCGCCCTCGAGGGCGCCTCGTTCACCGTGGGCTCCAAGGACTTCTCCGAGCAGATCATCCTGGGCCGCATGACGGTCGAACTGCTGGAGGCGAACGGCGCGGACGTCACCGACAAGACCAACATCAAGGGCTCCGCCGGCACCAGAAAGGCCCTGGAGTCCGGTGACATCTCGATGTACTGGGAGTACACCGGCACCGGCTGGATCACCTATCTGCACCAGACCAAGCCGATCGCCGACCAGCGTCAGCAGTTCGAGAAGGTCGCCTCGGACGACCTGACGAAGAACGGCATCGCCTGGATCGACCCGCCGGCCCCGCTGAACAACACGTACGCCTTCGCGATCCGCGAGGACAAGGCCGCCGAACTCGGCGTCAAGTCCCTGTCCGACCTCGCCGCACTCAGCAAGGACAAGCCGCAGGAGGCGACCTTCTGCATCGAGAGCGAGTTCTCCACCCGCGACGACGGCTTCCCGGGGCTGGTGAAGGCGTACGGCATCAACACGCCCAAGGCGAACGTGAAGACGCTCGACACCGGCCTGATCTACACCGAGACCGCCAAGGGCTCCACCTGCAACTTCGGTGAGGTCTTCGCCACCGACGGGCGCATCCCGGCCAACAAGCTGGTGGTGCTGGAGGACGACAAGCACTTCTTCCCCGTCTACCAGCCGGCGCTCACGCTCAAGCAGGAGACGCTCGAGAAGCACCCCGAGCTGAAGGACATCTTCGCGCCGCTCGCCGAGAAGCTCACCACCGACGAGATGCAGAAGCTCAACGCGCTCGCGGACGTCGAGGGTGAGGACCCGGAGGACATCGCACACGACTGGCTGGTGGACAACGGCTTCGTCAAGTAGCCCACAGGCGTCCCACCGGCCCCATGGCCCGGCGCCACCCGCACGGGGCCGCGCCGGGCAACCGGAACAGCCCCGTGCGGCCCCGAGGCATCCCGCCCGCCGCGCCCACCCCACCAGCCCGAAAGGCACCCCCTCATGCAGATCGGAGAGAGCTTCGTCGGCTCCGGCCCCAACGCCGCGCACATCAACACCGTGCTCGGCGAGCGGGAAGGTCCGGCGGGCTCCGCCTGGGCGACCGCGCTGGCCACACCCAGCCGCGGCCACGCCCCGTTCGTCGCGGTCCTCGCCCCCAGCCTGCCCGTGAAGCCGATGACGCTGTTCGTCAACAAGGCCGCCGTCGACGACGACCGGCACGGCGAACTGACCTGGGGCCCGGCACAGGCGGGGGTCGCGGCCGGGGTCGCGGACGCCGTCGCCGACGGAGTCGTCCCGGCCTGGCAGATCGACGACCTGGTCCTCATCGCCGCCGTGTGGGTCAACCCGGCGGCCGGCGATCCCGACGAGGTCTACCGCAACAACCGGAAGGCCACCCGTGAGGCGCTTGCCAACGGCGCCTCCAAAGCCCCTGCCCTGGACGACGTGCTCGCCGCCAGGACCCGCCCGACCAATCCCTTCTTCACCGCGCCGGAGTGACCGCAGCATGAAGATCACCGCAATTCGGCTGGCCCGCATGCGGCTCCCCCTGGAACCCGCGTTCGCCGCCGCCTGGGACCCGGTCCCCCGGACCTTCTTCGACGCCACCCTGGTGACCGTGGAAACCGACGAGGGAATCGTCGGATACGGCTCCGGCGACACCATGGACGGCTTCGAGGCCTTCGAGCACCTCTTCCTCGGCAAGGACCCGCTGCAGATCCTCAGCCATGTCCGCACCATCGAGACCATCAACTTCCACGCCGGGCGCTACTGGCCGCTGGAGGCGGCCCTGTGGGACATCGTCGGCAAGGCGTGCGACCTGCCCGTCGCCACTCTCTTCGGCGCGGCGAGCGACCGGCTTCCCGCCTACGCCTCCTTCGGTGAACTCAAGGAACCGAAGGCCCGCGCCGACGCGGCGGTGGCCGCGGCGGAGCGCGGATTCCGCGCCATGAAGATCCGCGTCGCCCGCGACCGGCTCGACGAGGGCATCGCCGCCGTGCAGGCCGCCCGGGAGGCCGTCGGCGACGACATCGACATCATGGTCGACCTCAACCAGATGTGGCGCATGAGCGGCGACATCGACCCCGCCCTCGACCTGGCCTCGGTCCGCTCGGTCGCGGCCCGGCTGAAGGAGCTGGGCGTGCTGTGGCTGGAAGAGCCGCTGCCACAGGCCGACATCCGCGGGGCTCGCTCCGTGCGGGACGCCACCGGGCTGCGGATCGCCGGTGGCGAAATGGTGCGCAGCCTGCCCGAGTTGGTGCAGCTCGTGGAGGAGGACGCGTTCGACGTCTACCAGCCCGACGTGGTGCTGGCCGTGGGCATGTACCGAGCCCGGTTCGTCGCCGAGCTGGCTCAGTTGCGCCACCGCTGGTTCACCCCGCACACCTGGAGCAACGGCCTCGGTCTGCTGGCCAACCTGCACGTCGTCGCCGGCGTCGGCGGCGGGCCCTACGTCGAGTATCCGTACGACCCGCCGGGCTGGACCCCCGAACGGCGCGACTTCTTCCTCGCCGAACCGGTGGAGGTCGACCGCGACGGGTTTCTGCACGTCCCCCGGTCCCCCGGCCTGGGCGCGGCGATCGACCACGACGCCGTCGCACGGCTGCGCCGGACCGGCTGACCGCCCGCCCCGGCACCCGCACGCACAGCACCACCCGCACCCGCACCCGCACCCGCACCCGCACCCGCACCCGCACCCGCACACAGCACCACGCACCACGCACCACGCACCACGCACCACGCACCATCCACAGCACCACCCGCACCCACGCACAGCACCACCCGTACCCGCGCACCTGGAGTGACGCCATGGCCGTGGACGACGGCACCTGGCGGAAGCGCGCTTCCGCCCTCACCCCGCACACCGGTCTCTTCATCGACGGGGCCTTCCGCCCCGCCCGCTCGGGAGAGACCTTCCCCACCGTCAGTCCCCGCGACGGCTCGGTCCTCGCCCTGGTCTCCGCGGCCGGGGAGGAGGACGTCGACGATGCCGTACGCGCCGCCCGAACCGCCTTCCAGGACGGCCGCTGGTCGCAGGCCGACCCCCGGCACCGCAAGCAGGTGCTGCTGCGGCTGGCGGAACTGATCCGCGAGAACCTGGACGAACTGGCACTGCTGGAGGCGCTGGACTCGGGCAAGCCCATCTCCGACACCCTCGCCGTGGACGTGCCCAAGTGCGCGGACTGCATCCAGTGGTACGCCGAGGCGGTCGACAAGACCTACGACGAGATCGCGCCCGCCCCGCGCAGCGCGCTCGCCCTGGTCACCCGGGAGCCACTCGGCGTCGTCGCGGCGGTCGTACCGTGGAACTACCCCCTGCTCATCACCTCCTGGAAGATCGCGCCCGCCTTGGCCATGGGCAACAGCGTGATCCTCAAGCCCGCCGAGCAGTCCTCCCTCTCCGCCCTGAAACTGGCGGAACTCGCCGCCGAGGCCGGCCTCCCGCCCGGCGTGCTCAACGTCGTGCCCGGCCACGGTCCCGTCGCCGGACGGGCGCTCGGCCTGCACCACGACGTGGACAAGATCGCCTTCACCGGGTCCACCGCCGTCGGCCGGGCCTTCCTCGGCTACAGCGCCGCCAGCAACGGCAAGCAGGTCGCCCTGGAACTGGGCGGCAAGTCACCCCAGCTGGTCCTCGCCGACGCGGCCGACCTCAAGGCCGCGGCGAGCGCCGTCGCCTGGGGGATCTTCTACAACGCGGGGCAGACCTGCAACGCCGGTTCCCGGCTGCTGGTCGACGAGCGGGTCCACGACGAACTGCTCCACGAGGTCGTCTCCGTCACCCGCGCCCTGCGCCTGGGCGACCCGCTCGACCCCGCCACGCAGATCGGCCCGCTGGTGGACGCGGCCCAGCGGGACCGGGTGCTCGACTACCTGGACGTCGCCGCGCACGAGGGCGCCCGCACCGTGCTCGGCGGGCAGGCCGCCCTCCCCGGCAGCGGCGGCTTCTACGTGGAGCCCACCGTCCTCGACGGCGTGGACAACGGGGGCCGGATCGGCCAGCAGGAGATCTTCGGCCCCGTGCTGGCGACCATCCCGTTCCGCGGCGTCGAGGAAGGTGTACGGCTCGCCAACGACAGCCGCTACGGCCTGGCCGCGAGCGTGTGGACCCGCGACGTGTCCACCGCGCACCGGGTCGCCCGCGCGCTGCGGGCCGGCACCGTGTGGGTCAACACCTTCGACGCGAGCGACGTCATCACCCCCTTCGGGGGCTTCAAGGACACCGGGGCGGGCCGCGACAAGTCGCTCCACGCACTGGACGCCTACTCGGCACTCAAGACCACCTGGCTGGACCTGGGAACAGCACCGCTCGCCCGCGGTACAGAGGAGTAAGAACATGCGCATCGGATTCATCGGCCTGGGCAACATGGGCGGCCCCATGTCCCTCAACCTGCTGGCGGCAGGCCACACGCTGACCGTGTACGACGTCCGCAAGGAGGCCGCGGCCGAGCAGGTGGCCCAAGGCGCGCGCCTGGCCTCCACGATCGCCGAGGTCGCCGGGAACAGCGACACCGTGATCACCATGCTGCCCACCCCCCGCCACGTCGAGCAGGTGCTGCTGGGCGACGGCGGCCTGCTGGCCGCCATGGCGGAGGGGAGCACCTGGATCGACATGTCCACCTCCGTGCCCGCCGTCGCCGACCGCGTCCGGGCGCAGGCCGAACCGCTCGGCATACGGGTGCTGGACGCCCCCGTCTCCGGGATGGCCAAGGGCGCCCGGTCGGGCATGCTGCAGATCTTCGTGGGCGGCGACGGCGAGGACGTCGCCCGCCAGCGGCCGGCCCTGGAGGCCATGGGGGACCCCGAGCGGATCCTGCACGTCGGCCCGCACGGAGCGGGCTACGCCGTCAAACTCATGATCAACCTGCTCTGGTTCTGCCACCTCGTGGCGACCTCCGAGGTGCTGGCCGTCGGCACCAAGGCCGGAGTGGACCTGGAAGTCCTGCACCGCTCCCTCGTCGCCAGCCCCGCCACGTCCAACTTCCTGCAGAGCGACGTGCTCTCCGTCCTCCACCACGGCGACTACGACGAGTCCTTCGCCATGTCCCTGGCCTGCAAGGACCTCGGCCTCGCCGTCGACCTCGCCCGCGAGGTCGGGGTGCCGGTGGAACTCAGCGCCCTGGTCGAGCAGGTCTACCGGCGAGGCAGGGCCGCATACGGCGACCTCGCCGGAGAGATGATCCCGATGAAGCTGTACGAGGACGTGGCCGGCCTCGAACTGCGCCTGCCCACCTCGCAGTCCGCCGCGCGGGAGGTGCACCCGTGACCACCCACACGCACACCCGTGCCTGCGACCTCACACTGAGCCTGCCGCCCACCGGCTGGCTGGAGTTCGGCGCCGGCGCCCTGCGACGGCTGCCCGCGACCGTGCTCCGCACCGGCCACCGGCGGGTCTTCGTGGTGACGGACCCCGGTCTGCGGACCACCGGACTGGTCGACCTCGTCGTTCGGACACTGACCGGGGCCGGCATCGACTGCGACGTCCACGACGCCATCCCGCCGAACCCGTCCACCGGGGCGGTCGACACCGCCGCCGCGCAGGCCCGGGAGTTCGGCGAGGCCGCCGTGGTGGCCCTCGGCGGCGGATCCGCCCTCGACGCGGCCAAGGGCGTGGCCCTGCTGGCCGTCAACCCCGGCAGCGCCGCCGAGTTCGACTACCGCGTGGAGCCGCAGCGCCCCGGACTGCCGCTGATCGCGATCCCGACCACCGCCGGCACCGGCGCGGAGACCAACGGCTTCGGCGTGATCGAGGACAAGGCGCGGCACCGCAAGGTCTACATCGGCCACGACACCGTGAAACCGGTGGCCAGCATCCTCGACCCGGAACTGACCGTGGGCCTGCCGCCGTCGGCGACCGCCGCGACCGGCATGGACGCCCTGGTGCACGGCATCGAGTCGCTCGCCTCCCGCGGCGCCAACCCCGTCTCCCGCGGTTACGCCGCACAAGCGGTCGGCGTCGTGAGCCGATGGCTGCCCGCCGCGGTCGAGGACGGCACGGACCTGGAGGCCCGCTCTCAACTGCTGCTCGGCGCCCACCTGGCCGGGCTCGCCCTGAGTATCAGCGGACTCGGGCTGGTGCACGGCGTGGCCCACGCCGTCACCGCGCGGGTCGGCGCACCGCACGGCCTGGCCCTCTCCGCCGTACTGCCCGAGGTGATGGCCTGGTGCGCTCCGCAGGCCGGGGACGCCCTCGCCCGCGTCGCCCGCGAGATGGGCGCCGGGCAGGACCCCGCCTCGGCGGTCGACGCCTGCCGGAAGCTCGCCGAGCAGGTCGGCGCCCGCCGCCCGCTGTCCGCGTACGGCGTCACCGCCGACATGGTCGAGGACCTGGCCAGGACGGCTCTGGAAGACGCCGTCACCGGCAACAGCCCCCGCCGGCCCACCGAGGACGACATCGCCGGGCTGATCACCTCCTGTCTGTGACCCGCCGACCGGCGTACGGGGCCCGCGCGCGGTCCGCGGCCCCCGGACCGGGGCCCCGCACCGGCTCGGACGCCGCGGCCCGCCCCGGTACCGCCGCACCCGGGGCGGGACCCGGTACCGCCTTGCCCGCGACCGGACCCGGTACCGCCGCACCCGCGGCCCGCCCCGATTCCGCCTTCCCCACGACCGGACCCGGTACCGCCGCACCCGCGGCCCGCCCCGATTCCGCCTTCCCCACGACCGGACCCCCGTCGAGGCACCGGCTCCCACGACGGGGCGGGCGCATCACCGCCCCCCACCGACTTCTCCGAGGAGAGACTCCCCCATGACCGTGGCCCACCCCCCAGCCACCGACCCCGTGCAGGCCGAAGTCCTCGCCCGCGTACCCGGCCGGCTGCTCATCGGCGGCGTCTGGCGCGACGCCGAGGACGGCCGCCGCTTCCCCGTCGAGGACCCGTCCACCGGCACCGTGCTCCGGGAAGCCGCCGACGCCTCCCCGGCGGACGGCCGCGCGGCCCTGGACGCGGCCGCGGCGGCGCAGACCGCCTGGGCGGCCACGCCGCCCCGCGAACGCAGCGACATCCTGCGCCGGGCCTTCGACGCGGTGACCGAGCGCGCCGAGGAGTTCGCCCTGCTGATGACCCTGGAGATGGGCAAGCCACTCGCGGAGTCCCGGGCGGAGGTCGCCTACGGCGCCGAGTTCCTGCGCTGGTTCTCCGAGGAGGCCGTCCGGATCAGCGGCGGCTACCAGGTCGCCCCGAACGGAGCCACCCGGCTGCTCACCATGAAGCAGCCGGTCGGACCCTGCCTGCTCATCACGCCGTGGAACTTCCCGCTCGCCATGGGCACCCGCAAGATCGGCCCGGCCGTGGCGGCGGGCTGCACCATGGTGGTCAAGCCCGCGCCCCAGACGCCGCTGACGATGCTGGCACTTGCCGAGGTGCTCACCGAGGCGGGGCTGCCGGAAGGCGTCCTGAACGTCGTGACCACCACCTCCGCCGCCGAGGTCACCGGCCCGCTGATCGCCGACCCCCGCCTGCGCAAGCTCAGCTTCACCGGCTCCACCGCGGTCGGCCGCGCCCTGATCAGGCAGTCCGCGGACACGGTGCTGCGGGTGTCCATGGAACTCGGCGGCAACGACCCCTTCCTCGTCTTCGAGGACGCGGACCTCGACGCCGCCGTGAACGGGGCCCTGCTGGCCAAGATGCGGAACATGGGCGAAGCCTGCACGGCCGCCAACCGCTTCATCGTCCACGCCTCGCTCGCCGAGGAGTTCTCCCGCCGCCTCGCCGCACGCATGGCCTCCTTGACCGTGGGCCGCGGTACCGAGCCGGACGTGCAGGTGGGGCCGCTCATCGACGCCGCGGCCCGCACGAAGGTGGACACCCTCGTCCAGGACGCCGTGGCGCGGGGCGCCCGGCTGCTGACCGGCGGTCAACGGCTGCGCGAACAGGGCCACTTCTATGCGCCGACCGTGCTGGCCGACGTACCCGCCGGCGCCCGGGTGCTCACCGAGGAGATCTTCGGCCCGGTGGCCCCGATCACCACCTTCACCGAGGAGGCGGAAGCACTGCGGCTGGCCGACGACACCGACACGGGACTCGTGGCCTACGTCTTCACCCGCGACCTGTCCCGCGCCCTGCGGGTCTGCGAGAAGCTGGAGACGGGCATGGTCGGCGTCAACCAGGGCCTGGTCTCCAACCCCGCCGCTCCCTTCGGGGGAGTCAGGTCCAGTGGCCTCGGCCGCGAGGGCGGAGCGCAGGGCATCGACGAGTACCTGGAGACCAAGTACGTCGGCATCCAGCCCTGACGGCCGCGCAGCACCGGGCACCGGCGGGGAAGCGACACACCCGGCGGTGCCCGCGCCCGCCCGGCGGCACGCCGACACCATCCGGGCACTCCCCCATGACCGCTGGTACTGCACCGTCACACCACCCGTCACCGCTCCTGCTTGACAACGGCATCGGGAACACGTGATCGGCGATGTCTCCTATGTGCTCGCATTCATGGGTTCGCGGTGAAGGCGCGCCCGACGGGGTCCGGACGTTCGCGGCAGCTGGCGCGGTGCACCGGGACCCCCACCTCGCCGGGACCTTGGTACCGGGCCGTTTTCACTTCGGGCAGTTTGCGGGCTGGCCCCGGCAGGCTCAGTCGATGCTGCTCCCCACCTCGACCCGATGCGCGCGTCCCGCCCTGATCGCGACCCACAGTGTTCAGAAGCGATCCATGATCGAGAAGCCGACGTTTACGGGGTAGTGCTATTGCGCCCGACCTCACGACACCGAGGCGAGATGCCTGGCTTTAACCTGACATCGACGCTCCCAATCCCGTCCCCACGATCATAAGAACATGATCACGACAGGCCGCCAAGCCCCTCCTGCGGCCGCCCCGACCAGCAAAGTTGCAGGTCAGAACGTTTCTGCGTCACCACTGAGTGGTGGGGCGGGTGGGACTCGAACCCACGGCCGACGGATTATGAGTCCTTTGGGGATCTTGGCGGCCCTTGGTTCTCTACGCTGATTTTGGGCGTTCTCCCAGATCAGAGGGCATGACCTCTGACCGTTCCACGGAACCGTTGTCGGTCTGCTCCTGTCCTTGCGTCCTCAACGCGTCCTCAGCGCGTCTCCACAGGGCCACGCAGCCGGGCAAACAGACCATCGCCCCAGCTCCGAGCAGGACTCGAACTCTGCCGCAGCGGATTCGCTTTCCACTGCACGGGGCTCCGCCCCTCGACGTCGAGGGGCGGAGCCCGGTGACTTGTCAGCGACCAGTTGGATTCCCCACTGGCGGCTACTTCGTGTACGCAGGGTGAAGTCATCCTTGGCTGCGCTCACCCCACCACGGCGGGATCGGAGGCGGGTCGCTGAGCTTGCGGGCTGGGCGCTTCGGCATCGGCGACTCCCCATCGCCCGCACCTGGGCGATGGCACCGGCGATCAGGGAGCCGGCTCCCTTGACGGTGCCGGCCGAGACCTTGCGCAGTCGAGAGGCGACGATCAGCGAGGGCCGCGAGCGGGATGGAGGCGGTCACCATCTGGAAGTGCAGGCCTTCGACCTTGAGGCGTCCGTGCTCAGCGCCCCTGCGTGGCGGCCCCGTGGACCTGCTCCCTCTCCGAGTCGATGTCCAAGCATGACGACCTGGTCGCAGATCGGAAGCAGGTCGCAGTACCCGGCCAGGTTGCACGTGGAGACCCGTGCGGCTGAATCCAGTTGGCGTGCGTGTCCACAGCTGAACGCGCACAGGAGGCTACCCAGCGTGAACGGTACCCACAGCCCGGTGAACGCCTTCGCCACCGCACCGTGCCGCAGCATACCCATGTCGTCGCCGCTGTCCGCACTGCCCGCGACCAGGGGCTCGACCTTCGCGTCCGGCGCGGCCTCGGCGCCGTTGCCCGCCCTGGCCAGTCGCACCTTCTTCCCGCACCAGTTCCGGCAGGACGCACCGCTCGGCCTAGCGGACCGCCGCGGCCACCCCCCCCATGAGCGAGCGGGTTCTGATCATCGAATCCGGCGAATACCGCCGCACGACTATGGGGGAATTTCACTTACGAGGTGCCTTGCTGGTTGGTGCCGATGGAAGCATGAGGACTCTTGCTTCCCAGCTCAGCGGGCACCTCCCTGCGTCAGCCCAGCCCCACCTCGATCACCGATCGATGGATCAATGCTTAGTGGTCCCAGTCTAAGGTGAAATAGGTCGTACTGGCTGACCATTTGATGACGAAGTCGTGTGCGGCACGGATTTCCTCCAGGGGTGCCTGCGCTACGCCGTTCGTGCGCTCGCAGTACCAGTCATTGTCATGGCATTCCGGAACCGGAGTCCGCTCCACAAGGGTCTTCTTAACCCTGTCGTCCCACTCGACCCGCTCGCCAGCGACTGTGAGTTCTGGATAGACGAGGTTACTTCCATCCTTGTTTTTACCACTTTCCTGATAGTACATCAGGGCGTACACCAAGGAGCCGGGCGACTTCTCGTCGCCGGTGTTACGATCCCCTACTGCAGCCGCTCCATCGTCGATACTCTTGAGCACATCCGAAATCACCCCGTTTGCCCCGTAGTAGAAGTGCTTCGTCCGGTGACACTCCATGCGGTGCTCGCTCTTCTCGGTCTTTACATCTCCCTCGTTTCCTTTCATGCACATGTCGCTGGTCGTCGTCGAGTAAAGCTTCAGCCTTGTGGCCCCGCGCGCGAATGCGCTCTCGGTGCGCTTCAGACTCCGGTCTGCTGCCGCTCGCGCCTCCGCTGCTTCGGTGGAGCGTGCAGATTCCTGGAGCTCGTCCTCTTCGGCTCCAGAATCCGCCAGTAGGTAGGTAACTGGGACGAGGGCTGCCAGGACGACAAGGATCGCCAGTTCCTTCCCGCCGAACCGGGGTTTGCTGGTCATGCGGTGACTCTCCTGAGCTGAGTAACGGGGGGCCCGGGAGCACCCGGCCCCCCGCGCGTCTGCGGAACGGTGTGGTTGCGTCCGTTACAGCACGCCCTCCAGTGCATCCGCGTACAGACGCGCACCACTGATCTTGGGGTGGAAGGACTGAGCCGAGACCGGAACGCCGACGTCGGATTCGGTCATCTCCAGGACTATCCCATGGACCGTTTCGGGGTCACCACAGATCGCCTTGCCTTTGAAATCGTTTGTCGGATCAGCAAAGGTGGCTCCCGCCGAAGCAGCCGCCTTATCCATCTGCCTGTTGAGCAAATTTCCCATGGAGTTCATCCAGGATCCTTCTGCCTGATCGATGGTCGGCACGCAACTGCCGTTGTCCGACATCAGTGGCGGGTACCCCATCAAAACGATCTTGGCGTTGGGTGCCTTCGCTTTGATGGCCTTCAGGCTATTCACGATCCGCGGCGTCACGTGGTCGACGATGACGTCCTCGGCGATGTCTGCCATCGGCCGGAAGTCATCCTTGAATGCCGCGGTCAGCTCCGGGTCGTTGGCATCCTCGACCTTGAAGTGGTGTGTCATGCAGGAACCCTGTCCCGCTCCCTTGAAGCATGCCTGGACGATGTCGGCGAACTGGGCGTCGTTTCCACCGATTGAGATCGTGACCAGGGTGGTGTTCTCGTCCAGGTAACCCTTGTCGATCTGCGGCAACTCGCCGTTCTGGGAGGTCCGGGTGATGTTGTACGACCTGGCGCCGGAGCAGGCGATCAGGTGGTAGTCCATGTTGGCGTTGCGGCTGTCTGCCAGAGCACCGATGGAGCTGCTGGATCCAGGCAGCGCCGCCTGTCGGGACCACGTGTGCCTGGAACGGTGACAGGCGTTCTTGGTCTTGTCGTCGTCCCCGTAGTAGTTCGTCTCCTTGTAGTAGCCGCTCTCGTCGGAGGCCGAGGCACCCTCACCGGAAGAGTAGGAGTCGCCCATGGCCACGATGAAGTTCTTCGGCTTGCCCGGCAGCTTCTGGAAGGCGACCGCGTCCCAGGCGATGTCCTCGTCGCCCGTTCCGTCGGCGGTGATCGTGGACAGCGAGACCTTGGGAGTGCCGGCGAACTGGAAGACGCCCAGGTCCACCCAGCGGTTCTCCCTCGTGCGCTGGAGTGCCACGCGGTGCTTGATGCCGTTGCCGGTGTCGATGAGGTACTTGGCCTGACGGGTGTGCGCCCCATGGTCGGGCATGTGGACCATGACCCTGGACCAGCCGTTGATCTCCTGGTTCAGCTGCCATGTGCCGGTGGCCTTGAGCCGCTGGCCCTTGGCGTCGTCTTTACGGGTGTGGCCGAAGTAGAAGTGGCCGCCGAAGCCCGCCCCGAGTTGATGGGTGTCGATCTTCGCGGGCCACCTCACATAGCAGACTGCGCATGCGGTTTCGCCGTCACCGAAGTCGAAGGTGAAGGTGCCCTGGTTGGTCCAGGAGTTGGCGCAGCCGGGTCTCACGGTAGGAGTGCCAGCCGGCACGTTGTCGACGACCAGGGCGCCGGCGGGCAGACCGCTGGTGGTGCAGCTGGGTGGGTAGGCGGTCCCGTCGGGCTCCTCGGCCCAGCTGACCGGGAAACGGGTGAAGTCGTTGCCGCAGGAGTAGTCGCAGTCGTCTTTCCACGTCACCGACTGGTTCCACCAGCACTTGTAGTCCGCGCGGGTACAGGGGCCGGTGCCGGTACCATTGTGGGCATCGTCTCCGATCTTGTCCGGATCGCAAGCGTTGGCTGCGGTACAGAAGGTGCCCTCGGCTGGCTTGACCCGCGCCCGGTTGTACTTGGCGGAACCTTCGAGCTTCGCGCTTCCCTCGGTGCCGTTCCACCACGCTGCCAGGAAGGCGGGCACCATCTTCCCCGGGGCCTCCAGGAAGGACGGTGGATGGGCGGCAAAGCCCAGCACCTTCTCCTGGTAGGGCCAGTCCTGCGGATGTGCGGCGTCCGAGGCTTCCTCATTGCCGAAGAAGTCTTCCATGAAGGGTGTACGTCCGGCGTCCCACTCAGGATTGGCAGGGTTGTTCGCCCAGCCCACGCCCCAGGGGCTGCCGTCGCCCTTGTTCGGGTAGAAGCCGGAGTTGTACGCCCACAGGGCGAACGTCCAGTTCTCCAGCTTGGCCGAGTTGCCGTTGTTGACCTTGAGGCCACCCTTGCGGGTCTCGTTCCACTTCGAAGCCAGGATCTGCATACCAGCGGCGACGTTGGCCGTGTAGTCGAGAGCCACTGCACGCTGCGTCTGGTACGGCCAGGCCGTACCGCCGTGCCCGTCTTCCTTGCCGGCCAGTCGCATGTGGTCGGTGACCTGCATGATGCCGTAACCGCAGTCGGCCTCGGTCCAGTCGATGTCCCAGTCGTTGGACGAGCGACCGTCGTAGTAGTCGATGCCGTAGTAGTTGCCGATCAGCGGGCTACTCGTGACACCTGGCACGGCGATGCGGGATGCCTGCCACATATTGGACTCTTGCGTAGTGACGCCGAGCATCACCTGCGCTGGGATCGATCCACCGCCCTCGAGAGCTGGGGCGGGAAACAGGCTCTGCGGTTGGTAGGCCGGCATACCCAGGTTCTTCCAATTCGCCGGTCGGCTGATATGCGCGTTCAGATTGTTGCGAATAGCCTGGTTCACAGCCCACTCCACCTGACGGGGCTTGGGCTGCATCGCCTGGTTGCGCGGATCGTTGCGCGGCACGGAGCAGACCCGCTCCGATTCCACGACCTCGTGGCGGTCCGCCGAAGACATAAGGGTGCCCGCTGTCTTCGGCCTCAATCCAGCACCGCCGGAAGAAGTCGACTTCGTCGATGCCTTGTCGACACCTCCCTTGGGCGCCGCGAGTGCCGGCGTGCGGTCTCTACCCTGCTTACTGTGAACGCTGGTGCGCCTGCTGGGGTCGACGGTGAACGTGGTCTCCTTGCCGCTGTTGACCACGGTCATTTCGACGTGCACCGGGCGGGACGCGTCTGGGTCATCGGCTCGCAGCAGTACTCCCTGGCCGTCGGCCCAGGCCGTCTCGGTCAGCACCGCTTCACCACGCGTGGAGACCTTGGCGTCCTTCGGTACTTTGGCGAGCTGCCGTACCGCCCTTGGCAGCTTCTTGCCCACGGCGGGCTTGGCTTTGCCAGTCAGGTAGACAGTGCCAGCGACCTGGGTAAGTCCTGTCTCCGTCAGCGGACCCGCAGCGAGCAGCGCAGCATCGACCTTCTTGCCGTTCGGCTTGGTGACCTGACCGGCCGTGATGCGCTTGGCCTGCGTCTGCTGCACCTGGGCATCAGCGGTGGCGGTCCCCTTCTTCGCTGTGAACGCCTGCTTGTCGAGGAAGACGATGCCTCCATCGGCATCGGGTGCCAGCCGATAGGGCACCGACTCGGTGTGGACCAGTGCGGTCTTCTGGCCCTTCGCATCGATCTTGACGATCCGGGCACCGTTTGCGCCCACCACCGAGTCGTCCTTGGCGATGACGGCCGATGTGACCTGGCCCTTGGTCTCGATCGGTGGCGACAGCTTGCCGGTTGCGACGTCCAGAATGAAGAGCCGAGTCGCCGCCTTGTCCTCGCCTCCGGCCTGGGTCAGCACGGCTTTCTCGGCAACCCCGCACCCGGGGTTGTAGTACGCGAGGGACGCCTGCAGCGGCAGCTTGGTGACCTTACCGGTCTCCAACTCGACGACCGCGGTGAACGCGCCGCGCGCCATCAGCTTCGGCTCGTTGGTGAACGTACGCGGTGCGTAGACGACCACCGCACGGTTTCCCGATGCTGTTACGCAGGCATTACCGATCCACGCGTCGGCCTCGAAGCCGGGCTCGGACAGAGATGCCGCGGTCTTCCAGCCGTAGCCTTCTCGCTTGTCAGCGACGAGGATGTGGAAACCCTGTGCGTCAGACGAAGTAGTCCACGCGCGATCGGCTGAGTCCTGCCATCCCGCGCCGAGCAGGCTCTGGCGCTGGGGCTCTCGAACAGCCGGAGAACTGGCCGGTCTCTCAACTCGCTGCGAGGAGGGTTCTTGAGGAAGTGGATCAGCCGTATCGGCGACAGCAGTAGTCTGTGCGAGTCCGGCCAGGACCGCTGCGGACGCAAGGCCGGCGACCCAGCTCCGGGCGTGTCTGGACACTTTCAACTCTTACCTTCCTTTTGGTCAGGTCTTGACCTCAGCGGAAAGGGCCGCCGCCGTAGCCCTGGCGGGGGAGCAGGGCTACGGCGGCGGTCTGGAGGCTCCACGTCGGTGCCTGACAGTCGCTGGTACTGAAGGCGCCTCCTGGTAGCCAGCACGTCCGCCACGACTTGGACTGCTCGGCCGGGCGCCCCTCCGCACGGATCCGGGATCCGAGCGGGAGCGGCGCGGACTTCCGCACGGTGGGCGATGCTTGGAGGTGCGCGTACGGTTGGGGCCCGCCTGATGGCTACCTCGCCAAGGCAGTCGCCTTCGCGACAGTGGCTTTGTGCTGCACCCGTGCGGCCTCAAGGGCTGCGTGATGCTTCTTGATCCCACTCTGCTGAAGTTGAACCTCAGCTTCGAACCAGGTCTTCTCGACCTGATAGCGGTCCCGGCATGCCACATCGGCCTTCGCCGTGGCGATCTCCAGATCGGTCACTTCGTCTCGTGCGGCGAAGCGCGGATCATCGTTCGCGTCCATGGGCCGTGCGTACACGTAGCCCTTGGACTTCATACAGGCCGACCACTGTCTGAACGCCTCCTCTACGGAGGGGGATTCTTCGGCAGCCTTGAACGACTGAGTGTTGATCTCCTGCACGATGCTTGCTTCTTGCACAGGCGGCACCTGGGCATCGGCCGTCGCCGCGCATGCCTTCAGCACACCGTCGTCCGCACCTGACCGGTCAACCGCTCCCACCGCCAAAGCCTCGTCGTAGGCTTGCTGCCGAGCAGGATCAGGGTGATAGCCGTGCTGTGCGGCTTGTGCGGCGTCGTGCACCCCGTACCGCCAGTCGGTCGGCGTGTCTCCTCCGAGCGCGGGAAGATCGGGCGCAGGAACCCACTGCTCGAAACCCGCCTTGGCCATGCATTCATCGATCAGCTTGTCCCGGGCCACACTGACGACGCGCGTCTCGGAGGCTGTGGGCGCGTATGCCTCGACCGGAAGCTTCCACGTTGCCGGATCGCGTGGGTCACCCACGACCGCTGGCGGCGCCGCAATCCCTGACCGACCCGCCTCACCAGTCAGCGCCGTCGTCGCTCGCGAATCTTCCTGCGAGAGGATTCCGACTGCCAAGACCCCTGCGGCAACCGTCACGGCTACTGCGACCGGAACGCCTATTGTTACAAGCCGGCTCCTCGGCTTCATGGCTCAACTCCCCCTTAGAATGTTCTGAGAAACCTTGTCTTCAGGCCCACAGGAACGAGGCGTTCTGGTTGTACACGTTCCGGAACCGGTCGATGTGCTGGTAAGGGGCCATCGCATCGTATGGCCCCTTGTAGCCGCTGTTGTAGTGCACACGAGCCGTGTATTTATAGTGCTCGTTCTCCCCAGAGGCCGCATTGTTCTTGATTTTCTGTCCTGAACCGGGCAGGGGACGACTCCCGCCTGTAATACAGTACTTGAGAGGGTGGTCGTGACCGTCACCGGGACGAAGCGCATCAAAGTTGTATACGGCCCATCCTATGTTTCTGTACGCACCGTTTTGGCCAGAGTTGAAATATATATGGAACTTGAAAGCCGACTCATAGGGTATATCGCAGGCAGCCTCGTTTCCGAGGTTGTCGGCGTCCGAACCCGGCGGCCAGTCAGCGTATGCCGGACTGGAGATCAACAAGGCCGCAGCCGCAGTCGCAAAAACAACGCCGGCTCTTTTCATAAACTCCCCCTCTGTATGCAGCAGGGAGGCCACATCTACTGGCACAACCCCCGTTACCGATGCATGAAGTGAATGCTTTCTACTTCGCGGCCCGCTCCACCCTCGATCCCAGTGAAAGCTTGCCGATGATCACTCCAGCCCCGAGAGCATATATGCATGACCACCCGCCCTGGACTATCCAACCCAAGAGGGGGCCGAAAATGCACCAAACGGCCGCGCCGCACACAGAGCACGGGCACCGCCCCCACCTGCAGCGTCTCCAGCCGAAGGAAGTCGACTCAGCCCTACCCCAACCAGAACCGGAATGACTCATATAGGCACCCAGTTGAAGACTCTCCGCAGTAGCCCATTACCAGAGCACCCCTCTTCGCAGAAAGTTACATCGCGCCGGATGTCACATCCAGTCGCCGAGATGCGCCACCTCCGACGAGAATCAGACATTCCCCATGTAGGGGTTACCGGATAAGACCGCTTCGGACGGCATCCCTCCCGCCCTCGCGCTCTCGTTGGAAGACATCGCCCACCTCGGCAACCTCGGGGCATGCATCCGTTCCGCCCCCGGGTACCGGGCCGCGCAGGATGCCCTGGACACCGCGCTCCGAGCGGCGTTCCGGTATCGGCATGAAGGCGTCAGCTGGGCCGGCAGGAGGGCGTCGGCTGGGCCGCCATCGTGCGTGCACTCGGGGTCGCCGAGGCGGAGCTCCGGCACCGTATGGGGGAGACCAGAGACAAGCCACCCGGGCCACGCCCACCAGCCCCGGCATCGCCACGCATCGGTGCCCGGCCCGGCCACGGAGCCGCCACTCAGCAGGCGTCACATCCTCGGATGGCTGCGAGGCGGACTCGAACGGGTGAGTGGGTCCAAGTCGAGCCGATTTTGGTGGGGCCAAGTGCACCGTGAAAGCCATCCCAGCACGCCGTTCTCTTCTCGGCCGCCTTCTCCTCGTACACCGCCGGCAGAGGTGCCGTGGCACCCGTAGGCATCACCCGCCGCGTGCTCTTCCCCTCTGGCGACGCACGCCCCGGCGGCAACGACCTCGGCTCCGAGGCCGCCTGTATCCGGCAGGCCCTCGTCGGCAGCCTGGTCCAGGTCAGCGAAATGGCAGCGTTCGGGCTCGCCGAGATCTGCCGGGCGCTGGACGATCACGCCCCCGCGATCCTTCACCTCGCGGCGCACAGTTCCTTCGGCGGCATTCACCTGGCCCAGGACGGAAGTGATCTCTGCATCGCCTACACGGACCTGTGCGCGCAGATCGCCCGCGCACGCTTCCCGCCCCGCCTCGCCGTCCTCAACGTCTGCGACTCCGCTCCACTGGCCGCCGAGATGTCCAAGACCGTCACCGCAGCAATCGGCTGGTCCCACGCCCTCGACGACGGGCAGGCGCAGGTCTTCACGCGGCAGCTCTACCGCTCCCTTGCCGAACGCCGATCCGTCGGCGACAGCTGCGAGGACGCCGAAGCCGCACTGTCCGGTCCCCATCCGGGCTGCCCGCCACCCGTACCGCACGGCGACACCGGCGGCCGTGCCCTGTGAGAGCCCCGACACCAGACGCCCTGTGCACCGGCACCGGCACCGGCACCGGCACCGGCACGGAGGCGAACGCATATCCGAGGCCGCGGGCTTCGTGTCCCCGCCGCGGAAGAGCGGGCTCCCCGGCCCGACCGTTCAGGGAACCGGTGGAAGCACCCCCTGGACGGCGCCTCCGAGCGCGCCTTCGGCCCCTCGCCGGAGCTGCCGAAGGGACGTTGGGGAGCCTCGCGGAAGGCGGCCGTCGTCCGCCGGCTCCGGTTCGACGTCCACGACTGCGTCTCGTCGCGGGAGGCGAGTCCGCCACCTTCCGGCCCCGTGAAGTCAACCCGGGGCCTCCTTCAAGAAGACCCACATGATCAATCGGTGGCACCTGAACCTTCCGCGGACATCGCCTCTGTCGCCGACGTCCGCGGAACTCGCCTTCCAGGGCACGGGCGCTGTGGACACGATCTGCTCTGGGGCCTCGGCACAGAACGGCGAGCGGCCCCGGGGCCCTTGCCGGCGGAACCCGAGCCACTGGACCGGCAGAAGCCACGGAGAGCGGTCACTCGACCCGGCGTGCGGCGCGTCACACGCCGGAGCCATGGGATCGCCGTGGGATCATCCTGATGACTTGACGCTCCCGCTCCGCCGACAACCCCAGGTCAAGGCAGTCCAGGCCCGGCAGGACAGGCCGGAGACGCCGCCTGTCGCCACACCGATGCGAGGCGATCGCCACACGCGGAATCACCCCTCAGGGGTGTTTCCGCAGCTCAGAACGTTTTTCTTGGTGGGGCGGGTGGGACTCGAACCCACGGCCGACGGATTATGAGTCCGCTGCTCTAACCGGCTGAGCTACCGCCCCCAACGGCGCGTCGCGCACATGTGTGCGCGCCGTCTGCCGCAGCATAGCCGCTCATACGATCTCCTGCTTCGGATGGTCGGCAACGCCACGATCATGGGGACGGCGATGCCTGCCCGCGCGGTTCCCCGGGCGGTGACATGAAAAAGGACCCCCGAGGGGCCCCTCTTCCGCTTCCGCTCCCCCGGCTGGACTCGAACCAGCAACCCTCCGGTTAACAGCCGAATGCTCTGCCAATTGAGCTACAGGGGATCGCGCTCCCCCGACTGGACTCGAACCAGTAACCTGCCGGTTAACAGCCGGCTGCTCTGCCAATTGAGCTACAGGGGATTGCCGCGTGTGCATCGAACGTACCCACCCCGGGTGCTCCCGGGCGGCGCTCGCTCGCTGCGACACATACATTAGCGCAAGCAGGGGGGTGCTCCGCCAATCGGTTCCCCCCGGTGACCACGCGGTGAACTCCGGGCCGGCACCCGGGGTGATCGCAGGGTGATCTCGGGGCCGTGCGGGTAGGCGAGCACCGCGGCCTCACGGTCCGTATCGAATCGGCGTCGGTGACGACGCCTGCGAAGGGTGGCAGCCATGCGCTACCGGCTCACGTTCATGGCCGGACTCGGTGTGGGATACGTGCTCGGCGCACGGGCCGGGCATCAGCGGTACGAGCAGATGAAGAAGGCGGCACGGGAGTTCGCGCAGAACCCCGCCGTGCGGAACGCGGCGGAGTCCGCCGCGCAGTCCAGCCGCGAGATCGCGGGCAGGGCGCTGCACGTGGTGAGCGACAAGGTCGGCGACCGGATGCCCGACGCGGTGGCCGAGCGGGTGCGGTCGCTCCGGGAACGGAGTCGGGGCGGCGAGGACGACTGGGGCACGAGCAACACCTAGTGCCGCCTCGGGCAGGGTCTGCGCGTCGGCAGCGGCGCGGAGCGGCGTCCGGTCCGGTGCGGTGGATCGCAGGGCGCCGGATCGGCCTCGCAGCGGGTCTGCCCGGTTGGTTTCGGCAGCGCGGCGAGTCGCCGTGCCGGGCGTCGCGACGGGGCGAACGTTGCCCGATGCGGTGCCCAGCGGCCGGGGCGGGCGGCGAAAGCAGCTCCGTCCGCCCGCGGGCCGGGAGGGACCGTCGCCCCACGCCCCAGGCGTCCGGCCTGGACGGGGCCGGAACCGTCCAGGCCGGAGAGCCCCCGCACCCTTCCGGCACGCCCGGCCCTGCTCCGTAACTGCACGTCCCGGCCCGCCCCGATCCGTAGCGGCTCGTCCCGCCCCGCCCTGCTCCGTAGCGGCACGTCCCGGCCCGAGCCCCGTGCCCTTCCGGCACGGGGCTCGCCTCGTGAGGCGTTGTCCCATCCGGAGGAACGCGGCTCCCGGGGTCCCGCGCGCGGGCCGCCGCCCCCGCGCGGGCCGCCGGCACGGCGCAGCGCCCGGCTGCCGGGTGCCCGGGCCCGGAAGGCGCCCCGGAGCGACGAGCCGGCTCCTCCCCCCGGCGGTTCCGCCCGGTCCCCGCCGGTTCCGCCCGGTCCCCGCCGGTTCCGGCCGGTCCCCGCCGGTGCGGCCCGTACGGCCCCCGCTCCGTTCCATGGCCCTCGGCCGTGGGAGTGGCGCGAGTGCGGCAGAATCTGAGGGCATGGGGATAGTTGCCGGGCTGGACAGTTCGTCCGCATTCACACGCATCGTCGTCTGCGACGCGGACACGGGCGCCGTGCTGCGCCAGGGGTACGCACCGCATCCCGTCGAAGCCAGGGCCACCGACGTCGATCCGCAGGCGTGGCTGCTGTCGCTGGGTGAGGCCGCCGCCGGGGGCCTGCTCGAAGGCGTGCAGGCCATCGGCGTGTCCGCGCAGCAGCACGGGCTGATAGCGCTGGACTCCTCCGGCGCCCCGGTGCGGCCCGCGATGGTCGGCAACGACAAGCGGGCCCAGGCGGCGGCCGCCGATCTGGTCGAGGCGTTCGGCGGGCGGCAGGCGTGGGCCGAGGCCGTCGGCTCCGTACCCCAGGCCGGGCTGCCCGTGTCGAAGCTGCGGTGGCTGGCGCGGAACGAACCGGAGGCGGCCCGGCGCACCTCGCTGGTGCTCCAGCCCC
Organism: Streptomyces spongiicola; assembly: GCF_003122365.1. Lineage (NCBI taxonomy): Bacteria > Bacillati > Actinomycetota > Actinomycetes > Kitasatosporales > Streptomycetaceae > Streptomyces > Streptomyces spongiicola. The sequence goes on from NZ_CP029254.1 coordinate 1,379,965, forward strand.
ATGACTGGCTGGTGTGGCAGCTCCTGGGCCGGCCGGCGCGGAGGACGACCGACCGAGGTGCCGCGTCCGCGACCGGGTACTGGTCCGCGGGCACGGGCTCGTACCGCCCCGATCTCGTGGGGCTCGCGCTCGGCCACGAGGCGGCGCTGCCCGAGGTGCTGGGGCCGGCCGACTCCGCCGGAACGACGCCGGAGGGCCTGCTGATCTCGGCCGGTACCGGTGAGACGATGGCGGCCGCGTTCGGGCTGGGGCTCGGCACGGGGGACGCGGTGGTGTCCCTCGGAGCCACCGGGTCCGTGATGGCGATCCACCACGAGGCGCTCGCGGACCCCTCCGGAATGATCACGTCGTTCGCCGACGCGACCGGTATGCATCTGCCGGTCGTGCACACCCTCAACGCCGTGCGCGCGCTGCGCGGCACCGCCGAGATGCTCGGCGTCGAGGATCTGTCCGAGCTGTCGGAGCTGGCGATGAAGTCCACCCCGGGAGCCTCCGGTCTGGTCCTGCTCCCCTATCTGGAGGGTGAGCGCACCCCGAGTCTGCCGCACACCGCGGGCACCCTGACGGGACTGCGGCGCGAGTCGATGAAGCCCGAGCATCTGGCACGTGCCGCGTTCGAGGGCATGCTGTGCTCGCTGGCCGACGCGCTGGACGTCCTTCGCGGCAGGGGCGTGGTGGTGCGCCGGGTGTTCCTGCTGGGGCAGGCGGCGGAGCTGCCGGCGGTCCAGGCGGGTGCCCCAGCGATCTTCGCCGCGCAGGTCGTCGTGCCGCAGCCCGCCGACTACGCGGCGCGGGGCGCGGCCCGGCAGGCGGCGTGGGCGCTGGGCACGGTGCAGGGGACGCTGAACCCGCACGCCCCGCCGTCCTGGCAGGGCGCGGCGGCGCAGGTCTTCGAGGCGGGTGACGAACTCGCCGTCGGCCAGGCCGTGCGCCAGCAGTACGCGGCGACGCGGGAGCAGATCCACCCGGGGGCGTTCAACCCGTGACCGGTGGTGCGGCTGCTGCCGGTTGACGCCCCGCCGGCGGGACGGCCCCACGTCCGCGCCCGGCGCGCCGTCCCCGACCGCACCCCTGCCCCCACCTCCGGCCGCGCCCCCCGACCGCGCACCTGTCCCGCCACCGACCGCATCCCCCGACCGCGCACCTGCCCCCGCCACCGACCGCTCCTGCGGACGGGTCCGCCCGTACTGCCGTCCACGCGGGCGTTCTTGACCGGGCCTTGGCGAAAACCCCTGGGTGCCCGGTGGCGCGGTACCGGAGTATGGGGACGACTCCACGAATGCCCCCGATCGAGAGACCGCCGTGCTCATACGACTCCTCCGGACGTTCCTGCGTCCCCACCGGCAAGCGATCACCCTGCTGGTGACGCTTCAGCTGCTCCAGACCGGCGCCACCCTCTATCTGCCCACACTCAACGCGGACATCATCGACAACGGCGTCGTACGTGGGGATACCGGATACATCCTGACATTCGGCGCACTGATGACCGGCATCAGCGTCGTCCAGGTCGTCTGCAGCACCGGGGCCGTGTACTACGGCGCGCGGACCGCCGCCGCGCTCGGACGGGACGTGCGGGCCGCGGTGTTCGACCGGGTCCAGTCGTTCTCGGCCCGCGAGGTGGGGCGCTTCGGCGCGCCGTCGCTCATCACCCGGACGACCAACGACGTCCAGCAGGTCCAGACGCTGGTACTGATGGCGTTCACGCTGATGGTCTCGGCGCCGATCATGTGCGTCGGCGGCATCGTGCTGGCCCTGTCCCTCGACGTTCCGCTGTCGGCGGTGCTGCTCGCGGTCGTACCGGTGCTGGGCGTCTCGGTGTCGCTGATCGTCAGGAGGATGCGGCCGCTGTTCCGGACCGTGCAGGAGCGGCTCGACACGGTCAACCGGGTACTGCGGGAGCAGATCACCGGAAACCGCGTGATCAGGGCCTTTGTGAAGGACACCTACGAGGCCGGGCGGTTCCGCCTGGCGAACACCGAACTGACGGACGTGTCGATGGCGACGGGCCGCCTGATGGCGCTGATGTTCCCCATCGTGATGACCGTCGTGAACGTGTCGAGCGTCGCCGTCGTCTGGTTCGGCGCCCACCGCATCGAGAGCGGTGCGATGCAGATCGGCGCCCTCACCGCCTTCCTCGCCTATCTGATGCAGATCGTCATGGCCGTGATGATGGCCACCTTCATGTTCATGATGGTGCCGCGCGCCGAGGTCTGCGCCGAGCGCATCGCGGAGGTCCTGGCGACCGAGTCGAGCGTGGTGCCGCCGCCCGCCCCGGTCCGCGAGACGGCGCGGCGCGGCCATCTGGAGGTCCGCGGCGCCGGCTTCCGCTACCCGGGCGCGGAGCAGCCCGTGCTGTACGGGGTGGACCTGGTGGCCCGGCCCGGGGAGACGACCGCGATCATCGGCTCGACGGGCAGCGGCAAGTCGACCCTGCTGGGGCTGGTTCCGAGGCTGTTCGACGTCACCGGCGGCGAGGTCCTCGTGGGCGGCGTCGACGTACGGGAGCTGGATCCGGCGCTGATGGCGCGGGCCGTGGGGCTGGTGCCGCAGAAGCCGTACCTCTTCTCGGGGACGGTGGCGACGAACCTGCGCTACGGGAATCCCGGCGCGAGTGACGCGGAGCTGTGGCGGGCACTGGAGGTCGCGCAGGCCGCGGACTTCGTGCGCGAGCTGGACGGCGGGCTCGACGCGCCCGTCGCCCAGGGCGGCACGAACGTGTCGGGCGGCCAGCGGCAGCGGCTCGCGATCGCGCGCACGCTGGTGCAGCGGCCGGAGATCTACCTGTTCGACGACTCCTTCTCCGCGCTGGACTACGCGACCGACGCGGCACTGCGCGGCGCTCTGGCGCTGGAGACCGCCGAGTCGACGGTCGTGATCGTCGCCCAGCGGGTGTCGACCATCCGCGACGCCGACCGGATCGTGGTCCTCGACGAGGGCCGGGTCGTCGGCACGGGCCGCCATCACGAACTGATGGACGGCAACGAGACCTACCGGGAGATCGTCCTCTCCCAGCTGACAGAGGCGGAGGCTGCCTGATGGCCGGTCCCGGCGGACGCATGATGATGGGCCAGTCCGGCGAGCGGAGCATGGACTTCAAGGGCTCGGGACGGCGGCTGCTGCGGCAGCTGCTGCCGGAGAAGGGGGCCCTGTGGGTGATGGTCACGGCCGGCGTGGGGAGCGTGGCGCTGTCGGTGGCCGGCCCGTGGATCCTCGGCAAGGCCACCGACCTGGTCTTCGCGGGCGTGGTGGGACGGGAGCCGCCGGCCGGGCTGTCCCGGGACGAGGCAGTCGAGGCGCTGCGCGAGCGCGGTGACGGAGGCCTGGCGGACATGCTGTCCGCGGTGGACTTCACGCCCGGCCGCGGAATCGACTTCACCGCCGTCGGCGGGGTGCTGCTCGCCGCACTCGCGGCGTTCGCGGTCGCGGGGCTGCTGATGCTGGTGTCGACACGGGCGTCGACCCGGGTCATCAACCGGACCGTGTACCGGATGCGCGAGGACGTGCAGGCGAAGCTCGCGCGGCTGCCGCTGGCGTACTTCGACCAGGCCAGACGCGGTGAGGTGCTGAGCCGGGCGACGAACGACATCGACAACATCTCGCAGACGATGCAGCAGTCGATGGGCCAGCTCATCAACTCCCTGCTGACGATCGTCGGTGTGCTGGCGATGATGTTCTGGATCTCGCCGCTGCTGGCCCTGGTCGCGCTGGTGACCGTGCCGCTCTCGGTGGCGGTGGCCGCGTGGGTCGGCAAGCTCTCCCAGCCGCAGTTCGTCCGGCAGTGGCAGTCGACGGGCCGGCTCAACGCGCACATCGAGGAGATGTACTCCGGCCACACCCTGGTGAAGGTCTTCGGGCGCCAGGGGCAGTCGGCACGGGAGTTCGCCGAGCAGAACGAGGCGCTGTACGAGGCGGGGTTCCGGGCCCAGTTCGGCAGCGGGGTCATGCAGCCGCTGATGTACTTCGTCTCCAACCTCAACTATGTGCTGGTGGCGGTCGTCGGCGGGCTGCGGGTCGCGTCCGGCACACTGTCGATCGGCGACGTGCAGGCGTTCATCCAGTACTCGCGGCAGTTCTCGATGCCGCTGACGCAGGTGGCGTCGATGGCGAACCTGGTGCAGTCCGGGGTGGCGTCCGCCGAGCGGATCTTCGATCTGCTGGACGCCGGGGAGCAGGCCCCCGACCCGGTCCGCGGGGCCCGTCCCGGGCAGGCGCGGGGCGCGGTCGCGCTGGAGAAGGTGTCCTTCCGCTACGACCCGCTGAAGCCGCTCATCGAGGATCTGTCGCTTGCGGTCGAGCCGGGCCAGAAGGTCGCGATCGTCGGCCCGACGGGGGCCGGCAAGACCACGCTGGTCAATCTGCTGATGCGGTTCTACGAGGTGACCGGCGGCCGGATCACCCTGGACGGGGTGGACGCGGCCGCGATGTCCCGGGACGACCTGCGCGCCGGGATCGGGATGGTGCTCCAGGACACCTGGCTGTTCGGCGGCACGATCGCGGAGAACATCGCCTACGGCGCCTCCCGCGAGGTCACCCGGGAGGAGATCGAGGAGGCGGCGCGGGCGGCCCACGCCGACCGCTTCGTGCGGACCCTCCCCGACGGCTACGACACGGTCGTCGACGACGAGGGGTCCGGTGTCAGCGCCGGCGAGAAGCAGCTGATCACGATTGCCCGGGCGTTCCTCTCCGACCCGGCGATCCTGGTGCTGGACGAGGCCACCAGCTCGGTCGACACCCGCACCGAGGTGCTGATCCAGAAGGCGATGGCCCGGCTCGCCCACGGGCGCACGTCGTTCGTCATCGCGCACCGGCTCTCCACCGTGAGGGACGCGGACGTGATCCTGGTGATGGAGAACGGTTCCATCGTCGAACAGGGCACGCACGAGGAGCTGCTGCCGGCGGGGGGCGCGTACGCGCGGCTGTACGCGGCGCAGTTCGCCCAGGCGGTCGCCGAGGTCGACTGACAGTGAGGACGTGACGTGGTGACGCTGCGGCTGAGGCACGCCGGCGCCGGGCCCGGGATCCCGGCCGCCAGGGTCCGCGTCACGTTCGTCGAGTTCGTCACGTTCGCCAGGGTCCGGCGGGATCCGGCGGGGTCCGGCGGGGTCCGGCGGGGCGCACGGCCGGATCCACGTCCCGGCCGGCAGAGTCCGGCGAGGCGCACGACCGGATCCACGTCCCGGCCGCCAGAGTCCGGCGGAGCGCACGACCGGGGCCCGCGGGGGTTGCGCCCGGAGGCCCGCGGGGTCACCGGCCGGGAGACCCGCCGGGCCGCGGCCGGGCTCGTCGGAGGTGGGAACGGTCAGTCGAGATAGCCGCGCAACTGGTCGGCGTAGGCGTGGTCGCGCAGCTTGCCGAGGGTCTTGGACTCGATCTGGCGGATGCGTTCGCGGGTGACGCCGAAGATCCGGCCGATCTCCTCCAGGGTGCGGGGCCGGCCGTCGGCCAGTCCGTACCGCAGCTGGACCACCTTGCGCTCCCGCTCGCCGAGCGTGGAGAGGACGGCTTCGAGGTGCTGCCGCAGCAGCAGGAAGGCGGCGGACTCCACGGGCGACGCGGCGTCGCCGTCCTCGATGAGGTCGCCGAGGGCGACGTCGTCCTCCTCGCCGACCGGCGCGTGCAGCGAGACCGGCTCCTGGGCGAGCCGCAGGACCTCGCCGACGCGTTCGGGCGCAAGATCGAGCTGGGCGGCGACCTCCTCGGCCGTGGGCTCGCAGCCGCGTTCCTGGAGCAGCCGCCGCTGGACCCGTACGACCCGGTTGATGAGTTCCACGACATGGACGGGCACACGGATGGTCCGGGCCTGGTCGGCGAGAGCCCGGGACATGGCCTGGCGGATCCACCAGGTGGCGTACGTGGAGAACTTGTAGCCGCGTGCGTAGTCGAACTTCTCGACGGCGCGGATCAGCCCGAGGTTGCCCTCCTGGACGAGGTCGAGCATGGTCAGTCCGCGCCCGACGTACCGCTTGGCGACGGACACGACGAGCCGCAGATTGGCCTCGATGAGCCGGCGCTTGGCCATCCGGCCCATGACGACGAGCCGGTCGAGGTCGAGGGCTAGCTGGGAGTCGAGGTCGGGGGTGCTGCCCAGCTTCTCCTCGGCGAAGAGGCCCGCCTCCACCCGCCGGGCGAGTTCCACCTCCTCGGCCGCGCTGAGCAGCGGGATCCTCCCGATCTCCCGCAGATACTGCCGGAACAGGTCGGAGGAGGGCGCGTGGCCGCCCGCGTCCCTGCGGACCGGCGGGCCGGGGGACTCGACAAGCACGGGTGAGGCGGAACGGCCGTGGGGCTCGCCTGACCCCGGGGACTCGGGGCGCCGGTGGGACCCGGAGGGCTGATGGGACCCGGAGAGTTGATCGGACTCAGGGGACCCATGGAACTCAGGAGACCCATGGAACCCGGAGGGCTGATGGGACCCCGAGGGCTGATCGGACTCGGGGGACCCATGGAACTCAGGAGACCCATGGAACCCGGAGGGCTGATGGGACCCCGAGGGCTGATCGGGCTCGGGGGACCCATGGAACTCAGGAGACCCATGGAACCCGGAGGGCTGATGGGACCCGGAGGCCTCGGGCGGGCCCTCCGCGCCGGGTCCGTCCTCCGCCTCCATGTCGTCCGGCGCCGGTGGGGGCTCGTTCTCGGGGTGGTGCGCTGCCCTGCTCTGCGCGGGGACCGCCGTGAACGGCTCGGCTTCGGTCAGGGTGCGGGTCTGCACGGGGGCGACCTCCAGAGTGGGTGCTGCCGGAAGGGGGGCAGGCGGCAGCGGGACGGGGACGGCGGCCGGGCCGCCGTCCGTCCCGTACACGATGAGCGGATCCGCGGGATTGAGTGGCCCGCCTGCCGTGGACCGGCCGCGCTCCGGGGACTCAGGCACCGCACCCCAGTGTGGGGTACGACACATCACCGCCACGAGGGGCGTGCGGTGACTTTTTGCGTCCGGCGCGTGACCGCGCGGTCACCGATGGGCCGGGGGGTGCGGGCGCCGGGGCGCGGCACGCGCCGGACCGCAGCGGGCGCCGGGGCGGGGCCGCGTCCCGCCCCTGTGCCCGACGCGGCGGGGCGCGCGTCCCGGCCGGTGCCGCCGATCAGCGGAGCGGCGACGAGACCGGCGCCGGGTCCCGTCAGAGCGCGTCGGCGCCGCGGTTGCGGAGCGACCGGGCGTACTGCTGGAGCACCCAGAGCTCGTTCTGCACGGCGGCGATCCGCTGGGGGTCGGCCTGGGCACCGACACGGGCCAGGGTGCCCTGGACCTCGCTGATACGGCGGTCGACGGCGCGCAACCGGACCTGGACGAGCTGGACGCCCGCGTAGCTCTCGTCGACGGTCCTGGAGTGGACTGATTCCACCGCGAGTTCGGTGACCATCGCGCGGACGGAGTCGTCGGGCGCGGCCTCCCGGACGCGGGCCAGATAGGCGGGCGGGTCGGGGACGCCGGGCTCCGCGCCGCCCGCGTCGGCGATCGCCTGGCGCACGGCCGCGTACGGCGGGGCCGTGAACTCGTCCGCGCCGTAGGCGTCGAAGGCGGGCGACACCAGCTCCGGATGCTGGAGGGCGAGCTTCAGCAGTTCGCGCTCGGTGCGGTGGGCGGGACTGCGCAGATTGAGCGCCGGCCCGTCCGGGCGCGGGGCGGGGGGTGCGGTGCCGTACCGCGGGGAGTGGGGTGCGGGGGCGGGCCCCCGGCCGCCGCCGGTCCCCCGCTCCCGGGCCCACCGGGCGAGTTGTGCGACGCGGCGCACCACGAACTGCGTGTCGAGGATGCCCAGCAGGCCGGCCAGCTGGACGGCGACCTCGTGCTGGGAGGCGCTGTTCTTGATCCGCGCGACGATGGGCGCCGCTTCGTCGAGGGCGGCGGCCCTGCCGACCGGGGTCTCCAGGTCGTACGCCTTCACGATCTGCCGGATCGCGAACTCGAACAGCTGGTTGCGCGGCTCGGCCAGCTCCCGCACTGCCTCGTCGCCCTTGGCGAGCCGCAGGTCGCACGGGTCCATGCCGTCCGGGGCGACGGCGATGAAGGTCTCCGCGGCGAACTTCTGGTCGTCCTCGAAGGCCCGGAGCGCGGCCTTCTGACCGGCCGCGTCGCCGTCGAAGGTGAAGATCACCTTGGCGCTGCCGTTGTCCATCAGCAGCCGGCGGAGGATCTTGATGTGGTCGCCGCCGAAGGCGGTGCCGCAGGTCGCGATCGCCGTCGTGACACCCGCGAGATGGCAGGCCATCACGTCCGTGTACCCCTCCACGACCACGGCGCGGCTGGACTTGGCGATCTCCTTCTTCGCCAGGTCGATGCCGTAGAGCACCTGGGACTTGCGGTAGATCGCGGTCTCCGGGGTGTTCAGGTACTTCGGGCCGTTGTCGTCGTCGCGGAGTCTGCGCGCGCCGAAGCCGACCACATCGCCGGCGATGTCCCGGATCGGCCACATCAGCCGGCCGCGGAAGCGGTCGATGGGGCCGCGGCGGCCCTCCTGGGAGAGGCCGGAGAGCAGCAGCTCCTTGTCGGAGAAGCCCTTGCCGCGCAGGAAGCGGGTGAGGTGGTCCCAGCCGGCCGGGCTGTAGCCCACGCCGAAGTGCTGCGCGGCCGCCTGGTCGAAGCCGCGCTCCGCGAGGAACTTCCGGCCGGTCTCGGCCTCCGCCCCGTCGAGCTGCTCGGCGTAGTACCGGGCCGCGATGCGGTGGGCCTCCACCAGGCGGATGCGCTCGCCGCGCTGGTGGGCCGGGTTGTACCCGCCCTCCTCGTAGCGCAGGGTGATGCCGGCCTGGGCCGCGAGGCGCTCGACCGCCTCGGAGAACGACAGATGGTCGATCTTCATCACGAAGGCGATGGTGTCCCCGCCCTCCTGGCAGCCGAAGCAGTGGAAGAGGCCCTTGCCCGGACTGACCTGGAAGGAGGGGGACTTCTCGTCGTGGAAGGGGCACAGGCCCTTGAGGTTGCCACCGCCCGCGTTGCGCAGCTGGAGGTACTCGGACACGACGGAGTCGATGGGGACCGCGTCCCGCACCGCCTTCACGTCGTCGTCGTTGATCCGTCCCGCCACGGGTGAATCCTAAGGGGCGGGTGCGACAGCGCTGAGCGCAGTGCCCGGGTCGGCGAGGGCGTCCGGGTCGACGGCGCCGCGGGAGCGGACCAGCTGCTGGATGTCCTGTGTGACGTCCCACACGTTCACGTTCATCCCGGCGAGGACCTTGCGGTCCTTGAGCCAGAAGGCGATGAACTCGCGCTTGCCCGCGTCGCCGCGCAGCACGACCTGGTCGTAGCTGCCCGGCGGGGCCCAGCCGGAGTACTCCATGCCGAGGTCGTACTGGTCGGAGAAGAAGTACGGGACGCGGTCGAAGGAGACGTCGCGGCCGAGCATGGCGCGGGCGGCGGCGGGACCGCCGTGCAGGGCGTTGGCCCAGTGCTCCACGCGCAGCCGGATGCCGAGCAGGGGATGGTGGACGGCCGCGACGTCGCCGGCGGCGTAGATGTCCGGGTCGGAGGTGCGCAGGGAGGCGTCCACGGCGACGCCGCCGCCGTGCGCGCGGTCGACGAGCGCCAGTCCGGCGGTCTCGGCGAGACCGGTGCGGGGCGCGGCGCCGATCGCGGCGAGGACGCTGTGGGCGGGGTGCTCGTCGCCGTCCTCGGTACGGGCGGCGAGGACCATGCCGTCCTGTCCGACGATCTCGGAGAGCCGGCTGCCGAAGTGGAAGCGGACACCCCGCTCCCGGTGCAGGTCGGCGAAGAGCTGCCCCAGCTCGGGGCCGACGACCTGGTGCAGCGGAGTGGGCTCGGGCTCGACGACGGTGACCTCGGCCCCGTAGCCGCGGGCGGCGGCCGCGACCTCCAGCCCGATCCAGCCCGCCCCGGCGATCACCAGATGGCCGTTGTCGCGGCCGAGGGCGGCCAGGACCTGGCGCAGCCGGTCGGCGTGGGCGAGCCGGCGCAGATGGTGGACGCCGGCCAGGTCCGTCCCCGGCACCTCGAGGCGGCGCGGCTCGGCACCGGTGGCGAGCAGCAGCTTGTCGTAGTGGACGGCGGTGCCGTCGCCGAGCAGTACGGAGCGGTCCTCCCGGTCGACGGCGATGACGGACTGGCCGAGGTGCAGCTCGACGTCGTGCCGGGCATACCAGGCGGGCTCGTGGACGAAGACGGAGTCCCTTTCCTCCTTGCCGGTCAGATACCCCTTGGACAGAGGTGGCCGCTCGTAAGGGTGGTCGCGTTCGTCACCGATGATGATCACCCGGCCGGTGAAGCCCTCGGCACGGAGGGTCTCCGCCGCCTTGGCCCCGGCGAGTCCCCCACCCACGATGACGAAAGTCCGATGTGCGTCGACCACTTGATGCCTCCCTGTTCACGGCTGGAGGTCCCGGAGGTGTCCTCCGGGATGACACAGCACGCTACGCCGCCTTGCTTCGAGCGTCCCGCACGGAGCGTGATGGCGGAAGAGGGGCGCCCCGGCGGGCGTACCGGAACGGCTTATTCCGGTTCCCTGATCGCGGGGCGCACGATCCGGCGCGAAGCGGGGGCGGGGGCGCGTGGTCGCCGCGGATGCGCCGGGAGGGCGGGCGGCGCGCGGCCATCGGAAGCGGAACACCGGGACGGAGACCATCGGGACGGAGACCACCCGGGCCGAGACCACCGGGGCCGAGACCATCGGGACGGAAACCAACCGGGCCGAGACCACCGGGGCCGAGACCATCGGGACGGAAACCAACCGGGCCGAGATCATCGGGCGGGAACCAACCGCAGGGACCACCGCGGGAACCACCGACCACCGCGGGAACCAACCGCAGGGACCACCGGGGCGCGCGGGCGGCGACGCCGCAGCCGCGGCCCCGCGGATCACTCGGCGGACATGCGGGCGGCGAGCGGCCGGGCCGGTCACCACCCTGGGGACGTGCGGGCGTGCGGTGTGCGCAGCCCGCCGTGCGGGGCGCGGGCGGCGGCGCACGCCCCCGCCGGATCACCGGGCGGGCGGGCGCAGCCTGGCGTGCAGGGCGCGGGCGGCGGCGTCGGTGAGGGAGGCGATCTGGTCGACGATCACCCGCTTGCGGGCCCGGTCGTCCGGGGCGCCGTCGAACATCGCCCGGAACTGCGGGTCCAGCCCCTCGGGCGCCCGGGCGGCCAGGGCCTCGGCCAGTTCGGCGACGACGACGCGCTGGTCCGCACGCAACGCCTCCTGCTCTGCGCGCTGCATCACATAGCGGTCCGCGACCGCCTTGAGCACCGCGCACTCCAGACGGGTCCGCTCCGGGACGACCAGTTCGGCGGCGTAACGGGTGAGCCCGCCGGTGCCGTAAGCCTGCCGGGTGGCACCCTCGGCCGCCAGGCAGAAACGGCCGATGAGCTGGCTGGTGGCATTCTTGAGCCGGGCCTGGGCCACGGCCGAGCCGTCGTAGCCGTGCGGCCACCATTCCTGGTCGACGAGGCGGTCGAGGGCGTCGGCGAGGGCCTGCGGATCCGTGTCCCCGGGCACATAGCGGCCGACGGCGACCGCCCAGATCGCGCCGCGCTCGGTCTCGGACAGCAGCATGTTCGGGTCGACGTGGCCCGCGTGCAGACCGTCCTCGAAGTCGTGCACGGAGTACGCCACGTCGTCGGCCCAGTCCATGACCTGGGCCTCGAAGCACTTGCGGTACGCCGGGGCGCCCTCCCGTACCCAGGCGAAGACCGGCAGGTCGTCCTCGTACACACCGAACTTGGGCGAGCCGGGGTCGGCGGGATGGCCGCCTCGGCTCCAGGGGTACTTGGTGGCCGCGTCGAGTGCCGCGCGGGTGAGGTTCAGCCCGACGCTGACCAGTTCGCCGCCCGCCGCGCCGGCGGCGGAGGGGACCGCTCCGGAGCGGACGAAGGCCTTGGGCTCGATCCGGGTGAGCAGCCGCAGCGACTGGGCGTTGCCCTCGAAGCCGCCGCAGTCCCCGGCGACCTCGTTGAGGGCCTGCTCGCCGTTGTGCCCGAAGGGCGGATGGCCCAGGTCGTGGGCGAGGCAGGCGGCCTCCACGAGGTCGGGGTCGCAGCCGAGGGCCGCGCCCAGTTCCCTGCCGACCTGGGCGCACTCCAGGGAGTGGGTCAGGCGGGTACGCGGGCTCGGGTCCCAGGCCGCGCTCCGCGAACCGGGCGTGACCACCTGCGTCTTGCCCGCGAGCCGGCGCAGCGCGGCGGAGTGCAGCACCCGGGCGCGGTCGCGCTGGAAGGCCGTGCGGCCGGGGCGCTTGTCGGGCTCGGGCGCCCAGCGCGCGGTGGCCGCGTCGTCGTAGCCGCAGCTCTCGCCGAGGCCGGTGGGCGTGCTCGTGGTGCCTTCCATGCCCCTGACGGTAACGCGGGCCGCCTCGGCGGCGTGACTCAGGCGGTGGCCGGCGGGCATGGGGCGGCTGTCGGGGCGACCGTCGCGTACGGGCCGGACGTCGCGTACGGGGCGGACGTCGCGTACGGGCCGGACGTCGCGTACGGAGCGGACGTCGCGTACGGAGCGTCCCGTGCCGCGTCGTAGCGGTGGAGGACGAGCCGGGCGAGCGCGGGATGGTCGCCGAGCGGGGCGGCCGCGACCCACGGCGCCGCGCTGCGGGACGCCGTGGCGAACCGGCCGGGCGCGGTGAAGTACGAGGCGAGCGCGACCCGGTGCCGGCCGCGCGCCGCCAGCGCCCGCAGCGCCTCGGGGACGGTGGGCGAGCAGGCGGAGGCGTAGGCGGGGACGACGGGCACGCCGCCGAGGCGCTCGGTGAGCAGGGCGGCGGTGCGCCGGGCGTCCGCGGCCGAGGCCGGGTCGCGCGAGCCGGCGGCGGCGAGGACCACCCCGGCGCCGCGGGCACCGGCCCGCGGGTCCGGCCAGCCGGCCTCCACGAGCCGGTCGTGGAGGGCCTCGACGAGCAGGGGGTGCGGTCCGAGCGGCGGCGCGAGCCGGGCGCGCACCCCCGCGGCGGCCACGGCGGCGGGGATGTCGTGCCCGACGTGGAAGCCGCGCCCCAGCAGCAGCGGCACGAGTACGGCCTCGCGACCCCGCAGCCCGGCGAGGGTGTGGGGCAGCAGCGGGGTGTCGAGTTCGATGTGCCCGAGCCGCACGTCGGCACCGGGGCGCAGCTCCCGTACCCGGTCCAGCAGGCGGCTGACGGTCCGCAGGGCGCGGGGGTCCCGGCTGCCGTGGGCGACGGCGACGAGTACGGGGTCGGCGACGGGGACGGGGACAGGGGCGGATACGGGGGCAGGCGCGACGACGGGGACGGGGACGGGGGCAGGGGCGATAGCGGTTGCGGATACGGGTACGGGTACGGGGTCGGCGCCGCACTGCGCGGTGGCCGCCGGGGCCGTGGAGGGGCCGCCCGCTGCGGCGGGCGACGGGCTGGGAGAGGTCATGGGTCTGCGCACTCCGTTGAGCTGGACATGACTGAGCTGTGCCGCGAGCTGCGCGGTGACGCTGATGAGCAGCCGCGTCGAGCCGTCGAGGGGCAGCGGATGCGGAAGCGGTGACTCGCGAGGGTGTGCCGGCTCCGTCATGAACCGATACTGGCGGGCGCAGATTGCCACGCCGTTGCGCCGTGATGACGGGTGTTTACCGCTGCCTCACCGGGGCGCGGGAAGCGATGTCGGACGGCGGGCCGCTCCGGGTGCCGACTCAGGCCGCCAGCCACACCCGCAGCTCGGGGCCGGGCACGCAGCCCTGCCTGGCCGCCGCCGCCAGGTCCTCACCGTACTCGTAGCCGACGACGGGCATGCCCGGCCAGAGGCGGGCGACGGTGGCGAGACAGCCGGACCAGGCCCGGTCGAGGTCGCCGTCCGCATCGAAGACGTTCGAGACGCCGATGACGTACTCGCTGCGGATCACCACGGCGCCGGCGACCGTGCGGCTGCCGCCGTCGGCCGTGCCGGCGAGGACGGTGACGGTGCGGTCGGACAGGAGACGCGGACGGAACAGCCCGGACAGTGCCGCGTCGCCCCCCGACCAGGCGGCCTCCCAGCGGTCGAGGTCCGGAGCGGTCCGCACGGGGCGCCAGGCGACGCCACCGGGCGCGACCGGCGCGGCGAGCACGGCGGGCCGGTGGATCCAGCGCGCCTGGAAGGCCACGTCGAATCCCTCTCCGGAGAGGTCCAGCCGTCCGAAGCTGTCCTTCACCGAACAGCCCCCCGCCGAACGGTCCACCTGGCCCAGCACCTCGCGGGCCGTTGCGTCGGGGGCGAGGGTGACGGCGTCCGGATGCAGCGGCGGGGTACGCCGCTCGCTGGTCCAGGCGCGGTCGCCGAACACCCCGGGTATCCCGTGCGCACGGCACATCGCGTGGCACCATTCGGCGTTGTTCCGGGCTGCGGAGACAGCGAGCATGGCTCGATCATGCCGTACTCTCCGCCGCACCGGCCCGGTGTCACGGAGCGGAGAGCACTGTTCCACCCCGGTTTACGGCTTCTGCGGGTGGCCCGCGACCATCGAAATGCTGAGCCGGCCGGTGTCCCGGCTCACATCGCCCGGACGCGGCGAACCATCGTGCCCCGCCGAACGTCGGAGGAGACGGGCAGACGAACCAGGGGGTCATCGATGCGGAAACTCTCGCCGCTGCGGCGGGGGCCGGGCGGACCCGTGCGGCGCCTACTCGGACCGGGCGGACCCGGCCTCCTCGGACCCGGCGGACCCGGCGGACCCGTGCGGCGCCTACTCGGAGCCGGGACCACGCGGGGCGGGCTAGGACCCGGGACCACGCGGGGCGGGCTAGGACCCGGGACCACGCGGGGCGGGCTCGCGCCGGGCGCTGCCGTGCCGCACGAGCCCGCACCCGGCCGGCTCCCGCGGGGCCGGCTGGTGCCCCGGACCACCCGGGGCAGGCGGCGGGCCGTGCAGGGGCTGATGCTGGCGACGGTGTGCGCGCTCGCCCCGGCGACCTGGCTGCACGCCGTGGCCGGCGACCGCACCGGCACCGTCACCGGCGCCCCTGATCGCGAAGTCGCCGTGGTGTTCGGTGCCGGGCTGCGCGAGGGCCGGCCGACCCCGTATCTGGCCCACCGGCTCGACGCCGCGGCGGAGCTGTACCGAGCCGGAAAGGTCAGGGTCGTCCTCGTCACCGGGGACAACAGCCGGGTGGACTACGACGAGCCGGACGCGATGCGTACATACCTCGTCCGGCGCGGTGTGCCGGACGGCCGGATCGTCAGCGACCACGCGGGCTTCGACACCTGGGACTCCTGTGTCCGCGCCAAGAGGATCTTCGGCGTCGACCGGGCCGTGCTGGTGACCCAGGGCTTCCACATCAAGCGCGCGCTCGCGCTGTGCGACGCCGCCGGGATCGAGTCCTACGGCGTCGGCGTCGCCGAGCCCCACGACCGGATCTGGTACTACGGCGGCGTGCGCGAGCTGTTCGCGGCCGGCAAGGCGGCGCTGGACGTCGCGCTCCGGCCGGACCCGCGCTTTCTGGGGCCCCGCGAGGCGGGCGTCACCGAGGCCCTGGCCGCGTCGGCCGCCGCGCCCTGACCACCCAACGCCGGACCGGGAACCACGCACCGCCGGACCGTAAACCACCCACCGCCGCGCCCCAAGCAGACCGCTCACCGCCGGACCCTGAAACACCCAACGCCGGACCGGGAACCACCCGCCGCCGCGCCCCAAGCAGACCGCTCACCGCCGCGCACCGGGCCCGGGGAGGGCCGCGTACCGAGGCCGTAATGCGGCGAGCGGGCCGCCGTAACACGGGCGACGCACGCTGGGGCGCATGTCCCACACATCGGCCCCGGCGCCCGCCCCCGGCCCCGTCGTCGCTCCCGTCGTCGCTCCCGCCGCCGACCCCGCCCTCGTCCCGACCCACTGCCCCTACTGCGCCCTGCAGTGCGGGATGAACCTGCGCGGGTCCGGGGAGACGGTCGAGGTCGTGGAACGGGACGACTTCCCGGTCAACCGGGGCGCCCTGTGCGGCAAGGGACGTACGGCACCCGCGGTGCTCTCCTCCCGGGTCAGGCTGACCGGGCCCCTGGTCCGACGCCCCGCCACCGGCAGGCTCGAACCGGCCACCTGGGAGGAGGCTCTCCGCGCCACCGCCGACGGGCTGCGGCGCACCCGGACGCGGCACGGGGCGGACGCCGTCGGCGTGTTCGGCGGCGGGGGCCTGACCAACGAGAAGGCCTACGCGCTCGGCAAGTTCGCCCGGGTGGTGCTCGGCACCTCCCAGATCGACTACAACGGGCGCTTCTGCATGTCCTCGGCGGCGGCCGCCCAGGGCAAGGCGTTCGGACTGGATCGGGGACTCCCCTTCCCCCTGGAGGACGTCCCGCGCACCGGCTGCGTGCTCCTCGTCGGCTCCAACCTCGCCGAGACCATGCCCCCCGCGCTGCGGTACCTCACCGAGCTGAAGGACAACGGCGGCACGCTGATCGTCGTCGACCCGCGCCGTACGAGGACCGCGGAGCAGGCCGACCTGCACCTCGCACCGCGCCCCGGCACCGATCTCGCGCTCGCGCTCGGCCTGCTGCACCTGGTGGTGGCGCAGGGCCGCACCGACGAGGAGTTCATCCGCGAGCGCACGACCGGGTGGGAGGATGCCAGGGCGGCCGCCATGGCGCACTGGCCGGAGCTGGTCGAGCGGATCACCGGGGTGGGCGTGCCGCGGCTGCGGGCGGCCGCGGCCATGTTCTGCGACGCCCCGAACGCGATGGTCCTCACCGCCCGCGGGCCGGAACAGCAGTCGAAGGGCACCGACACCGTCGGCGCCTGGATCAACCTCGCCCTCGCCACCGGCAACGCAGGCCGTCCGCTGGCCGGTTACGGCTGCCTCACCGGGCAGGGCAACGGGCAGGGCGGGCGGGAGCACGGCCAGAAGGCCGACCAGCTCCCCGGGTACCGCAGGCTCGACGACCCGCTGGCGCGCGCACACGTGGCAGGGGTGTGGGGAGTCGACCCCGACTCGCTGCCAGGCCCCGGCCGGAGCGCGTACGAACTGCTCGACGCGCTGGGCCGGGACGTACGGGCACTGCTGCTGATGGGGTCCAACCCGGTGGTGTCCGCGCCCCGCGCCGCGCATGTGGAGGGACGGCTGCGTTCCCTGGACTTCCTCGCCGTCGCCGACGTGGTCCTGTCGGAGACGGCGGAACTGGCGGACGTGGTGCTGCCGGTGGCCCAGTGGGCGGAGGAGACGGGGACGACGACGAACCTGGAGGGCAGGGTGCTGCTGCGCCGCCGGGCGCTGACACCGCCGCCGGGGGTGCGCAGCGACCTGGAGGTCCTGCACGGTCTCGCCGGGTTGCTGGGGCACGAGAAGGGGTTCCCGACGGACCCTGAGGAGGTCTTCGGTGAACTGCGGCGCGCCTCCTCCGGCGGCCCCGCCGACTACGCGGGCATCAGTTACCGGCGGCTGGAGGAGGAGCAGGGCGTGTTCTGGCCCTGCCCGGAGACGGGCGGGCACGGAAAGGAGCCGGGCGG
The DNA here is from genome assembly GCF_003122365.1 of Streptomyces spongiicola. Taxonomy (NCBI): domain Bacteria; kingdom Bacillati; phylum Actinomycetota; class Actinomycetes; order Kitasatosporales; family Streptomycetaceae; genus Streptomyces; species Streptomyces spongiicola. Next base: position 1,397,322 of record NZ_CP029254.1, read on the forward strand.
ACACGGAAAGGGGGCGCGCGGGTACGGAAAGGAGCCGGGCGGACATGGAAAGGAGCCGGGGACGGGGGCCGGGGAGCCGCATCCGGGCACGCCGCGGCTGTTCCTCGACCGGTTCGCGACGCCTGACGGGCGGGCCGCGTTCGCGCCGGTGGTGCACCGGGAGGCCGCCGAGCCCACCGACGCCGAGTACCCCGTCGTGCTGACCACCGGGCGGGTCGTGGCCCAGTACCAGTCGGGGGCGCAGACCCGCCGGGTGGACGAGCTGAACGCGGCCGCCCCGGGGCCGTTCGTCCAACTCCATCCGCAGCTCGCGGCGCGAGTGGGGGTTGCCGAGGGCGAGCCGGTCGCGGTGGTCTCCCGCCGCGGTCGGGCGGTCGCACCGGCCCGGGTGAGCGAGGCGATCCGCCCCGACACGGTGTTCATGCCCTTCCACTGGCCGGGGGCGGGGCGCGCCAACACGCTGACCAACCCGGCACTCGACCCGACGTCGCGGATGCCGGAGTTCAAGGTCTGCGCGGTGCGCCTGGAGCGTCCGGAACACCCGGGGTACCCGGAACACAGCGAAACCCCGAAACACACCGAAAGCCCGGAACCGACAGAAAGCCCGGAAAGCCCATCACGGCAGAACAGGCGGAGTGGGCAGAACGGGCGTCGAATTGACGGGCGGCACGGCTGACGCGGGCGCACCGCGAGGGCCCGGGCCGTACCTCACGCCCGCTCCGCGGTCTCCGACGCGATCCACGCCAGGTACTCCGCACTGCCCCGGAGGACCGGTGTCGCGATGATCTCGGGGGTGTCGTAGTCGTGGTGGGCCAGCAGATGCGCCTCCAACGCGTCGTAGCGCTCCTCGGTGGTCTTCAGCAGGACCTGCCACTCCTCACCGGTCTCGACGGCGTTCCGCCAGTGGTACACGGAGGTGACCGGCGCCGAGATCTGCGCGCAGGCGGCCAGCCTCGCCTCCACCGCGCCGCGGGCCAGCTCCTCCGCCTTGGCGGCACTGTCGGTCGTGGTCACAACGGTCAGGGCGCGACTCACGCACACTCCTCGTTCGGCGCGGACGGGCACGTCCGCGCGGCTCGGGTCCCGGCAGGCGCCGGGCCCACGGCCGTACGTCTACCACCGACCCGGCCCGGCGATCCAGCGCCGGCACACCGGCCACCCGCCCCAGCACACCCGGCACGAGGACGGTCCCCGGCCCTGCGATGTGCCGCATCCGGTGCCGTGCCGACGCCGTGCGCCGGTCCACCGGGGACGACAGCGGAAGCAGCGGGGCGGCGCATCACGTCCGCGGCAGCCCGCCGGTCCACCGGGGACGGCAGAACGGGCCCACCCGGGCCGTCACTTCCGATTCGGGCCCGGCATCTGGCGGCCACTCATCGAGTCTCACTCACGACCCGATGAGTCCCATCAGGAGTCGAGATACCGGTCGGACAGCCGGCGAAGCGGCCAGGACACCACCCATGTCACCGATGCGCACAGCACTGCCCACCCGAATCCGTCGACATTCAGGGCTTCACCGAGCAGATGGGCGATCAGCAGCGCATTGACGGCGCCGACCAGGGGCGGTGTCAGGACAACGAACACGCCCACCAGGCATCCGATGACAAAGCCGGACAGGACTGCGGTGAAGGGGTCGAACATCAGTACCCGCACGCTCGTGATCATGATTCGAATGCCCACAACGGAGCGGGCGGTAGCGGCAATTGGACCTACAGCCGCGCTGACGACGGCCCATCCCAACGCGCCGCCGGCCAGTGCGGCGGCCTCCCAGCGCAGGCTCTCACCCCCCCCCCGCACCCACCCGCACTCCCGGCAGCATCCACACCGCGCAGGCGAAGCCCACCGCATTCCCCAGCAACCGCGCTATAAGGTGCACCACGGACGAAGGCTAGCCGGGTCGGCCCCGGGCGGTGCCCGTTTCTCCGGGAGGAGTCGGCGGCCGTGGGCGAGCGGAGGAGGCGGCAGGCCGGACCCCGGCGGGAACCGAGCCGCCCGGCCAGGCGTTCCACCCATGGTGAACATCCACTCACGGAGGGTGTCCTTCATGGATCCGATTTCGATAGGGTTGCTCGCGGCCCTGGCGGGCGGTGTCGGCGGCGAGTTGGGCCGGCAGGCGTGGGCGGGGTTGAGTGCCCTGGTGCGGCAGCCCTTCAGGCGCGGGCGGGACGGGGCAGATGCCCCTCAGGTCAGTACGGGGGAGCTGGAGTTGGCAGCCCTGAGCCGGGCGCCGGACGACCAGGCGCGGGCACGGGCCCTCAGCGCCGCCCTCGCCGCTCGCAGCGCGCTGGACCCCGACTTCGGCGCCCGCCTGCGGCAGTGGCACGAGGGGGCGAGACTGATCCCCGAGGAGGACGGCGGCGTGCACAACAGCATCAGCGGAGGCAACCAGTACGGGCCTGTGCTTCAGGGCCGGGACTTCTCCGGGCTCTCCTTCAGCACGCCGCCTCCGCCGCCGGCCGCCCCTGAGGGCGGAACTCCCGCGGCGCGTTGACCGGGCGGCCCCGAGGCGAGATCAGCGCGGGATGACCTCAGTGCGGGCCGGATGCGCACGGGATGACCTCCGTGCGGGATGACCTCCGTGCGGGCCGGATACGCACGGGCCCGGCCTCGTCGCCCCTGACGAGTAGGTGCGCGGCTTCGCGCGGCCGGATGCGCGCGACCCGGATACGCGCGGGCCCGGCATGCCTCCGCGGGCGCCGGACGGTGCGGGGGGAGTTGCGCCGGGCCCGCACCGTTCAGGGGGAGCCGTCGGGACCCGGCGCACGGTGCTGCTGTTCCCGTGCGGCTTCGAGTCGCTCACGCGACCAGCGGGTGTCCGGTTCCTCCGGTCCGAGTGCCCGCTCTCGCTGGGCGAGCGTGCGCTCGTGCAGCGCGACCGCTTCGGGCACCCGGCCCGCGGCGAGATACGAGTCGGCCAGATTCGACTGGGACCGGAGGGTGTCACGGTGCTCCGGCCCCAGGACACGTACGCGGTCCGCGACGCTCTGCTCCTGCGCGGCGACGGCCTCCTCGTAGCGCCGCGCGTCGTGGTGGGTGTTGGCGATGTTGTGCAGGCACCGCAGGGTGTCCGGGTGGTCCGGTCCCAGCACGGCCGTGCGGCGCTCGAGGACCTGCCGGTGCAGATGCAGCGCCTCGTCGAGCCGGCCCGCCTGCTTGTAGGTGAGTGCGAGGTTGTGCATCGACCACAGCACGTCAGTGTGATCGTCGCCGAGGGCCGTGGCACGATCACGCAGGATGGCCTCGTGCTGGACGATGGCCTCGTCGGTCCGCCCGAGGGCCTTGCAGGTGATGGCCAGCGCCTCCCGTGTCTGCAGGGTGAGCCGGTGCTCCGCGCCGTGCAGCCTCAATCGGGCGTCCAGCGTGGCGGAATGGACGTCGAGCGCCTCCTCGTGGCTGCCGAGGGCACGGAGCGCCTCTCCGAGACGATGGCGGGAGGCGAGGGTGTCGGCGTGACCTTCCCCCAGTGCCGTTGTCCGCCGCTCGGCGGCCCGCGCCAGAGACCCGCGGGCCTGGCCGGTCCACCCCTGGGCCAGCATGAACGTTCCCACTCCGTGCAGTGCTCCCGCGAGATCGGCCACCGCCTGCCCCGGCACACCACCGATCGAGTCGACGAAGGCGTCCAGGGCCTCGGTGTGCGAGATCAGGCGGAGCCAGTGCGGCCAGTCGGCGACCGTCGAGAAGGGGTCCTCGGGGAGAGCGGACCTGAGCAGTTCGCAGGCCGTGGCCGCTTCCCCGCCGTCCACCGTCATGCCCGACCGGAGCAGCCGTCGCAGGAGCTGGTGGATGCTCACGCTTCCGCCGTCCGCCGTGATCAGCGAGTAGGAGCGCAGGAGTTCGATGTCGGAGCGTTGGCGTAGCGACGTCTGGGACTCGGGTGCCAGCAAGCCGAGCGGGATGGTCTCGGGCGCGTAGCAGCAGGCCGTCCTGAGGAGGTGGACGGCGCTCGGCCGCAGCGCGGCGACGGCGTCGACGCTCAGGCGGAGGCTGCGCGCCGTGTTGCGGCGGTACACGTCCGTCCATGCCGGTGAGTCGAGGAGCTCGCCGGGCTCGGCGTCGAGGAGCCGCTGATAGCCCTCGTAGGACAGCCCCTGTGCGCGCAGGTAGGCCGAGGCCTGCTGGAGGGCGAGGGGGAGTCCTCCCAGGTCCGCCGCCAGCCGGTGGGCGCCGTCGTCGGCGTCCAGGCCCGTACGCCCGGAGAGCCACGCCGCGCCGACGGGGGCGGGCAGGGGCTCGACGGTCGTCGCGGCCAGCCCGCACTCCGTCCAGTCCACGTGCCACCGCGTGGTCACGACCACCGGCCCGCGATCGATCCGGGCCAGCACGGCGGCCACGTCACTCGGCGTCTCGACGCTGTCGAGGACGAGCAGCCAGCCGTCATGGTGGTGCAGCCAGTCCATGGCCCAGGCGGCCGCGTCCGCCGGTGTGCGCCACTGCCGGTGTCCGGGCAGCAGATGATGGGCCAGGGCTGCGAGGCCCCGGGTCACGGCCCCGCCGTCCTGCGCGCTGACCCACCAGGTGAGCCGGTACCGCGCTCGCAGCTTGCGGGCGGCGTGCAGGGCGAGTTCGGTCTTGCCCACACCGGGCATGCCGACGAGTGCCACGCCGAAGCCGTCGTCGGAGGGCGCCTCGAGCTGCCGGACGACTTCGTCCAGATCGTCGTCGCGGCCCCACAGCCGGCCGGAGGGAGGCCGTGGCGGGTTCGCCACCGGGGTGAACGCGTGGACGTCGGACGCCGGCGGCAGTCCCGACTCGTGGATGTGCGTGTGCACGCCGCCCACGACCGTGCGGGCTTGGACAACCGGCCCGTGGACGGTCCCCGACAGGTCGTTCCCGGTGACTTCCCGCTCCGTGCCGCCGGCCGCGTCCTCCGCCATGCCCGCCCCCGTTCGTCCCGGATCACAGCGTGGCACAGGTCGGCCCCGGACCATGCGGCATCTTCGAATGGTCTTGTCTGGTTCTGGTGTGGCCATGACGCCTCGGCACACCGCCGTGAACCGCCGGCTGCCGAGCGGGAGTCCGCGGGGCCGCTACCGCCCGGGCAGCCGCCACCCACCCGGGCCGCCGCGGCGGGAGCAGCAGGAGCAGCAGGAGCAGCAGGAGCGGCACGAGCAGCACGAGCGGCAGGAGCAGCACGAGCGGCACGAGCGGCACGAGCGGCAGGAGCAGCAGGAGCAGCACGAGCGGCACGAGCGGCACGAGCGGCACGAGCGGCACGAGCGGCAGGAGCGGCAGAAGCGGCAGGAGCGGCGGGAGCGGTGCTTCAAACCGCCTGACGCGGTGGCGAGGCAACGCCACCCGCCGCCACGGCGTCACCCGGTCCCCGCGGCACCGCCGCGACCCCGCCCGTCCTGATGCGGGTGTGGCATGCGACGGCAGATGCCTGCCGAGTACGCCGGCGGGGCCGGGAACCCGCGGGGCGTGGCACCGGTCCGCCGGGCCGGCACGACGGAGTTCGCGGTGGACGAAGGGCCGTCGGGGCGACCGGCCGGGGCGTACGCGGCGGTCCCTTGGGACAGGGGCCGGCACCGACCGCCGCCGTGCCCCGCGGTGCCCTCGCCCAGCGCGTCGCCCGCCCTCTCACTCGTTCGGCGCGGTCCTTCGCACCGCCCGGCCAATGGCTCAATCACACCGCTCTGACCTGCGGTGACACCACCGGATCAACATGACACGCGGTATGGCCCGTGCGAATCTGATCGCCCATCAGCAGGCGTGGCGGGCCGACTGCCCCTTACCTCTTGAGGTGTAGGAACGGCCTCCGGCACCACCGTCCGGCGGCACGGCCAACGCCCCGGAGGACGTCATGCGCACCACCGCCCGCCTGCTGGCCGGACCGGCGCCGGCGGCCGCCTGCGTCGGCGCGGCGGCCGGGTCCGGCGCCCGGGCGGCGGACCCCGGGACGCTGGCGCTGACGCCGTCGAGCACCACCGCCGGAGCCTCCGTGACCGCGAGTACCACCGCATGCGGCAGGCGCGGTCACGGCACGGGCGACGCCGGGTCGCTCGGCGCGGAACGCTTCGACCTGGCACCCGGCGCCGGTGAGGGCGCCGCGGCAGCCGCGGCAGCCGCGGCCGGCGGGTTCACGGTGCCCGAGGACACCGAGCCGGGGACGTACACGGTATCCGTGCTCTGCGACAACGGCAGCAAGGCCTACGGGGATCTCGTGGTGCGGGCCCACGGGCAGGAACCGAGCGGCCATGTGAAGACGGGAGTCGGCGGCAGCGTCGGCCCCGACATCACCCAGATCACGGCGGGGGCGGCCGTCCTGGCCGCGGCCGCCGTCGGCGGGACCTGGCTCCTGCGCCGTCGGGCGAGCGGCGCGCAGGGCTGACGGAGAGCGTTCGCGCTCGGCCTCCACCGTCCCTCGTACCGCCGTCCCCGCCCCCGTCACGCTTCGTCCGGCTGACGGGGGCGGGGAGTTCCGCTCGTCCGGCTGACCGGGGGAGAGGAGTTCCGTCCCCGGGCCGGGCGTCCGGGGAGTCAGGAGGAGCCCATGAAGTCGAACGGGTTGCTGCCGGCCCTGGCCGTCTGCGCCGGGGTGTGGCTGGTGCAGAACGGGGCGCGGCCCGTCACCCCGCCCGCTCCCTCGGCCGCCGAGGCCTTCGCCGCCGGCCGGCACACGGACGCCGCCGCGCCCCCGCTGCCGCCGTCGCCCCCGGTGCGGTTGCGGATCCCGAGGATCGCCGTGGACACCCCGTTGGCACGCCTCGGGCTTGCCGCCGACGGCAGCCTGGAGGTGCCTTCCGGCGGCGGGGGCGGGGCGGCCGGCTGGTACGGCGGCGGCACCACCCCGGGCGCCCGGGGTACCGCGATCGTCGCCGGTCATGTCGACGACGCCGACGGGCCCGCCGTCTTCTACGGGCTGGGCACCCTGAAGAAGGGGAACCGCGTCGAGGTGCTCCGCGAGGACGGCGTCACGGCGGTGTTCGCGGTCGACGCGGTGGAGGTGTACGAGAACGACGCCTTCCCCGACCGGAAGGTGTACGGGGCCGCGCGAGGGGCCGAGCTGCGGGTGATCACCTGCGGCGGCCCGTTCGACCCTCGGACGGGCTACCGGGGCAACGTGGTGGCCTTCGCGCACCTGGTCGGGGTGCGCGGACCGGTACCGGTCCCGGTCCGGTCCTGAGCGCGCCGCGCCCGCGGGGCGGCAGGCACGGCCCCGCGGTGGCCGCAGGGCCGAGGGGCCTCGCGGTGCCGCAGGGCCGAGGGGCCTCGCGGTGCCGCAGGGCCGCAGGGCCGAGGGGCCTCGCGGTGCCGCAGGGCCGCAGGGCCGAGGGGCCCGCGGCACCGCGGCGGTCCCGGCTCCGGGCCCGGGAGCCCCGGCTCCCGGGCAGCCGCCGGACCTCGCTCCCCGCGAGCCCTCAGCCCGACCACTGGTCGAACGCCAGTTTCGCCACCAGCGAGAACACGACCACGAGCAGCACGCCGCGGACGAACTCCGCGCCCCTGCGGAGGGCCGTCCACGCCCCGAACATGCCGCCCGCCAGGTTGAACAGCGCCATCAGCGCGGCCAGTTGCCACAGCACCGTCCCCTGGTAGGCGAACATCGCGAGGGCGCCGGCGTTGGTGCACACGTTGACGATCTTGGCGGTGGCGGAGGCGGCGACCAGGTCCAGATGGAGCACGGCGGTCAGGGCGAGCACCAGGAAGGTGCCGGTGCCGGGCCCGAACAGGCCGTCGTAGAAACCGATCCCGCCGCCGACGAGGACGACCGCGGTGGCGATCCGGGCGCGGGTGACCGGTCCCCGGTCGCCACGGGTGCCGAAGGACGGGCGCAGCATGACGAACGCCGCGACGCCCAGGAGCACCACCATGATCACCGGCCGGAGCACGTCGCTGCTGATGCCCGCCGCGAAGAACGCCCCGGCCATGGAGCCGGCGAGCGCGGTCAGTCCGATCCGTACGGCCGTCCCCACCTGCACCGGGGCCTTGCGGACGTAGGTGACCGCCGCGCCGGTGGTGCCGACGATGGCGACCGCCTTGTTGGTGCCGAGGATCTGGGCGGCGGGCACCTGCGGCATGCCGAGCAGCAGCGCCGGGATGAGCAGCAGCCCGCCGCCGCCGACCACCGCGTCGATCCAGCCGGCCGCCAGCGCGGCGACACACAGGAGGACGAGGGTGGTCAGCGATATGTCAGGCATGGGGCGACCCTACGGAGACGATGCGTGCACCGTCCATCGAACCCGTGAGTCTTGAGCTACCTCTGAGGTTCCCCGGCCCGCGGCCACCGGCCACCGGCCACCGGCCCGGCCCCTCACCCTCCGGGCCCCTCACCCTCCGGGCCCTTCACCCGCCGGGCCCTTCACCCGCCGGGCCCCTCACCGGCCCGGCCCCTCACACGCCCGGCCCCTCACCCGCCCGGCCCCTCACCCGCCGGGCCCCTCACCCGCCGGGCCCTTCACCGGCCCGGCCCCTCACCCGCCGTGCGCCTCACACGCCGGGCCGGCGGGTACTGAGGGCAGTGTTCCGCGAGGGAAACAACCGGGATGCCGACGGGTAACACCCGCCCCTCAGTCTGCGTACATGGATTCGAGGATCGTGGTGGTCGGCGCCGGGATGGCGGGAGCGCGGGTGGCGCGGCAGCTCGCCCCGGCGTACGACGTCACGCTGCTCGGCGAGGAGCCGCACGCCCCCTACAACAGGGTGCTGCTGGCCGATGTCCTGGCAGGCCGGTACGGCCCCGAGGTGATCGCGCTTCCCCCGGTCCCGGGGGACGCGGCCCAGGTGCGGCGCGGGGTGCGGGCGGTGCGGGTCGACCGCCGGGCGCGGACCGTGCACTGCGCGGACGGCACGGTCGCGGTGTACGACCGCCTGGTGCTGGCGACCGGCTCGAACCCCGTGCTGCCGCCGCTGCGCGGGCTCGACGGCGGGCTGCCCGGCGGCGTGCACCCCTTCCGCACCCTCGACGACTGCCTGGCGCTGGCGGCCGCGGCCCGGCCCGGCAGCCGCGCGGTCGTCGTCGGCGGCGGGCTGCTCGGCGTCTCCGCCGCACGGGCCCTGGCGGAACGCGGCACGGACGTGGTCGTCGCCCACCAGGGCCCCACCCTGATGGACCGCCATCTCGACCCGGAGGGCGGCGGCCTGGTGCGCCGCCATCTGGAGGGTCTCGGCGCGGAGGTCCACACCGAGTGCCACGCCCGGGGGCTGCGCCACCGCGACGGTGCCGTCACCGGCGTCGAACTCGCCGACGGCTTCGTCCTCGACGCCGACCACGTCGTCCTCGCCTGCGGCGTCCGGCCCCGCACCGGCCTGGCCGCGGACGCGGGCCTCACGGTCCGCCGGGGTGTCGTCGTCGACGACACCCTGACCACATCCGACCCGCGCGTCCACGCCGTCGGCGACTGCGCGGAGCACGCGGGCACCGTCTACGGGCTGGCGGCCCCCGCCCTGGAACAGGCCGACGTGCTCGCGTCGGTCCTGACAGCCGACCCCGTACCGGGCCGGGAACCGGGGGGCCGGCGCTACACCGGCACCCGGTCCCTCACCCGGCTCACCCTCGGATCCGCCGGCGCCTTCGACGTCGCCGCGTTCGGGGAGCCCTCACCGCGGCCCGGGGACGACGTCGTCCGCCTCGCCGACGCCACCCGCGGCGCCTACCGGAAGGTCGTCGTCCGCGGCGACCGGCTCGTCGGCGGCGCACTCCTCGGCGACCTCGCCTCCGTCGGCGCGCTCGCCCGGGCCTGGGAGGGCGACGAGCCGCTCCCGGACGCACCCCTGCTCCACCTGCTCACCACCGATGGAGGACTCTGAGATGACCACCCCCACGATCGTGCTCGTCGGGCACGGGATGGTCGGCCAGCACTTCCTGGAGGCCCTCGCCGAGCGGGGAGTCACCGGTCGCGCCCGGGTCGTCGTGCTGTGCGAGGAGCCCCGCCCCGCCTACGACCGGGTCCGGCTCACCTCGTACTTCTCCGGCCGGACGCCCGACGGGCTGTCCCTCGTCGAGGACGGGTTCATGGCCCGGCACGGCATCGAACTCCACCTGGACGACCCGGCGGAGCACATCGACCGCGCCGCCCGCACGGTCACCTCCCGCAGCGGGCGGACGATCCCGTACGACTCTCTCGTCCTGGCCACCGGCTCCTACCCCTTCGTGCCGCCCGTCCCGGGCCGCGACGCCGAGGGCTGCTTCGTCTACCGCACCATCGAGGACCTCCTCGCGATCGAGGAGTACGCCAAGACCTCCCGCACCGGGGTGGTCGTCGGCGGCGGACTCCTCGGGCTGGAGGCGGCCGGCGCGCTCAAGGGCCTGGGCCTGGACACCCACATCGTGGAGTTCGCGCCCCGGCTGATGCCGGTGCAGGTCGACGACGGCGGCGGCACCGCGCTGCTGCGCACCATCGAGAACATGGGCCTGACCGTCCACACCGGCACCGGCACCCGGGAGATCGTCGCCGACGGCCCCGCCGTCACCGGCATGAACCTCTCCGACGGCTCGTCGCTCGCCACCGACCTGGTGGTCTTCTCCGCCGGCGTGCGCCCCCGCGACCAGCTGGCCCGCGACACCGGCCTCGCCGTCGGCGAGCGCGGCGGCATCGCCGTCGACGAGCACTGCCGCACCTCCGACCCCGACGTGTACGCGATCGGCGAGTGCGCCCTCGCCGCGGACGGGCGGGTCTACGGGCTCGTCGCGCCCGGCTACGAGATGGCGAAGGCCGTCGCGGACGTCCTCGCCGGCCACGCCCCCGGCACCGTCTTCACCGGCGCCGACACCTCCACCAAGCTGAAACTCCTCGGCGTGGACGTGGCCTCCTTCGGCGACGCGCACGGCACGGCAGACGGCTGCCTCGACGTGGTCTACTCCGACTCCCGCTCCGGGATCTACAAGAAGCTGGTCGTCGCGGCGGACGGCGCCCTGCTCGGCGGAGTGCTCGTCGGCGACGCCGAGTCGTACGGCATGCTCCGCCCCCTCACCGGCTCCGTACCGCCCGTGCCGCCCGAGCAGCTGGTGCTGCCCGCCGGCACCGGTGCGCCCGCGGCCCTCGGCCCGTCCGCACTGCCCGACGAGGCCGTGATCTGCTCATGCCACAACGTCACCAAGGCCGAGATCCGCGCCCACACCACCCTGCCCGAGGTGAAGAAGTGCACCAGGGCGGGCACGGGCTGCGGAAGCTGCCTCAAGGTCATCGGCCGGCTGCTGCCGGGGGCCGCCGACCAGGGCCTGTGCGGCTGCTTCTCCTACACCCGCAGCGAGCTGTACGAGATCGCCCGCACCCTCGGCCTCGCCTCGTACGCCGAACTGCTCGACTCCCACGGGCGCGAGGAGGCCCGCGGCGGCGACGGCTGCGAGACCTGCAAGCCAGCCGTCGGCTCGATCCTGGCCAGCCTCGGCGGCGGCTACATCCTCGACGGCGAACAGGGCGCCCTGCAGGACACCAACGACCACTTCCTCGCCAACCTCCAGCGCAACGGCTCCTACTCGATCGTGCCGCGCATCCCCGGCGGCGAGATCACCCCCGCGAAACTCATCGTGATCGGCGAGGTGGCCCGCGACTTCGGCCTCTACACGAAGATCACCGGCGGTCAGCGGATCGACATGTTCGGCGCCCGCGTGGACCAGCTGCCCGCCATCTGGACGCGGCTGGTCGACGCCGGCTTCGAGTCGGGCCACGCCTACGGGAAGTCCCTGCGCACGGTCAAGTCGTGCGTGGGGCAGACCTGGTGCCGCTACGGGGTGCAGGACAGCGTCCGCATGGCGATCGACCTCGAACTGCGCTACCGCGGCCTGCGCGCCCCCCACAAGCTGAAGTCCGCGGTCTCCGGCTGCGCCCGCGAGTGCGCCGAGGCGCAGTCCAAGGACTTCGGCGTGATCGCCACCGCCAACGGCTGGAACCTGTACGTGGGCGGCAACGGCGGGGCCACCCCGCGCCACGCGGACCTGCTCGCACAGGACCTGTCCGACGCCGAACTCGTCCGGCTCGTCGACCGGTTCCTGATGTTCTACATCCGCACCGCCGACCGCCTGGAGCGCACCTCGGTCTGGCTGGAGCGCCTGGAGGGCGGACTCGGCCACCTGCGGGACGTCGTGGTGCACGACTCCCTCGGACTCTGCGCCGAACTCGAGGCCATGATGGCCCGGCACGTGGACGGCTACCGCGACGAATGGGCCCAGACCCTCGACGACCCGGACCGGCTGCGCCGCTTCGTGTCGTTCGTCAACGCCCCGGGCGCACCGGACCCCTCCGTGAGGTTCGTCCCCGAGCGGGACCAGATCAAGCCGGACCTCACCGTACTCACCCTGGAAGGGACACCCACCCGATGACGGTCCAGGACGCACCCCCGCTCACGCTCCAGATCGAACTGTCCGGCACCTGGCTGCCCGTCTGCGAGGTCACCCGGCTCACCCCCGGCCGCGGCATGGCCGCCCTGCTCCCCGACGGCCGGCAGGCCGCGGTCTTCCTGGACCGCTCCGGGACCGCGTACGCGATCGGCAACCGCGACCCGTTCACCGGCGCGCAGGTCCTGTCCCGCGGCCTGCTGGGCTCCGCCGACGGGCGGCCGTTCGTCGCCTCCCCGCTGCTGAAGCAGCGGTTCGACCTGGCGACGGGCCGCTGCCTGGACGACGACGAGGTGTCTGTGCCGGTGTACGCGGTGCGCCGGGCCTGACGGGGAGCGGGCGGACCCCGGCGGCCCGGTGGCCCGGCGATGCGGCCCGCCCGGCGCTGCGGCGAGGCGGCCCGCGCGGCGAGGCGGCGAGGCACGTGCGGCCGGCCCGGACACACGGGGGCGGCCGGACGAACGGGGGCGGCCGAACTCCGGAGCGATGCCGGGCCGGGCGTACGGTCCGTGCGGTAAACCGGGTGCGGTCCGGAGAGGGCCTCCGCTACCGTCGCCGCCCATGACGCTTCCCCGGGTACGTCCCCCCTTCGTGGCAGACGAGCGCACCCAGCTCGTCGGCTGGCTCGACATGCAGCGCGCGATCGTCCACTACAAGTGCGAGGGGCTCGCGGAGGCGGACGCCCACCGGCCGGTCCTGCCGGCCTCGCCCCTGATGACGGTGGCGGGCATCGTCTCCCATCTGCGCTGGACCGAGAACTCCTGGTTCGAGGTGATCTTCCTCGGCCGGCCCGCCGACGGACCGCAGTTCGCCGAGGCGCCCGAGGACGCCGACATGCGCGTCGAGGGCGTCCCGCTGGCACACCTGCTGGAGGAGTACCGGCGGCAGTGCGCGATCTCGAACGAGATCATCGCGGCCCATGCGCTCGACGAGACCGGCCGCCACCCCGACTACACGTCGTCCGCGGCGACCCTGCGCTGGATGCTGATCCACATGGTGGAGGAGACCGCCCGGCACGCCGGTCACCTGGACGCCGTCCGGGAACTGCTCGACGGGCAGAAGGGCTACTACTGACACGGCCCCCGGCTGCCCGCGCCGCCCGGGAGATGCGAAGGGCCGTTCCGGCGGGGCTACGACCGGCCCGGACATCCAGGCGCCTGACGGGTACTCAGACCGTTCCCTTACCAGGCCGTACGGCCGACCGTACTCTTGCGGCACGGCCCGCCGCCCCCGGCACGACCAGGACTACCGAGCGGGCGCCACGGGGCAGGGGGGTCGCGCCGGCGAGACCGCCGGGCGACCGAGTAGCGGAGGAGTACCGCATGCCGTCGACGACCGGCTGGACCAGGCACGACATCCCCGACCAGAGTGGACGCACGGCCGTGGTCACCGGAGCCAACAGCGGCATCGGGCTGGTCACGGCCGGGGAACTGGCCCGGCGCGGGGCGCGGGTGCTGCTCGCCTGCCGCAGCGGGGCACGCGGCAGGCAGGCCGTCGAACGCATCCGGCGCCAGGTGCCCGGCGCGGAGGTGGAGTTCAGGCCGCTGGACCTGGCCGACCTGTCGTCCGTGCGAGCGTTCGCGGAGTCGTACGCCCCCGGGACGCTCGACCTGCTCGTCAACAACGCGGGCGTGATGGCCCTGCCGTACGGCCGTACGGCCGACGGCTTCGAGACCCAGTTCGGGATCAACCACCTGGGGCACTTCGCCCTGACCGGACTGCTCGCCGGGAAGCTGCTGCACACCCCCGGCGCCCGCGTGGTGACCGTGTCCAGCGGGATGCACGCGCTGGCCAACGTCGACATGGGCGACCTGAACAGCGAGCGCCGCTACCGCCGCTGGGTGGCCTACGCCCGCTCCAAGACGGCGAATCTGCTGTTCACACACGAACTGGCACGGCGGCTCCGGGAGGCGGGTTCGGACGTGGTCGCGGCGGCCGCGCACCCCGGCTACGCGGCGACCGGCCTCCAGACCGCCGGGGCGAGGATGGAGGGCCGCCGCACCGCCGAACGACTCGCCGAACTCGGCAACCGGGTCTTCGCCCAGTCCGCGGAGGCGGGGGCGCTGCCCACGCTGTACGCGGCGACCGCGCCCGGTGTGCGCCCCGACTCCTTCACCGGCCCGCGCCTGATGGGGATGCGGGGCGCGCCCGCGCGGTCCCGGCGTGCCCCGTGGACGCTGGACGACGCCGCCGGTGAGCGGCTCTGGGTGGCCTCCGAGCAGCTCACCGGCGTGACGTACGAGGACCTGAAGGGCTGACTCCGGGCGCGGTCACCGGCTCCGGGCCGGCCAAGGCTCGGGACTCCGGGCCGGCCAAGGCTCGGGCCGGGCCGGGGCTCGGGCCGGCTCGGGCCGGCTCGAGCTGGGGCTCGGGCTCGGGCTCGGGCTACTGGCCTAGCGGTCCCGGAGCCGGGCGGGCCGCGGGCCGGGCTACTGTCCCTCGGCGGCCTGCGGGTCCATCCAGACGACCTCCCAGATGTGGTGGTCCGGGTCCTGGAAGGAGCGGCCGTACATGAAGCCGTGGTCCATCGGCTCGTTCGCCGGCGAGCCCCCGGCCGCAAGGGCCGCGTCCGCCAGCTCGTCGACCTTCTCGCGGCTCTCGGCACTGAGCGCGACGATCACCTCGGTGCTGGTGGCGGCGTCCGCGACGCTCTTCCCGGTGAAGTCCTTGAACCTGGCCTCGGTCAGCAGCATCGCGAAGATCGTGTCACTGACGGCCATGCAGGCGGCGGTCTCGTCGGTGAACCGGGGGTTGAAGGTGTAGCCGACGGCCTCCCAGAACGCCTTCGACGTGTCGAGGTCCTTCACCGGCAGGTTCACGAAGATCATCTGGGACATGGCTGGTGCCTCTTTCGTGGTCTTGCTCGTCGTCGCGCCCTCGGGCGTCGTTTGTCGTGGGTAGAGACCGCTGGGGCGCCCAGGACTCATCGCCCGCGGAGGGGCAATTCCGCGGAGCGCGTGCGACGGCCTCGCGGGCCCGGGTACGGCCGGGCGCGTCCGGGCCCTTCAAGGGCACATCAAGGGCACATCGGGGGAACATCAGGGACATACCCAGGGGCGGCCGGGCGCGTGCGGGCCCCGTCTCCCGCTTCCGGAGGACGCGGAGACCCGGACCCGGAGCCGGACCCAGACCCGGACCCAGAGCCGGACCCAGACCCGGACCCAGAGCCGGCCCCGGAGCCGGCCCCGGAGCGGGAGCCGGAGCCGGAGCCGCGGCAGTCGGCAGTCGGCAGCGGACCGGGCACCGGAGACGGGAAACCACAACCGGGACCGGGCGGCAGGAGGAGGCGGCAGGACCAGGCGGTCGGACCGGGCGGCAGGAGCAGGCGGCCGGGTGCCGGGCCCAGCGGGTGCCCGGCGCGGGGAGTTCGTCCGGCGGCGTCACCTGCGAGGTGACGGGACCGTTCCGGGCGCGAGTCCGGACACGGGCACTCCCGGGGGCTCCGGATCGCGCTGGGCGCGGCCTCTCAGCAGGGCCGTGCCCAGCGGCGTCATCGTGTGCAGCACCGCGTTGCCGTTCCGCAGCGTGAACACGAGCCCGGCCTCCCGCAGCACGCAGGCGTGCTGGCTGGCGGAGGCGAGCGACACCCCCGCGCGGCGGGCGAGTTCGCTGGTGGTGCAGCCGCTGCCGATGGACTGGAGCACCGCCGAGCGGGTGTGCCCCACGAGCCGGCCCAGCGACATCCCGTCCCGCCCCCATGTCGCCGGCGAGCCGCTGTGCGTGACGGGGTAGACCAGCACCGGCGGCAGCTCCGGGTCCCGGCGGACCACGGGCGTGCCGCGGCAGAAGTACGACGGCTGCAGCAGCAGCCCGCGCCCCTGGAGCCGCAACTCGCGCTCCACCGGGTAGTCGGCCTCCAGCACCGGCGCACGCCAGCGCAGCATCGGCGGCAGCGAGGCGAGCAGTTCGTCCGCGCCCCCGTCGAGCAGGGCCCGGCCGCGCACGGCCCGATCGGCCTCTACCGCCGCCTGGATGTGCGGCCAGTACGGCTCGACCGCCGACCGGTGGTAGCTGCGGAGCACCCCGACGAGCCGGTCCATCGGCCCGTCCGCGCCCTCGGCGAGCCCGGCGAGCCGGCCCGTGAGCACGGTGTGGGGGCGCTCCGCGGCGAGCAGCGCCAGCTCTGCTCCGAGCCTGCGCACCGGGGTGGCCCGCACCGCCTGGAGTCCCTCCTCCAGTCCTTCCAGCGCCTCGGGCGGAGTCAGGAAGTCCGGGAAATAGCCGCGCTGCGGGACGAGCGCCGCGAGGAGCCGTGTTTCACCGTTCAGCCGGGCCCGGGTTTCCGTCCGCCATTCGCCGAAGACGGTCGCGCCGCGCCGGTCCCGTAAACGGTGGAAACTCAGAATCGTTTCCCACAAAACATCCGGCCTGGCCGCCATCCGCACCCTGGCGAGGTCTTCACCGGTGAAGTGGATTCGCAGCACGGAACCCCCACTGTTGCATCCGCAATCGCCCCCGTCACTGAGTATGCACTCAATCACAGGACGTTACCATGGTGTTTCAGCCACAGTTGAAACGCATCGCGTAACAGGGTGGCGAACCGAAAAGCTGTACGACGTCGGACACGAAACCTTCGGGTACCGAGGGGCGAGGCAAAGACCGTGGGGGGCTTTCCACGCCTGGCGGCGGTCGGCGGAGGTTGCGGCTCCGTGTCCGACATCGGGAATGGAGCGCGGCCGACGGGTGGGGATCCGTCGACCGCGCTCCGCCTGTTCTTTGCTCAACGAATGGCGGAAATCAAGCATCCGTTGAAATCCACCGCCGATCCGTGGTCGAGCAGCACGCGCGGGCAACAGATCCCACCGCCGTACCCCAAAAGGAAACGAGCGGAACAGGCACCTCCGCACAAGGTGCCCGTCCCGCTCGTCTCCTGGTGCACCGGGACCGCCGGCCGGTCGGTGAGGGTCGGGGACCACCGACGGCCCCGGAGCCGGGGCCGGCCGCGGGTGCGGCCGGGCGGATCAGCGGCTGTCGCTGCCGGAGGACCGGGCCGCCGCGCGGCCCGCCTCCAGACGGGCCACGGGGATCCGGAAGGGCGAGCAGGAGACGTAGTCCAGGCCGGCCTCGTGGAAGAAGTGCACCGACTCCGGGTCGCCGCCGTGCTCGCCGCACACGCCGAGCTTCAGGTCCGGGCGGGTGGCCCGCCCGGCCGCCACCGCGTCGCGCACCAGCGAACCGACGCCGTCCTTGTCGATCGTCTCGAACGGGCTGACGCCGAAGATGCCCTTCTCCAGGTAGGCCGTGAAGAACGAGGCCTCCACGTCGTCCCGGCTGAAGCCCCAGACGGTCTGGGTGAGGTCGTTCGTACCGAAGGAGAAGAACTCCGCGGCCTCCGCGATCTGACCGGCCGTCAGTGCCGCGCGAGGCAGCTCGATCATCGTGCCGAGCGCCAGTCTCAGGCCCACACCCGTGGCGGCCTCGACCTCGGCGATCACCTGCTCGGCCTCCTCCCGTACGATCTCCAGCTCCTGCACGGTGCCCACGAGCGGGATCATGATCTCGGCACGAGGGTCGCCCTTGGCGTTGCGGCGCTCCGCCGCGGCCTCCGCGATGGCCCGCACCTGCATGGTGAACAGCCCGGGGATCACCAGGCCGAGACGGACTCCGCGCAGGCCCAGCATGGGGTTCTGCTCGTGCAGCCGGTGCACCGCCTGAAGCAGGCGCAGATCGTTCTCGTTGGCGTCCTTGCGGGCCTCGGCGAGCGCGACGCGCACCGACAGCTCGGTGATGTCCGGCAGGAACTCGTGCAGCGGCGGGTCCAGCAGCCGTACCGTCACCGGCAGCCCGTCCATCGCCTCGAACAGCTCGACGAAGTCCCTCTTCTGCAGCGGCAGCAGCACCTTCAGCGCGTCCTCGCGCTCGTCGTCGGTGTCGGCGAGGATCAGCTTCTCGACCATCCCGCGGCGCTCGCCGAGGAACATGTGCTCCGTACGGCAGAGCCCGATGCCCTGGGCGCCGAAGCGGCGGGCGCGCAGCGCGTCCTCGGCGTTGTCGGCGTTGGCCCGTACCCGCAGCCGGCGCACCCGGTCCGCGTAGGCCATGACCCGGTGCACGGCCCGGACCAGTTCGTCGGCGTCGTCGGCACCCGCGTGCATCCGGCCCTCGAAGTACTCCACCACCGGGGAGGGCACGACCGGGACCTCTCCGAGGTACACCCTGCCGGTGGAGCCGTCGATGGAGACGACGTCGCCCTCCTCCACCACCGTGCCGTTCACCGTCATCCGGCGGCGCTTGGTGTCGACCTCCAGTTCCTCGGCGCCGCAGACACAGGTCTTGCCCATACCGCGGGCGACGACGGCGGCGTGCGAGGTCTTTCCGCCGCGGGAGGTCAGGATGCCCTCGGCCGCGATCATGCCGTCGAGGTCGTCCGGGTTGGTCTCACGGCGGATCAGGATGACCTTCTCGCCGGAGCGCGACCACTTGACCGCCGTGTAGGAGTCGAAGACGGCCTTGCCGACCGCCGCGCCCGGGGAGGCGGCGATGCCCCGGCCGAGCTTCTCGACCCGTGCGGCCTCGTCGAAGCGCGGGAACATCAGCTGCGCCAGCTGGGCACCGGTGACGCGTTGCAGGGCCTCCGCCTCGTCGATGAGGCCCTGGTCCACGAGCTGGGTGGCGATCCGGAAGGCCGCGCCCGCGGTGCGCTTGCCGACCCGGGTCTGCAGCATCCACAGCCGGCCGCGCTCGATGGTGAACTCGATGTCGCACAGGTCCTTGTAGTGCGTTTCGAGCGTCTCCATGATCTGCATCAGCTGGTCGTACGACTTCTTGTCGATCGACTCCAGGTCCGCCAGCGGCACGGTGTTGCGGATACCGGCCACGACGTCCTCGCCCTGCGCGTTCTGCAGGTAGTCGCCGTAGACGCCCTGGTGGCCGGAGGCGGGGTCGCGGGTGAAGGCGACGCCGGTGCCGGAGTCCGGGCCGAGGTTGCCGAAGACCATGGAGCAGACGTTGACCGCGGTGCCGAGGTCGTGCGGGATGCGCTCCTGGCGGCGGTAGAGCTTCGCCCGGTCTCCGTTCCAGGAGTCGAAGACGGCCTTGATGGCCAGGTCCATCTGGTCGCGCGGGTCCTGCGGGAAGTCGCGGCCGGTCCCCGACTTGACGATCTTCTTGAACTGCTTGACCAGCTTCTTCAGGTCGGAGGCGTCGAGGTCGGTGTCGACCGCGACCCTCTTGGCCTCCTTGGCCGCCTCCAGGGCGTCCTCGAACAGCTCGCCGCCGACCCCGAGGACCGTCTTGCCGAACATCTGGATGAGCCGGCGGTAGGAGTCCCACGCGAAGCGCTCGTCGCCGGCCTGCCGGGCGAGTCCCTCCACGGACGTGTCGGACAGGCCGATGTTCAGGACCGTGTCCATCATGCCCGGCATGGAGAACTTGGCGCCGGAGCGGACGGACACCAGCAGCGGGTCGTCGGTCTGGCCGAGCTTCTTGCCCATGCGCTGCTCCAGCGCGTCGAGGTGCGCACTCACCTCGTCACGCAGTGCCGCGGGCTCCTCGCCGCTGTCGAGGTAGACCTTGCAGGCCTCGGTGGTGATGGTGAAGCCCGGAGGGACGGGCAGACCGAGGTTGGTCATCTCGGCGAGGTTCGCACCCTTGCCACCGAGGAGGTCCTTGAGGTCCCTGTTGCCCTCGGTGAAGTCATAGACGAACTTCTGATCTCTGATTTCCGACACGGGTCTCGACTCCTCGAGGACTCGGTGGCTGCCCTGACGGCGAGGAACATACCCAGATCGAAGGAACGTGGGTACGTCCACTTGTCCGTCATTCGGCCGTAACCACCCGTCCGCCAGCAGATCGCAGGTTTCCGTTCCCCGAAGCGGCACCCCCCGGAGCTTCACCCCTCGAAGAGCGCTTGACCCAAAGCGGAACTTCACCGCTCGGATGAGCAGTCTTCCCGGCATCTGAGTTCACCTCTTGAACCCCGAAAGGGTGGCACGCAGTGCCACTCTTTCCGAAGTCGCAGCCACCCCGAGAGTGCTCATCTGAGCGCAACCCCTATCAGGGGTGGCGAGGATCACGCCGCCGGGAACGACCGGATCCCATCATCCGGACCCGCTCACCCCCGGATCCGGCCCGGCCTCCCGACCCGGCGCTCTGCCCGGTCAGCCGCCGGACGTGTCCAGCTCCGCGTCCTCGCTCACACCTGCGCAGTCGTACGGATCCCTCAGCCAGCCGTCCGGGAGCACCACCCGGTTGCTCCCCGACGTGCGCCCGCGCGGGCCGTCCGCACCCGGCGGCCACGGCTGCTCCAGGTCCAGCATGCTCAACTGAGCGCGCAGCTCCTCCAGCGACGAGGTCACCGCCAGCCGCCTGCGCATCTCCGACCCGACCGCGAACCCCTTCAGGTACCAGGCCACATGCTTACGGAAGTCGATCACGCCGCGGGACTCGTCCCCGATCCACTCCCCCAGCAGCCGCGCATGGCGCACCATCACCTCCGCGACCTCGCGCAGCGACGGCCGCGCACACGCCCCCGACCCGTCGAAGGCACCGACCAGATCCCCGAACAGCCACGGCCTGCCCAGGCAGCCTCGCCCCACGACCACCCCGTCACAGCCCGTCTCACGCATCATCCGCAACGCGTCGTCCGCCGACCAGATGTCGCCGTTCCCCAGCACCGGGATCTCCGGCACGTGCTCCTTCAACCGGGCGATGGCGTCCCAGTCCGCCGAGCCGCCGTAGTGCTGAGCCGCCGTGCGCCCGTGCAGGGCGATCGCCGTGACACCCTCCTCGACCGCGATCCGCCCCGCGTCGAGATAGGTGATGTGTCCGTCGTCGATGCCCTTGCGCATCTTCATCGTGACCGGCAGGCCCCCGGCGTTCCCGACCGCCTCGCCGAGGATCGCCCGCAGCAGGTTCCGCTTGTAGGGAAGGGCCGAGCCACCCCCCTTGCGGGTCACCTTGGGCACCGGGCAGCCGAAGTTCAGATCGATGTGATCGGCCAGATCCTCGTCCACGATCATGCGGACGGCCTTGCCGACCGTGACCGGGTCCACTCCGTACAACTGGATCGAACGCGGCCGCTCCGACGCGTCGAAGTGGATGAGCTGCATCGTCTTCTCATTGCGCTCGACGAGCGCCCGCGTCGTGATCATCTCGCTGACGAACAGCCCCTTGCCCCCGCTGAACTCGCGGCAGAGGGTACGGAACGGCGCGTTGGTGATACCGGCCATGGGCGCGAGCACCACCGGGGGCTGCACGGCGTGCGGGCCGATGGACAGCGTCGGGGACTGGGCGAGCGTGGTCATCGGACCATTGTCGCGCACTGTCAAATCAATTAGTTAGGCGCACTATTCATCCCGGCCGGCCGCCCGGCCCGGCTCCCCCGGCAGGCGCGGATTCGAGGCGCCCCCGGCGTCGACCCGTCTCCTGGAGCCGGCTCCCTGGGTCCGGCTCCAGGAAACGGGCCTCAGAGGGAACCCGCCCCGGGGGCCGGCCAAAAGAGGCCGGTCCAAGGGAGCCGGTCCAAGGGGGCCGGCCCCGGGGAGCCTCAGGCGTCGCCACACGTCCGGGCCCTCGCACCCTCCCGGGTCCTGCCCCTCAACGTGGCGCGCCCGGGGTGGCGGCGGAGGTACTCGGCCTCGAGAACACCCATCCGGGAGGTGTGGGTGTCCAGAGCGTCGTCGGAGCCGTACAGCAGGGTCTCGTGGCGAGTGCGGTGGATGGCCTCCAGCTCCTTCAGCAGTTGCCCGTCCTCCAGCCGCTCCGGCGGCACTCCGCGATCCCGCTCCGCCATGTCACACACCTCCGGTAGGTACGCCCCTTCCATCATGGCCCCGGATCGGGCGGCCGCATCCGAAGACGGAAGTGCCCGGACCACCGGCCGGTCCGGGCACTTCGGCGTGAGGGTGTCAGTCCCGGGCGCCGCCCTCGTCCCGGGTCGCCTCGCTGTGGGACGCCTCGGCGTCCGGGTTGTGCAGAGCGCGCTCACGCATCCTGCGCAGGAGTTCCTGCTTCTGCTCGGCGGCCGCCAGGCGGTCTGCCCGGCCCGCCGGACCGTCGCCTCGCTGGTCGGCACGGGACAGCTTTCTGCGCTGCCCGCCCACACCGAGAAGGTTGTTGCGGCCCTTGGCCACGGGGTTCTCCCATCGTGGTGAGGAGTGGTCTGGAGATCAGCTAACGGGGGCGGGGCATGCCCGCCGCACTCTCACTCGTAGATCTGGATGAAGGAGGACATGCGGCGACGGTACCGGGCCGGGCCCGGTCGAACACCTGGTTTTACCGGGCCGCTCGGGGGCGGTGCCCGATCATGTCGACAGATGGCAACTGACAGATTTTGAAATCTGTCATCTGTAATGCCATAGTTGTCACCGTCAGAAACCCACCTCTCCGAGGAGCCCCTCTCATGACCTCCCCCGGCTCTTCCTCTTCTCCCGGCTCCCCCGGCTCTTCTTCTTCTCACGGCTCCCCCGGCTCCCCCGGGTCCCCCAGGTCCCCCAGGTCCCCCGGGTCCCGCGGTTCTCGCACCGGACCAACCGGCGGCCCCACCCCTCTGGCCGCTCCAGCCCCTCCGGCACTCCGCCCCGTCCCCACCCGCTCCCTCGGAACCACCGGCCCCCGCGTCTCGGCGATCGGGCTGGGCACCATGGGCATGTCGGCGTTCTACGGTGACGTCGATCGCCCGGAGTCGATCGCGACGATCCACGCCGCCCTCGACGCCGGCGTCACGCTGATCGACACGGGCGACTTCTACGGCATGGGCCACAACGAGATGCTGGTCCGCGAGGCACTGCGTGCCGCTCCGGCGGGCAGCCGCGAGAGGGCGCTGATCAGCGTGAAGTTCGGGGCACTGCGCGACCCGGACGGCGGCTGGGCCGGCCACGACGGCCGCCCGGCCGCGGTCAGGAACTTCGCGGCGTACTCGCTCCAGCGGCTGGGTACGGACCACATCGACGTCTACCGGATCGCCCGTGTCGACCCCGGTGTGCCGATCGAGGACACGGTCGGCGCGATCGCCGAACTGGTCGAGGCAGGCCATGTCCGGCACATCGGCCTGTCCGAAGTCGGTGCCGAGACGCTCCGCCGCGCGGCGTCGGTCGCCCCGATCAGCGATCTTCAGATCGAGTACTCGCTGATCTCCCGCGGCATCGAGGACGCGATCCTGCCCGCGGCGCGGGAGCTGGGCATCGGTGTCACGGCGTACGGGGTGCTGTCCCGCGGCCTGATCTCCGGGCATTTCGCCGCCGACCGGGAACTGGCGGCAGACGACTTCCGGGGTATGAGCCCCCGCTTCCAGGGCGGCAATCTGAGCCACAACCTCGGGCTCGTCGAGCGGCTGCGCGGGATCGCCGGACAGAAGGGGGTCTCGGTCGCCCAGCTGGCGATCGCCTGGGTGCTGTCGCGTGGCGAGGACATCGTTCCGCTGGTGGGTGCGCGGCGCCGGGAGCAACTTGCGGAGGCACTGGGTGCCCTGGATGTGGAGTTCGGAGGGGACGAACTCGCGGCGGTCGAGCGGGCGGTTCCGCGTGGAGCGGCCGCGGGTGAGCGGTACCCGGCGCCGCAGATGGCGCATCTCGACAGCGAGCACTGAGGTGCGACGGCGGGTGCCGTCCGGATCCGGGCACGGCGGGAGCCGGCCGGCGGGGTCGTCCCCCGCGGCCGGACCCTGCGGCCGAACCCCGCGGCCGAACCCTGCGACCGGACCCTGCGGCCGGGCCCCGCGGCCGGGCCCCGCGGGCGCAGCGGCGGACACCGGTCGTGCCGTTGCCGGCCGCCGTGCGGCCCGTCCCGGCCGGGGCGGCTCGGCGGCCGCCCCGGTCGTGTCGGTGGGGGAGGGTACCGTCGGTGCCATGTCCACCACGGAGACCCTGAGCGCCGACCGCATCCTCGAGGCGACCGAGGAGGTGCTGCGCCGTTTCGGCCCGTCCAAGGCGACGGTCGTCGACGTGGCACGCGCCCTCGGGGTGAGTCATGGCAGTGTGTATCGGCACTTCCGTACGAAGGCGGCGCTGCGTGAGGCCGTGACGGCTCGCTGGCTGGGACGTACCGAGGAGTTGCTGTCGGGGATCACGGAGGGGCCTGCGGGTTCGGCGGAGGAGAAGCTGCGGTCGTGGCTGTCGTGCCTGTTCGAGGCGAAGCGCCACAAGGCGGGTGACGATCCGGAGCTGTTCGCCACCTACGCGGTGCTGATCACGGAGACCAGCGGTGTGGTGGACGAGCATCTTGTGGTGCTGGTCAGCCAGTTGACGCGGATCATCGAACAGGGTGTGCGCGGCGGGGAGTTCGGGGCCCCGGATCCGGTGTCGACGGCGCAGGCGGTGTTCGACGCGACGGCACGTTTCCACGATCCGGTGTTCGCGCGGGAGTGGCGGAGGCCGGCGATCGACGACGAGTTCCGCGCGGTGTGCGAGTTGCTGCTGCGGGGGCTGCGCGCCTGACCGGACCGTTCTCCGTGGCCCCGGTCAAGTCGCCCGGCGCGCGTTCCGATCGGCGGTGGCGGTCCTCCGCGCGGGGGCGAGGAGATCCGTGTCCGGGGCCGGGCCGGCGTGCGCGGGGTGGTTCGCCCGTGCCGGCCCGAGTCGTGGTCGGGTGCTCCGGGGGCGGCCGGGGTCGACGGTGTCCCGGTGTGCGTCGTCGAGATGCTCCTCGGCCCTGAGCCGGGGCTGGACTGGACGGCTCCGGTCCGGCCACAGGTGTTGCAGGTGCCGCACATGTCGCAGGTGTTGCAGGTGTTGCAGGTGTTGCAGGTGTTGCAGGTGCCGCGGGCGAGTGCTTTGCGCACACCCGCCTTCCGTACGCCCGACCGCTTCTCGTACGCGGACGGCGTGTTCACGTCCGTGCCGGTCCCATGCGCCGGTCCCATGCGCCGGTCCCATGCGCCGGTCCCATGTGCCGGTCCCATGTGCTGGTTCCATGCACCGGTTCCATGCGCCGACCCTGCTGCCCGCGCTGGTACCGCCGCTGCTGCCGGTACTGCTGCCGGGCGGCATGGAGCAACCGTCCGCCGGCGGTCGGCGAGTGGGCCCGGTAGGCGGCAGGCCCCCGGTTCCGTACCCGGAACCGGGGGCCTGCCGCCGTAGTGGCGCCGGATGTCAGCAGCCGAGGAGGCGGGTGGCGAGGTAGCCCTGGATCTGGTCCAGGGAGACGCGCTCCTGCTTCATGGTGTCGCGCTCGCGGACGGTGACGGCGTTGTCGTCGAGGGTGTCGAAGTCGACGGTGACGCAGTACGGGGTGCCGATCTCGTCCTGGCGGCGGTAGCGGCGGCCGATGGCGCCGGCGTCGTCGAACTCGATGTTCCAGTTCTGCCGGAGGTCGGCGGCGAGACCCTTGGCCTTCGGAGAGAGCTGGGGGTTGCGGGACAGCGGCAGGACCGCGACCTTCACCGGCGCGAGGCGGTGGTCGAGGCGCAGAACGGTGCGCTTCTCCATGACGCCCTTGGCGTTGGGGGCCTCGTCCTCGTTGTAGCCGTCGAGGAGGAAGGCGAGCATGGTGCGGCCGACGCCGGCGGCGGGCTCGATGACGTACGGCGTCCAGCGCTCGCCGGCCTCCTGGTCGAAGTACGACAGGTCGGTGCCGGAGGCCTTGGAGTGGGCGCCGAGGTCGTAGTCCGTGCGGTTGGCGACGCCTTCGAGCTCGCCCCATTCGCTGCCGCCGAACTGGAAGCGGTACTCGATGTCGGCGGTGCGCTTGGAGTAGTGGGAGAGCTTCTCCTTGGGGTGCTCGTACCAGCGCATGTTCTCCTCACGGAGTCCGAGGCCGGTGTACCAGTTCCAGCGCTGCTCCATCCAGTACTCGTGCCACTTCTCGTCCTCGCCGGGCTTGACGAAGAACTCCATCTCCATCTGCTCGAACTCGCGGGTGCGGAAGATGAAGTTGCCGGGGGTGATCTCGTTGCGGAAGGACTTGCCGACCTGGGCGATGCCGAAGGGCGGCTTGCGGCGGGAGGTCTGCTGGACCTGGGCGAAGTTGGTGAAGATGCCCTGGGCGGTCTCGGGGCGCAGATAGGCGACGGAGCCGGAGTCCTGGGTGGGGCCGAGGTGGGTGGAGAGGAGACCGGAGAACTGCTTGGGCTCGGTGAACCGGCCCTTGGTCCCGCAGTGGGGGCAGTTGATGTCGGTCAGGCCGCCCGCGGGGGTGCGGCCGTGCTTCTCCTCGTATGCCTCTTCGAGGTGGTCGGCGCGGAAGCGCTTGTGGCAGGAGGTGCACTCGGTGAGCGGGTCGGTGAAGGTGGCGACGTGGCCGGAGGCCTCCCAGACCTCGGTCGCAAGGATCACCGACGAGTCGATACCGACGACGTCCTCGCGCGAGGTGACCATGTAGCGCCACCACTGGCGCTTGATGTTCTCCTTGAGTTCGGTGCCCAGCGGTCCGTAGTCCCAGGCGGCGCGCTGGCCACCGTAGATCTCGCTGCTGGGGTAGACGAACCCACGGCGCTTGCTCAGGTTGACGATCGTGTCGATCTTGTCGGCGGCCACGGTGCTCTCTTCATTACGACGACGAAGTGCGAAGGCCTCAGATTACCGGCGCCCGTACCCCCTGTATCAAATCGGTTCGCCTCCTCGTTCGGGGAAGCGGCGGGGCTCGGGAGGTGGCTTCGGAGGCGGAGGTGGGGTGCCGGCGTCCGTCGGCTCCGGTCCCCCGCGCAAACCGGTCCGGGTGTGGTGCGGGTGGCGGGCCGCGATTGCGGGGCGGGGGGCGCGGGACGGGGGGCGCACGGGGCGCGGGGCGGGGGCGCGGGTTGTGCACCCTCCGCCTCCTCCGCGGGGGAGGGCGGGGCGGACCGCGGCGAACGAGGAGGCGGGGCGGGCGGGCGGCCGTCGTCTGATCGCAACCGATGATTCAATTGACAATCGTTTCCACATTTGTTGAAAATGAGTGTCATGAACGTACGCCGCCGCATATCCACCGCCGCTCTCGCCGGAACGACCGCGCTGGGCCTTGTCACGCTCTCGGCCTGTTCGGGCACGTCCTCGGCAGGCGAAGACGAGGGCGGCGGCAGGCTGGACGTGGTCGCCTCGTTCTACCCGATGCAGTATCTCGCCGAGCAGATCGGCGGCGACCACGTCGAGGTCACGACACTGACGAGGCCGGGCGTGGAGCCGCATGACCTGGAGCTTCAGCCCAGGCAGGCGTCGGAGCTCCGCCGGGCCGACTACATCCTCTATCTGAAGGGCGTGCAGCCCGCCGTCGACGAGGCGATCGCGCAGTCCGGGGTCGAGCACGTCGTCGATGCCGCGACCCTGACGAAGCTGGAGAATCACGGTACCGACGTCGGCCACGACCACGGCCACGAAGGCGAGGAGCACGCGGACGAGGAACACGCGGGCGAGGAACACGCGGGCGAGGAGCACGACGCGGACCACGCGGGCGAAGACGGGGCGGGCGAGGAGCACGGCACCGAGGCGGGTGGCGATCCGCACATATGGCTGGACCCGGTGAAGTACGCGGAGGTCGCCCGGGGGGTCGGGGACTCGCTGGCGAAGGCCGACCCGGACCGTGCCGCGGACTACCGGAAGAACACCGAGGCGCTGGTCGGCAAGCTGAAGGCGCTGGACACCGAGTTCGCCGACGGTCTGCGGAACACCACGACCAGGACCTTCATCACCGCCCACTCCGCCTTCGGCTACCTGGCCGAGCGGTACGGCCTGGACCAGCACGGCATCGCCGGGATCGGTCCGGAGTCGGAGCCGAGCCCGGCCCGGATCAAGGAGCTTCAGTCGGTCGCCGAGCAGGAGAAGGTGACCACCGTCTTCTTCGAGACGCTGGCCAGTGACCGCACGGCGAAGGCGCTCGCCCAGGACACGGGCATGCGGACGGACGTCCTGGACCCGCTGGAGGGCATCACGGACAAGTCCAGGGGTGACGACTACATCGCGGTGATGGAGACCAACCTCGCCGCGCTGCAGAAGGCGCTCGGCGCGAAGTGACGGAAGCAACCCCCGCCGTATCGGCACGAGGAGCATCGGAGGCGCGGCCCATGGATTCAGCCGCAGAGCCCGTCATATCCGTCCGCGGGGCCAGGGCGACACTGGGCTCCCGTCCCGTGCTGCGCGGTGTCGACCTCACCGTGGAGCGCGGTGAGGTGGTCGCGCTGCTCGGCGCGAACGGCTCGGGGAAGTCGACGGCGGTCCGCTCGCTGATCGGCCAGGTGCCGCTCGCGGCCGGTTCGGTGTCCTTGTTCGGTACCGAACTGCGCCGTTTCCGTGCGTGGTCGCGGGTGGGCTATGTACCGCAGCGCACGACCGCGACGAGTGGGGTGCCGGCGACGGTCCGGGAGGTGGTGGCGTCCGGCCGGCTGTCGCATTCGAGGCTGGGGCGGCTGTCGAAGCGCGACCGTGCGGCGGTGCGGCGGGCGATCGAGGTCGTCGGGCTCGCCGGCCGGGCGGGGGACTCGGTGAGCGCGCTTTCGGGAGGGCAGCACCAGCGGGTGCTGATCGCCCGTGCGCTGGCCGCCGAGCCCGAACTGCTCATCATGGACGAGCCGATGGCGGGTGTGGACCTCACCAGTCAGGACGTTCTCGCCGGGACGCTGCGGGAGCAGGTCGCGGCGGGGACGACGGTGCTGCTGGTGCTCCATGAGCTGGGCCCGCTGGAGCCGCTGATCGACCGGGCCGTGGTGTTGCGGGACGGCTGCGTCGTCCATGACGGACCGCCTCCGCGTGCCGTGGGCCAGCATGCGCTGCCCGGTCACGACCATGTACATCCGCACGCGGCCGACGAGCCGCTCCGCACGGGACTGCTGACCTGATCATGGAATTCCTCCAGGACCCCTTCATGCAGCGGGCGCTGCTGGCCGCGCTGCTGGTGGGCGTCACGGCGCCGGCCGTGGGCATTCATCTGGTGCAGCGCCGGCAGGCGCTGATGGGCGACGGTATCGGCCATGTCGCGTTGACCGGTGTCGGTCTCGGGTTCCTGCTGTCCACGAACCCGGTGTGGATGGCGGCACTGGTCGCGGTGGCCGGTTCGGTGGCGATGGAGCTGATCCGGGCGTACGGGCGGACCCGTGGCGACATCGCGCTGGCCATGCTGTTCTACGGCGGCATGGCGGGCGGTGTGATGCTGATGAACCTCAGCGCCACCGGGTCCAGCGCCAATCTGACGTCGTACCTGTTCGGTTCGCTGTCGACCGTCTCGGACGAGGACGTCGTCGCGATCTGCCTGCTGGCGGGGTTCGTACTGCTGGTGACGGTGGGGTTGCGGCGCCAGTTGTTCGCGATCAGCCAGGACGAGGAGTTCGCCCGGGTCACGGGGCTGCCGGTGCGGGCTCTGAACCTGCTGGTGGCGGTGACCGCCGCGGTGACGGTGACGGTCGCGATGCGGGTCGTCGGGCTGCTGCTGGTGAGCGCGCTGATGGTGGTGCCGGTGGCGGCGGCGCAGCAGGTGACCCGCTCGTTCGCGGTGACGTTCGCGGTGTCGGTGGCGACCGGGGTGGCGGTGACACTGGCCGGCACGGTGACCTCGTACTACCGGGACGTGCCGCCGGGTGCGACGATCGTGCTGCTGGCGATCGCGGTGTTCGTGCTGTTCACCGCGCTGGCGGCGCCGCTGGCGCGGCGGCGGTCGAGGGTGGTCGCGGCGGCCGGGGCCGCGGACGCGGGGTGCGACGTGGACGTTGCGGCGACCCGCCGTCCGGCGGGTGATGCCGCGGTCTGACCGGGCCGGCGGGCGGGCCTGGCAGAATGGCCGTCGAGGAGCGGCGGAACGTAAGGAGGTACCTGTGGCGACGGCTGGACCCCCCGTGCGCGGCCGGTCGACCCGGCAGCGGGCCGCGGTGGCGGCGGCGCTGGACGAGGTGGACGAGTTCCGCAGTGCGCAGGAGCTGCACGACATGCTCAAGCACCGCGGCGATTCGGTCGGCCTGACAACGGTCTACCGGACGCTGCAGTCGCTCGCCGATGCCGGCGAGGTCGATGTACTGCGCACGAGCGACGGAGAGTCGGTGTACCGGCGTTGCGCGTCGGGTGAGCACCACCACCATCTGGTGTGCCGGGTGTGCGGCAAGGCGGTCGAGGTCGAGGGCCCGGCGGTGGAGCAGTGGGCGGAGGCCATCGCGGCGCAGCATGGCTATGTCAACGTGGCCCACACGGTGGAGATCTTCGGTACATGCGCGGAGTGCGCGAAGAAGTGAGCCGGTGACGTGAGGGAGTGAGCCCGCGCCCCGGTGACCCCGGGTGTGCGAGGCGCTGTGTGCGCGCGGGCCCGTGGCGGCCTGCGGTTCCGGGGAACCGCAGGCCGCCACGGGCCTTCTGCCGTACGGGCTCGCGCCGTGGGGCTGTCGGACGGTGGCGCCGGGCGGTGGGGCCAGCCGGTGGGGCCCGTCATGCGGTGGGCGCCGGGCGGTGGGGCCAGCCGGTGGGGCCCGTCATGCGGTGGTGCCGGTCCGGTCGGCGGTGGCCGTGCGGGCTTCCCACCGGGTGGGTGCAGGGCTTATCCCTTGTCGAGTTCCTTCTCGATGCGGGCGAGTTCCTCGTTGGGGACGGCGCCTCCGAAGCGCCGGTCGCGCCGGGCGTACTCCAGGCACGCGCGCCACAGGTCGCGGCGGTCGAAATCGGGCCACAGCACGTCCTGGAAGATCATCTCTGCGTAACTACTCTGCCAGATGAGGTAGTTGGAGGTGCGCTGCTCGCCGCTGGGACGGAGGAAGAGGTCGACGTCCGGCATGTCGGAGTAGTAGAGGTACTTCTGGAACGTCTTCTCGTTGACCTTGGAGGGGTCTAGCCGGCCGGCGGCGACTTCCTCGGCGATCTTCTTCGCGGCGTCGGCGATCTCGGCGCGCCCGCCGTAGTTGACGCAGAAGTAGAGCGTCATGGCGTCGTTGGTCCTGGTCTGCTCCTGGGCGACCTGGAGTTCCTGGACGACGGACTTCCACATCTTGGGCATGCGGCCGACCCAGCGGATGCGGATGCCTAGTGCGTCCATCTCGTCCCGGCGGCGGCGGATGACGTCCCGGTTGAAGTTCATCAGGAAGCGCACCTCCTCCGGGGACCGCTTCCAGTTCTCGGTGGAGAAGGCGTACAGGGAGAGGTTCCGGACGCCCATCTGCAGACAGCCCTTGAGTACGTCGAGCACGACGCCCTCGCCGACCTTGTGGCCCTCGGTGCGCGGCAGGCCGCGTTCCTTGGCCCAGCGCCCGTTGCCGTCCATGACGACGGCGACGTGGTTCGGCACGAGGTCGGCGGGAAGCCTCGGCGGGAGCGCCCCGGACGGGTGCGGCTCGGGGACCTCGTACTCGCGGCGGGATCGTCCCAGGATTCCGCTTCGTGCCATGGGGGTCACACTCACTTCTTCTCGGCGTGCTTGTCGGCGTGCTTGTCGGCGTGCTTGTCGGCGTGCTTGTCGGCGTGCTTCTCCACGTACCGCAGCGAGCGCAGGCCGCGCTCCAGGTGCCAGTGCAGATAGGCGGACACCAGTCCGCTGCCTTCCCTGACGTGGCGCGCCTCGCACGCCTCCGCGGTGTCCCAGTCCCCGGTCAGCAGCGCGCCGAGCAGGCCGATCGCCTCGGCAGAGGGTACGACGCTGCCGGGTACGCGGCAGTCGCCGCAGACGACTCCGCCCGCGGCGGCGGAGAAGAACCGGTTCGGCCCGGGCATGCCGCATCGCGCGCAGTCGGAGAACGACGGCGCGTAGCCGTTCACGGCGAGGGAACGCAGCAGGAACGCGTCGAGGACGAGGTGCGGCGGGTGCTCTCCGCGGGCGAGGGCGCGGAGCCCGCCGACCAGCAGCAGGTACTGCTGGACGGACGGCTCGCCCTCGTGGTCGGTGAAGCGCTCCGCGGTCTCCAGCATGGCGGTGCCCGAGGTGTAGCGGGCGTAGTCGGTGACGATGCCGCTGCCGTACGGGGCGATGGTCTCGCTCTGGGTGCACAGCGGCAGGCCGCGGCCGACGAGGTCGCTGCCTCGGGCGAAGAACTGCACGTCGACGTGCGAGAACGGTTCGAGGCGGGCGCCGAACTTCGACTTGGTGCGGCGTACTCCGCGGGCGACGGCGCGGACCCGCCCGTGTCCGCGGGTGAGGATCGTGATGATGCGGTCCGCCTCGCCCAGCTTCTGCGTGCGCAGCACGATGCCGTCGTCGCGGAACAGGGTCATGGGGTCATTGTCTCGTACCGGCCGGGCGCCACCGGGGCGGGTCCGGTGGGCCGTCGCCCCGGCTGCACCGGCCGTCCCGTCCGGCCCGGCCGGCCCGGCTGTCCCGTCCGCCCCGGCTGTCCCGGCTGTCCCGGCTGTCCCGTCCGCCCCGGCTCACACGTCGGCCTGGCGGAGTTCCTCCAGGAGTTCGTTCTGGCCCACGAGGAGTTCGGTGAGGATGCGGCGGGCAGCACGCAGCAGTTCCGCGACGTCGCCGCCGGCGAGGGCGTAGCTGACGGTGGAGCCGTCGCGTATCGACACCACGATCCCGGAGCGGCGCAGCACCGCCAGTTGCTGGGAGAGGTTGGACGGTTCGACCTCGATGGCCGTGAGCAGGTCGCGCACCGGCACCGGACCGTTCTGCAGAAGCTCCAGCACCCTGATGCGGACGGGGTGCCCGAGCATGCGGAAGAACTCCGCCTTGGCCTGGTACAGCGGTACCTGCATGTGATCGCTCCTGGTGAATCGACGATTACGGGCCGATCCTCCCGCCTCCGGGCGCCCCCCTCCCAGAGGGTTCAGCCCATCGGGATCTCTCGAATTGCAGATTTCTTCAATTCATGGGCAGCCGGAGGCGAGGAGATCGTCACGGCGCTACAGCTCGAGGTCGACCTCGATCCGCTTGAGCTGGTGGCGGGCCATGGCCAGGTTGGCGTTGTTCTTGTCGAGGACGAGGTAGAGGAAGAGGCCGTTGCCCCCGCGGCCCTTCAGCAGCCTTATGAGGTGGTACTGGGTGCCGAGGGTGATCAGGATGTCGTCGATGTCGTCGGTGAGTCCGAGGTGCTCCATGGTGCGGGTCTTGGCGCGGATCACGTCCGTGTTGCCGGCCGCGGCCACCGCCAGGTCGAGGTCCTTGCCGCCGCCCAGGGTTCCCAGAGCCATCCCGCTGGTGTAGTCCACGAGCGCCACCCCCAGCGCCCCCTCGATCGATGTCATGGACTCTTTCAGGGAAGTCTCCACGTTGGCCATCTCTGCGCTCACTCCTCATCAGTACATGCGTTCGGATACCGGTGTACGGGCGGACTGACCGCGCGGCCGGCAGGTGACGAGGACGCTACCTACGGTGAGGAGGCCATGGAGGGTTTTGGTGGAACGTGCCATCAGCAGGCCGAAAACGGTCCCTGAGGGCTGCCCGAGCCCTTGAGGTAGCGGGTCCGTACATTGGGCCTACGGACCCGGTGTACGGACCCGGTGTACGGACCCGGATACCGGTTTCGGGCGACGACCGGCACCGGTACGGGACCGGTAGCCATCGGCGCCCGCGCGGGAACCCGCAGCATCGGGAAACCGGCACCCGTACGGAAACCCGCAGCATCCGGCGACCGCCGCCGAGCCCCGGCCGTCCGCACGGCGGCCGGGCGGATCGCGTCCACCCCGCTCAGACGTCGATCTTGCGCCTTACCTCGGCCTCGCGGGCATGGTCACCCAGCAGCCGATGAGCGGCGGCGGCCCTGCGGTACTCCTCGCCGGCGCCCGACGGGTCGCCCTGCACGAGCAGGTTGTCGCCCACCGCCTCCGCGGACGCCGCGATCCCGGCACCGAGCCCGGCACGCTCGAAGGCGGCCAGGGCGGCACGGTGCAGCTCCACTCCCGCGCCGTGGGCGCCACGGCGCTCCTCCAGGTGCCCCAGCTCGCTCAGCGCGCGGCCCTCCCCCGCCGGGTGGCCTTCCCGGCGGTAGAGGGCGAGGGCGGCGCGCAGATGGCGCTCGGCGGGCACGAGACCGCCGGCCTGGGCGTAGGCGGTGCCGAGCCGGTGCCGGGTGTCGGCGAGTGCGGCCGCGTCACCGATCCGGTGGCGGGCGAGGAGGGGCAGCGCCCGCTCCAGGCAGTCGATCGCCTCGTCGGGGCGGCGCCGGTCCAGGTGGAGGGCGCCGAGACCGCGCAGAACCTCGGCCTCGGCGGCGGTGTCGCCCGCCTCCCGGCAGTCCTCCAGGGCGGTCCCCAGCTCCCGCAGGGCCTCCTCGTACCGGCCCGCGCTGCGCAGGACGGCGCCCAGCAGCCGCCGGGTGGTGGTCTGTTCGGCGCGCACGGCGGCGTGCCGGCCGAGGGTGGCCGCCATGCGCAGATGGTCCACGGCCCGGTCGAGCCGTCCTTCGTGCGCGTACGCGGAGCCGAGGCCGCGCAGGGCGTGCGTAGTCCGGTCGTGCTCGCCGGAGCGGCGGGCCGCGTCGAGGACGGCGGCCCACATGGCGGCGCGCGCGCTCTGCCCCGGCCGGCGCGCCAGCCAGGGGTCGGCGGCGGTGGCGAGCGCGTGGGCGTGGTGGAGCAGTCCTTCGCGTACGGCGGCACGGACGAGATGGGGGACGGCGTACTGCTCCGCGACGCCCCAGGCTCGGCTGCCCCGGGCGGTGGCGTCCTCGGTACAGGCGGTCAGTACGCGTTCGAGTGCCGCCCGGCGGTCGGCGGCCGCCGTCTCGTGGTCGAGGCGTTCCGCGGCGAGCAGGCGGACCAGGTCGTGCAGCCGGTACGCGCCGTGGCCCGCGGGACCGCCGAGTTGCGCGTCGGTGAGGCGCCGGAGGCCGTTCCGGGCTGCTGCGGGGTCGAGGTCCGCGGCGGCGGCGGCGATCCGTAAGGTGACGCGGCCCGCGGGGCAGGCGCCGAGGGCGCGCAGCAGGGCCCGGTCGGCTGCGCCGAGGGCGGCGTAGGCGGTTTCGAAGGCGGCGCGGACGGCGAGGTCGTCCATGCGCAGATCGTGGAGGCGGTCGCGTTCCGCGGCGAGACGGCCCGCGAGGACCGGCAACTGCGAGGTCGACTGGGAGCGGTACACACCGGCAGCGGCGCGGACGGCGAGCGGCAGCAGTCCGCAGGCGTGGACGGCGGTCCGCGCGTGGTCGGTCGAGGCGGCGGTGCGGCCGGGCCCGGCGACGGCGGCGAGGAGGGCGAGCGCGTCGGGTTCGGTGAGCGGGGCGAGCGGGACGGGCGCGGCCTCGGGCAGGTTCCGGAGCGCGTCACGGCTGGTGACGAGGGTCAGGCAGTGCTCGCCCGCCGGCAGCAGGGCACGGGCCTGGCCGGCGTCCGCGGCGTCGTCGAGGAGCAGCAGGATCCGCCGGCCCGCGGTGCGGCCGCGGAAGCGGGCAGCCAGTTCGGCGAGCGTGCCCGACTGCTCCTCGGCGGGGGCGCCGAGGGCGGCGAGGAGCCCGGACAGCACGGCGGCGGGCGGCGGCGGTTCACCGTGTCCGCCGCCGAGTTCGGCGTACAGCCGCCCGTCGGGGAACAGCGGCCCGAGTTCGTGGGCGAGGCGGACGGCGAGCGCGGACTTGCCGGTGCCCGGCGCTCCGGTCACGGCGATGGCGCTGTGACCGGAGCGGACGAGGCGCAGGATCGTGTCGGTCTCGGCGGCACGTCCGGTGAAGTGGTCGACGGGCGGGGGCAGTTCGGTCCGGCCCGGCGGGGAGTGGCGGGCGGCCGGCGGCGGTGCGGCGGGGTCGGCGGCCGGAACCGGCGGCGCGGCGGGGCTCCGCCGGGTCCGGGGCCGGCGCACGGCGGTGTACGCGGCGGCCGCGGCCACGGTCGCCGCGAGCGGCCAGAGGAAGGGGGCGAGCGGGGCGAGGACCGGGGGGAGGGCGTGGGTGCCGCAGGCGGCGGCCGGCAGGGCCAGGACGGGGGCCAGGGCCGGGGCCAGGGCGAGTGGAACCGCCAGCAGCGCCGATCCCGTGACCAGCACGGCAGTTGCACGAGTGCGCAGCACGGTTCCCCCGTCCCGGTTCCCTCTCCCCTGCGTCCGGCGCCCTGGTCCGTGCTCACGCCGTACGCGTGCGTCACATTCTGGCCCCTGCGGTGTCCGGTGTGCTCGGCCGGGGTGGGGGATTCGGGGATCGGCGCGTGGGAAGGGCGCCGCGCGGGGATCGGCCGAGCACAGGCGCTTCAGTCATCGCCCTCGTGGGCATCGAGGCCCGCGCGCGGAGATGGGCCGAGTTCGTCCGCGAGCAGCTCGGCGATCCGGGCGACGAGCCGGTTGTCGGGGGCGGCGTCGGGATGCCGCCTGGTCGTCAGGACGGCCAGGACGACGGGGGAGCCGTCGGGGGTCCAGGCGATACCGACATCGTTGTTCGTTCCGTACTCGCCGGCGCCGGTCTTGTCCGCGAGGGTCCAGTCGTCGGGGAGTCCGGCGCGGAGGCGTTCCGTGCCGGTGGTGTTGTTCAGCAGCCATCCGGTCAGCCGCTGCCGGTCCGGGCGGGAGAGCGCGTCGCCGAGGACGAGCCGGGAGTAGGTACCGGCGATGCCGCGCGGGCTGGTGGTGTCCTCGACCCGCCAGGGCTCGGCCGAGTTCAGCCGGGGCTCCCACCGGTCGAGCCGGGTGACGCCGTCCCCGATGGAGCGGCAGAAGCGGGTGACGGCGGAGGGGCCGCCGAGTTCACGCAGGAGGAGGTTGGCCGCGGCGTTGTCGCTGTAGCGGACGGCGGCGTCGCAGAGGCCGGCCACGGTCATGCCGTTGGCGAGGTTCTCCCGGCGGCCGGTGATGACGGCGTAGCCCGACTCCTCGGTGTCCTTCTCGGTGTAGTGGATGCGCTTGGCGAGGAACTCGCCCCTGCGGTCCAGGTCCCTGAGGACGGCCGCGACGGCCGGCGCCTTGAACACCGAGCACATGGGGAAGAGTTCGTCGGCGCGGTGGGAGACGGTCCGGCCCGTCCTGGTGTCGCGCGCGAAGACGCCGAGCCGGGCGGAGTACGTCCGCTCGAGTTCTGCCAGGCGGCGGGAGATCCCGTCCGGTCGGGTCGTGCCGCCCCGGTCGGCGCCGCCGCGCGGGCCGTCGGCGGGCTGCCCGTCGCCGTGCCGCGCCGTGGCCGCCACCGTGGCCGACGGCAGGCCGGCGGCCAGCGCGGCCGCCGCGCCGGCGGTGAGCAGTGTGCGGCGGGTCCGCCGCGCCCGTGAAGTGTCCAAGGCCGTGCTTCCTTTCGTCTGCCGCACCCCGGCCCGCGGGCGGCGGGGGCGCCGCGGTCCGCGGTCGCCTCCGCCCCATGGCACCCTTCCCCCGGTGGTGCCACCGCTGCCGGTACGTGCTGGTTCCTGACCGGGTCCGGCAGGCACGGGCACGGGCCTGCCACCGTGCCCAGGCCCCAGGCGCAGGCGCAGGCGCAGGGATGGGCCTGGGCCTGCGCCGGGTCTGCGCCGGCGCCCGGGAAGCCTCGATGCCCGCGCCTCGGTTGCCGCGGGAGCCCGTGCCGTCCCCGTC
Source organism: Streptomyces spongiicola (assembly GCF_003122365.1). Classification (NCBI taxonomy): domain Bacteria; kingdom Bacillati; phylum Actinomycetota; class Actinomycetes; order Kitasatosporales; family Streptomycetaceae; genus Streptomyces; species Streptomyces spongiicola. The sequence continues at coordinate 1,434,832 of NZ_CP029254.1, forward strand.
CGGGGCCGCGCCCCACCATGGCCGGCGCTTCCCCGACACCCGTGGGCCGGTGGTGATCACTCTCCAGGACGATCCGCCGGCCCGATCGGTTCCGGGTGCCCGCGGGCTGCCGAGTCGCCTGGGTGTGCGGCCGTCCGGCACACCACCCGCCCCGGACCGCAGGGGCGCCGGCGGGTCGGTCCGGCGTCCCGCCTGTACGGGCTGGAGGCTCAAGTCCGCGCGGGCGCAGGCGGATCCGTACCGTCCCCGGCCGGCCGCCGCCCCGTCCGGGACCGAGGGAGCTGCCGCGGCCGGGTGCCGTCCCCGGGCGGCCGGCTGCCGGGTGTCCGGCGTGCGTGGAACGCCTCCCGGCCGGGATCGGCGGGGCGTGAGGTCCTCCGCCCGGCGATGACGGCGGGTGTCCCGGCCCGCCGGGTCCGGATGTCCGCCATGGCGGGGGCGGCGGGGGCGGCGGGGGCGGCACGCGTGCCGGAGGTGCCGAAGGCGCCGCACGTACGCGAGATGCCGAAGGCGCCGCACGTGCCGGGGGCGGCGGGGGGCGGCACGCGTGCCGCACGTACCCGAGGCACCGCACGTACCCGAGATGCCGAAGGCGCCGCACGTACCGGGGGCGGCGGGGGGCGGCACGCGTGCCGCACGTACCCGAGGCACCGCACGTACCCGAGATGCCGGAGGTACCGCACGTGCCGGGGGCGGCCCGGTCGCGATGCCGGTACGTCTACGGGGACGGCGTGCGTGCGGCGGCGAGCAGACGTGCGGTGTCGTCGGCGCACAGTTGCAGCGCGTTGCCGACCGTGGTCAGCACCTCCCGCTCCGCCGGGGTGTAGGGCCCGTCGGCGAGGGCGATACCGGCGCCCTGCAGCAGGATCGATTCACGTCCGGCCGGTGCCAGATGCGGGGTGAGCGGCTCCAGCGCCTCATGCAGTTCGATGGCGAGGGCCGCGCCGCAGGGTCCCGCGTCGGCGATGAAGCGGCCGGTGTCGGCGGCGAGTGCCTCCACCAGGGCGGTCAGCTGGTCCTCGGTGCAGTCGCTGATCCCGGCGGCGCGGACCGCGGCGACCGCGGTCCGCCGGACCGGGCGGGCGGCGGTTCCCCCGGCGGCGAGGACGGCGAGCGCGACGGTGTGCACGGCGTCGCGGAGCATCGCGGAGAAGCGGCCGGTGGTGGGGTGGTCCAGGGCGTCGGTGCCGAAGTGGCTGTGGCAGGCGGCGCATTCGACGACCGGCCCGGCGTGTCCGCGCGGGAGGACGGGGACGCCGAGGACGGTGAAGCGGCGGCGGCCGGTGCGGCGGCGGTAGTTGCGGTCTCCTCCGCATTCGGGGCAGAAGAACTCCCCGTCGCCGACAGTGCTCCACGATGTGCGCGTCCCGAAGACACGAAGTCCGCGATGGCCGTGGATGCGCGGTTTTCGGCCGCTCTGTCCGCGGGCTGGCAGCACGTCGCACCTCCGTGACCCTCCGGCAACATTGCCGCGTTGACGTGATGTTAGCCACATCACGGAGGTGGCGTCAGCACCCGGACGCCACATCGCCCGGACATGGCCGAACCCCGCCCCTGTGCGGGGAGCGGGGTTCGGCGGCCGCGGGTGGCGGCGGGCGTCAGCGGGAGGCGCGGTTGACGGCCGACACGACCGCCTTCAGCGAGGCGCGGGTGGTGTTGGCGTCGATCCCGATACCCCACAGGACCTTTCCGTCGATGGCGCATTCGATGTAGGAGGCCGCCTGCGCGGAGGCTCCCTCGCTCATGGTGTGCTCCTGGTAGTCCAGGACGCGCGCGTCGACTCCGATCGAGTTCAGGGCGTCGACGAACGCGGAGATGGGGCCGTTGCCGGTGCCGTTCAGCACCGTGTCCCGGCCGTCCACGACCGCCTCGACGGCGAGGGTGTCGGTGCCGTCGGTGTCCGAGGTGCTCTGGCCGGAACGCAGCTGGACGCGGCCCCACGGGTCGACCGGGTTGGGCAGGTACTCGTCCTGGAAGACGGACCAGATGTCCTTCGGGGTGATCTCGCCGCCCTCGGCGTCGGTCTTGGCTTGAATGATGCGGGAGAACTCGATCTGCATCCGGCGCGGCAGGTCGAGCTTGTGGTCGTTCTTCAGCACATAGGCGATGCCGCCCTTGCCGGACTGCGAGTTGACGCGGATGACCGCCTCGTAGGAGCGGCCCACGTCCTTGGGGTCGATCGGCAGGTACGGGACGGCCCACGGGATGTCGTCGGTCGTCACGCCGGGGCCCTGCGCGGCCGCGTCGGCCTCCATGGCGTCGAAGCCCTTCTTGATGGCGTCCTGGTGGGAGCCGGAGAAGGCGGTGTAGACGAGGTCGCCCGCGTAGGGGTGGCGCGGGTGCACCTCCATCTGGTTGCAGTACTCGCTGGTGCGGCGGATCTCGTCGATCTGGGAGAAGTCGATCTGCGGGTCGACGCCCTGGGAGAACAGGTTCATGCCCAGGGTGACCAGGTCGACGTTGCCGGTGCGCTCGCCCTGGCCGAACAGGCAGCCCTCGATGCGGTCCGCGCCCGCCATGATCGCCAGCTCGGCCGCGGCCACGGCGGTGCCGCGGTCGTTGTGCGGGTGCACGGAGAGGCACACGTGCTCGCGGCGGGTCAGATGGCGGGACATCCACTCGAAGCGGTCCGCGTGGGTGGAGGGCGTCGAACGCTCCACGGTGGCGGGCAGGTTCAGGATGATCTCCCGGCCGGGGCCGGGCTGCCAGACGTCGCAGACCGCCTCGCAGACCTCGAGGGCGAAGTCCAGCTCGGTGTCGGTGAAGATCTCCGGGCTGTACTGGTAGCCGAAGACGGTCTCGTCGCCCAGCAGCTTGTCGGCGTACTCCATCACCAGCCGGGTGCCGTCGACGGCGATCTGCCTGATGTCGTCCCTGGAACCCCGGAAGACGACACGGCGGAACGTCGGCGCGGTCGCGTTGTAGAGGTGGACGGTGGCGCGCCCGGCGCCGGCGATCGACTCGACGGTGCGCTCGATCAGGTCCTCGCGGGCCTGGGTCAGCACGGAGATCGTCACGTCGTCCGGGATCGCGCCCTCCTCGATGATCGAGCGCACGAAGGCGAAGTCCGTCTCGCCGGAGGAGGGGAAGCCGACCTCGATCTCCTTGTAGCCCAGCCGGACGAGCAGGTCGAACATCTCGCGCTTGCGGGCCGGCGACATCGGGTCGATCAGGGCCTGGTTGCCGTCCCGCAGGTCGGTGGAGAGCCACCGCGGGGCCTTGGTGATCCGCCGGTCGGGCCAGGTGCGGTCCGGGATGTCCACGGCCTCGTACGGGCCGTACTTGTGGACCGGCATGCCGGACGGCTTCTGGGCGTGCGTGGCGTTGGTGATCGGGGTGGGACGGCCGCTCCACTGCGACTGTGACATGGCGTCGGGCTCCTCGGGTCCTGCGGGCTGGGGTCCCCCCGCCCGGGGGCGGTGGGGGAGGCCGACTGTCGACGCAGCACCAGACTCCGCGGTGAGGGGGTCGGCCTACGACAACAGGCCCTCGCCGCGGCAGCTAAGAAGAAGCAGCCCGAAACGCATGATGCGGACGAGCCTAGCGGAGCTTCGGCGCGGGCGCCGGTGCCGTTTCAGTATGCGGGACGACCGAACCGCAACGGTCACATACGGCGGATCGCTCCATTCCACTCCGTTTCATCCCATTCCACTCGTCGCCGTTGCCTTCGGTGACGGCCGCCTGGCGCGGTGTCACCGCGCTGAACGCGTCGTTCCCGGACGTCTTCGGCTCCCCGGTGAGGCGGTACACACCCGGCCGGAGCGCGGACCGGGCCGACCGGCTCACCGGTGCCGGGCTGCCGGCCCCCGGGGCCGGCGGGGTGGCGCCGCGGTCGGCGAAGGCACCGGGGACGGCGTACGACGACATCCCCGCAAGGACCCCCAGCCTGCGACGACGGCCGGCTACGTCCGGGCGGCCGGGACAACGGCGGCGTCCACATCGACTCGGGCATCCCGACCACGTCCCCCATCGGCTCGCCGTCCAGCTGGGCGGCAAGGCGTGGGAGCGGGCCGGCCGGCTCTGGTACGACGCGTTGACCTCGGAGAGGCTGCGGGGCGACGCTTCGTTCCCCGGCTTCCCCGACTTCCCCGACCTCCCCGGCCTCCCCGGCTTCCCCGGCTTCCCCGGCTTTCCCGGCGTCCTCGGCGTCCTCGGCTTTCCCGGCTTTCCCGGCTTCCCCGGCGTCCTCGGCTTCCCCGGCTTTCCCGGGGAGACGGTCGCGGCGGCCATCGCGCGCTGCGGAAGGGGGCGAGGAGCGCGAGGCGCCGTGGTGGAGGCGTGGTCCCGGGTCGGTGCACCTGCCAACCGACCGCGGTCCGTACTAGAACAGAAGACATGCGCATCCAGGTACGACGCACGGGCGGGTTCGCCGGCATCGAGCGGGTCCGCGAGGTGGACACCTCGGGGCGGCCCGACGCCCAGGAGTGGCACACCCTGGCCGAGCGGGCGGTGGGCGACGGCCGGGACACCCCGCCGGTGGGGGTGCCGGACGGCTTCCGGTACCAGCTCACGGTCGACGGCACGACGGTGTACTGCGCGGACCCGCGGCTGTCCGAGGCACAGCGGCAGCTGATCACCCGGCTGCTGGACGAAGGCGCCTGAGCACGGCGCGGCGTTGACATCCTCGCCGCTCTGAAGGGCGGCGGTTCCCGCCTACCGCGCCGTTGATGGCTGCGGTGTCGGGTGGGTTCCTGTTTCGCTGCGCGGTGCGGGCACGGGTGCACGTCTTACCTGCGCTCGACAGGCTGACACCGCCAGTCCGGCGGCCTTGGCGACGTTGACCGCCGCGTTGATGTCCCGGTCCAGGACGGGCCCCGCACGCCGAGCACGTCCACACACGGACGTGCAGGGGCTTGGGGCCGTCCTTGACGCCGCACCGCGAGCACACCCGGGAGGTCGGTTCGAACCGGCCGATCTTCACGAGGGTGCGCCCGTACCGGGCGGCTCTGTACTCCAGCATGGTCACGAACGCCGACCATCCGGCGTCGTGGACGGACTTGGCCAGGCACGTGCGCGCGAGTCCCTTCACTTGCACCGGGGCTCGCCCATGCGGGGGCGGTTGCCCTTCAGGCCGTCGAAGATGCACCGCGAACAGACCCGGTAGCTTGGAGTCGGGCGCGCGACCCGGGGACCGTGGCTGCCGGACGGGCCCGGGGCCCGGTGACTGCCGGACAAGGCCCGGGGATCGGCAAGTGCGGGCCGGCCCCGGACCCGGTCGGGTGCCGGAGCCGGTAGGTGCCGGGTGCCGGACCCGGCCGGGTGCCGGAGCCGGTGGGTGCCGGGTGCCGAAGCCGGCCGGGTGCCGAAGCCGGTAGGTGCCGGGTGCCGGAGCCGGTAGGTGCCGGGTGCCGGAGCCGGTGGGTGCCGGGGGCCTGCGCGCCCCGGGCCGGGGGTCGCCGGCGCCCCGGTCAGAAACCCAGTCTGCGCAGCTGCTTCGGGTCCCGCTGCCAGTCCTTGGCGACCTTGACGTGCAGATCGAGGAAGACCGGCGTGCCGAGCAGCGCCTCGATGTGCTTGCGGGACTTGGTGCCGACCTCCTTGAGGCGGCTGCCCCTCGGGCCGATGACGATGCCCTTCTGGCTGGGGCGCTCGATGTAGACGTTGGCGTGGATGTCGAGCAGCGGCCGGTCCGCCGGGCGTCCCTCGCGCGGCAGCATCTCCTCGACCACGACCGCGATCGAGTGGGGCAGCTCGTCGCGTACGCCCTCGAGCGCCGCCTCGCGGATCAGCTCGGCGACCATGACCTGCTCCGGCTCGTCCGTGAGGTCGCCCTCCGGGTAGAGCGGGGGGCTCTCGGGGAGCAGCGGGACGAGGAGGTCGCCGAGCAGGGTGACCTGGCTGTCGCCGACGGCCGACACCGGGACGATCTCCGCCCACTCGAAGCCCAGCTCGCTGCCGAGGCGGTCGACGGCCAGGAGCTGCTCGGCCAGGGTCTTGGAGTCGACCAGGTCGGTCTTGGTGACGATCGCGACCTTGGGGGTCTTCCTGATCCCGGCCAGCTCCTTGGCGATGAAGCGGTCGCCGGGGCCGATCTTCTGGTCGGCGGGCAGGCAGAAACCGATCACGTCGACCTCGGCCCAGGTGGTGCGCACGACGTCGTTCAGCCGCTCGCCGAGCAGGGTGCGCGGCTTGTGCAGGCCGGGGGTGTCCACGAGGACGAGCTGGGCGTTCAGGTCGGGCCGGTGGACGATGCCGCGGACGGTGTGGCGGGTGGTCTGGGGCCGGTTGGAGGTGATGGCCACCTTCTGGCCCACCAGAGCGTTCGTGAGGGTGGACTTGCCCGCGTTGGGGCGGCCGACGAAGCAGGCGAAACCGGCGCGGTGCGGCGCCTCGGATCCGGGGGTGTGAACGCTCATGCGGGCCATTCTCCCCGATCCGCGGGGCGACCACGCACCACGTGCCCGGCGGGGCGGGCCCGGGCGCCCGGCGACGGGCAAGCGCCCCGGGGCCGGGTGGGACGGTCGCACACGGCCGCACACGGCCGCTCGGCGGCCACGCCTGCGGCCCCGGGACCGGGCGGGCCCCGCGTCTTCCCGGGAGCCGCCCCGAGGGTCCGCTTCCGCGCCTCGGCGGGGCCGCCGCGCGGGGTCTGCCGCGAGCACGCGACCCGGCTGCCCCCGGCCCGTCCCCTGCCGCCCCCTGCCGTCCCCGCGGCGCCGGCCGGCGGCTCCCGGCGCCACCGCGGCGGGCCGATTCCGCGAGCGCGACCCGGTGGCCCGGCGGGAAGGCGTCAGCCTTCCCGTACCGCCAGACGCCCTGCCCGGAGTCCTGCCCGGCGCCTTGCCCGGAACCGCAGCAGCACCCCGGCCCCGGCGGCGGCCAGGGCGGCGGCGACCAGCCAGGGCACGGCGAGGAAGGACACCGAGCCGGTTCCGCGGGTGTCGCCCGCGCTCGCGGTGAGGGTCACCTCACCCCGGTCGAGCTGCGGGGCTCCGGCCCAGCTCGCGGTGAGCCGGATCCTCTGCCGCGGCAGCAGTTCGCCGGGCACGCCGGTCAGGTCCCGGGCCAGCAGGGTGCGGCCGAAGAGGCCCTCGGCACGCAGGACGACCTTCGGATCGAGGGTGACGTTGCCGCGGTTGTGCAGTGTGTACGAGATCAGGGCGCTGCTGTCGCCGGTACCGGGGACGAGGGGTTTGTCCGGGGTGTAGCGGACGTCCTCGACGGCGAGCGCGGGCACGGCCGGGCCGTTCACACGGAGGTGGACGCGGGCGCCGACGGCCCGCTGGACGCCGACGCCCACGGCTCCCCCGGGCCCTGCGGCGACGCGTTCGTCGAGGGCGACCAGCGCGCCCGGGTGGTCGCCGGGCTCTGCGTCCTCGGGGACGGTCAGGGTGTACGGGACGGTGACCGAGGAGCGGGCGGGCACCGTCACCCGGGTGCGGTCCGGCTCCGCCCAGGCACCGACACCGCGCTGCCTCTCCTGGCGGGTGCGGACGGCGAAGCCCCCGTCCCTGGGGGTGTTGTGGGCGTCCGCCGCGTACAGCAGGAACGTCATCGGCGCGGTGGTCTTGTTGGTCACGGTGACGCTGTCGGTGAGCGTGGTGCCGGGATCGGCGGAGAGGTAGAAGTACGGGCGGCGGCCCGGTCCGGAGGCCGTGGGCTCGACGGACCACTCGCCGTTGTCGGCGGAGTGCGCGGCGGGGGCGGCGTACAGGAGCGCGGCCAGCGCGAGGAGGGCTGCGAGCAGCGGGAGGAGCGGCGCGGGACGAGGGACGAGGGGCGCGGGACGAGGAAGGAGGGGCGCGGGACGAGGAAGGAGCGGCGCGGGACGAGGGACGAGGGGCGCGGGCAGTCTTCGCACGGGTGCGGTTCCCCCGGGTCGGGGCGGGCCGACCGGGTGCGCGCCCGGCCCGCCGTGGGTGTCAGGTGAGGGTGAGGGTGAGGACTCCGGAGTAGGCGCCGGGGGCGGTGAACGCCGGCACGTCCAGCGACACCTTCGCTCCCGCGGTGAACTCGCCTCCGGTGAGGGCCGCGTCGGGGGCGGACGCCAGGGTGGCGCCGGCCGTGCCGACGACGCCCGCGGAGCCCGCCGCACAGGTGCTGGGACTGCCGGCCTTGGTGGTGCAGGCGGGGGTCCAGCTCAGCCGGCCGGCGTCGATCTTCCCGCCGGGACCCGTGAAGTCGGTGACCTTGCCGGTCAGGGACCAGCCCGCGGGCCCGCCGCGGAAGTCCTTGACGGTCACCGCGTGGAGGTCGCCGGTGGCTGCGCCGCCCTTGCCGAAGTCGACGGACGTCAGCGGGACGGTGTCACCGGCCTGGGTCATGGACAGGGTTCCGGCCGCGATCGCCGTGGAGAGCTTCTGGCTGTTCGCGGGGACGGGGGTGTCGTCGACGACGGTGTACGCCGCCGGGCCCGCACCCTTGTCGTCGTTCCAGGCGGTGCCCTCGTAGGCGACGACTCCGGTGGTGGCCTTGTCGGTGACCGTCAGCTGTGCGGAGAAGGTGCCCGTCGCGCTCGCCTTGACGGTCGCCCGGTCCGCGGTCTCGGCCGAGCCGGCGCGGCCGGCGACGGTGATGTCCGCGAGCGGGGTGAAGTCGGCACCGGTGACGGTCACCTTGTCGCCCGGTCCGCCGGAAGCCGTGCCGAGCTGGATGGAGCGTTCGTTGGCGCCGGGTTGCTCGGTGGCGACGATCGTCCGCGAGACGGGCGCGGGCGGGTTCGTCACCGTGCAGGGTGTGTCCAGCTCCATGATGTAGCTGGTGTGGATGTTGTAGTCGCCCGGGGAGAGGGTGATCGAGCCGGGTGCGGTGACCGTGAAGGTGCCGGTCATGGAGAACGGCGGGAACGGTGCCTTGCCGGGGACGGGCGGGTTCTTCTTCGGCCCGGCGACGGTGACGCCGCCCTGCTGGGCACCGCCGAGGGTCACGCTGCCGGTCGGGGTCATGATGTCCGCGGGCAGGGCGAGGTCGACGGGGTTCCCGGCGGCGGGCTTGGTGACCGTGTAGGTGACGGTGACCTTGTCTCCCACCCTGGGTGTGGCGTTGTCGACGGTGATCTCGCCCGTGGTCGTGCCGTTGATGGGCGGGATACCGGAGATCGGCGGAGGGACGCAGCGCGTCGGGTAGTCGACCTCCTGGGCCGTCCCCGCATGGGCCGTCCCCGTCTGGGCCGTCCCCGTCTGGGCTGCGGCGGAGGGAGCGAGGAGTCCACCGCCGGTGGCCACGAGCGCGCTCACCCCCAGCAGCGCCGCCCAGCGGCGTCTTAGTGGTGTGGATGGCAGGGATGCCATGCGCTTCCCCCTTCGCTCTGCCTCAACTGGGTGGCCGTCATTGACGGGGCGGGGGGAAGAGAAGTCAATGGAATCGAGACACATTGACTGATGGCCCATCAGATCGTGTCAAGATCGAGGGCCTCGCGGGCGCGGGACCGGCCGTCACCGAATCAACAGCAAATCGTGTCGCAAATCGAGGGCCTCGCGGGCGCGGGACCGGCGCCGCCCGTGCCGTACGGCGAGCTGGGCGCGCGTGGCCGCCGGAGTCGTCTCAACGGCTCCGCGGGGTCGGGACCGGCGGCCGGCGGGTCGGCGCGCCTTGCGTCAGCCCGCCCGCTCGGTCGCCCGCAGAAGGCCGTCGGGAGCGGCCAGCAGCACCGGTGTTCCGGGGCCGCCGAGGTCGCGGACGGCGGCCCGGTCGGCGTCGGCGACCGTGTCGGCGTCGGTGACGACAGCCGCGGCTTCCAGGGACTTGGCGCCGCTGGCCACGGCCATCGCGACCGCCGTCTGGAGGGCGGTCAGCCGCAGCGATTCCAGCGCCACCGTGCCGGCGACGTACGTACGGCCCGTCTCGTCCCGCACCGCCGCGCCCTCGGGAACGCCGTTGCGGGCGCGGGCGCTGCGCGCCAGCGTGATGATCTTGCGGTCCTCGGGGGCGAGTCCGGAGCTGTCGGTCATGGGACGAGCATAGTTCGCGGCACGGACACCCCGGGCGGGCGCCTGCCCGCGCGGGGCGCAGCGGGTGCGGGGCCGAGGAGCCGGGGGTGCCCGCCGGGGGTGCCCGCCCGGGGGTGCCCGCCCGGGGTGCGCGGCCGAAGAGCCCGGGGCGCGCGGCCTCAGGGGCGGTCGAGGCGGAGCCGCTGCGCCTTCGGCAGGCCGGCGACGACCAGGTCGTAGGAGTCCTCGATGAGCTCCCGGACCATCCGGGTCGGGAGCTGCCCCACCGTGACGGTGTTCCAGTGGCGCTTGTTGAGGTGGTAGCCGGGGACGACCGCCGGGTACTCCGCGCGCAGCCGGACCGCCTCGTCGGGATCGCACTTCAGCGACACCGTCAGCGGGGTGGCCGCCAGGTCGGACAGGGCGAACATCCGCCCGGCGACCTTGAAGACGGAGACGTCGGGGCCGAAGGGGAAGTCCTCCACCGCGGCGTTCTGCTCAAGGCAGAGCTCCCTCAGCCGGCGGGGCGTCAGCGGGCCGCTCACGCCGGCTCCACGAGCACGGTGACGATCTTGTTCCGGCGGCCGGCGGGGGACTCGGCGGTCAGCCGCAGGGCGCGGCCGTCCGGGAGTTCGACCTGGACGCTGGCACCGGAGATCGGAACCCGGCCGAGGGACTTGGCCAGCAGTCCCCCGACGGTCTCCACGTCCTCGTCGTCGTAGGCGTCGAGGCCGAACAGCTCGCCGAGGTCGCCGATGTCGAGCCGGGCGGTGACGCGGTAGCGCGAGTCGCCGAGTTCCTGCACGGGCGGCAGCTCCCGGTCGTACTCGTCGGTGATCTCGCCGACGATCTCCTCCAGGATGTCCTCGATGGTGACGATGCCGGCCGTGCCGCCGTACTCGTCGATGACGACGGCGACGTGGTTGCGCTCCCGCTGCATCTCGCGCAGCAGATCGCCCGCGTTCTTGGTGTCGGGCACGAAGGCCGCCGGGCGCATCGCCGTCGAGACCAGCTCGGTCTCCGCGTCCCGGCTGATGTGGGTCTTGCGGACCAGGTCCTTCAGATACACGATCCCGACGACGTCGTCCTCGTTCTCCCCGGTGACCGGGATGCGGGAGAAACCGGAACGCAGGGCGAGGGTCAGCGCCTGGCGGATGGTCTTGTAGCGCTCGATGGCGACGAGGTCCGTCCGCGGGACCATCACCTCCCGGACGAGGGTGTCGCCGAGCTCGAAGACGGAGTGGACCATCTTCCGCTCCTCGGCCTCGATCAGGGACTCCTGCTCGGCGAGGTCGACCATCGCGCGCAGTTCGGCCTCGCTGGCGAAGGGGCCCTTGCGGAAGCCCTTGCCCGGGGTCAGCGCGTTGCCGATGAGGATGAGCAGCTGCGGGATCGGCCCCATGATCCGGGCCAGCGGGAGCAGGACGTACGCGGCGGCCGTCGCCGTGTTGAGCGGGTGCTGGCGGCCGATGGTGCGCGGGGAGACGCCGACGGCGACATAGGAGACGAGGACCATCACGCCGATGGCGACGGTCAGCGCCTGCCAGGTCTTGGCGAACTCCTGGAGGCAGGCATAGGTGACCAGCGCCCCGGCCGCCATCTCGCAGGCGACCCGCACGAGCAGGGCGACGTTGAGGTAGCGCGTCGGGTCGGAGGCGACCTGGACCAGGCGGGCGGCGCCGCGCCGCCCGGACCGCAGCGCCTCGGCGGCACGGAAGCCGGACACCCGGGCGATGCCGGCCTCGGCGCAGGCGGCGAGCCAGGCGACGACGACCAGGGCGACGGCGCCGATGACGAGTTGGACGCTCATGAGACGGTCGGCGCCGGGGACGGACCGGTCAGGCCCTTCTCCGCCCTCCAGCCGTCGACGATCGCCGCCTGCAGACCGAACATCTCGGCGCGCTCGTCGGGCTCCTCGTGGTCGTACCCGAGCAGGTGGAGGACCCCGTGGACGGTGAGCAGCCGGAGCTCCTCGTCCATGGAGTGGCGGGTCGGCGCCTCCTCGCCCTGCTTCTTCGCGACCTCGGGGCAGAGCACGATGTCGCCGAGGAGCCCCTCGGGGGGCTCCTCGTCGTCCTTGACCGGCGGACGCAGTTCGTCCATGGGAAAGGACATGACATCCGTGGGCCCGGGCAGGTCCATCCACTGCATGTGGAGCTGCTCCATGGCCTCGGCGTCCACGACGATCACCGAGAGTTCGGAGAGCGGGTGGATGCGCATCCGCGCGAGCGCGTAGCGGGCGATGTCGAGGATCGCCTGCTCGTCGACCTCGGTGCCGGACTCGTTGTTGACGTCGATCGACATGGTGCTGACCGGTTTCACTTCCCGTTGCTGCCGTTGCGGCTGTCGTACTGCTCGTAGGCGTCGACGATACGGCCCACGAGCTTGTGCCGGACGACATCCCGCGATGTCAGCAGGGAGAAGTGCACGTCCGGGACGCCGTCCAGGATCTCCCTGACCTGGCGCAGACCGCTCTTGGTCCCGCCGGGCAGGTCGACCTGGGTGACGTCACCGGTGATCACGATCTTCGAGTCGAAGCCGAGACGCGTCAGGAACATCTTCATCTGCTCGGGGTTCGTGTTCTGCGCCTCGTCGAGGATGATGAACGCGTCGTTGAGCGTGCGGCCGCGCATATACGCCAGCGGCGCCACCTCGATCGTCCCCGCTGCCATCAGACGCGGGATCGAGTCCGGGTCGATCATGTCGTGCAGGGCGTCGTACAGCGGCCGCAGATACGGGTCGATCTTCTCGTAGAGCGTGCCGGGCAGGAAGCCGAGGCGCTCGCCCGCCTCGACCGCGGGCCGGGTGAGGATGATCCGGTTGACCTGCTTGGACTGCAGCGCCTGCACGGCCTTGGCCATCGCCAGGTACGTCTTGCCGGTACCGGCGGGGCCGATGCCGAAGACGACCGTGTGCTTGTCGATGGCGTCGACATAGCGCTTCTGGTTGAGCGTCTTGGGGCGGATCGTGCGGCCGCGGCTGGACAGGATGTTCTGGGTGAGGACCTCGGACGGGGTCTCGGGCGCCGCGCCGCCGTCTTCCTCGCGAAGCATGGCGATCGAGCGTTCCACCGCGTCCTCCGTCATCGGCTGCCCGGTGCGGAGCACGAGCATCATCTCGTCGAAGAGGCGCTGGACGAGTGCGACGTGCCGCTCGTCGCCGACCGCGCTGATCGCATTGCCGCGGACATGGATGTCCACGGCCGGGAACGCCTTCTCGATCACGCGCAGCAGGGAGTCACCTGAACCGAGCACGGTCACCATCGGGTGCTTCGCGGGGACGGTGAAGTGGGCTCGTGCCTGCCCCGGCGCGAGGGTCTGGTCTGTGGGTGTCTGAGTCATGGGCCGGCTCTCTGGCCTGCGCGTACCTCCCGTTGCGAGGTTCTCGCCGCTCGACAACCTCTGGGATACCAGCCTACGACCCCGCACGGACAGTCCCTAAGCGCTTTTCCACACCCCTCGGGAACCGCCTCCCCGTTTCCCCGTCTTCTCGGGGGTGCGGGGGGCGCCGGGGCGCGGGGGCGCGGGGGCGCGGGGACTCGGAGGCTCGGGGCGGGTCGGTGCGGATCGGTGGCGGGGTCCGGTGCGCGTGAGGGCAGGGCAAGGAGGGGGCAGCTACGCGGACGGGGAGGGGAGTCGGGGGCAGGTGGCAGGGGCGGCAGGAGTGGGCCCGGGTTCCGGTGGTGTCAGGCAGGCCGCCGGAAGCCGATCGTCGGGAGCGCGCGGGGCAGCGGCCAGGGGCGGCCGGGAGCGGGAACGAGCCCGGCCAGGAAGGCGTAGCGGGCGAGCGCCTCGGGGTCCTGGTCCGCGCAGCCCCGGACGTACCGCCACCACGCCGCCACCTCGGTCCAGCCGGGCGCCGACAGCGATCCGCCGAACTCCCGCACGGACAGCGCGGCGGTCAGGCCGGCGAAGGCGAGGCGGTCCGCGAGCGGCCAGCCTGCGAGAGTGCCGGTGACGAAACCCGCCATGAAGACGTCTCCGGCCCCCGTGGGATCCAGCACCTCGACCGCGATCGCCGGGACCTCGGCCGACTCGCCGGAAGCGCCGTCCACGGCGTACGCGCCGTCGGCGCCCAGAGTGACGACCGCGAGGGGCACCTTCTCGGCAAGCACCCGGGCGGCCGCGCGGGGGCAGTCGGTGCGGGTGTAGCGCATCGCCTCCTCGGCGTTGGGCAGGAACGCCTCGCACAGTTCCAGGTCGTGCAGGGCGCGCAGGTCCCAGCGGCCGGATTCGTCCCAGCCGACGTCGGCGAAGATCCGGGCTCCCCGGCCGGCCGCCTCCGCGATCCAGGGCTCGAGGCGGCCCGGCGCGAGCGAGGCGACGGCGGCCCGGGCCCGGGGCGCCACCGCCGGGGCGGTCTCGGACAGGGGGGCCTCGTGGCCGTGCGACACCATGGTGCGCTCGCCCTCGTACGCCATGGAGACCGTCACCGGGGAGTGCCAGCCGGGCACCGTCCGGGACTGGGAGAGGTCGATGCCCTCGCCCTGCTCCAGGGCGTCCCGGCAGTAGTCGCCGTAGAAGTCGTCACCGAAGGCCGCGGCGAGGGAGGTGCGCAGGCCGAGCCGGGCCAGTGCGGTGGCCATGTTGGCGACGCCGCCCGGGCTCTGGCCCATCCCCCGCGCCCAGGTCTCGGTACCGCGGGCCGGAGCGGTGTCGAGCCCGGTGAAGACGATGTCGAGGAAGACGGTGCCGGTGAGGAACACGTCGCACGCCGGGTCCCCGTCGGTGCGCAGAGCGGCCAACGGGTCGATGTGCGCGGTGTGTTGCTGCTGCTCTCCGTCGGTCGTGATCACGGTGGCTCCCGGATGGCCGTGCGCTGCGTGCAAAGAGCGGTCCGAATCATGACAGTGTGCCTGATCCGGGCCCGTGCGCGACCCGCGCACGACCCGCGCACGACCCGCGAGCGGCCCTCTCGCGGCACTTGTACGGCACTTGTACGGCGCTTGCACGGCGCTTGCACGGCGCTTGCGAGCCTGGGCCCGGGACCTTCCGCGACCCTCGCCCGGCGGTGGGCCCGGGGTTTCCGGCGGCCCGCCCCCACGGCCCTGGCCCGGGGCGTCGGGAGGGGGTCCGGGATCAGGGTCGGCATCGTCCGGGAGCGGACCTCGACCAGGAAAAAGGGCCTCTGCTACCCGGTAGTCCACACCGCAAACCAGATGTGTCCCGCATCACATCCTTCCGGCTTCTCCGCCGCCCGGGGTGCTTGATACAAATTGGCGCGCGTTCCCGTGCAGCAGTCACCGGGCGCTCTCTCTCCTCCTCGCCCGTGAGGCGCGGTGGATCCCCATGCCTTCAGCCCCCTTGCTTCCGGGAACGCCCATGTCCTCGCGCCTGCGCGCCGCGTGGCCGCTGGTCGCCGTCTTCGCCGTCGGCTACCTCGCCTCCTACCTTCTCCCCACCGTCGTCGGCCGGCTCTCCGCCGGACTCGGCCTGACCCCCGCCCAGGCCGGACTGGTCGGCTCCGGCCTGCTGTTGGCGTCCTCGGCCGCCGGCTTCGCGCTGGCCTCCCGGGTCGAGCGGTTCGGGCCGCGCCGGCTCGCCCGGGCGGGCCTGGTCCTCGCCTTCGCGGGCTACGGTGCGGCGGCCCTGACGTCCGCGGTACCGGCCGTCGTCGCCGGCGTCACGGTAGGCGGCCTCGGCTCCGGCACGGCGACCGCGGTCGCCGCGGCAGGCATCGCCGCCCAGCGCGATCCGCACCGGGTGTCCGCGCTCGGACTGCTCTCGGTGTCGGCGGCCGCCGGAGCCCTGTACCTGACGATCCCCCGGCTCGGCGGCGGCCACACGCTGCCGTTCGCCGCGCTCGCGACGGCGGCGCTCGCGGCATGGCCCGCGACCCGTCGGCTGGACTGCCCCGGGGCCCGGGTGAGCGTGCCGGGCGTCCAGGGCTTGCCGGGCCCGCGCGGCTCCCGGCCCCCGCTCCCCCGCCGCCGCTCGGGCATGGTGCTCGCGGCCTCGATGCTCTGCTGGGCGATGGCCCAGAACGCCCTGTGGGGCGTCAGCGGCCGGATAGGCACGACCCAGGCCGGACTGAGCGAGGTCACGGTCGGCGCGGTCTTCGCCGTGGCGCTGGGTGCCGGGCTGTGCGGCGTCGCCGCCGCCGGGACGGTGGGCGCGCGGTTCGGCCGGGCGGTCCCGATCGGCGCGGGTACGGCGCTCATCGCCTGCTGCGTCGTCATCAGTTCGTCCGCGCACGGCCTGGCGGCCTTCGCCGTGGGAGAGGTCCTTTGGAACACCTTCTACCCGGCGGTGCTCTCCTATCTGATCGGCCTCGCCGCCTCGCTCGACTCCCGCGGGCGCTGGGCCGTCCTCGTCGGTTCGGCGTCGTCGCTGGGCGTGGCCTGCGGCCCGGTGGCGGGCAGCCTGCTGTCGGAGCACTCGGGGTACCCGGGCATGGGGCTGGTGCTGGCCGCGGCCCTGCTGGTGGTGGCGGTGCCGATGACGGCGGTCGCCGTGCACACCTCGGGCCGTCGTCCGGTGGCCGTGCCCCTGCCGGTGCCCGCGGCGCTGCGGCGCCGCACCGCGGCGGCCCCCGCGGTGCTCGCGGAGATCCCGGTCCCGGTGGTGGAGACGGCCCCGGCGAGCGCGGCGAAGGTCCTGGCCTCCTGAGGCCGGGGCGGCGGCGCGCCCTCGGGGGGATCCGCCGCAGCCGGCCGGGGCGCCGAGGCGCGCGGCACCGCCCGGGCCCGCCGGCGCGGGTCGGCGCGGGTCGACGCAGGTCGACGCAGGTCGACGCAGGTCGACGCAGGTCGACGCAGGTCGACGCAGGTCGACGCAGGTCGGCCCGGGCACGGGGATCCGTGCCCGGGCCGGGCGGGTGGGGCAGGGGCCGAGGCCGGTGGTGAGGGACCGTGACGGCCGGTGCGGGCCACGCCCGGCGGGGCCGGTCCTCACGCCCGGCGGACCCGCGGTGTCACTCCCGGTCGAAGTCGTAGCCTGCGACCTCCGCGAGACAGCGCTCGCGGCGTGCCTCGTCCTGGTCCAGGAAGGCCGCGCGGAAGGAGTTGCGGGCCAGTTCCCGCAGCTGCTCCTGGGTCAGCCCGAGCGCCTCGCGCACCGCGTGGAAGGTGTCGCCGACGTAGCCGCCGAAGTAGGCGGGGTCGTCGGAGTTCACGGTGACCAGCAGTCCGGCGCCCATCATGGCCCGCAGCGGATGCTCCTCCAGGGTGTCGACGGCCCGCAGGCGGACGTTCGAGAGCGGGCAGAGGGTGAGCGGGACCTGCTCGCGGACCAGCCGTTCGACCAGCTCGGGATCCTCCATGGAACGCAGTCCGTGGTCGATCCGTTCGACGCCGAGGACGTCCAGCGCCTCGCGGACGTACCCGGGCGGCCCCTCCTCCCCGGCATGGGCGACCTTCCGCAGGCCGAGGGACTCGGCCGCCGCGTACACCTCGCGGAACTTCGACGGCGGGTGACCCACCTCGGCGGAGTCGAGACCGACCGCGGTGATGTGGTGCAGAAAGGGCTTCGCGGCCTCGAGCGCCGCCATCGCGGACTCGGCCGACCGGTCGCGCAGAAAGCACATGATGAGCCGGGTGGACACGCCGTGCCGCTCCTCGGCGCGGTCCAGCGCGTGCGCGAGGCCCTCGACGACCGTGCCGACCGGGACACCGCGTTCCATGTGGGCCTGCGGGTCGAAGAAGATCTCGGCGTGCCGCACCCCCTGGGCCGCGGCGCGCGCCAGATACGCGTCGGCGAGTTCCGTGAAGTCGTCCGCGGTGTGCAGGACCGCCATCAGCCCGTAGTAGAGGTCGAGGAAGGACTGAAGATCGCTGAACAGGTAGGCCCTGCGCAGGTCTTCGGTGCCGGCGTAGGGCAGTTCGACGCCGTTGCGCTCGGCCAGGGTGAAGGCGAGCTCGGGTTCGAGGGTGCCCTCGATGTGCAGATGCAGTTCGGCCTTGGGAATGAGTGACATCGGGTGCTCGCTCGGGCGTCGGCGGGTGGATCAGGCTTCGCGTCTGGGCACCGGGACCCGTACGAGGTCCCGGGCCACGGACAGTTCGCCCTCGAAGCCGGCGGCACGGGCCTGCCGCTCGAACTCGTCGGGTTCGCTGTAGCGCTGGGAGAAGTGTGTCAGTACGAGGTGCCGTACGCCCGCAGCGCGCGCCACGCGGGCCGCCTGTCCCGCCGTGAGATGACCGTGGTCGCCGGCGAGCGCGACGTCCTCGTCGAGGAACGTCGACTCGATCACCAGCATGTCGCAGCCCTCGGCCAGCTCGTACGCCCCGTCGCAGAGACGGGTGTCCATCACGAACGCGAAGCGCTGCCCCCGCCGCACCTCGCTGACGTCCTCCAGCGCGACCCCGCCGAGGACGCCCTCCCGCTGGATGCGGCCCACGTCGGGCCCCTCGATGCCGTGCGCGGCCAGGCGGGCGGGCAGCATGCGGCGTCCGTCGGGCTCGGTCAGCCGGTAGCCGAAGGACTCGACGGGGTGGTCGAGGCGGCGCGCCTCGAGCGTGTAAGAAGGCGTGTCGGCGATGACGCCGCCGCCCGCGACCGGGGCCTCGGTGAGGCGGACCGTCTCGCGGTAGGCCGTCGCGTACCGGAGCCGTTCGAAGAAGCGCTGCCCGCTCGCCGGGTAGTGGGCCGTGACCGGGTGCGGAACCTGGTCGAGGTTGATGCGCTGGATCACGCCCGCGAGGCCGAGGGAGTGGTCCCCGTGGAAGTGGGTGACGCAGATCCGGTCGATGTCGTGTGCGGCGACCCCGGCCCTCAGCATCTGCCGCTGGGTGCCCTCACCGGGGTCGAAGAGGATGCCCTCCCCGTCCCAGCGCAGCAGATAGCCGTTGTGGTTGCGGTGCCGGGTGGGCACCTGGCTGGCCGTGCCGAGCACGACCAGTTCGCGTACGGACAAGATGGGCTCCGTGCCTTTCGGTGCCTTTCGGCGCTGTTCAGTGGCGTTCGGTGCCGTCCGGTGCCTTTCGGTGCTGTTCGGTGGCGTCCGGTGCCGTCCGGTGCCGTCCGGCGCTTCAGCGCCTTGCGGTGCGCCGCTCTACCCGGGCGGCCACTGCAGACCGCGCCCGCCGAGGACGTGGGCGTGCGTGTGGAACACGGTCTGGCCGGCTCCGGCGCCGGTGTTGAAGACGATGCGGAAGCCGGAGGCGTCGACCTTGTCCATCGCGGCGACCTCGGCGGCCTCGCGCAGTATCTCGGCCGCCACGCCCGGCTCGGCCCCGGCGAGGGTGGCCGCGTCCGGATAGTGGACCTTGGGGATCACCAGCACATGCGTCGGCGCCTGCGGGTTGATGTCCCGGAAGGCGAGCGTGGTCTCCGTCTCGCGGACGACGGTGGCAGGCACCTCCCCCGACACGATCTTGCAGAACAGGCAGTCGGCTTGCGGTTCTCCCGCCATGGTCCGGGCCCCTTCACGACTCCGACGATCAGTGGAACTGCATGGTATCGGTGCCGGGGTGCGCCTTCTCCCGGTGCCGGGTGCGCCTCTTCCGGGTGCCCGGGTGCGCCTTCTCCGGGTGCCCGGGTGCGCCTTCTCCGGGTGCCGCGCGGCACGGGCCCGCGCCCCGGTCCCCCGGCAGGGCCGCTTGCCTCCCGGGGCATGCCTCGGACCCCTGCCCGGCTCCGGCCGGGGGTCGGCAGGGGGTCGGCAGGGACCTCCGGCGGCCCCTCGGCAGGCGGGCCTCCGAGCGGCAGGGGCCGGGATCTCCGGTAGGGGCGGCCGGGGGCACCTGGGCTGTGCGACCGGGAGTGCCCGGACGGGAGTGCCCGGACGGGGTGCGGCCTATCCGGCGGTGGTGCGGGTCTCGGTGACGGTGACGGTGACAGTCGCGGTGACCGTGGGACGCGGCGCCCCGCCGTTCCCCGGGGCGGGAGGGAACGACCACGGCGTCCTGGTGGCGGTGGGCAGCGGGGCGTTGCAGTCACCGAGGACGTAGGCGCGGAAGACCCGGCGGCCGTCGGACTTCGCCGTGAGGTCGCCGTGTACACACCTGCCGCCGATCTCCTGGGTGACCGTTCCGGTGATGGTGATCCTCGCGCCGTCGCCGGTCTCGCCCTCGCAGTCGACACCGGCCGCCGCGCGACCCGAAGGGGAGGCGCCGGTGGCGCTGTTGAGCCGCGCCGAGCAGCTGAGCCAGTGGACGGGGACACCCTCCTCCTCCAGCGCCCGCGTGCCCGCTCGGTCGGTGGTGTACGACACCGCCATGGCGCTCAGACCACCGGATGTCCCGGGGTCGCAGGCCACGAGGCCGGAAGCGGTCAGGGCCGCGCAGGCGGACGCGGTCAGGACACGGAGCGGGCGGGGGAGGCAGCGCAGGCGGAGAGGGGCCGTCATGGGCGGCAGCGTGCCAGGAGAGGGGGGAGCACGGTAGACCGTTTGCGGCCAACGGCCCCTTCACATAAGCCGGACGGGTGACACTCGCGGGCGCGACGCCACTCGGCGAGGCACCACCGCTCTCCCTGCTCCGGCCGGGGTCGGCTCGGCCGGGCCGCAGTCGGGGCCGGGCCGGGAAACCTTCGGGGCCGGGGCCGGGAACCCTCGGGGCGGGGGCTCGGGGTCGCGCCAGGGCCTCGGGCTCGGGCTCGGGCTAGAGACAGAGACAGAGACAGAGACAGAGACAGCAACAGGGACAGGGACAGGGGCAGGGGAGCGTTCGGGCGGCGCCCTCGCCGAAGGCGCAGCGGCGTACGCCTCCGGGAGGCCGGTCCCCGCCGGGGACCTCGCCGCTGCCGGCACCGGCCGGGGAGGGCCGCTCCGCCTTCTGCCCTCCGCCGCTCCGCCACCGGCCCGCCGCCGGCCCTCCGCCGGTCGTCCGCCGGTCGTAAGGAGCGGGCGCCCGCAGCCGCGGCGCACGGCGGAAGGCGTAGCGGTTCAGGACCAGCGGCCGGTGCGACCGAGCAGCAGGGCGGACGCCGCCGTCCCCGCGGTGGAGGTCCGCAGGACGCTCCTGCCCAGGCGGCAGGGCCTGGCGCCCGCCTCGGCGAACACGGCCGACTCCTCCGGCGAGACGCCCCCTTCGGGCCCGACGACCAGCACGATGTCCCCGGAGGACGGCAGTTGCGCGGTCGCGAGCGGTTCCGCGCCCTCCTCGTGCAGCACGACCGCGAGGTCCGCCCCTGCGAGCAGCCGGGCCACCTGCCCGGTCGTGGCCGCCTCGGCCACGTCGGGGAAGCGGAGCCGCCGTGACTGCTTGCCCGCCTCACGGGCCGTGGAGCGCCACCTGGCGAGGGACTTGGCGCCGCGGTCGCCCTTCCACTGCGTGATGCAGCGGGCGGCCGCCCACGGCACGATCACGTCGACGCCGGTCTCGGTCATCGTCTCGACGGCGAGTTCGCCGCGGTCTCCCTTGGGCAGGGCCTGGACGACGGTGATCCGGGGGGCGGGTTCCGGCTCCTCGCGCAGTTCCGTGACGGTGACGTCGAGGCGATCCCTGCCCTCGACTGCGGCGACGGTGCCGTAGCCTCCGGTGCCCCGGCCGTCGGTGAGGACGATCTGCTCCCCCACGCGCAGACGGCGCACGGAGACGGCGTGCCGCCCCTCGGGCCCGTCCAGGGTGACGGTGCCGGTGCGGACCTCTCCGACCAGGAAGACGGGGGCGGTCACGAAGGGTTCCGGAGCGCGAGGGCGGCGGCGGCCGCGGCGGTCTCTGCGGCGAGGACCTCGATGAGGCGCCCGGCGGGAAGGTAGCGGGCCAGGCGGTGACCCTGGCCGGCCCAGAGGGCCATGGCCTGCGGGTCGCCGGCCTTGGCAGCGGCCTTGCGCAGACCGGAGGTGAGGTGGTGCACCTCGGGGTAGGCGGCGGGCGCGTACGGCCCGTGTTCCCTCATGAACCGGTTGACGAGGCCGCGGGCGGGACGACCGGAGAAGGCCCGGGTCAGCTCGGTCCTGCCGAACAGCGGACTGGTCATGGCCTGCTTGTGCAACGCGTTCGCGCCGGACTCCGGGCACACCAGGAAAGCGGTGCCGAGCTGGGCCGCCTCGGCCCCCGCGGCCAGGACGGCGGCGATCTGCGAGCCGCGCATGATGCCGCCCGCCCCGACGATCGGCAGGCTCACGGCCTCGCGGATCTGCGCGATCAGCGCGAGCAGGCCGATGCCGGCGCCGTCGTCGGCCGGGTCGTCGCGGTGGGTGCCCTGGTGGCCGCCGGCCTCGACGCCCTGCACGCAGACGGCGTCGGCACCCGCGTGCTGCGCGGCCAGCGCCTCGTCGGCCGTGGTGGCGGTGACGACCGTGAGCGTCCCGGCGCGCCTCAGCCGGGCGACGGCCGCGGCGGTGGGGCAGCCGAAGGTGAACGACACCACGGGCACGGGGTCGTCCCGCAGGACGGCGAGCTTGGCCTCGTAGCCGTCGTCCCGGCCGGAGTCGGGATCGCCGAGCGGTGTGCCGTACCAGCCGGCCTCGCCGGCGAGCTGGTGCCGGTAGACGTCGACGGCCGCGGCGTCGGCGTAGGCGGGCTGCGGCATGAACAGGTTCACCCCGAACGGGCGCCCGGTGAGACCGCGAAGCTGTTTGATCTCCTGGTACATCCCGTCCGCGGTCTTGTAACCGGCGGCGAGGAACCCCAGTCCCCCCGCCTCGGACACGGCGGCGACGAGTTCCGGCCGGGAAGCGCCTCCCGCCATGGGGGCCTGCACGATCGGGTGACGGCAGAGATCGGTCAGCGCGGAGGACATGCCCGCATGGTGCCATGCCCCGCCCCCACGTCCGAATCCCGCCCTCCGGTACCCCGTGGCCGGCCCCGGGGCGCGACCGCCACCGGCACGGACGGGCGTGCGGGGCCGCGGCCCCGCACCGGGTGCCGACGCCGCCGGGGCCCGCGGGCGGGCACGGCGCCGTGCCGGTCACGACCCCGAGGGCCCGCCGGGACCCCGCCGGGACCCCGAGGCCCGCGGGGCGGCGTCACCTGCCGTTGAACGCGTCCTTGAGGCGGGAGAACAGCCCCTGCTGTCCCGGCTGGAACTGGCCCATGGGCCGCTCCTCGCCGCGGAGCTTCGCCAGCTCCCGCAGCAGGCGTTCCTGCTCGGGATCGAGCTTCCCGGGCGTCTGCACCTCGACATGGACGATCAGGTCGCCGCGCCCCCCGCCGCGCAGGTGGGTGACGCCCCGGCCGTGCAGCGGGATCGACTGGCCGGACTGGGTGCCGGGGCGGATGTCGATCTCCTCCACGCCGTCGAGCGTCTCCAGCGGCACCTTCGTGCCGAGGGCGCCCGCGGTCATGGGAATGGTCACCGTGCAGTGCAGATCGTCACCGCGGCGCTGGAACACCGGGTGCGGCAGCTCGTGGATCTCGACGTACAGATCGCCGGCGGGGCCGCCGCCCGGGCCCACCTCGCCCTCGCCCGCCAGCTGGATGCGGGTGCCGTTGTCCACTCCTGCCGGGATCTTCACGGTCAGGGTGCGGCGCGACCGGACCCGGCCGTCGCCGGCGCACTCCGGGCACGGGGTCGGGACGACGGTCCCGAAGCCCTGGCACTGGGGGCACGGCCGCGAGGTCATGACCTGGCCCAGGAAGGACCGGGTGACCTGCGACACCTCGCCGCGGCCGCGGCACATGTCGCACGTCTGCGCCGACGTACCGGGCGCGGCGCCCTCGCCCGAGCAGGTCGTGCACACGACGGCGGTGTCGACCTGGATGTCCTTCGTGGTGCCGAACGCGGCCTCGTTGAGCTCGACCTCCAGCCGGATCATGGCGTCCTGGCCGCGCCGCGTCCGCGACCTCGGCCCGCGCTGGGACGCGGTCCCGAAGAACGCGTCCATGATGTCGGAGAAGTTGCCGAAGCCGCCGGCGCCGAAGCCGCCCGCGGCGCCGCCGTTGGCAGCGGACAGCGGATCGCCGCCGAGATCGTAGACCTGCTTCTTCTGCGGGTCCGACAGCACCTCGTACGCGGCGTTGATCTCCTTGAAGCGCTCCTGCGTCTTCGGGTCCGGGTTCACGTCCGGGTGGAGTTCCCGCGCGAGCCGCCGGAAGGCCTTCTTGATCTCGTCCTGCGATGCGTCGCGGCGTACGCCGAGTACGGCGTAGTAGTCCGTGGCCACCTACGACTCCGCCAGGATCTGTCCGACGTAACGTGCCACTGCGCGTACCGCTCCCATCGTTCCGGGGTAGTCCATGCGGGTCGGTCCGACCACGCCGAGTTTGGCGACTGCCTCGTCGCCCGAACCGTAGCCGACCGCGACGACGGACGTGGAAGTGAGCCCCTCATGGAGGTTCTCGTGCCCGATCCGTACGGTCATGCCCGGGTCCTTGGCCTCTCCGAGCAGCTTCAGCAGCACGACCTGCTCCTCCAGTGCCTCCAGCACGGGCCGGATGGTGAGGGGGAAGTCGTGGGCGAAGCGCGTCAGATTGGCGGTGCCGCCGATCATCAGCCGTTCCTCGGTGTCCTCGACCAGCGTCTCAAGGAGGGTCGAGAGCACCGTCGTGACGGTGGCGCGGTCCTCCAGGTCGAAGGACTCCGGAAGGTCCTGAACCAGCTGCGGCACGTCGGTGAACCGCCGCCCGACGACCCGGCTGTTGAGCCGGGCCCGCAGGTCGGCGAGCGAGGTGTCGGAGAACGGCGCGGGGCAGTCGACGTGCCGCTGCTCGACCCGTCCGGTGTCCGTGATCAGCACCAGCATCAGCCGGGCCGGGGCCAGCGCCAGCAGCTCCACGTGCCGCACGGTGGAGCGGGTGAGCGAGGGGTACTGGACGACGGCGACCTGCCTGGTCAGCTGCGCCAGCAGCCGCACCGTGCGGGCGACGACGTCGTCGAGGTCGACGGCGCTCTCGAGGAAGTTCTGGATCGCGCGGCGCTCGGGCGACGACAGCGGCTTGACCCCGGCGAGCCTGTCCACGAACAGGCGGTAGCCCTTGTCCGTGGGGATGCGGCCGGCGCTGGTGTGGGGCTGGGCGATGTAGCCCTCGTCCTCCAGCACGGCCATGTCGTTGCGCACGGTCGCCGGCGACACGCCGAGCCTGTGCCGCTCGGTGAGGGCCTTGGAGCCGACGGGCTCCTCGGTGCCGACATAGTCCTGGACGATGGCGCGCAGCACCTCGAGTCTGCGTTCGCTGAGCATGGCGCACACCTCCAGCTTGGTTCCTCGGCGGTCCTTCGGCCCTGGTCTGGCACTCGGCCTCACTGAGTGCCAGCTTTCCCCGGCCCAGTGTACGGCCGGGAGGTACATCCCTAGCAAGGGCGGCCGGACACCCCGCCCCGCCGCGGCGGGGCGGGACGGCGCTCTTCGCTCCGGGATAGCGTCGCCGTATGGACGTCCGTTGGGAAGACTTCGGCTGGGAACGGCTCGCTCGCGGCGTGGGGCGGCGCCGACTGCCCGTCTGGGACGCGACGGCGGGACTGGTCGCCGGCGGGAGTGCGGCGCTCCTGTACGACACGGGCGCGACACTCCGCGAGGGGGAGGAGCTGCGGGCGCAGGCCGAGGCTCTGCTCGGCGGCCGGAGTGTGACGCACATCGCGCTCAGCCACCCCCACTTCGACCATGTGCTCGGCACCGCGGCGTTCCCGGAGGCCGAGGTGTACGGCGCGGTCGGTGTCGACGGGGTCCTGCTGCGGGACCGGGCCGTGCTCCGCGACGACGCGATCCGCCACGGGATGCCGCCGGAGGACGCGACGACGGCCGTCGACGCACTGGTCGTCCCGCGGCACACCGTCTCCGGCGAGTGGACGCTCGACCTCGGCGGCCTCCGGGTGATGCTGGCGAACGCCGGCCCGGGCCACAGCCGCCACGACCTGGTGCTGCTGGTGCCCGGCGACCGCGCGGTCGTCTTCTGCGGCGACCTGGTGGAGGAGTCGGGCGACCCGCAGGCCGGACCGGACGCCATCCCGTCCCGCTGGCCGGCGGCGCTGGACCGGCTGCTCGCCCTGGGCGGGGAGGACGCGGTGTACGTGCCGGGGCACGGGGCGGTGGTGGACGCCGCCTTCGTACGCGCCCAACGCGATGAACTGGCCCGGCGGTTCGGGGTGCCGTAGCGTCTGGCCGATGCGCAGCTACAGCCCCGATCTGACGCCCCCGTGGAAGCGGCCCGCCGCCGTGCCCGAGGTCCCCGCCGACCCCGGCCTGGTGGTCGAGGAGGTCACCACCGGCTTCTGCGGCGCGGTGGTCCGCTGCGAGGCGGGGGCGGTGACGCTGGAGGACCGCTTCGGCAAACACCGGGTGTTCCCGATGGAGCCACGGGGATTCCTGCTCGAGGGAAAGCCCGCCACCCTGGTCCGGCCCGCGTCCGGCGGGCCCGCCGGGCCCGCCCGCACGGCCTCCGGATCGATCGCGGTGCCCGGGGGGCGCGCCAGGGTCGCCCGCGCCGGCCGCATCTACGTGGAGGGCCGGCACGACGCGGAGCTGGTGGAGAAGGTCTGGGGAGACGACCTGCGCGTCGAGGGGGTGGTGGTCGAGTACCTGGAGGGGGTCGACGACCTGCCCGCCGTCGTCGCCGAGTTCGCCCCGGCCGCCGACGCGCGACTGGGCGTCCTCGTGGACCATCTGGTGCCGGGCTCCAAGGAGGCGCGTATCGCGGAGTCGGTGACCGACCCGCACGTCCTGGTGGCCGGCCACCCGTACATCGACGTGTGGGAGGCGGTGAAGCCGTCGTCCCTCGGCATTCCCGCCTGGCCGTCGGTGCCGCGGGGACAGGACTGGAAGACGGGCGTCTGCCACGCGCTCGGCTGGCCGCCGGACACGGGGGCCGCCTGGCGGCGCATCCTGTCCCGGGTGCAGAGCTACCGGGACCTGGAGCCGGCGCTGCTGGGACGGGTCGAGGAACTGATCGACTTCGTCACGGCCTGACCCGGGCCACTGCCGGAGCCGGATGCTGGCGCTGGAGCCGGGTGCTGGTGCTGGTGCTGGAGCCGGGTGCTGGTGCTGGAGCCGGGTGCTGGTGCGGAACACGCGCGGGGCCGAGAGCGAGCGAGCAACGCGGACCGGTCCGCTGCCGGATCCGGTCCCCGGACAGGACACCCGGGCAGGGCGTGTTGCGGCGGTAGCTCCGTCCGCCCCCAGAGCGGGGCGCGCGGCGCCCGGTGGGTGCGATCGCAGGGCGGAGGATCGCCCTCGTACTGGATGTACTGGATGTACTGGATGTACTGGACGTAATAGAAGTACTGGAAGTAGTGGTGGAAGCACTGGGATGGCTCGGACAACGCAGCGCGGGGGCCCTCCCGTACCCGAAGGCGAACGCCCTAGTCGCCGGTCGTGCCGTCGAGCATCTCGCGCAGGATGTCCAGATGGCCGTTGTGGCGGGCAGTCTCCTCGGTGAGGTGAAGGAGAATCCAGCGCAGGTCGACTCGGCGGCCGTCGCTCCGGACCCGCTTGGCCCGGCTGTCCAGGTCGTTCCCGGCGACCAGCTCGCGGTAGCGGGCGCTCTGCGCGGCGTACTCGTCGAGCAGCTGCTCCATCGGGAGGTCGACGGCGACACGCATCTCGCGGTCCGGGTCCTCCTCGGTCCAGGGGCCCTGGTCCTCCTCACCGAGGAAGACCACCTGGAACCAGTAGTACTCGACCCAGCGGAGATGGCTGATCAGTCCGCTCATCGTCATCAGCGGCGAGCCCGGCAGAAGCGCCTTGCGGGCGTCTTCCGCGGAGACGCCCGCGCACTTGACGCAGGCGGTGTCACGTGCGTAGTCGAGGAACGTGGTGAGCTGGGTACGTTCGTCCCAGGCGGGCGGCAGATCGCTGATTCTCGTCATCGCGCCAAGCGTCCCCGATCACGGCGGCCGTTGTCGACCGGTTTCGGGAAGGCCCGGACCGCTCCACCCGGGCCCCGGACCGCTCCACCCCGACACCGGGTCCGACCGGCCGCTTCGGCGGTTCGGTGCCCGGCGGGCCGCCCGGGTGGGTCATCGGGCGCCCGGCCGGTCGGTCCGTGAGCGGGACCCGGCGGAGAAGCCACCACAGATCCTCACCGTCAGTCCACCAGGTCCCGGACCACCGCGTCCGCCAGGAGCCGGCCGCGGAGCGTCAGTACCGCCCGGCCCGCGTGGTACGGCCCGGGCTCCAGCAGGCCGCTCTCCAGAGCGCGACGGGAGGCGTCGAGACCGGCCGGCCGCAGCAGGTCCAGCGGGCAGCCCTCGCGCAGCCGCAGTTCCAGCAGCACCCGCTCCACCCGCCGGTCCTCGTCCGGCAGGACCTCGCGCCCGGCGCCGGGCGAGCGGCCGCCGGCGAGCGCCGCCGCGTACGCGCCGGGGTGCTTCACGTTCCACCACCGCACCCCGCCCACATGGCTGTGGGCGCCCGGTCCGGCACCCCACCAGTCGGCGCCGCGCCAGTACAGCTCGTTGTGCAGGCAGCGCCCGCCCTCCGAGGCTGCCCAGTTGGAGACCTCGTACCAGTCGAAGCCCGCCGCGGCCAGCACCTCGTCGGCTGTGAGATAGCGGTCGGCGTGGACGTCGTCGTCCGTCATCGGCACCTCGCCGCGGCGGATCCGGTGGGCCAGCCGGGTGCCGTCCTCGACGATCAGTGCGTACGCGCTCACATGGTCGGGGCCCGCGCCCATCGCCGCGTCGAGCGAGGCCCGCCAGTCGTCGTCGCTCTCGCCCGGGGTGCCGTAGATGAGGTCGAGGTTCACGTGCTCGAAGCCCGCCGCCCGGGCCTCCGCGACACAGGCCTCCGGACGGCCCGGGGTGTGGGTGCGGTCGAGCACCCGCAGCACGTGCCGCCGGGCGCTCTGCATGCCGAAGGACACCCGGTTGAAGCCCCCCGCCCGCAGTTCGGCCAGGTAGGCCGGGTCCACGGACTCCGGGTTCGCCTCCGTGGTGATCTCCGCGCCGTCGGCGAGCCCGAACTCGTCGCGGACGGCGCCCAGCATCCGGACCAGGTCGGCGGCGGGCAGCAGGGTGGGTGTGCCGCCGCCCACGAAGACCGTCCTGACCTGCCTCGGATCGTCTCCGAGGACCTTGCGCGCGAGCCGGACCTCCTCCACGAGGGTGTCCGCGTAGTTGTCGCGGGAGGCCAGGACACCGCCGGTGCCGCGCAGCTCGCTCGCGGTGTACGTGTTGAAGTCGCAGTAGCCGCAGCGCGTGGCGCAGTAGGGGACGTGCAGATAGAACCCGAGGGGCCGGTCGCCCGAGGCCGCGAGGGCGTGCGTGGGCAGTGACCCGTCGAGGGGCACGGGCTCACCGTCAGGGAGTGCGGAAGGCATGCGTTCCATTGTCCGCTACGCACGGGGTGGCCCGGCCGGGACCGCCCGTCCCGGCGAGGAGCGGTCCGGCGGACGCGGGCCCGCGCCGGCGTCCCTCGCCCTCGTGTCCCCCTCACCGGCGTCGCCCCGCGCCCGTACCGGTCAGCGGCCGATCGGCGGCCGATCGGCGGGCCGGGAGCAACGGGCAGGTCAACGGGCCGGCAGCAGCGGGCAGGCCGGGAGCAACGGGCAGGTCAACGGGCCGGGAGCAGCGGGCCCGGGCCCCGGGCGGTTCGGCGGCCCGTCGCGGCAGGAGCCGGCCGACGGGCCGCCGAGCGGTGGTACCGCGCCCCGCCGAGCGGTGGTGCCGCACCTCACGGACGGGGTGCCGTACCCCGCGGGGGATCGGGCCACGCGCCCCTTGCGGGCAGTGGCGTCACGCCTCGCGCGCGCCCTCGTACATGCCTTCGATGAGGTCCTTGTACTCGCGCTCGACGACCGGGCGCTTCAGCTTGAGGCTGGGCGTCAGTTCGCCGTGCTCGACATCGAGGTCGCGCGGCAGCAGGCGGAACTTCTTGATGGTCTGCCAGCGCTGGAGCGTCTCGTTGAGCCGCTGCACATAGCCCTCGATGAGCCGCTCGGTCTGCGGGTCCGCGACGACCTCCGCGTACGGCTTGCCCCCCAGGCCGTTCTCCTCGGCCCAGCCGAGGACGGCGGCCTCGTCGAGCGCGATGAGCGCCGTGCAGTAGTTGCGGTCCGCGCCGTGCACCAGGATGTTCGACACGAACGGGCACACCGCCTTGAACCGGCCCTCGACCTCGGCCGGCGCGATGTACTTGCCGCCGGACGTCTTGATCAGGTCCTTCTTGCGGTCCGTGATCTTGAGATAGCCGTCGGGGGAGAGTTCGCCGATGTCACCGGTGTGGAACCAGCCGTCGGGCTCCAGGACCTCGGCCGTCTTCTCCGGCAGCCCGTGGTAGCCCTCCATGATCCCCGGGCCGCGCAGCAGGATCTCGCCGTCGTCCGCGATGCGCACCTCGCAACCGGGCAGCGGCTTGCCGACCGTGCCGGTGCGGTACGCCTCGCCGGGGTTGACGAAGGAGGCGGCACTGGACTCGGTGAGGCCGTAGCCCTCGAGGATGTGGATGCCTGCGCCGGCGAAGAAGAAGCCGATCTCGGGCGAGAGGGCGGCGGAGCCCGAGACCGCGGCCCGGAGGCGGCCGCCGAAGGCCTCGCGGAGCTTGGAGTAGACGAGCGCGTCGGCGGCCTTGTGCTTCATGGTGAGGCCGAGGGACGCCGAGGCGGTGCCGGTGCGGCGGTAGTTGTCCTGGGACTCCTTGGCGTACTCGCGCGCGACGCCGGCCGCCCACTGGAAGATCTTGTACTTGGCGGCTCCGCCGGCTCTCGCCTTGGCGGCGACGCCGTTGTAGACCTTCTCGAAGATGCGGGGCACGGCCGCCATGTACGTCGGCTGGACCACCGGAAGATTCTCGATGATCTTGTCGACCCGGCCGTCCACGGCGGTGACGTGGCCGACCTCGATCTGGCCGGAGGTGAGCACCTTGCCGAAGACGTGCGCCAGCGGCAGCCAGAGGTACTGGGTGTCCTCCTTGGTGACCAGCCCGGTCGAGGCGATCGCCTTGGCCATGTAGGACCAGTTGTCGTGCGGGAGCCGAACGCCCTTGGGGCGGCCCGTGGTACCCGAGGTGTAGATGAGGGTGGCGAGCTGGTCGGCGGTGATCGCCTCGACCCGCTCCTTGACCGCGCCGGGGTTCTCGGTGAGATGGCCGGCGCCGCGCGCCTCCAGCTCGGCGAGCGAGAGGACCCACCCCTCGGGGTCGCCCTCGGCCGGCTGCGCACCCGCCTCGTCGATCACGACCACATGTCTCAGCCGCGGCAGCTCGGCGCGCCGCTCGCGGGCCTTGGCCAGCTGGGCGGCGTCCTCGGCGATCAGCACCCCGCTCTCGGAGTCGGCCAGGATGTACGCGGACTCCTCCGCGTTCGTCTGCGGGTACACCGTCGTCGTGGCCGCGCCCGCGCAGAGGATGCCGAGGTCCGCCAGGATCCACTCGACCCGGGTGGACGAGGCGAGCGCCACCCGCTCCTCGGGGCGGACACCGAGTGCGATCAGTCCGGCGGCGATGGCGTAGACCCGATCGGCCGCATCCTGCCAGCTCAGCGACTTCCACTCGTCGGGCCCCTGCCCGAAGGCGGCGGGGACCGGATGGCGGTAGGCCTCCGCGTCGGGAGTGGCTGCCACGCGCTGGACGAAGAGCGTCGCCACGGAGGGCGGTCGGTTCTCGATCAGATTCTGTGTGTCGCTCACGACATCCTCCGGGCCTGCTGCGGTGTTGCTGCACGACTGGCTGATTGCCCCACTGGTCACAGTTGTTTAACTCGCGAGTAACCCTCGGGCCTGATCAGGGTAGAGCGCCGCGCTGCGCCGCGTAAGGGGCCGCAGGCTGCCGCTTGATAACGAACGGGCCCGTGTACCGGGGGTACACGGGCCCGTCGGGGCGCCTCGGACGAGCGGGGGCGACTGGTGCTTTCGCGCTACCCCCGCACTGCCTCTTCCCGCTTCTCCCTCTTTCTCAGCCTTGCCGCCCGCTACCTCCGAGCCTTGCCGCCCGCTACTTCTTCGCCTTGCCGCCCGCGGAGTCGTCACTCGACAGCACGGCGATGAACGCCTCCTGCGGCACCTCCACCGAGCCGACCATCTTCATCCGCTTCTTGCCTTCCTTCTGCTTCTCCAGCAGCTTCCGCTTTCGGGAGATGTCACCGCCGTAGCACTTGGCGAGCACGTCCTTGCGGATGGCCCGGATCGTCTCGCGGGCGATGACGCGGGAGCCGATGGCCGCCTGGACCGGCACCTCGAAGGCCTGGCGCGGGATGAGCTCCTTGAGCTTGGCGACGAGCCGGACGCCGTACGCGTACGCCTGGTCCCGGTGGGTGATGGCCGAGAAGGCGTCGACCTTGTCGCCGTGCAGCAGGATGTCCACCTTCACCAGCTGGGCGTCCTGCTCGCCGGTGGGCTCGTAGTCCAGGGAGGCGTAACCGCGGGTCTTGGACTTCAGCTGGTCGAAGAAGTCGAAGACGATCTCGGCGAGGGGAAGGGTGTACCGGATCTCCACCCGGTCCTCGGAGAGGTAGTCCATGCCGAGCATCACGCCGCGGCGGCTCTGGCAGAGCTCCATGATCGATCCGATGAACTCGCTCGGCGCCAGGATCGTCGCGCGCACGACCGGCTCGTGGACGTCGGAGATCTTGCCCTCGGGGAACTCGCTCGGGTTGGTGACGGTGTGCTCGGTGCCGTCCTCCATGACCACCCGGTAGACCACGTTCGGAGCGGTCGCGATCAGGTCCAGGCCGAACTCGCGCTCCAGGCGCTCCCGGATGACGTCGAGGTGGAGCAGTCCGAGGAAGCCGACGCGGAAGCCGAAGCCCAGGGCGGCGCTCGTCTCCGGCTCGTAGACCAGCGCGGCGTCGTTGAGCTGCAACTTGTCGAGCGCGTCGCGCAGCTCGGGGTAGTCCGACCCGTCGAGCGGGTAGAGGCCCGAGAACACCATCGGCTTCGGGTCCTTGTAGCCGCCGAGAGCCTCGGTGGCGCCCTTGGTCTGCTGGGTGATGGTGTCGCCGACCTTCGACTGGCGGACGTCCTTCACACCGGTGATCAGGTAGCCGACCTCGCCCACGCCGAGGCCGTCGGCCGCCAGCATCTCCGGGGAGTTGGTACCGATCTCCAGCAGCTCATGGGTCGCGCCGGTGGACATCATCCGGATCCGCTCGCGCCTGTTGAGCTGGCCGTCCACGACACGTACATAGGTGACGACGCCCCGGTAGGAGTCGTACACCGAATCGAAGATCATCGCGCGGGCGGGGGCGTCCTTGACGCCGACCGGGGCCGGCACCTCCCGCACCACCCGGTCCAGCAGGGCTTCCACACCCGTGCCCGTCTTGGCCGAGACCCGCAGGACGTCCGAGGGATCGCACCCGATGAGGTTGGCGAGCTCCTCGGAGAACTTCTCCGGCTGCGCGGCCGGCAGGTCGATCTTGTTGAGCACCGGGACGATGGTGAGTTCGTTCTCCATCGCCAGATAGAGGTTGGCGAGGGTCTGCGCCTCGATGCCCTGTGCCGCGTCCACCAGCAGGATCGTGCCCTCGCACGCGGCCAGCGACCGGGACACCTCATAGGTGAAGTCGACGTGGCCCGGAGTGTCGATCATGTTGAGGATGTGGGTACGGCCCTGCTCGTCGCCCGTGGTGGGCGCCCAGGGCAGACGCACCGCCTGGGACTTGATCGTGATGCCGCGCTCACGCTCGATGTCCATGCGGTCCAGGTACTGGGCGCGCATCTGCCGCTGCTCGACCACACCGGTCAGCTGGAGCATCCGGTCGGCAAGCGTCGACTTGCCGTGGTCGATGTGCGCGATGATGCAGAAGTTGCGGATCAGCGCCGGGTCCGTACGGCTCGGCTCGGGCACATGGGGAGGGGTCGCGGGCACGCAGGGTCCTGATTCTTGAGCGCCGAGCGCTCGTCTCGGGTCGATGTCGGATCGATACGCAGCCTCCATGCTCCCACGGCTGCGGGGCTGCGCCCGGTTTGGGCCGGCCGGAGCGGCACTGGTAGGCTGGCCAGCTGTGTCTCGCGTGTCCTCTCCGGAGGCACCTCCCACGCCCGGAAGGGTCATGCGCTCGGAAGAGCCGTGTCCTCGGAAGGCCGTCCCGGAAGGTCGTGGGTGAGGGGCACGCCTTCAAAGACCGTCAATCCTGAAAAGGCTCTTTCGTGGCGAACATCAAGTCCCAGATCAAGCGGAACAAGACGAACGAGAAGGCGCGCCTGCGCAACAAGGCCGTCAAGTCCTCGCTCAAGACCGCGATCCGCAAGGCCCGTGAGGCTGTCGCCGCCGGCGACGTCGAGAAGGCCACCGTGGCCACCCGCGAGGCGTCCCGCAAGCTCGACAAGGCCGTCTCCAAGGGTGTCATCCACAAGAACGCCGCCGCCAACAAGAAGTCGGCGCTGGCGTCCAAGGTTGCCTCCCTCCAGGGCTGAGCTCCCGCCCCGGGTGCCCCCGGGACCTCCGGCAGCCGCCCCCCTGGGGGTGACCCGCCGGACGACTTGACCGCCGGACCGGACCAGACGGGCCCTCTCTCATCCGTCCCCGGACCCCGGCACCCCGGATTCGCACGCGGCCTGCGTTCGCCACGCGGGTGCGAATCCAACGGCTTTCCCGGCCCCGGCCGGACCCGAAGACCCCGCTTCCCCGTTCCTCCCCGGTTCGGGAGGGCGGGGTCTTCGCGTTTGCGTCCGACCGCGGGCTCGGGGCCGAGCACCCGGTCGGACCCGGCGTGAGGTGGCGGCGGCCGCGGGCGGCGGCTTCCGGGGTACGGACATGGCGGCACCGGGCAGCGGGGGCGTGAGGCCGGGAAGCAGCAGGGCACGGAGAGCAGGGCGGGAGCGGCGACGGCAGAGAGGGCGGAGAACGGAGATACGGAGAGGGCGGAACACGGAGGTACGGAGAGGGCGGGTACGGGGAGGGCGCGCGGCCGGGACCCGGAAGGACCGGCCAGAGGAACCTGCCGGGACTGGGCCAAGAGGACGGGTCACGAGGACCGGTCACGGGGACGGGGCCACGAGGGCGGGCATGAGCCGGCCCGAGCCTGAACGCGCATGGCGCGGGGACAGGGCGGGCGGGCCGCGCCGGGGAGGGTCAGCGGCGCAGGCGGGCCGCGCGGGCGATCGTCACCACCGCCTTCTCCAACGCGTACTCCGGGTCGTCACCGCCTCCCTTCACCCCGGCGTCCGCCTCCGCCACGGCGCGCAGGGCGAGGGCCACGCCGTCCGGCGTCCAGCCGCGCATCTGCTGGCGGACACGGTCGATCTTCCACGGCGGCATGCCGAGTTCGCGCGCGAGATCCGCCGGGCGGCCGCCACGGGCCGACGACAGCTTGCCGATCGCCCGTACCCCCTGCGCCAGCGCGCTGGTGATGAGGACGGGCGCGACACCGGTCGACAGCGACCAGCGCAGTGCCTCCAGCGCCTCAGCCGCACGTCCCTCGACCGCTCGATCGGCCACGGTGAAGCTGGACGCCTCCGCACGACCGGTGTGGTAGCGGCCGACGACGGCCTCGTCGACCGTGCCCTCGACATCCGCGACCAGTTGCGAGACGGCGCTCGCCAGCTCCCGGAGGTCGCTGCCGATGGCGTCGACGAGGGCCTGGCATGCCTCGGGGGTCGCGGACCGTCCCAGCGTGCGGAACTCGGAGCGCACGAAGTTCAGTCGCTCGGCCGGCTTCGTCGTCTTGGGGCAGGCCACCTCGCGCGCGCCCGCCTTGCGTGCCGCGTCGAGCAGTCCCTTCCCCTTCGCGCCGCCCGCGTGCAGCAGAACCAGCGTGATCTCGTCGACCGGTGCGGAGAGGTGGGCCTTGACGTCCTTGACCGTGTCCGCGGAGAGGTCCTGCGCGCTCCGGACGACGACGACCTTGCGTTCGGCGAAGAGCGAGGGGCTCGTCAGCTCGGCGAGCGTGCCGGGCTGGAGTTGGTCGGGGGTGAGATCCCGGACGTCCGTGTCGGCGTCGGCGGCCCGGGAGGCCGCCACCACCTGCTGCACGGCACGGTCAAGCAGCAGATCCTCCTGGCCCACCGCGATCGTGACGGGGGCGAGGGGGTCGTCGTCGGTGTTCTTCCTGGTGGCCATCGCGGTCCAGCATCCCACGGGCCACCGACACCGAGGCCCCTGCCCGGCGCTCGCTGTGCCGGCACCGACGGCCCAGTCCGGCGCTCGCCGCCCCTGCCCCGGAACCGGCACCGGCACCGGCACCGGGGCGAAGCAAGCCCCTCCCGGCCCCGGAACGCAGTCCTCGAACGGTAGGTACGCGCACGGTACGCAGACGTTCGACGGGTGTTCGACGGGCGGGCTGCCGGAGCCGCTAGAGTTCCTCCCGCCAGCCGTCCCAGCCGGCCACGAAGTCGTCCAGTTCGGCGGGGCTCAGCCTGGCTTCCGGGTCCTCGACGACCACGAGCCACTGTGCGTCCTCCGCATCGTCCTCCCCCGCCAGGGCGTCGCGCACCAGCCGGGGCTCGTCGTCCACGCCGAAGCGATCCCCGATCGCCTCGAGGACCTCTTCTGCGGCGTCACGGTCCGGCAGGACGAGCACATGTCTCACATCACTCACCGCCACATTGTGCCGCGCTCCCGGCGAGCGCCCTGCCGTCCCGGCGGCGGCGAGGAGAGGCGAGCGGTGCCCCGGGGGCGTCGCGGTGTTCCCCCGGCACGGACCGCGCCGGCCCCTGCCAAGGGGCTCGCGGCACCTCCGAGTCGGCCCGGGCCGGGGCGGTCGGCCCCGATGCGGCGGGGGACAGTGCCCACGGCCTCCGGCCGGGAGGCCGCCTTGCCGCGGGGAAGGCCTCGCTGTGTTCGCGGGTGCGGTCCCTGCCGCAGGCGCTGACCGCACCCGCCATACGTCACAGGTCCTAGGACGTCGGGCGGAGCCGCCTCCGTCCGCTGCCCGACGTGCCGGAACGCACCCGCGGCGTACGCTCTCAGGTCATGACGAGCCCCGAGCCGGTCCGCAACCGTGCGCAGCGTAGGAAGGACACCCTCAGCCGACTGACGCAGGACCGTGATGCCTGGGTCGCCACCTCATCGGCGAACGGCAGGCCCGCACTCGTGCCGCTGTGGTTCCTGTGGGACCGGGGCACCCTGCTGATGTGCACCCGGCGCGACACCGTGACCGCCCGCAATCTGACACCGCGCGGCGAGGCCGTCGTCACCGTCGGCCCGGCCACTGACGTCGTGCACCTGTCCGGCACCGCCGAGATCGTGGAATGCGACGCCCTGGCGGCCGACTCCGCCCGTGCGTTCTCGGCGAAGCTCGGTTGGGACCCGCGCGACGGGGCCCAGTGCGTCTTCCTCCGGATCATCCCTCACACGGTCAAGGCCTGGCGGGAGGAGAACGAGCAGTCGGGCCGTCTGCTGATGCGCGGCGGACAGTGGCTGGACTGACGGAGCCGTTCATGACGCCCTCGAAGTCCGGGAGCCGCGTGCTACTGCTCGCAGATCTCCTCCAGAGCCCATGACCGCGATCGCCCCGTCCCTGTCGGTACGCAGCACCAAGGCGCCCTGGGACCGCAGAGCGGCGACCGTCCGGGCCGACGGATGCCCGTACGGGTTGCCCCGGCCGCAGGAGATGAGCGCCAGCCGAGGCCGGGCCGCCGCGAGCAGAGCCGGATGCTGGAAGGCCGACCCGTGGTGCGCGACCTTGAGCACGTCGACGCGTGGGAGGGCCGGATGGGCCCTCATCAGCCCCTGCTGCGCGGGGGGTTCCAGATCCCCGAGGAGCAGCAGCGACACACCCGCTTCCGTCCGCGCGAGCAGGGTGACGCTCGCGTCGTTGGGCTCCGAAGGATTAGTGCCGGTTCCCGTCCCGGGCACGGGCCAGAGCACCTGCCAGGTGAGGCCTCCCACACGCCGTCGCTCCCCCGGTCCTGGACGGATCAGCGGCACACCGGCGGCCTCCGCGGTCCGGTGCACGAACTCGGCCTGGTCGCGCGGCTCTTCGAGGCCGGTCGTCTGGATGGCGCCGACGCTTCTGCCCCGCAGGGCGCCGGGCAGCCCCGCCACATGATCGGCGTGAAAGTGGGTCAGCAGGAGCAGAGGCACCCTCCTGACGCCCAGTTCGTGGAGGCATCGGTCGGTCAGCGCCGGGTCGGGGCCGGCGTCCACCACCACGGCCGTCCCCTTACCCGCAGCCAGAACCGCGGCGTCGCCCTGGCCGACGTCGCACACGGCGAACGACCAGTCAGGCGGCGGCCATCCGGTGACGATCCTGGTCAGCGAAGGCGGCCGCAGCACCACGAGGACGAGGAGGAGGGCGCATCCCACGGCGGGCCAGGGGCCCCGGAGCAGGCGGCGCACCATCAGCACCCCCGCAGCGGTGACCGCGGCCAGCAGCAGCGCGCCCCACCAGCCACCGGGCCACTCGGCCTGTGCGCCGGGGAGACCGGCGCCGGTACGGGCGACTCCGGCGATCCACTGGACCGGCCAGCCGGCACAGCGTGCCAGCAGTTCGGCGGCCGCCGTCGAGACGGGTGCGGCGGCGAGCGCCGCGAACCCGAGCACCGTGGCGGGCGCCACGGCAGGCTCGGCGAGGAGACCGCAGGGGATCGCCACGAGACTGATCCGCTCGGCGAACACGACCACGACCGGTGCGCACACCGCCTGCGCCGCGGCGGCAGCGGCGAGTGCCCCCGCGCATCGAGCCGGCACTCCGCGCTGCCGCAGGCCGGTGCTCCAGCGCGGGGCAAGGGTGAGGAGTGAACCCGTGGCCAGCACGGAGAGCAGGAACCCGAAGGTACGGGCCGACCAGGGGTCCCACAGCACCAGCAGCAGCACGGCCGCCGCCAGGGCCGGGAGCAGCGATCTGCTCCGCCCGGTGCCGATGGCCAGGAGAGTGATCGCCCCGCACGCCGCGGCGCGCAGCACGCTCGGTTCCGGCCGGCACACCACCACGAACCCCAGCGTGAGCGCGCCGCCGAACAGCGCGGTCGCACGCAGTGAGATACCCAACCGGGGAGCCAGACCGCCCCGTTCCGCCCTCAGTGCCCTTCCCGGTGGGCCGATGAGCAGGAACAGGACGATCGCCAGGTTGCTTCCGGAGACGGCCAGCAGATGAGTGAGATCCGTCGCCTTGAACGCCTCCTGCAGTTCGGTCCCGATGCGGGAGGTGTCGCCGACGACGAGCCCCGGAAGGAGGGCACGTGCGTCCGGTGGCAGTCCGTCGGTGGCCTGCCTCAGCCCCGCGCGCAGGTCCCCCGCCACGCGCTGCGCCGTGGTCGGCGGCCCCGTGATCCGGGGCGGTCCCGTGCCTCCGGCCCGTAGTACGGCCGCGAACCGGCCCTCCCCCTCCGGCGGCGGCTCGGCCCGGGCGGAGAGCGTGAGCCGCGTCGACGGCAGCAGCTCCAGCCATGCGCCGGCCGCCGCCCCGGGCCGGACGATCACCAGCACCGGCGCCCTGGTGGCCACCGGCTCCCCGTGCGCAGTGCTGACCCGGACGACCTGTGCCTCCAGCAGGACGGCCGGCTGTGCCGCACGATCACCCCATGTCCGAGGGCGGGTCGTGCGCGGATCGGTGACGACGGTCAACTCTGCCGTGATCGAGCCGTACTTGCCCGCCGCCTCGGGCACCGGCCCCCGGTACAGGTCCGCGCCGCGCAGTGCGCCGGCGGCCGTGCCGGCGGCTGTGCACAGCAGCACCGCGGCGGCGGCGACCCTGTTGCCGGCGCCATTCCAGGGGCGGCGGCGCGCCGCCCCGACGGTCAGGGGCAGCAGCAGCGCGCCCGCTGCCGCGAGGCAGCCCAGCACCGTCGCACCCGGCCAGGGCGGCCGAGCCGTCAGACCGGCAGCCGCGGCGCCCCAGGCGGCGAGCGCGGGCAGCACCAGACGCAGATCGGCCGGGCGTTCCTCCAGGACATCGGCCGCCTCCGGCCGTGGCTCGGCCTCGGGGACACCCGCTGCGGTCATGGTCATGGCCGCACCAGCGGTTGCAGCTCCTCGAACCGGCGGTCCCCGATGCCCTTCACCTCGCGGAGTTCGCCGACCGAGCGGAAGCCGCCGTGCTCTGCTCGGTAGTCCACGATGTGCCGGGCGAGCACCGGGCCCACGCCCGGCAGGGTGTCGAGTTGCTCCACCGTGGCGGTGCTGAGGCTGAGCGGCCCTCCGCCCGGAACACCCCCGCCCGCCGGCCCCTGCGGTCCCGGAGCAGGCCCGCCGGGAGCCTGCGGGACGCCCACGGCCACCTGCTCGCCGTCCACGAGCACCCGCGCCCGGTTGAGGCCGGCGAGGTCGGTGCCGGCCCTGACCCCGCCCGCCGCCCGCAGCGCGTCGGCGACCCGTGCCCCCGCCGGGAGGTGGAGGACGCCCGGGCGCAGGACCTTGCCGCTCACATCGACGACGATGCGCCCGGTGGGCTCCCGCGTGGGCGGTGGGCCCGGCGAAGGCCCCGGCGCGGCCGCCTCCGGCGCGGGAGGTGTGCTCCCGGCCAACTGCGGCGCGGGCACCGGCTCCGGTCGGCCGACCCGGAAGTGCTGCACGGCGAAGGCCACCCCGAGGACCAGGACCACCACGAGGGCGGCCAGCGTCCTCGGCGCCAGCCCGCAGCGCAGCCGCACCCACGACGGCAAACGCTCCCCCACGGCCAGCCGTGTCCGCTCACGCAGCGAAAGCCCGATGCCGGTCGGCCGCGCCGGCGGTGACAGCCGTGGCAGCCGTGACAGCTGTGACGGATCGCTCGAGCCGGGCGGTGGCGCGGCCCGGCGACGCCCCCGCTCCGGCGAAGCGGCGGACTCCCCCATCTCGTCCGACCCGGCGGCCGCCCGGCCCCGTACCCGCACCGGTGCCGGTGCCGGTACCGGTACCGGTACCGGCCCGGCGGTCGGCTCCCGGAGATGTCCTGGCGGCGGTCCGGTCCCCGTGCGGGGCGTGTCCGACGTCGGGAAGAGGGCTTGGGCCCGCGACCTCACGGCCGACGACGGTGCCGTGTGCGGGACCGGGGATGCGGTGGACGAGGCCGGCACCGGACCCTTCCCCGGCCGCAAGCGCTGCCGGCGGTGACGGGCACGGCCGTCCGAGGCGGGAGCACGGCCCGGGCCGCTCGTCGCGGAGCGTGATCGGTGAGTCATGGGACCCGACGTTAGGCAGTGCCGCACGACCCTGCTGAGCAGCATCGATTCCGGTGGAGAACGTGACCTTTGTGGAAAACTCCGCCACTCTCCGGAGTGAACGATGTGTCCATTCGACCGGGAAACACCGCTCGGCAGGGCCGCCCCGCACCTCACACCAGCGGGGGGACCGCGCCCCGTCTCCCACACGCGAGGGCATCTCCCCTCACAACGCGGAGGGCACCCTCGGCGCCACGTCGTCAGAGCCCTCACCACGACGGCACTTCGACCGCAACGCCGCACCGCACCGCTCGACCCCAGCACCCCAGCACCCCAGCACCGCCGAACCAGCAGGGCCCGCACGGCCACCGGCCGGGATCCGGCCCCAGGTGCCGCCCCGGTCCGGATCCCCGCTCGGTGTGCCCCCTCCCGCAGAACCCCGGACCCGGCCCCGGCCCCCGCCCCCGCCGGGACCGCGCGCCCTCACCTCGCCGCGACCACGGCCCCCAGCAACCCGGGGCCCGTGTGCGCGCCGATCACCGCGCCCACCTCGCTGACGTGCAGCTCGCACAGGTTCGGCAGCCGCATCCGCAGCCGCTCGGCCAGGGCGGACGCCCGTTCCGGCGCGGCGAGATGGTGCACCGCGATGTCCACCGGGCCGGTACCGGCGCACTCCGCCGCGATCTCCTCGAGGCGGGCGATCGCCTTGGAGGCCGTACGCACCTTCTCCTTGAGTTCGATCCGGCCGCCTTCGAGCTGCAGCAGCGGCTTCACCGCGAGCGCGGATCCGAACAGCGCCTGAGCGGCGCCGATCCGGCCGCCCCGGCGCAGATAGTCGAGGGTGTCGACGTAGAAGAAGGCGGACGTGCCCGCGGCCCGCTTCTCGGCGGCCGCGACCGCCTCGTCGAGGGAGCCGCCGGAGTCCAGCGCCTCGGCCGCGGCGAGCGCGCAGAACCCCAGTGCCATCGCCACCATGCCGGTGTCCACCACACGCACCGGGACGGGCGCCCCCGCGGCCGCCAGCACCGCCGCGTCATGGGTACCGGAGAACTCCGAGGACAGGTGCAGCGAGACGACGGCGGTCGCGCCGGCCTCCGCGGCGGCCCGGTAGGCGGCGGCGAAGGTCTCCGGGCTCGGCCTGGACGTGGTCACGGCGCGGCGCTTCTGGAGTGCCTGCGCGAGGGATCGGGCCGAGATCTCGGTACCCTCCTCGAGCGCCTGGTTCCCGAGCACGACGGTCAGTGGTACCGCGGTGATTCCATGCGACTCCATCGTCTGCGGCGGCAGGTAGGCCGTGGAATCGGTGACGATCGCGACATGGCGGGACATGAGCGGGAGGTTACCCGCAGCGGTCGCCGCACGGGAGCCCGGGCCCGCCCCTCGGCCCGGCCCCGCCCCTCGCTTCCGTATCGCGGACGGGCTCCGTCAGGCGCGACCCCGCTGTCCGGCGGGGAGCACCCGGCGCCCGCCGGACCACGTGGGCCGCGGCCTCCGCCGCCCCGCGGCCGCCCCGCCGGCCCCGCCGACTAGTTCGTGGGCTCCGGGCGCGTGGTCTTGTCCCAGGAGTACCCCGTCGAAAGGCGCGGATCCCGCGCCGGGATCGCCCGAGGCTCCTGGGCGCCCGTCCCGGGCCCCGGGTCACCCGGTTCCCGCTCGTCCCGGCCCCCCGCGGGCGGCGAAGGTCGCGATGCCGGCGCCGAGGGCGCCCAGGGCTCCTGTGCCGCCGTCGGCTGAGCGGGCTCCGCTGCGGGCCCGGGCCACACCGGTTCGCCGCGCGACCAGTCGCGCAGCGCTCCCGCCTCGACGTCGATCTGGGCGGCCAGGGACTCCAGGTCGTCTTCGGCGAAGGATCGCGCACGGTCCCGGGCCGCCCAGCGGAGGGACTCCGCGGAGTGGGTGATCCGCTCGACCCGCTCACGCAGCTGCGGCAGCCGTTCCGCGGTCCGGCCGCGGTCCGGCTCGCGCTCCAGCCTCCGGAGTTCCTCGTCCAGCTCCCGCCCGTGCACGCTGAGCCGCTCGAAGAGGCCGATCGACTCCCGCAGCGACGCGTCCTCGGCCGCCCCGGCGCGCAGGGCGTCCTGTGTGGCCTTCATCGACGTGCGCAGGCGGAGCCTCAGCTGGGCGAGTTCGCCGGCCACGCCGACCTGCCCGAGGCTCCTGGCCCGCAGCGTCGTGTCCTCGACGGTGCGCCGCGCCTGGCTGATCGTGCGGTCCACCCCTCGCTTGGCCGCGCCGACCGCCTTCACTCCCGCGTACACCCCGAGGGCCACGAAGGCGGCGAAGAGCAGCGCCAGGATCAGGATGACGGTTTCCATGGGCGCCCCTCCGGGTGGTGTGCGGGGTGTGTCTCCGAGTGGTGTGCGGAGTGTGCTTCCACGGTATACGGAGCGGGCCGGGCGGGGGTTCCGGTGGAACCCCCAACCTGCCCGTAGGGGAAAGATCAGGGCCGGGACCCGGGGTTCTGCCGGGTCCCGGCCCAGGCGCAGGGGCCCCGGGCCGTGAGCGAGGCCCCGCGGCCCAGGGCCGGGCCTCGCTCAGGGCCCCGGCCCAGGGCGGGGCCGGCTACGCCGGGACGATGTTCACCAGCTTCGGCGCCCGCACGATCACCTTGCGGACCTCCGCGCCGCCCAGCGCGGCCACTACGGCCGGGTCGTCCACGGCCAGCGCCTCCAGTTCCGCGTCACCGATCGACGGGGAGACCTCCAGGCGGGCCTTGACCTTGCCCTTGACCTGCACGACGCAGGTCACGGTCTCGTCCACGACGTAGGCGGGGTCCGCCACCGGGAAGTCCTGGTGCACGACCGAGCCCGAGTGGCCCAGCCGGCGCCACAGCTCCTCGCCGATGTGCGGGGCCAGCGGGGCGATCAGCAGCACCAGGCGCTCCGCCACCGAGCGGGCGACCGGGCCGCCCGTCCTGGTCAGGTGGTTGTTCAGCTCGGTGATCTTGGCGATGGCGGTGTTGAAGCGCATCGCCTCCATGTCCTGGCGGACACCGTCGACGGTCTTGTGCAGGGCACGCAGGGTGGCCTCGTCCGGCTCCGCGTCCACGACGGTGACCTCGCCGGTCGTCTCGTCGACGACGTTGCGCCACAGCCGCTGGAGCAGCCGGTACTGGCCGACGACGGCGCGCGTGTCCCAGGGGCGGGAGACGTCCAGGGGGCCCATCGCCATCTCGTACAGGCGCAGGGTGTCGGCACCGTACTCGGCGGCGATCTCGTCCGGGGTGACCGCGTTCTTCAGGGACTTGCCCATCTTGCCCAGCTCGCGCCGGACGGGCTCGCCGCCGTGGACGTACCCGCCGTCGCGCTCCTCGACCTCGGCGGCGGGCACCGGGAAGCCGCGGGCGTCCCGGTAGACATGCGCCTGGATCATGCCCTGGTTGTAGAGCTTGTGGAACGGCTCGCTGGACGAGACGTGCCCCAGGTCGTACAGCACCTTGGACCAGAAGCGGGCGTACAGCAGGTGCAGTACGGCGTGCTCGGCGCCGCCCACGTACAGGTCGACACCGCCGTGCGGCTGCCCCTCGCGGGGGCCCATCCAGTACCGTTCGATCGCCGGGTCGACCAGCCGGTCGGCGTTGTGCGGGTCCAGGTAGCGCAGCTCGTACCAGCAGGAACCGGCCCAGTTCGGCATGGTGTTGGTCTCGCGGCGGTACCGCTTGACCCCGTCGCCCAGGTCCAGCTCCACCTCGACCCACTCCGCGTTGCGCGACAGGGGGGTTTCGGGCCGGGTGTCGGCGTCGTCCGGGTCGAACGTGCGCGGCGAGTAGTCGTCGACCTCCGGGAGTTCCAGCGGCAGCATCGACTCGGGCAGCGCGTGGGCCACGCCGTCCTCGTCGTAGACGATCGGGAACGGCTCGCCCCAGTAGCGCTGCCGGCTGAACAGCCAGTCACGCAGCCGGAAGTTGACGGTCGCCTCGCCGACGCCCTTGGCCACCAGCCATTCGGTGATCTTCGCCTTGGCCTCGGCCACCTCCAGG
Source organism: Streptomyces spongiicola (assembly GCF_003122365.1). Classification (NCBI taxonomy): domain Bacteria; kingdom Bacillati; phylum Actinomycetota; class Actinomycetes; order Kitasatosporales; family Streptomycetaceae; genus Streptomyces; species Streptomyces spongiicola. The sequence continues at coordinate 1,479,393 of NZ_CP029254.1, forward strand.
CCGTCCAGCGAGATCTCGTCGTTCGAGGAGTTGATCGCCGGGCCCTGGCCGGTGAACGCCTCGCCCTCCCAGCCCTCCGGGGGGCGCACGGTGCGGACGATGGGCAGGCCGAACGCCTCGGCGAACTCCCAGTCGCGCTCGTCCTGGCCGGGGACGGCCATGATCGCACCGGTGCCGTAGCCCATCAGCACGTAGTCGGCCACGAAGACCGGGATACGGGCTCCGGTGACGGGGTTCACGGCGTAGGCGCCGGTGAACACGCCGGTCTTGGCCTTGTGCTCGGTCTGGCGCTCGACGTCGCTCTTGGTCTGGGCCTGCTTGCGGTACTCGGCGACGGCCTCGGCGGGGGTGGCCGCACCGCCGGTCCAGGCGTCCCTGCCCCGGGCGTCCTCGGGCCACTCGGCGGGCAGGACCGAGTCGATCAGGTCGTGCTCGGGCGCCAGCACCATGTAGGTGGCGCCGAACACGGTGTCGGGCCGGGTGGTGAAGACGGTGACCCGGGCGTGGTCGTGGCCGTCGACGGGGAAGTCGACGCGTGCGCCCTCGCTGCGGCCGATCCAGTTGCGCTGCTGCAACTTGATGGCCTCGGGCCAGTCCAGCGCGTCGAGGTCGTCCAGCAGCCGGTCGGCGTAGGCGGTGATGCGCATGTTCCACTGCCGCAGGTTGGCCTTGAAGACCGGGAAGTTGCCGCGCTCGGAGCGACCCTCGGCGGTGACCTCCTCGTTGGCCAGCACGGTGCCCAGCCCGGGGCACCAGTTGACCGGTGAGTCCGAGGCGTACGCCAGGCGGTGGCCGCTCAGGACGTCGGCGCGCTCGACGGCGCTCAGCTCACTCCAGGGGCGCCCGGACGGGGTGGCGCGCTCACCGCTCTCGAACTGCGCGGCCAGGTCCTCGATCGGACGGGCCTTCCCCGCGGCCTCGTCGTACCAGGAGCCGAAGATCCGCAGGAAGATCCACTGCGTCCACTTGTAGTAGTCCGGGTCGATCGTCGCGAACGAGCGGCGCCTGTCGTGGCCGAGCCCCAGCCGGCGAAGCTGGGCCTTCATGTTCTCGATGTTGGCCTCGGTGGACACCCGCGGGTGCGTGCCCGTCTGGACCGCGTACTGCTCGGCGGGCAGGCCGAAGGCGTCGAAGCCCAGGGTGTGCAGCACGTTGTGGCCGGTCATCCGCTGGTACCGGGCGTAGGCGTCGGTGGCGATGTAGCCCAGCGGATGGCCGACGTGCAGTCCCGCGCCCGAGGGGTACGGGAACATGTCCATGATGAACTTCTTGGGCCGTGCCACGACGCCGGCGTCGCCGGCCAGATCACCGCTCGGATTGGGCGCCTCATACGTGCCGTCGGCGTCCCAGAAGTCCTGCCAGCGCGCCTCGATGTCGGCGGCCGCGGCCGCCGTGTAGCGGTGGGGTGCGGCCGCCTCCGCGGAGGTGGCCCCATCCGTGCCGGAGGCCACAGGGGAGGAATTCTTCTCGCTCATGATCCTTAAAGCTCCATCGATCGTCTCTGCCTGCGATTGCCTGAAACGAAAAAGCCCCTCGCACAGGAGGGGACGCCGCGCCGAATCCGGCCGGATGGTCACCGGCCGGGACTGATCAGCGCGGCCCGCTAAGCAGAAGGCGTACGGCACGCATGGCGCCAGGGTACAGCAGGCCGTCTTCCCACCGCGCGGAGTGCCCGCCCTTCGGCACGGCCGGCAACGGCGGAGAGTCAGCGGAGACACGGCCCTGCGACCGGTTCCGGAACCGGAACCGGAGGCCCCGGAAGCGCGGCCCGCCGGGCCCACGCCGCTGCCGTGAAACGGCCTCCGGAGGGCGGCGGAGGACCGCCCGGTGCGCGGAGTACGTCGCCTCCGGGCGTGCAGAACCGTTTCGGACAGCCCGAGTTACTCGGCGTATCACCCCTATCCGGGGCAACCTCAGAGTCAGTTGTCGGCCAGGCTGACCACTAAACCTCGAAAACTCGTACCCATTGGTATGACTCCACTTAGAGTGCGACGACGGGACCGCTTTCCCGCACCATTCGGAGCCCCCATGAACCCTCGTCGCAAGATCCGTTCGTCGCCCGGTGAACCGGGCCTGAGCCGCCAGGCACAGGGCGGACTGATCGCCGCCGCTCTCGTGCTGATCCCGCTGCTCGCCATCCTTGGCAACGATGCCTTCCGGGCCGCGCTGGACTTCGCCGCCGGTGTGCTGTCCCTGGTCTCCCTGACCGCGTCGGTCGCCTGGGGCCTCATCGCCACCGACCGCGTGTTCCTCTCCACGCGCCACCGCCTGCTCGCCCAGGCCATCCACAGAAGCACCGCCGTCGCCTCACTCGGCTTCCTGCTGCTGCACGCCACGGTCAAGATCTCGCTCGACCACGTCGGACTGCTCGGCGCCCTGGTGCCGTTCGGCCTCGGCATCACCGGCACGTCCGGGCTCATCGGCTTCGGCTCGCTCGCCGGACTGCTGATGGTCGTCGCCGGTTCGACCGGTGCCGCGCGCAGCGCACTCGCCGGCAACGGCCGCTTCGCGGGACGCTGGCGGGCGCTGCACATGCTGGCGTACCCGGCGTGGTGCTTCGCTCTCGTACACGGCCTCTACGCGGGTCGCCCCGCCGACGCGTGGGTGACCGTGATGTACAGCCTGGCGCTGCTCGGGGTCGCCGCCGCCGTGTCGCTGCGGCTGCTGCCGCTGCCGGTGAAGCGGCAGATCGTCGAGCGGATCATGAGCCTGGTCGGCACGGCCGGCGACGTCCCCGGAGCCGCCGAGCAGAGCACGCGCGACATGGCGTCGTCCCCCCTCCCCGGCGCGTCCGGCATCCCCGCGCAGCCCCGTGCCCGCTTCGAGCGCGAGTTCCCGCGCGGCGGCGCCGACCCGGGCGACCCGCCGGGGAGGCCTCCGGGTCAGCCTCTCGGAGCCCCGCGCGGCGAACCGCGCAGGCTCGCCGCACCGTCCCCGCAGTTGTACGAGGCGACCCAGCAGCTCCACGGCACGGCACCGGACCGGCCGTACGAGCCGGCCCCGGCCGCCGGGGCCTTCCCCACCGGGGCCTTCTCCGCCGACGGCCCGGCCGTCGGCGGACCGCTGTCCGGCGACGGCCCCGGCACGGGGATATCCGCCGCCTATCGAGCGGTCTCCCGAGCGGGTGACGCGCCCCCGCGCACCGGAGGGCCGGGGGTGCCGCAGCAGCGCTCCTCGGACGATGTGCCGTACGCCGAGCGCGTCCCGATGACCGAGGAGCTGCCGATCGTCCCGGACGACTCCCCGCCCCGGCCCGCGAGCTGGCCGACACCCTCCCCGCCGCCCCCGGCCCAGGCCTTCCCGCAGCCACCCACGGCGTCTTCCAACCACCACAACGATCACAACAACCGCAACGACCACAACGAGCCGGACATCCCCGGCACACCCGGCAACCCCGGTGACCCCTACCCGGCCTACGGCACGGCCGCTGCCTCCGGCTACAGCGAGCCGTACGCGGCTCCTTCCGGCGGCGGATTCGATCCGGCGGCCCCGTTCGGCACCGCAGGCACTCCGGGCGGCTACGACACCCCACCGTCCGCCGAGCCCCACCGGGACTCGTACGGCGAGACCCAGCCGCAGCCCGGACCGCTGTATCCGCCGACGGCAGGGGAACCCTGGAACGCACCCGCAGGAGAACGACCGTGAACGCCCCGCTCCCCGATGTCCCAGAGGTCCGTGTCGTCGGCCTGCCCCAGCTCACCCAGGGGTTCGACCTGGTCGAGCGCCTCGACCTGGCCATGCATCTGAAGGTGCACGGCCCGCTCGAACCCATGAGCGGCGAGCGGCTGGCCCAGCTTGCCGAGAACATATCCCTGCGCGGCCGCGGCGGCGCGGGCTTCCCGTTCGCCCAGAAGCTGCGGGCCGTGGCGAAGGCCGCCATCCGGCGCGGTGTGCGGCCCGTGGTGGTGGTCAACGCCAGTGAGGACGAACCCGCGTGCCGCAAGGACACGGTGATGGTCAACCGGGCGCCCCATCTGATCCTGGACGGCGCGCTGCTCGCCGCCGAGGCGCTGGGCGCACGCACCCTGATCGTCGCGGTGACCCGCAACTCCACGGAGGTCTCCATCCGGGCGGCGCTGGCCGAGCGCGGACTGTCCGACCGGCGGGGGCAGCAGCTGCGCGCACGGGTGCAGCGCAACCCCGAGCGCATGGTCTCCGGCGAGGCCTCGGCGATCATCCGGGCCATCAACGGCGGCCCCGCGCTGCCTCCCGGGCGCCGTGAGCGGGCCGCCGAGTCCGGTGTGGCGGGGGCACCGACGCTGCTGTCCAACGCGGAGACGTTCGCGCAGCTCGCCGTGGCCGCCCGGATCGGGGCCCGCCGATACGGGCACACGGGCCTGGAGAACGAACCGGGCACGGTGATGCTCACGGTCTCGGGGGCGGTGGCACGTCCCATGGTGATCGAGGTGCCGACCGGAGTGCCGATGCGGTACGTACTGCAGCTCGCGGGGGCCCCACCCGTTCCCCAGGGCGTCCTGACCGGCGGCTACCACGGCAACTGGATCGACGCCGCCGCCACCCACCAGGCCGTGATCTCCCGGGAGTCGCTGGCCAATGTCGGCGGGGCGCTGGGCGCCGGCGCGATCCTCCCGATCGGCCAGGAGACCTGCCCGCTGGGTGAGGCTCAGCGGGTGGCCAACTGGCTCGCCGCCGAGACCGCGGGCCAGTGCGGACCGTGCAAGCTCGGCCTGCCCGCGGCGGCCGGCGGCCTCTCCGACGTGATCAACGGCGGCGGGCCGGCCGCCCTGGAGGCGCTGCGCGAAGTGACGCAGGCGGTCAAGGGCCGCGGAGCGTGCAAGCACCCCGACGGCTCCGCCCGGTTCTTCGCCTCGACCCTGTCGGCGTTCACGGACGACCTGGCCGCGCACGTCCTGCACGGCGGCTGCGGCCGGGAGACGGTCGGCGTGCTGCCGCTGCCCGGCCCCGTCGGCCAGGAGACGCAGGAGTCCATCCCGAGCGGTGAGAAGCTCGCCGTGGACTGGACGCTGTGCCAGGGCCACGGGATCTGCGCGGAGATCGTGCCGGAGCTGATCCGCATGGGCGCCGACGGATTCCCCTCCGTGGCGGAGGCGGCGGTCCCGGTGCATCTGCAGGGCCGCGCACAGCGGGCCGTGCGCCGTTGTCCCGCGCTGGCACTGCGCATCGAGCAGGCACCGGCCCCTCGGGGCGGAAAGCCCGCCCTGCCGCCCGGCGGTGACCGCAAGGCCCTCGGCAGCGGCCGGGGTTGACGCACGAAGGAGGGCCATCCGATCGGATGGCCCTCCTGGTGTGCTCTGACGAGCCGCTGTGGGCTGTTCTTGAGTGGGCTTGATCAGGGGGTTCGGAAGGGTTGCAGAGATCGTTGCCCGTTGCGGGGTAGATCGTTGCCCGGCGGCAGGGGGTTGCGCGCGGTGGGGGATGACTCAGGCCGTGCGCCGGTCGTCGATTTTGGAGGAGAGCTGTGGCCATGCCGCGGTGAGTCGTGCCAGGTCGTCGGCCGTCAAGTCGTGAGCCGTACGCAGGGGCTCGTCGGGGAGGAAATGGACGGCGGTCCCGGTCGTGCCGTCGTCGGTGATCGGTTCCAGGTCGGTGGTGGGGATGCCGTGTTCGTATCGCTGGGTCCAGGATCCGTTGCGGCGGCGGTTGGTATGGACGAGCCACGTGCTGAGTGCGGCGACGACCGACATGCCCCGGCGGGGGTGGGTGTCGGGCAGTGGGAGCGTGTCGGGGTGGTCGAAGAAGCGGAGGTCCTTTGTCGCCATGACCGGCTTCTTCACGGCCTGGCCGTGTTCGTCGAGGCGTGTGTCGGTGCCCCGTCCGTCGTCGGCGATGGTTACGGAGCCGTCGGAGTGGAGCGTGATGCGGCAGTGTCCGCTGTTGCTGTACTCGGCCTCGTCCGCCGCATAGGCGATGACTTCGAGAACCAGGTGCCGGAGGCCGCCGGGGGCGAATACGGCGGGGTTTTGGCGGATGTGTTCAAGGTGGTCGAGGTCGACGGTGCTCGCCCAGTCGTGCGTGGTGTTGCGCCAGGAAGCCCTTGGTGTGTCCATCCGAGAAGTATGGAGCCGGTGATCACGGGCGCGGGATGTGTGGGTCCGGCCTGCCCCACTCCATGATCACCTCCTACAGTGTGAGGGGAGTGCCGCCAACTTGGCTCCCTTGTCTGCGAGTTGGCGGGCGTCGGCCTTGGGGTGAAGGGGGCGGCTGATGGCATCGCTGCTGGAGAGGCTGAGGGCGAGGGCGTCACGGTCGCGGGCGAGGGTGGAGGACCTGCGCTCGCGGATCGCCGCGCTGGAGAAGGAGCTCGCCGCCGAGGAAGCGGAGCTGTCGCGGTGGGCGGTTGCCGAGGAGGCGGTGGCCGAACTGCTGGCCGAGGACGACGCCGGCGGTGGGGAGCCGGCGGCCGGGCTGCCGCCGGTGGCGGTGGCCGCGGCCAGGAGGCCGCAGGCCGTGGTCTCGGCGCCGGTGACGCGGGGGGACGGCGAGGTGCTGGCCGGGGTGAGTGAGGACGTGGTGCTCGCGCTGGCGTCGGCGGGGCGGCCGCTGCGGTCGAGGGAAATCTGCGAGGCGGTCGGCGCGGGAACGGAGCACCGGCCGGTGGAGGGGATGCGGGTGAGGCTGAAACGGCTGGTCAAGCAGGGCTGGCTGACCGAGGACCAGGTGGGGCTGTTCGCGATCGCGCCCGGGGTCGGGGATCCGGCGTCGGCGGGTGCGGTCGTGGAGGCTGCGGGCGGGGACGTGTGAGGCGGCGCCGTCGGGATGGCCGTCCCGGCGGCGCCTGGGGTTGCGTGAGCGCCCTGGACCATGAAGAAGAGGCTCGCGCGTCCGACAGGTTAGTGCTGTTGCGCCGTGTTGGGTTCGCCGGGCCGTAACTGGGCTCTGGCCTGCGGGAATTGCAGTCTGTTGGCCGGGCCGGGAGGGCTTTGGCGGCATGTCTGCACACCTACCGGCGCGCAAGCGGGGGCCACAGCGGGGTGTTCAGGCCCGTCTCCAGGCGGGCGATCGTGGCGACATCGGGCCAGCAGCGGCCCTCGATCACGTCGGCGATGGTCTGCCGGTTGACCCCCAGCAGGTCAGCGGCACCGCGGCGGCTCAGACCGCGTTCGCGCAGAGCGTCGGCGAGGCGGCGGGCGATGGTCTGGACGACTGCTGCGGCGACGTCGTCGACGACCGCGTGGGGCCAGGCTTCCGGATCTTGGGTGCATTCCCTGGGCGCGCGGGAGCGCGCGCTGCCTCCGACCATGCTTCCACGCTCCTGTCTGTTGATGTCGTACGCGACTTGGGCGGCAGGTTGTCCTGCCGCTACTCGTGGTTCATGGCACTGGACCTGGCGACGTCTTCGGTCATCGACGCGTACACCCCGCGGGAGGCTCCCGCCTGCTGGGTTGAGGTGGGGCCGCTGGTGAAGGCGGTGGTTACCGCGACCGTCGAGCGTGTCCCTTACTCGGTTGTGGACCTGCTGCACGTTGTCGCCCGGCTGGCCGTCTGGGCAGAGGGGCGGGGGGTTGCCCGTGAGCCGGCCGCCTGGCTGAAGAACGAGACGATCGACGCGTTCGTGCTGACCGGCTGCGCGGGCCTGAAGCCTGGCACCCTGCGCACCTACCGCACCTGGCTGCGGCGCGTGAGAGAGGTACTGGTCTTCGACGATGGCGGGCAGGAGGGGCTGAAGTTGTCCGCTCCGCCGGCGCCCGCGGCGCCCTATGAGGACGAAGAGATCGCCGCCTTGCGGTCCTGGGCCCGGCAGCTGCGCCCCCGGGCGCGGTCGGATGCGCTGGCCCTGATGGCGCTCGCGGACGGGATGGGACTCGCACCGGGAGAAATCGCCCGACTGCGCGGGACGGACATCCGCCGCACCCGCTCCGGCGCCTGCGTACTCGACGCCGCGGTGCTCGGACGGCTCCTGGTGGCCCACGCCGGCTGGGAAGAGATCCTCGCCGAGCTCGCGGGACAGGCCGGGGACGACTTCCTGTTCCGCCCCGGCCACAAGGACCCGCCGCCGGACAACCTGATCGCCTCCTTCACCCACCAGCACCGGCCCGCAACACCCCTGCCGAAGCTGAACGCCCGCCGCCTGCGGGCTTCTTGGATCGTCTCCCTGATGCGCCGCCGCATCGACCCCGGAGTGATCGCGGCCGCGGCCGGGCTCGCCTCGACCGCCTCCCTCGCCCGCTACCAGCACTTCGTGCCCCCGCTCAGCGACCGCGAGACGGCCCGCCTGCTGCGAGGCCAGCAGTGAGGGCCCCGCCGCCGGACCATCCGGCCGGCCGCTCCAGCCGTCCGCGGCCGGTGACCGACGCCCCGGCCCGCATCCCGGACTCGAAGGTCTTCCAGCTGGCCGCGCTGCTGGATGGCTCCGGCGCCCTCGACCTGATCAACGGCGAACTGTCCGGGCGGCCCGGCCCTGCCGGCCTTGCGCCCCGGACCGTGCTGACCGGACTGCTGCTGTCCGTCCACTACACCGGCAAGGCCACCCTGGCCGAAGCCTGGCGCATCCTCACCTTCAGCCTCTCGCCCACCGCCCAAGGCCGCCTCGGCATCAAGCCCGGCGAAACCGCCGGCCCCCGGGCCCGGCTGGCCCTCTCCCGCCGCGTCTACCGGGCCTTCGACCGCGTCACCACCGCACTGGATGTGGCCCGCTGCGACCGACGCCGCCGCCTGCCTCTGGACGAGGCCGCCACCTTCGCGGCCGCCTGGGAAGACAATGATCCCGAACACATGCGTAAGAGGGCCGTGCTGCAGCAGATCTGCACCGCCCTGATCACCAACACGATCCGGATCGCCCGACGCTGCGGGGCACTGAAGCACTGGCGAGGCGACGTCGGCATCGACGCCACCGCCCTGGCCTCCTGGCACAAGCCGCCCAGCACCAAACGCAACCTGGCCTCCGTCGACCTCACCGCGGGCTGGCACTTTTCCGGCGGCTCCAACGAACCCACCTTCGGCCTCAGCGGGCACCTCGCTCTCGCGGCCGCCTCCCGCCCCCACTCGGGGCGCGACGCGCAGATCGCGCTCGGCCTGGTCGTCGACTACCCCGGTGTCCGCACCGGCCCTAACGCGATCACCCTGCTCACACCCCTGACCAGGCTCCAACTCCCTGCCGGGACACTCGCCGTCGACCGCCTCTACACCGACGCCCGCCCCGAGACCTTCGCCCTGCCCGCCCGCAAGCTGGGCTACCGGCTCGCCCTGGACTACAAGCAGGACCAGCGCGGCATCCAGGGCAGCCACCGCGGCGCCGTCATGATCGACGGCACCCTCACCTGCCCCCACGTCCCACCCGCACTCGCGAACGCCACCCACCGGCTCGACGACAAAACCGCCCGCCGGCCGGATGACCTCACCAAGACACAGATCAACAACCGCAAGCCGTACTTCCTCCACCTCAAACAGGGCCCCGACGAGGGCGGGGCCATCCGGCTCGCCTGCCCCGCCACCGGCACCTCGCCCACCGTCAACTGCCCGCGCAGACCACCCGCCCGCACTCCGCCACGCACCATCGATCTCACCGACCCACGACAGACACAGGCGCACCCGGCGGCCCGCCCCACCGTGACCATCCCGCCCCACGCGGCCGGTTCCCCGCCGGACATCTGCCGCCAGCACTCGATCACGATCCACCCCGGCGACCTGGGCACCATGGACAAGTTCCGCCAGGACCTGCCCTACCTCACCGACACCTGGCGCGACACCTTCAAGGTCGTCAGGGCTCAGAACGAGGGGATCAACGGAATCCTCAAGGGCCACAAGGTCGACATCTCCGAACCGAAGAACCGGCTCGCCCACGGCCGCGTCGCCCAGACCCTCCTCGTCACGCTCATGATCACCATCGCGAACCTGGCAATCTTGGACGCCTTCTGCCAGACCACCCGAGGCGAGCACCTGCCCGCCACCGCCTACGAAGAGCTTCCGCTCACCCCACCGGACCGTTCCGCGGCCCGGCCGATCGGACGCCTCCCACCCGGCACACCACGATGATCCGCAAGTGAACAGCCACACCAACCACCGCCACGAGACGTTCCCGGTCCCGCAGCCGCACCACCGTGCGCTCCACGGCATCGGTCACCCCCGGAAGGCCCCATCCGCAGGCCCCGGAACCGCCCCTCAGCCCCGGCCGACCTCCGAACCGCCCCCGAAAACCGCAAGATCCCGCCCAATCGACTAGATCGGACGGGATCTCGTGAACCACTCCTGAGCGAACTCAAGAACAGTCCCGCTGTGGAGCTAAGGAGAATTGAACTCCTGACCTCTTGCATGCCATGCAAGCGCTCTACCAACTGAGCTATAGCCCCGTGCCGTCCGCCGCTTCCTTCCGGGGTCTCCCCCGCGGCGACACGGAGAACATTACACGGTTCCCCCGGTGGTCCACCAAATCCCTTCCGGTACGCATCGGTGCGGGCGGCAACGTCCGCCTCCGTGATCGCCAAGGGCGCGGCCGCGGCCAGGCGGGTACTGACCGCGGTTGCCGAGCCGCCGGGCGGCGGCTCGGCAACCGCGCCCTCGGCGCCTCACGCGCCCGCCCGCCGTCGTCCCCGGTGTTCCGGACGGCGCAGCGAGCGGCCGGAGCGCCGCGCATCGAACCGCGTGTCCACCGAGCGGATGGTCAGGCCCTGCGAGGACGTCCGGTACGGGAGCGCGGCTGGGCACACCGCGACCGGCGCCGCCCGCCACGACTGCCCGTGCGAGCCGCGCCGGGTTCCCCACGGTCCGGAGCGGCCCGAACCCGCCCTGCGCCATGCCGAGATGACACTCCGGGCCGCCGCGCACCGGTCACCGCCGCGGTACCGGCCGGACCGAAGCGGCCGAAGCGGCCGGGGCTGTCGGGGCCGTCGGGGCCGAGCGCGCGGGAGCGTCAGGCCCTCGCGAAGGAGTAGAAGCGTTTGAGCGCGCAGTGCTCGTCGAGCAGCCGTCCGTAGATCGGCTCGCCCTCGAGTTCACGGTAGGTCTCGATGGGGTCGCCTTTTATGATCAGCGCACGCGCGCACTCCTCGCACCAGTACTGGTACTCGGGGTTGACCGGGTCCATGTCCCGGACGATCGGCGTGCCGCTGCCGCACCAGTCGCACTTCCTCCGGTGTGCACCCATCATTCAGCTCCAGCCGTGGCCGCAGGCGGTGCACACGTACGAGATACCTCCACTGTCGCCGAGTACTTGGACAACACGGGACGAACCGCAGGAGGGGCAGCCGAGGTGAGCACGGTCTTCGGCAGCGAGGAGTCGGTCGTCTTCCCCGTTGCCGCCTCCGGGCATCGCCTCTCCCTCCCGTCCAGGCTTCGTCCCCCTTCAGCCGTCCCGATTCTGCCATGGCGGGGCGAGGGGGTCATCGGCGTCGGCGAACCCGCGCCGCCGTGGTCGCGGAGATCGCCGCGCCTGCCGGGTGCGGGACTTCGACTCGCCCTGGAAACGCGAAATCCCGCCCCTGCCGGGACGGGATACGGATGACACAGACGGCGCCTGCGAAACTGCTGCCGATGATGCCTCTTGTGGAGCTAAGGAGAATTGAACTCCTGACCTCTTGCATGCCATGCAAGCGCTCTACCAACTGAGCTATAGCCCCTTGCGTCCTTCGCGCTCCGCGCTGCGAACAAGAAGAACCTTAGCCTGTGACCAGCCGGAAAGTGAAATCGGCCGGTCCCGGGCCGTCCATCCGGCCCCGGGCGGGCCGGGCCCGGTCGACCCTCGCACCGGGCGTTTCGCTGCCGGGGCAGGCAGTGCGCCGCCGGAGGCGGTCCCGGAGCGCTCGCGGAGTCGTTCGGGGCCCGGCCGGGCCGGGCCCCGAACGACTCCGCGAGCGCTCCCCGGGGTAAGGGCGCGTGGCCCCGCGCCCCGCCGCGCTGCGCCGCCGTGTCAACCTCCGTCGGTCGGTGTCGGTCGGTGTCAGTCGCCGTCAGCCGCCGTCAGTCGTCGTCGCCGAGCACCGGTTCGGGGAGCGTGCCCGCATTGTGCTCCAGCAGGCGCCAGCCCCTGGCGCCCTCTCCGAGTACCGACCAGGAGCAGTTCGCGAGACCGCCCAGACCCTCCCAGTGCCGGGCCTCCAGACCCAGCAGCCGGCCGATCGTGGTGCGGATGGTGCCGCCGTGGCTCACGACGACGAGCGTGCCGCCGTCGGGCAGCTTGCCGGCGTGGCGCAGCACGACCGGCGCCGCCCGGTCGGCGACCTCGGTCTCCAGCTCACCGCCGCCGCGGCGCACGGGCTCGCCGCGCTTCCAGGCGGCGTACTCCTCGCCGTGGCGCTCGACGATCTCCTCATGGGTCAGCCCCTGCCACGCACCCGCGTACGTCTCGCGCAGTGCGGAGTCCCGGGTGACCGCGTGGCCGGTGATCGAGGCGAGTTCGTCGGCCGTCGTCGCCGCCCGGCTGAGATCCGAGCTGATGATCGCGTCCGGCTTCAGAGAGGCGAGGAGCCGGGCGGACCGCCTGGCCTGGTTGACGCCGGTCTCGGTCAACCCGATGTCCGTGGAGCCCTGGAACCGGCGTTCGAGGTTCCAGGCGGTCTGGCCGTGCCGCCACAGGACGATGCGGCGGCCTCTGCCCTTGCCGGTGTCGCTGCGGATCAGCTCAGCTCACCGTCCGATCCGCTGCCGTCGCCGGTGAGCCCGGCGTGCTCCTCGGTCTTGCCCCGGGTCCGCACGGCGTCCTCGGGCAGCGGAAGCTCCGGGCAGTCCTTCCAGAGTCGCTCCAGGGCGTAGAAGACCCGCTCCTCGCTGTGCTGGACGTGGACCACGACGTCGACGTAGTCGAGCAGGATCCAGCGCGCGTCACGGTCGCCCTCGCGGCGCACCGGCTTGGCGCCCAGCTCCTTGAGCAGCTTCTCCTCGATCTCGTCCACGATCGACTTGACCTGGCGGTCGCTCGGGGCGGAGGCGAGGAGGAACGCGTCGGTGATCGACAGCACCTCGCTGACGTCGTAGGCGATGATGTCGTGCGCGAGCTTGTCCGCAGCCGCCTGCGCGGCGACGTCGATGAGCTCGAGGGAACGGTCCGTAGCGGTCACAAGCAGGCTTTCGTCGGCGGTCGGGACCCTTACAGGGTCTCACGGACCACGGACAGCCCACGCGGCAACCGATCGCGGGCGGCTCGCATCGCGCGGACGCGCCGCCCCGGGCAGCTCCGCCGGCTCACCGGGGCCGCGGGCGGCGCTCCGCCGTGCCGACCGGGAAGCTCCGCCGGCTCACCCGGAGTCGTGGTCCTGGCCGAGAACGACCAGCACGTCGGCGTTCGAAGCCGCCTCGCCCTTCCCGACCGCGCTCTCGTCCAGGCCCAGGGTCTTGGCGACCTCCACGGCGTTCTGCTTCTGCGCCGCGTCACCGTAGACGACCCGCGTCGACGGCCCGGGGTCCGCACTGCCTGCGTCCACGAACGCGTATCCGCCGTTCACCAGGACGATCCTGGTGCTCTCGGTCGCGTCGCCGTCGCCGCTGCCGTTGCGGACGGCCACCCGGACCGCCGCGCCCTGCTCCGGTGCGCTGACGCGGCCGCCGAGCACGTCCTTCACCATGCCGTCGGCGACGTCCCGGCCGAGCGTCCCGTCGTCCTGGACGGGCAGCACCGCGGTCTTGTAGTCGCCCCCCTTGGCGCGCCCGGAGAGCCTGGCGAGCGACGCCCCGAGGTCCTTCTCGGGTAGCGACGGGTCGAGGATCTGGGCCAGGGTCTCGATGGTCACGGTGGCGGACGCGGCGTCGCTCGGCATCTTCCGCAGCACTCCGTACATGACCTGGCCGAACCGCTGCAGCTGCTCGGCCTCGGCCTCTCCAGGGGCGCGGTGGGTGGCGTAGGCGACGGCCGAGCGCCCGTCGAGCGTCTGGTTCTCGCCCTGCCGCACCAGGGGTGCGTCGCCCTTCCGGGCCCCGGGCACCACCGTGTCGGTGGTGATGTCGATACCGCCGACCAGCTCGACGAGGTTCTCGAGGTACGGGGTGTCCAGGCGCCAGGTACCGGTGATCCGGGTGCCGAGCAGGGTGCCGACGGCCTCGCGCGTGCCGGTGGTGCCGTCCTCGTCGACGGACTTGCCGAGGGTGGTGGCGGACCCCTCGTCGTCGGCGACGGAGAGTGCGTTCGGCAGCAGCACGGTGGTGCCCTGCCCCGTGGTGGCGTTGTCCACGAGGAGGGCGGTCGACGTGCCCTTCTGCCGGGTGTTGTGGAGGTGCAGGACGATCACGTCCCGTTGCTGCGGACCCGTCGCGGTGGTCTGCGCGCCCCCGGCGTCCGAGGTGCCGGGCAGCTTGCCCGCGTACCAGAGGTAGCCGACGCCGCCCGTGACGGCGAGGGCCAGGACCGCGGCGAGGGCCACGACGCGGTTGCGGCCGCGCCGTTTGGCCTCCTCGCGGCGCTCGGAGCGGCTCTCGGTGAACTTGAGCCAGTCGATGACGTCCTCGGAAGTCTCGTCCGGCTCCTCGACGAAGGAGAACTGCTCGGTGCGGTACTCGCCGTCACCGTCGCCGTCGGCGGCACCGTCGGCGGCACGGCGCTGACCGGGCAGGGCCGCGCCGCCCCGGTCCGGCTCGGCCGGGGCGGGATCATGGTGCTCGCCGGGCCGCTGCGGCGCGGCGGGCTGCTCCTGGGAGGGCACGCTCCACTGCCGGCCGGTGTCGACCGGAGCCCGCCGGCCCGCCTCGTGGCCGGGTCCGCGGTCACCGTAGCCGTATCCGTAGCCGTCCTGGGGCGGTTGCTCCAGGCCGTAGGGGTCGTACGGCTGCTGCGGTCGCATCTGCTGCCCGGGCTGCTGCTGTGTGGTCTGAGCCTGCTGCTGGGGCTCGGGCTGGGGGTAGGGGTAGGCGTGGGGGTCGTAGCCGTACTCCTGGGACGCCTGGGACGGCGGGTGCTCGTGCTGCGGCTCGTGCGGGCCCGGGGAGTACCGGCCGTACGCGTCGTAACCGGGGTACTGCGGGTCGTGCTGGGTTTGCGGGGGGTACTGGTAGACCGGCTGCCCGTACTCGTCGTAGCCGACGATCCGCGGCTGCTGCGGGTGGTACGCGTCGTACGGGTCGTACGGGTGCTGCTGGTCGTTCACCGGTGCCCCTCTCCGTGGCTCACTAGCCGCGGTACAACTGGCGCTTGTCGATGTAGCGCACCACACCGTCCGGCACCAGATACCAGACCGGATCGCCCTGCGCGACCCTCGCGCGGCAGTCGGTGGACGAGATCGCCAGCGCGGGCACCTCCACCAGGGAGACGCCGCCCTTGGGGAGCCCGTCGTCAGTCAGGTCGTGACCCGGCCGGGTCACGCCGATGAAGTGCGCGAGGGAGAACAGCTCCTCCGCGTCCCGCCAGGTGAGGATCTGGGACAGCGCGTCGGCCCCGGTGATGAAGAAGAGGTCCGAGTCCGTGTTGAGTGCCCGCAGGTCCCGGAGGGTGTCGATGGTGTAGGTCGGCCCGCCGCGGTCGATGTCGATGCGGCTGACGGAGAACTGCGGGTTGGAAGCCGTGGCGATGACCGTCATCAGATAGCGGTCCTCAGCAGGCGACACCGCCTTGTGGCCCTTCTGCCACGGCTGTCCGGTCGGTACGAACACCACCTCGTCGAGGTGGAACAGGGCCGCCACCTCGCTGGCGGCCACCAGGTGTCCATGGTGGATCGGGTCGAACGTCCCGCCCATGACGCCGAGTCGGCGCTTGCCGCGGCCGGTCGTAGGCACTTCCTGCTGTCCCATGCGTGCAGAGCCTACTGGCACGGCCGTTCGGATCCGGCTCAGCGGTCGCGGTTGAAGCGGGTGGTGATCCACAGCAGCAGGAGCAGCGCGCCCAGCGAGCCGAAACCGGTGAGGTAGGGGCTGAGGCTTTGGTGGCCGCCACCGTGCTCGGCGTCCTCGGCGAGAGTGACCAGGGTGGCGGCGGTGCTGGCGAGACTCATCTTCTGCGGGCCCTATCGATCGGAGTCGGAGCGGAGACTTCGGGCACATCGTATGCGTGCCCTCCGGGCACGCTCACGCCGACTCGGTGTTGCCGGTTCGCCGGCCCGGTCCGCGGCCGAGTGCGGTGTCCACCGGGCGGGCGCCGCCGAGGGGAACCGGGCCCCGGCGGAGTTGTCCACAGCCCCCGCCGCATCGCGACGGCAGCGCCTAGTGTGGGGTCTGTCAGGGGGACGGGGCACGACCCCTGACGACGGCAGGACGCGTCGAGAACCAAGGGGGCACCATGACCGACCGCAGTTCCGAGAACGTGCCGGGCAGGCGCCGCACGCGCTTCCCGGGCATCTCCTCGCGGGCGTACGAGCACCCGGCGGACCGTTCGGCGCTGGTCGCCCTGCGCAGGCTGAGCGGGTTCGACACGGTGTTCAAGGCGCTGAGCGGGCTGCTGCCGGAGCGCAGCCTGCGGCTGCTCTTCCTGTCCGACTCGGTGCGGGTGAGCGAGACCCAGTTCGCGCACCTGCACACGATGCTGCGCGACGCCTGCTACATCCTGGACCTGGAGAAGGTCCCGCAGATGTACGTCACACAGGACCCGAAGCCGAACGCCATGTGCATCGGCCTGGACGAGCCGATCATCACGGTCACCACCGGCCTGGTGGAGCTGCTCGACGAGGAGGAGATGCGGGCGGTCGTGGGCCACGAGGTGGGGCACGCCCTGTCCGGCCACTCCGTCTACCGCACCGTCCTGCTCTTCCTCACCGGTCTCGCGGTCAAGGTGGCCTGGATCCCGCTGGGCAACATGGCCGTCATGGCGATCGTGACCGCGCTGCGGGAGTGGTTCCGCAAGTCGGAGCTGTCCGCGGACCGGGCCGGGCTCCTGGTGGGCCAGGATCTGCAGGCCTCGATGCGCGGTCTGATGAAGATCGCGGGCGGCAACCATCTGCACGAGATGCACGTGGACTCCTTCCTGGAGCAGGCCGAGGAGTACGAGGCCGGGGGCGACCTGCGGGACTCGGTGCTGAAGATCCTCAACATGCTGCCGAGGACGCATCCGTTCACGACCGTGCGCGCCGCCGAGCTGAAGAAGTGGGCGGAGAGCCGTGACTACCAGCGGATCGTCGACGGCCACTACCCGCGGCGCACGGAGGACGAGGACACCTCCGTCACCGACTCGTTCCGTGAGTCCGCCTCGCACTACGCGGACTCGGTGCGGGGCAGCAGGGATCCGCTGATGAAGCTGGTGGGGGACATAGCGGGCGGCGCGGGCGACCTGGGCGGCCGGCTGCGCGACAGGTTCGCCTCGGCCGCGTCCGGCGGCAGCCGCGGGGGTGGCGACGGAAGCGGCCCGAAGGACGCGGGGACCGGCCGGGGGGACGACGGCCCGGAGACGACGGGTCAGCGCGGGGGCTGACCGCCGCTCGAGAGGGTCCCGCAGACCGCCGCCGCGGCACGACCGGATTCGTACGGGTCGGTCCCGGCCGGTCCCCTGCCGGTAGCCCGCCGGCCCGCCAGCAGCGGCTGCATCACGGCGGCCGCGTCGGCCGAGCAGGACATCGGGCCCGCCTGCGTGTAGCTGAACAGCAGCTCGGCCCGGTGAGCGCGCAGGTCGCCGCGGTCGAAGCGGAAGTGCAGCTGACGCCGCACGGTGAAAAGGGAGGCGCCGTCCGCGGTCCGGCCGTCAGGGGCGGCGGTCGCGCCCCCTCCCGCCCCGGCGGGACGCACCGTGTAGGCGAAGGTGTGGTCCGTGGTCACCTCCAGCGCGTCGGGGCCGGCCTCGGCGAAGGCCAGTGAGCCGCGGACCCGTACCTCCGGGGCGGCCATCGCGACACGATCCGGGTCGAAGCGGACGAGCCAGCCGGTCGCCGCGTGGCGGCCGTCGTCCTCGGGTTCGTTCATCGACCGGTCGAACTGGTCCAGCTGGTCCGGGTCGAGCAGCACCCGCACCGGCCGTACGGCGCCCTGGCCGAGGACCGCGGGGTCGACGGATGACCCCACCAGATAGTCCTTGGCGATGGTCAGCGCGGTCATCACCTGGTCGTCCGAGAAGTTCCTGGTGTGCCGTACGGCCGGAAGGGTGATGCCGGCGGCTCCGGTGCGGAAATCCGCCGCGGGGCTGCGGGCGAACAGACCGGCCGGGTCGCCGCCCGCCACGGTCCCCTCGGGGGCGAGCGGGACGACGGTGCTCCGCAGCGCCTGGACGGGCCGGCCCTCCGGCGGGCGGTAGGGGTGGCGCACGCCCGTGTAGAGGGCGGCACCGAAGGCCATGGCGATCAGCAGCACCAGCACCAGGAAGTGCCTGGGCCCGCTGCGCAGTCCCCGTCCGGGTCGGCTGCGGACGGCAGTGGCGTGGTCCCCCATCCGCTCCCGGGCCGAGAACTCCTGGAGGCGGGCAGCACGGACGAACGATTCGTCGAAGACGACGGACCGGTACTCGTCGTCGTTTCCGCCGGGGAGCCCCTCGGGTGTCCCCTCAGGTGGGTCTCCACGCCCTGCCATGTCTTCAGGGTAGGTCTGCGGGCGTCCGCGTGAACGCGGCGCCGGACGCCGTGGCGCGTTCGCCGGGACCGGCCGGGTCAGGGCGTGCGGGGGACCGCGGAGACGGGGGGCGCGGAGTACTCGGCCGACGCGGCGGGACTCGCTCCACGGTCCGGGACGGTGCCTCTGGCGGGCGCGTCGACGCCGGTGGTGGTGGTCGGTGTGGGCGGGGGGTCCTGGCGGCCGGCCGACGCTCCCCGGTACACGGCCGTGAAGGCCAGGGCCACCATGCCGACGCCCATCACCACGGCGAGGACCCAGGCGACCGGACGGTGCCAGCGGGCGGAGCCCCGGTAGGGCCGCAGCGCGCCGCCGTGCGGCCCGTAGGGGTCGGCGTAGCCGTCGAGGCCTTCGGGGTCGGACTCGCCGGGGCCGCGTTCCCGGCCGTACTCGCCGGACGGGCCACGGCCGTCGTCATGGAACTCGTCGTCCGTGGGGGCGAGGCCCGACCGGGCGCGAGCCGCCTCCGCCTCGGCACGGGCCTGTGCGGCGGCGAGCAGCCGCTCCACGGCGCTCGGTTCGTGGATCTCCGCGGCCCGGACGAATTCCTCGTCGAACACCACGGAGGCGAAGTCCTGGTCCGCGCCTCCGCGGTCGTCGTCGGGCTCCCGGCCGTCCGGGAACGGCCTGCCCCCCACGTCGTCCGGCACGTCTTCAGGGTAGACCTGGGTCTGGGATTTCGTCAGGGAGTGCGGGCATCCGACCGCACCCGCCCGTCACCGGGTGTGACCGTCCCCCGTCACGATGTACTTGGTCGAGGTCAGCTCGGGCAGGCCCATCGGGCCGCGGGCGTGCAGCTTCTGCGTGGAGATGCCGATCTCGGCGCCGAAACCGAACTGACCGCCGTCGGTGAAGCGGGTGGACGCGTTCACGGCCACCGTCGTGGAGTCCACCAGCCGGGTGAAGCGCCGGGCCGCCGCCTGGGACGTGGTGACGATGGCCTCGGTGTGCCCGGAGGACCACAGGCGGATGTGCTCCACGGCCTTGTCCAGGGAGTCCACCACGGCCGCGGCGATGTCGTAGGACAGGTACTCGGTCTCCCAGTCCTCGTCCGTGGCGGGCACCACCGTGGCCTTGGAGCCCTCGGCGAGCGCGAGGGTGCGCTCGTCCGCGTGGACGGTGACGCCGGCCTCGGCGAGGGCCTGAAGGGCCCGGGGCAGAAAGGCCCCTGCGATGTCCCGGTGGACCAGGAGGGTCTCCGCGGCGTTGCAGACGCTCGGCCGCTGGGCCTTGGAGTTGACCAGGATGTCGACGGCCATGTCGAGGTCGGCCTGGGCGTCGACGTAGACATGGCAGTTGCCGGTGCCGGTCTCGATGACCGGGACGGTGGACTCCTCGACCACGGTCCGGATCAGGGAGGCCCCGCCGCGGGGGATGAGGACGTCGACGAGACCGCGGGCGCGCATCAGCTCCCTCACGGAGTCGCGGCTCTCACCGGGGACCAGCTGCACGGCGTCCGCGGGCAGCCCGGAGCCGCCGACGGCATCCCGCACCACCCTCACCAGGGCGGTGTTCGAGGAGTACGCGGAGGAGGAGCCGCGGAGCAGCACGGCGTTGCCGGACTTCAGGCACAGCGCGGCGGCGTCCACCGTCACGTTCGGCCGCGCCTCGTAGATGATGCCGACGACGCCGAGGGGGACGCGGACCTGGCGCAGGTCGATCCCGTTGGGGAGGGTCGACCCGCGGACGACCTCACCGACCGGGTCGGGCAGCGCGGCGACGTGCCGGACGTCCGCGGCGATGGCCCGCACCCGCTCCGGGGTCAGGGTGAGCCGGTCGACGATGGCCTCGCTGGTGCCGGCCTCCCGGGCGCGGGCGATGTCCTCGGCGTTGGCCTCGACGATCTCGCCGGTCCGCACCTCGAGGGCGTCGGCGATCGCCAGCAGGGCGTCGTCCTTGACCGCACGCGGAAGTGGCGCGATGTCGGCGGCCGCGGCGCGGGCCCGGTAGGCGGCCCGGACGACCGGGGTCAGGTTGTCGTACGGCGAGAGCGAGGTCATGCCCGCAGGGTAATGCGCACGCCGCGGACATCCCCCGGGTATTCCGCACTGCGAGACGCGGCGGACCGGGCGCCGGTACGGGAGGGGCCTTCCCCGGGGGCGGCCGCCCCGGGCCCGGACACCGGTTCCACCGGCCGGTCCCGCCGACCGGCACGAGGTCCCGGTGGCAGGTCCGGTGGCAGGTCCCGGCGCGGGGCCCCGGTGGCCGCCGTCGTCAGAAGGGGTGAACGCCGACGGGTGTGGCCGGGGGCAGCCCGTACCCCTCGGCGATGCGCTGGTGGTAGGTCTCGCGGTCGATGACCTCCAGGCCGACGATCTCCCACGGCGGCAGCCTGGCAGTGGACCGGTGCTCACCCCACAGCCGCAGGGCTACCGCGGCGGCGTCGTGCAGGTCCCGGGCCTCTTCCCAGTAGCGGATCTCGGCGTGGTCGCCGGCGTACCGGCTGGTGAGCAGGAACGGATGGTCGTGGGCGAGCTGCTCCAGCCCGCGTCTGACGTCCTGCAGCGGCGTCTGCGCGCCCGAGACGCAAAGGGTGATGTGCCACAGCCGGGACACGGCCCGCTCGCCGGCGTGCGGCTCGGCGTCCTCGGCTGCCTGGCGTTCCCTCAGGTGGAGCCCGTCGGCCCGGGTGAGGCCGTCCCGGGCGCCGAGGTCCGCGGGCCGTTCGAGATCGGGGCCCGCGTCCACACTGCTCAGGGCGCGCTGCTCCCCAACGGACCTGCGGGCGTGGGTGGTTGCCCGTGTCCCACGGGGCGCCGCCCCTGGGCGCGCTCGTCTCACCGGCGGCCTCCTTTCGATGCGTCGTGGTGCCGAACCCCGCCTTCAACCCCTCTGACAAAGTTGACCAGTCCGGGGCCGGTGGTGGGGCGGTTTTGATGAAGGTCCCTGCCGGAGGGCCGGACTTTCAGCCGTTTCAGGGTGATGTCAGGGGTTCAGGACGACGAGGTCGTCCCTGTGTACGACCTCCCGCTCGTAGGCGGGACCGAGTTCCCTGGCCAGGTCGCGGGTGGAGCGGCCGAGGAGGAGGGGGAGTTCCCTGGAGTCGTAGTTCACCAGGCCCCGGGCGACGGCCCGGCCTCCGGCGTCCCGCAGCTCCACCGGGTCCCCGGCCGTGAACTCGCCGTCGACCGCTGCGATTCCCGCGGGCAGCAGTGACTTGCGGCCCTCCACCACCGCCCTCACGGCCCCGTCGTCGAGGGTGAGCGCGCCCTGCGGGGTGGAGGCGTGGGCGAGCCACAGCAGCCGGTCGGCGGACCGCCGACCGGTTCGGCGGAAGTAGGTGCCGGTGTCCCGTCCGGCGAGGGCGTCGGCGGCACGGGAGGCGGAGGTGAGGACGACCGGGACGCCGGCCGCCGCGGCGATCCGGGCCGCCTCCACCTTGGTGACCATGCCGCCGGTACCGACTCCGGCCCTGCCCGCGGAGCCGATCTCCACCCCGGCAAGGTCGGCGGGCCCGCCGACCTCCGCGATCCGGGAGGTGCCGGGCCTGCCCGGGTCGCCGTCGTAGAGGCCGTCCACGTCGGAGAGCAGGACCAGCAGGTCGGCGCGGACGAGGTGCGCGACGAGGGCGGCGAGCCGGTCGTTGTCCCCGAAGCGGATCTCGTCCGTGGCGACGGTGTCGTTCTCGTTGACGACGGGGACGGCGCCCATGGCGAGCAACTGGTCGAGGGTGCGGTAGGCGTTGCGGTAGTGGGCGCGGCGGCTGGTGTCGTCGGTGGTGAGGAGCACCTGCCCGACGCGGACGCCGTAGCGGGCGAAGGAGGCGGTGTAGCGGGCGACCAGCAGGCCCTGGCCGACGCTGGCGGCCGCCTGCTGACGGGCCAGGTCCCTGGGCCGGCGGGCCAGCCCGAGCGGCGCGAGCCCGGCGGCGATGGCTCCGCTGGAGACGAGCACTATCTCCTTCTCACCGCCGCTGCGGACCTTGGCGAGCACGTCCACGAGGGCGTCCACCCGGTCGGCGTCGAGTCCCCCGGAGGCCGTGGTGAGTGAGGACGAGCCCACCTTCACGACGACTCTGCGTGCTTCCGTCACATACTGCCTTGCCACTGTCACGTGCCGAATCTATGCCAGGCGCGGCCGTCGGCGCGCCTTCGTTCCGGCGGCCGGACAGGCATCCGGCCTTGGCCGGAAGCGGGCGGGGCGGGAAACGGGCGGGGCGTCCGTCCGCCCTCCCCGGGCCGCGTCCCCGGGCCGCGCCGCCGGCCGGCCCGCGAGCCGCCTCGCGGGGAGGCCGCCTCGCGGGGAGGCCGGGCAGGCGCCCGGGCCGGCGGGACAGCGGCCGGCGGGACAGCTCCCCCAGGGTGACCACGACGGCCGCCGCGATCATCAGCCAGGCGTTGTCGCCGAGCGCCCACGCGATATAGCCGGCGGTGAAGACCACCACCCCGGCCACCAGGCGCAGCCGGTCGTCGAGGCGCCCCAGCAGCCTGCCCACCCACAGGCCGCAGGCCACGACGAGCAGGGTGTTGGTGGCCCGCAGGATGCCCAGCACGTTCACGCCGTCGACGGTCACCTGCCAGGAGCCCAGCGACAGCAGTTGCTGCTCGGGGAAGTCGGAGCCGAGCACGCCTTCGCCTCGGACTCGGCGGCCACGGCGACCATCGGGGTGTAGGCGTCCTTGTCCGCGGGCCGGCGGGACAGCGGCCGGCGGGACAGCGGCCGGCGGGTCAGCGGGCCGCGGCGGCCGCCCCCGCACCGTCGGTCCCGCCGACGCCGGCGCCGGCGCCGTTGCCCTCGGCTTCGGCACCCGGCCCGCCGGCGTCCGACTCCCGGTCGAGTTCGCCGATGGCCTGCTCCCCGACGCGCTGCCGCACCCCGGTGTTGCGTGCCTCGGCCTTGGCCGCGAGGGCGCGCACCGCGGCGTCGAACTGCTCGATCGACGAGGGCTCGTCCGGCCCGAGGAGGTACTTCCTCAGCTCGGCGCGCGCGCCCGAGAGGGTGTCGGCCGCCGGGTCGGCGACGGCCGCCAGCAGCCGGTCGACCTCCCCCGCGCCGTTGGAGAGGACGACCGCCGCGCGGACCGCGGTGTTCTGGCGCCTGAACTCCTCCTCGCCGAGTTCCGCCGAGTCGGTCACCGCGTACGGCTTGCCGCTGGCGATGAAGTCCGAGACGACACTGGAGATGTCGGAGACCATGGCGTCGGACTCGTTGAAGCAGTCGTACAGCGCGGGCCGGGAGCCGGTGACGACGGCGTGCTCCCACCACCCGAAGGAGCGCCAGTAGGCGGCGTTCCACTCCGCCCGCAGGTTCTTGATCTCGGCCAGGCGCTCGGGGTCGGCGAGGGAGACACGGGACTCCTCGGCCTCGTCGCCGCCGGCGCGGCCGGGCTTGGTGAGCGCCGCGAGCCGGGCCTCGATCCGGGCCAGCGAGGCGCGGGCGGCGGCCTGTTCGCCCTGCGCGGCGGCGGCCTCTCCGGCCCAGCGCGGGTCGGCGGCGCGCTCTGCGGCGGCCTTCCGCACCATCGCCGTGATCCGCTCGTGGGCGGCGAGGGCCTTCTTGTTGCGGATTCCGGTGAAGGGGTGCGGCTTGTAGATCAGGCGCACCGGGTGCTCCGCCTCGAGCAGCCGCCGGACGATGTTCTCGCCCGCGAGCAGCAGGGAGGTGTTGCCGGGGTTGTTGTCCCAGCCCTCCCAGGTGGGTGCGTACAGGACGGTGGGGACGGGGTTCTTCGGTGTGCCGGTCCAGGGCCGGATGGGGGCCAGCTGCGGGCGGCCCACCTCGACGATGTCGTCGTCGCGGACGCCGACGTCGGCGATCGCATAGCGGTCGCGGCCGGCCCGGCCCGCGGTCCACACCTCGTCGTACACCTTGGAGAAGGGGTTGACGCTGGCGAGCTTGTCGCTGTCGCCGTGGCCGATGAAGACGTGCTTCATGGTCGGGACGCGCAGCATGTGGATGTTCTTGCCGACGTTGGCCGGATAGAGCGCGACCCGGACCGAGTCGAACGTCGTCGTCATGAGGTGCTGGCCGCCCGGGATGCACAGCACCGGTACGGAGGTCTGGTTGAGCTTCGCGACGAGGCCCCGCTCGCGCATGACGACGATCGGCCGCCCCTCGAGCTGCTCCATGGTCTCGAGCCACATGTTGACCTGGTAGGCGGAGTCCTCGGAGCCGGAGAAGTACAGCGCCACGGTGGGCTGGTACTCGTCGAGCCACTTCTGGACGGCCTTGAGTACGGCGGGCCCGGAGGGCACCCGGCGCCTGCGGCGGAGGTAGGGCACGAGTGCCGCGGTGTAGCCGAGGGCGAGGGCGATGCTCAGGGCGGTGCCGGCGTAGCCGACGGCGTCGTGCCCGGTGGCGGCCGCGACGACGACGCCCGCCATCGCGGGGATGTCGAGGTGCAGCATCTTCTCGCCGGAGCGCCGCAGCAGGGCGCGCGGCGGGGCGTCCGGGATGCGCACGGCGTGGAGGTCGACGTTGCGGGTGACGACCGGCATGGTCCGGCGCAGCCGGATCAGGGTGGTGAGGGCTCCGTGCGGGGCCTGGAGGCCGTAGAAGAGCAGGAAGAACGCGACGGCGGCGTAGAACAGCGGTCCCTCGGCGAGGCCCGTGCGGGCGAGCAGCAGGATCAGCAGCAGCTGGCGGAGCATGAAGCGGATCGGCAGACCGGCCCGGACCTTGTTGAGGCGGTTGACCAGGTAGCTGCCGCGCTGGTGCAGGTACCAGTCGGCGGCGTAGGTCACGGCCGCGGCCGCCGCGAACATCCAGATGTCCGGGATCAGCGCGGCGATCACCACGCAGGGATAGCCCAGGCCCATCAGGACCGCGGCGGCCAGCTCTGACCTGCTGCCCACACGTGCCAGGCGAATGGCGGTCGAAATCACGTAGAACCTGCTCCGAAAGTGCCGTTGAGTGCCGTTAAGTGCCGCTTGATTCACATTGGGGAAAATTGTGAGGGCGGGTCCTCACGAACTCGGGCCTCTGGGGATCGCGGCGGCGATCCCAGAGGCCCGAATCAGATCATTGACGGAGGAGTATTACACATCTGCCTGTCGGTCCAGCACGGACGCCAGGGCCTGCTCGAATCCGGAGGCCTCGCCTGCCCCGCGGGTCGGGTCCTGTTGCCGTACGTCGATGACATGGCCGGTCAGCTCGGAAAGCAGCACGTCCAGCGAGGTCCGGGCCACGGCCTCGGAGGACAGCAGCGAACCGGCCGGCTCCCGGCCGAACGCCTTGGTGCGCATCGGTGTGGCCGTGCGCTCGGGGTTGACGCAATTCACCCGGATCCCGTCGGCCGCCCATTCGTCGGAGAGGGCCTGGGTGAGATTCACCATAGCCGCCTTGGTCGACGAGTAGAGGCTGTATTCGGCGCGGCCCCGGGTGTAGCTGGACGAGGTGTAGAGAAGCAGCTGCCCCTTGCTCTCCGCCAAGTACTTGTACGAGGCACGGGCGATCTGGACGGGCGCCAGGTAATTGACGTTCAGCGCTTCCTGAATGGTCGCGTTGTCGGTCTCGGCGAGCTTGCCGATGCGCAGCACGCCCGCGGTGTTGATGACGTAGTCGACGCGTCCGGTCTCCGCGTACGCCTTGGAGAGGGCGTCGTCGACGTGCTCCGGGTTCTCCACATGGGTGCCGGTGGTGGAGCGGCCCAGCGCGTAGACGTTCGCGCCGTACTCCTCGGCGAGGGCGGCGATGTCGGCGCCGATGCCGTACGAGCCGCCGAAGACGACCAGGGTCCGGCCGGCCAGCAGCTCGCGGTAGGCGGCCTCACCGGCCTGGCGGGGCGCCGCGGTGGAGGCGAGCTGGAACAGCTTGTCGGCGATGAAGACGTCGACCGGCTGCGTCACCTTCATGTTGTACTCGTCACCCGCGACGACGTGGATCGGCACGTCGGGGAGGTACTTGAGGACGACGCTGCAGTCGTCGGTCGCCTGGAAGTTGGGGTCGCCCGCGGCGATCTGGTACGCCCGGCGGATCGTCGAGAGCTTGAACGCCTGCGGGGTCTGGCCGCGGCGCAGCCGGGAGCGGTCCGGGACGTCGGTGATGAACTCGCCGTCCTCCCCGTGCGTGCGGGTCACGATGATGGTGTCGGCGGAGGGGATGGCCACGTCCACGGCGTGGTAGCGCTCCAGGGCCCTCACACAGTCCGCGATCACTCGCTGTGACAGAAGCGGACGCACCGCGTCATGGAAGAGGACGTTGGCGTCCTCGCCCTCGGCGAGGCCCTCGCCGAGGGCGGCGATCGCCCGCTCGGTGGTCTCGTTCCGGGTCGCGCCGCCCTCGATGACCCGGCGCACCTTGGTCAGCCCCGCCTTGGCGATGATCTTCTCCACGTCGGGGACGAAACCCGGCGCCATCAGCACGATCACATCGTCGATCGCTTCGGCCTGTTCGAAGATCGTCAGCGTGTGCTCGATGACGGCCTTGCCGGCGATCTTCAGCAGCTGCTTGGGGATCGCGAGTCCCACACGCTGGCCGGTACCACCGGCGAGCACGACTGCGGTGGTGCGGGGCTTGGCTTCGTGCGGCACGGACACAGACGGACCTCTACCTTGCGATGAACTGGGGACGGTGTGATGGTCGCACTCTGCGTGACCGTCCCGCAAGGCGCTCCGCAAGGGCTCCACACCGCCCGGAAAGCCCGCGTTCACCCGGTGGTCAGGGAGGTTCGCGAGGACGGACCGGTCCAGGAGGTGACTGACACCACAGGCCAAGGTTGTGGCGCTTGGTCACTTCATCGCTTTGTCGATGACTTTGAGCACGAGTTCGCTGCCCGCGCTGAAGAAGATCTTCACCGTGACCCGATCCGGTTCCCGCAGACGGAGCCGGTCCACGGCGGCCCGGATGCGCGCGAAGGGACGCTTCCTGAGAAGGTCGACGGCGGGGTAGGAGAAGACGCCGCCCTTCTCCACGACGTCGTCGAGCACCCGGCCGATCCGCACCGGCGCCGCTCCGGGCGCATGGCGCAGCCAGAGGTCCCAGACGTCGTGTCCGGAGGCCTGCACCGCGACCGGCGCGGCGAGCGGGATCGCGCAGCGGAACCCGTCGGCCCCGACGCGGGTGCCGGGGAACTCCAGCTCACCCGCGTCCGCTCCGCGGCGGAGCAGCAGGAGCACCGGGTCCCCCACCGGCCGTGCCTGCCCGAGCAGCCGCCCGCACACGGTGATCCGCCGGGAGCCGACGGTGATCCCGCCGGACTCGGCGTGGACCGGGCGCACCCAGGAGCGCAGGGCGAGGCCGCCGTGCCGCACATAGGGGACGAGGGTGTGCACGGGCTCCCCCGGCCTGACGCGTTCGGCGGCCCGCATCGCTCCACGCTGGTCGACGGCCCGGACGGCGAGTCGGGCACGGGCCGGTGCGGCTCCCTTTGCCGCATCTGCGGCACCTGCCGCCGGTGGGTCGATACGGCAGGTCCACACGCCCTCGGCCAGACCGGCGTCGGCGGGGATCACGGCACGGCCGGACGGGCCGAAGGGGAAGACCCGGTCGGGGACGGCGGCGCCGGGATGGGAGCAGACGAGGCCCGCCCGGCCGCGGGGCTCGCCGAGGAGGGCCACGGTCACCGCGCCGTCCGCCTCGGCCGTGCAGTCCACCAGCGGGCCGGGGGCCGGTTCGCCGTTTCCGGTGGTGGCGGGGGCCGTCGCCGCGGGGTGGGTGCGGGTGCGGGTGCCGGCGCCGAGGACCGCGAACAGTTCCTCGTACCGCTTCGCGACCGGCCCCGGGTCGAAGCGGGCGGCGTGGGACCGGGCGGCGGCGCCCATGCGGCGGCGCAGCGGCTCGTCGTCGATGAGGCGGAGAAGGGCTGCGGCGACGGCCCCGCGGTCGCCGACGGGGACGAGCAGGCCGTCGACGCCGTCGGCCACGATCTCGCGCGGTCCGTAGTCGCAGTCCGTGCTGACCACGGGAAGTCCGCACCGCATCGCCTCGACGAGCGTCATCCCGAAGGACTCGTGGCGCGAGGTGGAGACCGCGATGGCGCCTTTCACCCATTCCGGCTCGATGGGTGAGCGGGGCCCCATCAGATGGACGTGGTTGTGGAGACCCAGCTCGTCGATGCGCCTGCGGAGACGCTCCTTCTGCCTGCCCCAGCCGCAGATGCGCAGGGTCCACTCCGGACGCACGGCCACCACCCGGGCGAAGGCCTCGATCAGGACGTCGTACTGCTTCTCCGCGGCGAGCCGGCCGGCCGCGACGACGGTCGTCCCGCCGAGGTCGGAGACCGGCACCACGGGCTCGGGGACGCTGTTCGGTATGGCCAGCACCCGGGTGCCCGGCAGCGGCATCCGCTCCCGCCACACGGCGGCGTCGCCCTCGGAGACGGTCACGAAGGCGTCGAGCGCGGCGAGGTGGGGGCGCAGTTCGGAGCGCAGCTCGGGACTGTGGTGATGGTGCGTCATGTGCTCCTGGCCGATGAGCACGGCCCGGGCGGGTGCGCACCGGGCGACATACGCGACGAGTCCGGGGCGGGTGCCGATGACCACGTCCGCGCCGGAGACGGCGTAGTGCTCGCGCACCCGGCCGTCGGTGAGCCGGCTGTACTCAGCGAAGCGCGCCTCGTGGGGCGGAACGCACTCGGAGGGCTCCAGAGCAAGGGGGTGCTTCGTCTCGTTTCCGGGAGAGGAGGGGCGGGTGTCCACCAGCGGGACGACGGTGATGCGCGGGTCGATCGCGAAGAGCGGCTCGTCCCGGTGCCGGAAGACGGACACGATCTCCACCTCATGGCGTCCGGCGAGCTCCTCCGCGAGGTTGACCGTGGTGCGGATGGTGCCGCCGATGCCGTAGACGGTGTGGATGAGGAAGGAGACCTTCATCGACGCTCCGTTCGGCCGTGCCGGGGCACCTTGCTGCCCCATCCCCGCGAACAAGACGGTGATATCGGGGCCGGGGTTGCGCCACCGCACGGATCCGAACGGAGGGGGCATCGTCCCCGATACCGGTCACGGCGTCAGGGCCCGCTCCCGGGACGCGGGAACATCGGGCGGAGCACTGGGGCGGCCCGGGCACGGAGACGCGCCCGGGGCCGGCCGAGGAACGGGCACCACAACTGGCACGGGAACGGGCACGGACAGGGACACGGGAACGGGCACGGACACGGACACGGGCACGGGCACGAACACGGGAACGGGAACGGACACCGCGGAACGGGAACGGACACGGACACGGGCACGGACACGGGAGGAACGGACACCGCGGAACGGGAACGGACACCGCGGCACCGACACCGGCACCGGCACCGGCACCGGCACGAGTCAGGAGCGCCGGACGGGGGAAGGGCCCGGGACCTGAGCCGCCCGGAGGACGGGCGGGGGCCCGGGGCCGCGACGGACGCTGGAAGCCGCCGCCCCGCGGCCCCGCCGGAAAGACGGCCGGGCGGGGACGGGACCGCTGCCCCGCCCCCGCCCGGCCCGCGGGACGGGCAGGAGCCGGCGCCCCCGCGCCGTCAGAAGGGTTCGAAGTCGTCGTACTCGCGCGTGGCCTCGTCGCGCTCGGCCTGGCGGTCCTTGCGGCGCTGCGCCGCGGGACGCGGGGCCTCGAAGCGGTGGTCCTCGCCGCGGCGGCCGAGCATTTCCGCACCCGCCATCATCGTCGGCTCCCAGTCGAAGACGACGGCGTCGTCCTCGGGGCCGATCGCCACGCCGTCGCCGGCCCGCGCACCGGCCTTGACCAGTTCCTCCTCGACGCCGAGGCGGTTCAGCCGGTCCGCGAGGTAGCCCACCGCCTCGTCGTTGTTGAAGTCGGTCTGGCGGACCCAGCGTTCGGGCTTGTCGCCGCGCACCCGGAAGAGGCCGTCCGCCTCCCGGGTGACGGTGAAGCCGGTGTCGTCGACGGCCTTCGGACGGATGACGACACGGGTCGCCTCCTCCTTCGGCCTGGCCGCACGCGCCTCGGCGACGATGCCGGCCAGCGCGAAGGACAGTTCCTTCAGCCCGGTGCGGGCGACCGCCGACACCTCGAAGACGCGGTATCCGCGCTCCTCCAGGTCGGGGCGGATCATGTCGGCGAGGTCCTTGCCGTCGGGGACGTCGACCTTGTTGAGGACGACGATCCGCGGACGGTCGTCCAGACCGCCGTAGTGCCGCAGCTCGTCCTCGATGACGTCGAGGTCGGAGACCGGGTCGCGGTCGGACTCCAGCGTCGCCGTGTCCAGCACATGCACCAGCACCGAGCAGCGCTCGACGTGGCGGAGGAACTCCAGGCCCAGGCCGCGGCCCTGGCTGGCGCCGGGGATCAGGCCGGGGACGTCCGCGATGGTGTAGACGGTCGAGCCGGCGGTGACGACTCCGAGGTTGGGCACCAGGGTGGTGAAGGGGTAGTCCGCGATCTTCGGTTTGGCCGCCGACAGCACCGAGATCAGCGAGGACTTGCCGGCGCTCGGGTAGCCGACGAGCGCCACGTCCGCGACCGTCTTGAGCTCCAGGACGATGTCACCGGACCGGCCGGGCTCGCCGAGCAGGGCGAAACCGGGCGCCTTGCGCCGGGCCGAGGCCAGCGCCGCGTTGCCGAGGCCGCCGCGACCGCCCTCGGCGGCCACATACGTCGTCCCGTGCCCGACCAGGTCGGCCAGCACACTGCCCCGCCCGTCGAGGACGACGGTGCCGTCCGGCACGGGCAGCACCAGGTCCTGTCCGTCCTTGCCGGAGCGGTTGCCGCCCTCGCCGGGCTTGCCGTTGGTCGCCTTGCGGTGCGGCGAGTGGTGGTACTCGAGCAGCGTCGTGACGGACTGGTCGACCGTGAGGACGACGTCGCCGCCGCGCCCGCCGTTGCCCCCGTCCGGCCCGCCGAGCGGCTTGAACTTCTCCCGGTGCACGGAGGCGCAGCCGTGGCCCCCGTTACCCGCGGCGATGTGCAGCTCGACGCGGTCCACGAAGGTGGTCATGGTGCTGTGCCTCCAGTACGAGAGTGGCGAGGTGCCGAGCACGGCGACCCGTGCGGAAACGGCGGACATGTCTTTCTGTCAACAAGCGAAGGGCGGACCCGCTTCCCGCCCGGGGAAGTGGTCCGCCCTCGCCAGAACTCCGGTCAGGCGACCGGAACGATGTTCACGACCTTGCGGCCGCGGAAGGTGCCGAACTCCACGGCACCGGCCTGCAGCGCGAACAGCGTGTCGTCGCCGCCGCGGCCGACGCCCGCGCCCGGGTGGAAGTGGGTGCCGCGCTGACGGACCAGGATCTCACCGGCGTTGACGACCTGGCCGCCGAAGCGCTTCACGCCGAGCCGCTGGGCGTTGGAGTCGCGACCGTTCCGGGTGGACGATGCGCCCTTCTTGTGTGCCATCTCTCCTCAGTCCCTTACTTCGCAGCCGTGGGGATCGCCGTGACCTTGATCGCCGTGTACTGCTGGCGGTGGCCCTGGCGACGGCGGTAGCCGGTCTTGTTCTTGTAGCGCAGGATGTCGATCTTGGCGCCCTTGTGGTGGTCCACGACCTCGGCCTGGACCTTGATCCCGGCCAGCACCCACGGGTCGCTGGTCACGGCGTCGCCGTCGACGACGAGCAGGGTCGAGAGCTCGACCGTGTCGCCGACCTTGGCAGTGGAAATCTTGTCAACCTCAACGATGTCGCCGACAGCAACCTTGTGCTGGCGACCACCGCTGCGCACGATGGCGTACACGCGGATCTCTCTCTCGCTCGTCACGGATACCCCTGATGCCAGCCGCCCGCGCGGGCCGGGGCCCGGACTGTCCGCTGGGGATGGACGGCCTCTCCGGATCACGGACCCGGAGGGAGGTGCTCAGAAGCTGGCGTACGGAAACACGCCGACGGTCAAGGTTACGGGCAGGGCCGCAAGGGGTCAAACCAGCCCCGGGGGGCCACCGGGGGCGGTGAACCGGCCACACCTCTCCGCCCCGGGACACCACCACCCCCGCCGACCGGGTTCCGGTACGAGCCGCCCCACGCCCCGTGCCGCACGGCATGCCGCACAGCAGTCCGTCAACCGTCCGATCGTCGATCGCGGATTCCCCGGTGCTCCCCGCGATCCACGTCACAGCTCCGGCGGTCCGCCGGCGGACCGCCGTTCCCGGCCGCCGCGGGCGCCGCCGGCGAACCCGGGGGCCGTCCGCTCCGGCCGCACCGCCCGGGCGGGCGGGCGGGCGGCCCGTATGCTCGGCCGGAGGCCAGACACCGGAAGGCAGACAAGTGAACTACAGGGTCCAGCCCAGCGCCCAGGTAGACGAGACCGCCCAGATCGGCGCCGGCAGCAGTGTGTGGGATCTCGCGCAGATCCGCGAGGGCGCCCGCCTCGGCGAGGGCTGTGTGATCGGCCGGGGCGCGTACGTCGGCACGGGCGTCCGCATGGGCGACAACTGCAAGCTGCAGAACTACGCCCTGGTGTACGAGCCGGCCGAACTCGGTGACGGCGTCTTCATCGGACCCGCCGTGGTGCTCACCAACGACCACAACCCGCGTTCCGTCGACCCGGAGGGCAGGCAGAAGCGCGGCGGCGACTGGGAGGCGGTCGGTGTGGCGATCGGCGACGGGGCGTCGATCGGCGCGCGCTCGGTGTGCGTCGCCCCCGTCGCCATCGGCCGCTGGTCGCTGGTCGCCGCCGGCGCCGTGGTGACCAGGGACGTGCCCGACTTCGCCCTGGTCGCCGGGGTGCCCGCGCGGCAGATCGGCTGGGTCGGGCGGGCCGGTGTGCGGCTGGCCGAGCGGGAGGGCGAGCCGGGCGTGTGGGAGTGCCCGCAGACCGGTGCCCGCTACGAGGAGAAGGACGGCGTGCTCACCGAGCGCTGACCGCCACCGCACACCCGTGAGGGCTCGGGGGCCAACTGCCCTGCGTATGCGAGTACACAGGACCGCCACCGCGACACCCGCGAGGGGGGCACCCGGACGCAGGAGGCTCCACGGCCGGTCGCCACCGCCACCGCACACCCGCGAGAGGCCCGGCCCTGACAAGCCCACG
Source organism: Streptomyces spongiicola (assembly GCF_003122365.1). Lineage (NCBI taxonomy): Bacteria > Bacillati > Actinomycetota > Actinomycetes > Kitasatosporales > Streptomycetaceae > Streptomyces > Streptomyces spongiicola. Next base: position 1,512,596 of record NZ_CP029254.1, read on the forward strand.
ACGCCCGCCGGGCCGGACCACCGCCGGCCACCGCACACCCGCGAGAGGCCCGGGGGCCAACTGCCCTGCGTATGCGAGTACACAGGACCGCCACCGCGACACCCGCGAGGGGGGCACCCGGACGCAGGAGGCTCCACGGCCGGTCGCCACCGCCACCGCACACCCGCGAGAGACCCGGCCCTGACAAGCCCACGACGCCCGCCGGGCCGGACCACCGCCGGCCACCGCACACCCGCGAGAGGCCCGGGGGCCAACTGCCCTGCGTATGCGAGTACACAGGACCGCCACCGCGACACCCGCGAGGGGGGCACCCGGACGCAGGGGGCTCCACGGCCGGTCGCCGCCGCCACCGCACACCCGCGAGGGGCCCGGCCCCGGCCCCTCCTCGCGGGTGCGCCGGACGACCCGCCCCCGGCGCTCTTCTGCCGTCCGGCGGCCGGGAGGCCGGCTCGACCGGCCGATCGAGTCGGGCTCCCGGCTTCCGCGTGTCTGTCACGGATTCCGCCCGGAGCGTCCGCATAGGATCCGCAGCCATCGCCGATCTTCCCCGGGGGCTTCAGGCATGGCTGAGAACGGTGGCACCGCACGGAACCGTTCCGCACCGGAACACCGCGTACCGGAGCACCTCTCACCGGAACGTTCCACACTGGACCGCAGAGGGTTCGTCCGCCTCGCGGGCGGCACCGCGCTCGGCACGGCCCTTGCCGGGACGGTTGCGGCGCAGGCAGCTTCGGGCGCACCGGCCGCGGCTCGGCCGCTCCCACGGGCCGCACTCACGCGACTCCCCTCGCTCCCGCCCCTCCCGCCTCTCCCGCCCTTGCCCGACCAGATCTCGGGAGGAAAGGTGACTCCCCCCGCGCCCTCCGTCCGCGCCCCCCGCCCGGACGGCACCCCCGCCGCCGCCACGGTACGCGCCGCGGTCCCCGACACCCTGCCCTTCGCGTTCCACGGCAACGGCTACACCGCACTGGACCTGCCGGAGCGGCTGCGTCCCTGGCGCGACCGGCCCACGCCCTGGCCCGCCGTCACCCCGGACACCACGCACACCTATCTCGACCCCGACGGCGCCATCATGTACCGCCCGCGCAGGTCGTCCCCCGGCTACGACCAGCCCGTCACCCAGATCCAGTTCGGCCTCGGCTGCGTCACCGGCTACCGCGTCGAGAAGGACCCGGCCCGCAGGGCGGTCTTCCTCAAGCGGGCCAAGGCCCAGGCGAAGCGCCTGATCGACAAGCACGTCGAGGCCCGCGGCGCCTGGTACTTCCCGTACCCGTTCGACTTCACGCACGGCAGCCACAGCGGCATCTCCTACCGGGCGCCCTGGTACTCGGGGATGGCCCAGGGCGAGGCGATCAGCCTGTTCGTGCAGCTCGCCGGGCTCGACGGGGTCACTCCGGAGGAGCGCACGCTGTACCGGGCGGCCGCCGACGGGGCGTTCGCCTCGCTGCTGCGCGCGGACGACGGCGAGCCGTGGGTGGTGAACAGGGACGACGCCGGCTACCTCTGGATCCAGGAGTACCCGGTCGACCCGCCCGGCACCTCGGACCGCACCTACAACGGCATGGTCTTCGCCATGCTCGGGTTGTGGGACTACGTCAGGACGACGGGGAACGCGCTCGCGGCCCGGCTGTACGACGGTGCGTGCACCACGGTCGACCACTACTTCCCCACCCTGCGCAACCGGCGCTGGGCCTCCTACTACTGCCTGACGCACCGGATCCCGACACCCTCGTACCACCAGCACCACATCAGTCTGTACCGGCAGTTGCACTGGCAGACCGGCAGCCCCCGCTTCGCCCACATGAGCGACCTGCTGACGGACGACCACCCCTCGGGCCTCCTGCCGGAGGGCTCGCCCGTCGTCCTCGCCGCCGGTCGGCACGTCCTGTACCGGTACGACACCGGCGCGGACGGCGACTTCGCCGCGGCGAAGGGTGACGCCGAACTCGCGCGCAGGACCGTCAGCCTCCCCCGCACCACCCGGGTCACCGCGAACCGCCGCCGCCGGATCATGGGCCGCGGCGTGGCCTACCGGATCGACTCCGGAGCCCACGCGGGCTGGTGGGCCGGCGAGTCCCACCCCCGGTGCCGGCTGCTCGGCGAGTACCTCCCCAGCGACTACCGGCCCGGCCGGACGCTGACCTTCCCGGCGGGCCGCGCGGTGGCCTGCCACCGCTACGGCGCGGACGGCACTGCCACCGCGACCCGTACCGTGGCGTTCGACCGGGCGTCAGACGCGCCCTTCGACCGGCGGTCGGTCGTCGACGGGCGCCCGATGTGCCGGATCGCCGGCGGAGCCCTCGCCGGCTACTGGGTGCATGCCGGCGACGTCGTCACCGACGGGCACTGAGCGGCGCCCCCACCGGCTCTCCGGGGCAGCGGGGACGTCCCCCGGAGAGCCGTCCCCGCTGCCCCGGTTTCGACCGAACCACGCACACGGTTCACACAATCGTTACGCGGTCACCGGGTGGTCGCGGAGAGTGTGCTGACCTCCGCGCGAGCGGCCCGCGACCGGGTCCCGCAGCACGGCACTGGCCCTGGTCAGTGCGCGGATTGCCTACCATTGCGAGCAGCGTGAGACCGTCACACGCCTGCCCCCGCCGGACCGAGAAGAAGAGTGCCCAGTGAAAGTCATCAGCATCGTCGGAGCCCGTCCTCAACTGGTGAAGCTCGCCCCCGTCGCGGCGGCGTTCGCGGAGACCGAGCATCGGCACGTCATCGTGCACACCGGGCAGCACTACGACGCCGACCTCTCCGACGTCTTCTTCGACGGCCTCGGCATCCCCGACCCCGATGTGCACCTGGGCGTGGGCTCCGGCAGCCACGGTGTGCAGACCGGCTCCGTGCTCTCCGCCCTGGACCCGGTCCTGGAGCGGGAGAAGCCGGACTGGGTCCTCGTGTACGGGGACACCAACAGCACGATCGCGGGCGCGCTCTCGGCCGTGAAGATGCACCTCCCGGTGGCACACCTCGAGGCGGGTCTGCGCTCCTTCAACCGGCGGATGCCGGAGGAGCACAACCGGGTCCTCACCGACCACTGCGCCGACCTGCTGCTGGCCCCGACCGAGGAGGCGATGCGCCACCTCGCGGACGAGGGGCTCGCCGACCGGGCCCGGCTCGCCGGTGACGTCATGGTCGACATCTGCCTGAAGATCCGGGACGCCGTACGCGCCGGGGAGCACCCCGCGCCGGCGCTGCCCGAGGGCATCGACCCTTCGCAGCCGTTCCTGCTGGCGACGCTGCACCGCCCGGACAACACGGACGACCCCCGGCGCCTCTCCGCGATCCTGGAGTCGCTGGCGAAGCTGCCGGTCCCGGTGGCGCTGCTCGCCCATCCGCGCCTGGTCGCGCGGGCCGAGGCGCACGGCATCAACCTGGCCCAGGGCGGTGTTCACGTCGGCCGGCCGCTGCCGTACGCGGGTCTGGTCGCCGCCGTGCTGGCCTCGGCCGGCGTGGTGACGGACTCCGGCGGCCTTCAGAAGGAGGCGTTCCTGCTGGAGCGCGTCTGCACCACGGTCCGTCCCGAGACCGAGTGGGTGGAAACCGTAGGCACCGGCTGGAACGTCCTTGTTCCCGACCCGCACACCCTCTCTCCGGAGGAGTGGGCGGCGACGGTGACCCGCGCCGTGCCGACCGCCGACCCCGGCATCCCCTACGGCGACGGCCGGGCCGCGAAGAACGTCGTCCGGATCATGGAAGAGTGGAAGGGGGGCAGCCGGCACGCGTGACGGACCAGGGGCTCCGCGCCGCGCGCCCACAACGGGCGACGCGGCGACCAGGTGGCCCGAATCCGTACATGTCACCGTGCTAGCGTCACCGACTATGTCAGCGACTCCCGGGTCCGGGCTGCCCGCCGAAGGCAAGCGGCCTCATGTGATCTACCTCGCCATCGGGTTCCCGCCGGCCGCCAAGAGTTCGGCCTACCGCATGCGCGAGACCGCGAACCAGTTCGTCAACGTGGGCTGGGACGTGACCGTCGTCAACGTCGCCCAGGAGTCCTGGGAGCGGGACTCCGGCATCGACCTCACCCTGCTGGACCAGGTCGACCCGAGGGTCGAGATCGTCGAACTGCCGCTGGCGCGCGAGGATCTCGAGACGGACATCCGCCTCTACGACGAGGCCCGCGCGCTCAACCCCAACGCCTGGGTCGCCCAGTTGCGCCGCCGCCAGACGAAGCCGTTCCCGGAGCCCAACTTCGGCGAGTGGCGCACGGACCTGGAGCAGGCGGTACTGCGCGTCCACGAGGAGCACCCGGCCGATCTGCTGCTCGCCAGCTGCGTGCCGTACGTGAACCTCGCCGCGGCCTGGAAGCTGTGGGAGGAGAAGCGGGTCCCCTACGCCGTGGACTTCCGCGACGGCTGGTCCATCGACGTCATCGAGGGCGTCGAGGCGTTCGGGCCCGACTCCGAGGAGGGCCGCTGGGAGCGGAGGATCCTCGACCACGCCCTCTCCCTGTGGGTCGTGAACGACCCCATCGCCGACCACTACCGCCGGCGGTACCCGGACTTCGCCGACCGCGTCCACGTCGTGCGCAACGGCTACGACGCCGACAGCTCCCCGGGCCGCGCCCACGCCCCCGACCCCGAGTCGGGGCTGGTGTTCGGCTACCTCGGCACGGTCAACTTCACCCCGCAGCACCTGGAGACGGTGCTCAACGCCTGGAAGGCGGCGCGGGAGAAGGAGCCGCTGCTGGCCAACGCGCGCTTCGAGGTGCGCGGCCACATCGGCAACGGCGCCGGCCGGGAGGCGAACCGGCACACGGAGATCCTCAAGCAGGCGGAGGCCGACGGCGTCCACTTCGGCGGTCCCGCGGCGAAGGCCGAGGTCGCGTCGATCTACTCCGGCTGGGACGCCATGGTGCTGATCCTGATCGGCGGCCGCTACGTCACCTCCGGCAAGGTGTACGAGTACATGGCCACCGGCCTGCCGATCGTGTCGGCGCACGTCGTCGAGCACGACGCGTCCAACGTGCTGAGCGGGCACCCGCTGTGGACGGGCGCCGTCGGCATCGACGAGGAGGGCCTGACCGAGTCGTTCGTCCGGGCCGCCCACATGGCGGTGGAGACCAGCGACGAGGTGCACTCCGAGGCCATGGCCCACGCGGACCAGTTCACCCGCGAGGCCCTGATGACCGTCGCCGTGAAGAACCTCGTCGAGGAGTTCACGGCGAAGCACGCCGCTCAGGGCACGCGGAAGGCCGTGGCCGGCCCCACCGCGGCCCCGGGCGACGGGGAACCGGCGCCCCTCGCCGAGAAGCCGATCGCCGCCGGAGGACCCACCCCGTGACCGAAGTCCTGTTCGTCGCCGCCGCCAAGCCGCAGTTCGGCGTACTCGCCGACTCGGTGCGCAAGTTCAACGCCCTGGGCGCACGGGTGCACCTCGCGGCCACGTTCCACCTGGAGTCGTCCGCCGAGGAGGTCGCCGGGCTGGAGCTGGCCGGGCTGCACCAGCTGCCCCGGAGCATCGCGCACCGCAGCCAGGCGCTGCGCCGCAAGGCGCGCACGGCCCCGCTGGGCATGCGGGTGTGGATGCAGTCCAAACGCGACACATGGCTGCGCGACCGGGCCCGCAGGGCCGACGTCATGGTCGCGCTCGACCCGGGCGCCGTGTACACCGTGTGGCGGCTGGCCCAGTACAACCGCGGCGCCGCCGCCGTGTTCGGTCTGGCGCCGGGCATGAAGGCCGTCGAAGGTCTGGCTGCGCAGGGCGGCAGTGTGCAGCGCCGCTCGGTCCTCCCGCCGCTGGACGCCGTGGCCCGCGACGTCCGCCGCTCCGTCGACGGGCTGCCGGCCGCGGTGATGCGGACCGCGACGGCACGTCCCGTGATGCGCTCCACCGTCGGGGCCCGGCTGTGGCGCACCGCCGTCACCGCCCCCGGTGTACCCACCCGGGTGCGCGCCGCGACCTCCCGCTATGTCGCGGAGGGCATGCAGTGGGCGGGCCGCACGAGCGGTGCGGCCATAGCGCTCGCGGATGCCGCGTCGAAGATCCCGGACCTCGCGCTCAAGGCCCAGCTCCTCGACGAGGGCGTGATGAAGGAGATCGCGAAGGGCCTCAGCCCGCGCCATCTCGGCAGGGCCGTGGCGGCCCAGCTCGCCCACGCGGACCGGGAGTTCGCCGCCGGCCGCGTGGAGGCGGCGGCCGGAGCGCTGGACCGGGCGCTGTTCCTGGGCTTCCACCGGGTGCTGCACATCGACCAGTTGTCCTCGCCGCTGGCGGAGGACGCGGAGGCCTTCGTCGCCCCGCTGTACCGCTCCGGGGCGATGCGGGCGCTGAGCCGTCCGCGGGGCCGCAGGACACCGCACCGGAAGGCGCCCTCCGACCGGCCGCTGCGGCTGCTGGTCACCACCAGCGCCAACGACAACTTCCTGCGCCACGTCCTGGACCACTTCGGCGGACACCCCGGCGTGGAGCTGCGCTTCCTGGACCTGGCCGCCTCGAAGCACCTGAAGCGGATCGCCTGGGCGGGCCGGCGGATGCTGGTGGACCGGCTGTCCGACGGCACCAGCGACTACCAGGAAGAGGTCGAGCGGCTGTTCCGCCCCTACCTCGACTGGGCCGACACGGTGTTCCTGGACTGGTCGGTGGGCCCGGCGGGGATGCTCACCACCATCGACCCGGGCGACACCCGCGTCGTGGTCCGGCTGCACAGCTACGAGGCGTTCACGCGCTGGCCGCACATGACGGACTTCTCGCGGATCGACGACCTGGTCTTCGTGGCCCCGCACGTGAGGGACCTGGCCGTGTCGCTGGTTCCGCAGCTGCGCGGCGACGGGGCACCCCGCTTCCACATCGTCGACAACGCGATGGACCTGTCCGGCTTCGCCCGGCCCAAGCCCGCCGAGGCCCGCTTCAACCTGGGGCTGGTCGGGATGAGCCAGGTCGCCAAGGACCCGAGGTGGGCCGTGGACGTCCTCGAGCGGGTGCGCCGGCACGACGAGCGCTACCGGCTGATCCTGGTCGGCGGGGACATGGACCCGAAGACGAGCATGGCGACGCGCGAGTACCGCCGCGAGTTCGAGAAGGTGCTGGCTCCCCTGGAGGAGTCGGGGGCCGTGGTCCGTCTCGGCCCGACGGACGACGTTCCGTCCAGGCTCCCGGAGATCGGCACCATCATCAGCTCCTCCGTCCGCGAGGGCTGCCATGTGGGCCTGATGGAGGGCGCGGCGAGCGCCGCCCTCCCGGTCGTCCGCGACTGGCCGTTCTACGCGGGCAAGCCGAACAGCGCCCGCACCCTCTACCCCGAGGGCTGGGTCGTCGGCTCCCCCGACGAGGCGGCGAAGCGGATCCTGGAGGCCACGGCCACCGAGGAGGCGTGGCGCGACGCGGGCAAGCTCGCGGCCGAGCACGCGCTGTCGGCGTGGGACTGGCCCGTGGTGCGGAAGCACTTCGAGAAGCTGTTCCTCGAAGACCGCTAGGGGCGCACGCGAAGGGGCCGCCCGCCGGGCCCCTTCCGCACACCCAGGTGCCTCCCGGGCGACGGCCCGTCGGCCCCGCGGGGGGCCCGACGGGTACCGCCCCTACGGGTGCCGCAGGCGCCAGCCCGCCCACGCGGACTCGACCATCTGCCGCACCTCGTGGCGCGCGCTCCAGCCCAGCTCCTCGCGGATGCGGTCGGCGGAGGCGACCACCCGGGCCGGGTCGCCCGGCCTGCGCTCCGTGACCTCGGGCTTGACGCCCTGGTGACCGGTGACGTCCTGGATGATCCCCACCATGTCGGCGACCGAGACGCCCTCGCCGCGGCCGATGTTGAGGACCAGCCGGGCGTTCGGGTCGGCGGTGAGCCTGCGGGCCGCGGCGACATGGGCGGAAGCGATGTCCTCGACATGGATGTAGTCGCGGATGCAGGTGCCGTCCGGCGTGGCGTAGTCGTCGCCGAAGATCCGCGGCGCCTCGCCTGCCGTGAGCCGCTCGAACACCATCGGGACCAGGTTGAAGACGCCCTCGTCGGCGAGTTCGGGCGTGGCCGCGCCGGCGACGTTGAAGTAGCGCAGCGAGGCGGTGGCGACGGGGTGGACCCTGCCGACGGCCGCGACCAGCCACTCACCGGCGAGCTTGGTCTCGCCGTACGGGTTGATGGGCGCGCACGGCGTCTCCTCGGTGACGAGGCCGACGTCCGGCATGCCGTACACGGCGGCGGAGGACGAGAACAGGAACCGGCTCACCCCGGCGGCGACCGCCGCGTCGAGGAGGACCCTGATCCCCTCCACGTTCTCCCGGTAGTAGTGGAGCGGCTTCTCCACGGACTCGCCCACCTGCTTCTTGCCCGCGATGTGCACGACGCCGGTGACGGCGTGGTCGCGAAGGACGCGGTCCACGGTGCCGCGGTCGAGTACGGTGCCGGTCTCCAGCGGCACCCCGGCGGGCAGCCGGTCGGCACGCCCCGTGCTCAGGTCGTCGAGGACGACGACGTGCTCGCCGCCCCCCGCCATCGCCTTCACCACGTGCGAGCCGATGAATCCGGCGCCACCGGTGATCAACCAGGTCATGGGAACCTTCCTGCAGGAGGGCCCTGCCCCGCGCGTGCACGGGGCAGGGCCGGGTCGTCGCGTACGGAGCGGGCCGTCCGTCAGCCGCCGATGACGACGCGGCGGACGCCCTCCCAGCGGGTCGGGTCGGTGGTGCGGCGGCCGTCGACCAGGACGGTGACGTCCGGCAGGTCGGAGGCCGCCAGCTCGCGGTACTCCGCGTGGTCGGCCTGGAGGACCGCGGCGGTGACCTTCTCGCCCCGGTGCGGGGTGAGGCCGTGCGCGGCCAGCTCCTCGGCGGTGTACATCGGGTCGGAGACGAACGGCACCGCACCGCGGGCCCTGAGGGCCTCGACGGTCCCGAAGACGCCGGAGAACGCGGTCTCCTTCACACCGCCGCGGTAGGCGGCTCCGAGCACGAGCACACCGGCGCCGGTCAGGTCGCCGTAGGCGGCGGCCAGCAGGTCCACCGCGTACTCCGGCATGGCGGCGTTGGCCTCGCGGGCGGAGCGCACGACGGTCGCCTCCGGGTCGTTCCACAGGTACATCCGCGGGTAGATCGGGATGCAGTGGCCGCCGACGGCGATGCCGGGCTGGTGGATATGGCTGTAGGGCTGCGAGTTGCAGGCCTCGATGACCTTCTTGACGTCGATGCCGTTCTTGTCGGCGAACCGGGCGAACTGGTTGGCCAGGCCGATGTTGACGTCGCGGTAGGTGGTCTCGGCGAGCTTCGCGAGTTCGGAGGCCTCCGCGGTGCCCAGGTCCCAGACGCCGTTGGGCCGCGGGAGGTCGTCGCGCTCGTCGAAGTCCAGGACCTGCTCGTAGAACTCCACACCGCGGCCGCCGGAGGCCTCGTCGATGCCGCCGACGAGCTTGGGGTAGCGGCGCAGGTCGGCGAAGACCCGGCCGGTGAGCACGCGTTCGGGGGAGAACACCAGGTGGAAGTCCTCGCCCGCGGTGAGGCCGGAGCCCCGCTCCAGCATCGGAGCCCAGCGGGTGCGGGTGGTGCCGACGGGCAGGGTCGTCTCGTACGAGACGAGGGTGCCGGGCCTGAGGCCCTCGGCGATGGCCCGGGTCGCGGAGTCCATCCAGCCGAAGTCCGGGGTGCCCTCGGCGTCCACGAACAGCGGGACGACGACCACGACCGCCTCGGACCGTGCGACGGCCGCGGCGGTGTCGGTGGTGGCGGACAGCAGCCCGGCGTCGACCGCCTGCTTCAGCCTGACGTCCAGGTCGTGCTCGCCGGGGAAGGGCTCGGTGCCGGCGTTGACCAGCTCGACGACCTTCTCGTTGACGTCGGCGCCGATGACCTTGTGGCCCTTGGCGGCGAACTGCACGGCGAGCGGAAGCCCGATCTTGCCGAGCGCGACTACACAGATATTCATCGGGTCAGTTTCCTCTTCACACGGGACATCAGGTGACGCAGCCGGCCGCGCCCGCCGGACGGCGGGGACTCCCAGAGCGGAGCCGTGGTGATGACGAGCCGCCCCTTGGCGTTGGCATTGGCGGAGGCGCGGTGAGGGGCCTCCTCGCGCCAGCGCCGGGCCAGCGGCAGCGGCCGGCCCAGGGTCCTCACCGGGACCTCGTACGTCGAGCCCGCCACGTCCAGATAGACCCGGACGCCGAGTCTGGCCCTGCCGGGCTCGACGGGGATCCGCGCGGTGAGCACCGTCCCCGTGCCGTCGTCGGTGGTGGTGCGGCTCAGCTCCCCCGACGGGGCGGGCAGTTCGGTGCCCACGGGCAGCCTGCGCGCACCCGGCTTGTCGGCGCTCTTCGGCATCGCCTTCTTCGCGAGGCGGATCACGGCGCGGTCCGTCTCGCCAGTGACGGGGACGCGCACCGAGAGGACCGCGGTCAGGTCACCGCCCCGCTGCTCCCACCGCGCCGAGACCAGCCCGGTGCCGGCGGCGAGTTGCCCGGGCACGGACTCGCCGATCACCTCGTACAGCCGGTCGGGCAGCGCCAGGGCCGGGTCGCGGAACCCTGGATAGCGCAGGAACGCCCGGCCGTCCTCCAGCAGCAGCGGAGGGGGCCCCGCGGCGGCCTCCTCCTCGACGGCGCGGACCAGTTCGGTGACGGCACCGCGCTGGGCCAGCCCGATCCGCACCCGCCGCCTGACGTCCATCGCGTCGCGGAGCGGTTCGGTGAGGTAGTCGTCGGCGAGGGCGGCGACGCCGGCGCAGACCCGGATCCGCGTCTCCCCGTCGAGTGCCGGGAAGTCGTGCTGGACCAGCTTGGCGAGTTCCCAGGTGAAGTGGCGCCGGAACACCGCGTCGCGCCGCGGGCCGGCCTCGATGAGCCCGGCCGTGAACCTCATGATCTGGGCGGTGCAGCGCAGCCGCGCCAGGTGGTCGGCGCGGTACGTGATGTTGCTCGCGTCCCCGCGCTTGACCGCGTAGTAGTACGTGTAGTCCGCCAGCACGGAGATCTTCCGCGCCCGGACGCACGCCTCGAGCGTGAACGGCTGGTCGCTGCCGACCGGCAGGTCCTCGGGGAAGCGCAGCTTGTGCCGCTCCACCAGCTCGCGCCGGAACAGCTTGGTGTTGGCCAGGGTGAAGGGCAGCGCCGAGTCGTACAGGCTGACGTCCGGGTCGCTCTTGCGGTAGAGCGCCTGGTGGACGTAGCGGCCGTTGGTGCCGGCCATCTTGCCCACGACGACATCGGAGCCGTGCTCGTCGGCACAGGCCACCATCCGCCTCAGCGCGTCCTCGCCGAGTCGGTCGTCGGAGCCGACGAAGTACACGTAGCGGCCGGTGGCCACCTCCAGGGCCCGGTTGCTGGGCGCCGCCGGGCCGCCGGAGTTGGGCTGGTGGACCACCTTCACGGTGCCGGGGTACCGCTCCGCGAAGCGGTCGAGCTCCCGGCCGCTGTCGTCGGTCGAACCGTCGTCGACGGCCACGACCTCCAGCCGGTCCACCCCGATGCTCTGGTTCACCAGCGAATCGAGGCACTCGGTGAGGTACGGCATCGTGTTGTAGACGGCCACGACGACGGTGACATCCGGGGTGGTCAACTGGCCACGCCCTCCGGGTCCAGCCGCACGGTGGTACCGCTCCTGGCGGAGTCGATCACGGCGGCGGCGACCTCGACCGTCCGCAGGCCCTGGCGCAGCGTGCAGATGTCCTTGGACTCGCCGAGCACCGCGTCCCGGAAGAGCTCGTGCTCGACGAGGAGCGGCTCGCGCTTCGGGATCGCGTAGCGGACCATGTCCCCCTCGGAGACTCCGCGGAACGCCTGGAGGGCCTCCCACTCGGTCGCCACCGCCGCGTTCGAGTAGAACGTCAGGTCCGCGGTGAGGGTGTCGGCGATGAAGCAGCCGCGCTCGCCGGTGACCGAGGTGAAGCGCTCCTTGAGCGGGCTCAGCCAGTTGACGAGGTGGCTGACCATCGTGCCGTCGGAGAGCTTGCCGACGGCCGAGACCATGTCCTCGTGCGGGCGGCCCGACTTGGAGACGGTGTGCGCCGCGATCGACGTGTACTGCCGGCCGGTGACCCAGGCCGTCAGGTCGATGTCGTGGGTGGCGAGGTCCTTGACCACGCCGACGTCCGCGATGCGGTGCGGGAAGGGGCCCTGCCGGCGGGTGACGACCTGGAAGACGTCCCCGAGTTCACCGGCCTCCAGCCGGGTGCGCAGGCTGCGCAGGGCGGGGTTGCAGCGCTCGATGTGGCCCACGCCGGCCACCAGGCCGCGCGTCTCGAAGGCCTCGACCAGCCGGCGGGCGCCCTCGACGGTGTCCGCGACCGGCTTCTCGATCAGCGCGCCGACGCCGGCCTCGGCCAGCTTCAGGCCCACTTCCTCGTGCAACGCGGTCGGGCAGGCCACGACGGCGTAGTCGATGCCGAACGCGATCAGCTCGTCCACGGTGGGCAGCACGGGGGCGCTCTGCGCCCAGCCGTTCCTGTCGCCCATGGGGTCCACGACGGCGACGAGTTCCACACCGTCGAGCCCGGCCAGAACGCGGGCGTGGTGGCGTCCCATGGAGCCCAGGCCGATCAGGCCGGCCCGCAGTGCGGTGGCGGTCACAGCGTCTCTCCCAGCGCGTTCACGGCGGTGACGATGCGCTCGAGGTCGCCCTCCGTCAGCGACGGGTGCACGGGCAGCGACACGACCTCGGCGGCCGCCCGCTCGGTCTCGGGCAGGTCCCAGTGGCGGCCCGCCTTCTGGTCCGGCTCCCAGTACGGCTTCAGCCGGTGGATCGGCGTCGGGTAGTAGACGGCGTTGCCGACGCCCGCCCCGGTGAGCTGCGCCATGGCGGCGTCGCGGTCGCCCCGGACCCGGATCGTGTACTGGTGGTAGATGTGGCGCGCGCCCTCGGCGACGACCGGGGTCACGACGTTCGCCGCGGTGATGTGCTCGGAGAGGTACGCGGCGTTGGCGATGCGCCGGTCGGTCCAGCCGGGCAGCTTGGCGAGCTGGACGCGGCCGACGGCCGCGGAGACGTCCGTCATGCGCATGTTGGCGCCGACGATCTCGTTCGCGTAGCGCTGCTCCATGCCCTGGTTGCGCAGCAGGCGGAGGGTGCGGGCGATCTCGGCGTCGGCCGTGGAGACCATGCCGCCCTCGAGGCTGTGCATGTTCTTGGTCGGGTAGAAGCTGAACGTGCCGCCGGAGCCGAAGGCGCCGACCGGGGTGCCGTGCAGTGCGGCCGCGTGCGCCTGGCAGGCGTCCTCGACGACGGCCAGCTTGTGCCGGTCGGCGATCTCCGTGATCCGGTCCATCGCCGCCGGGTGGCCGTAGAGGTGCACCGGCATGATCGCGGCGGTGCGCGGGGTGATGGCGGCCTCGACCGCGGCCGGGGAGAGGCAGTACGTGTCCGGGTCGATGTCGGCGAAGACGACGTCGGCGCCGACCAGTCGGACGGAGTTCGCCGACGCGGCGAACGAGAACGACGGTACGACCACCTCGTCACCCGGACCGATACCGAGAGCCATCAAAAGGAGGTGCAGCGCGGAGGTACCGGAGTTGACGGCCACGCAGTGGCGGCCGGCCACGAACTCCGAGAAGCCCTCCTCGAACGCGGCCACCTCGGGGCCCTGGACCACCCGGCCGCTGCGCAGCACGCGCACGGCTGCTTCGATCTCCTCTTCACCGATGACCGGACGGGCAGCGGGGATGGGCTGCGCGTTGCTGCTCGGCATTGGACGTCCTCCTTGAACACCGTGAGAGCTCTATGTGGCAGAGGTCAGGGGGCTGCGGGGCGTCTTCGGGCCGCGCGAACCCCTCCGGCGTGATGGCCGACGCCCTACCGAGGAATGCTGGCACCGGTCTGTCCCTTTAACCGGGCCGGTCACCGACGCAGTCTCCGGGCGGGTCCTCGGCACGGCAGCGACCGCCGTCACATTATCAGGGATTCCCCAGGCAATTTCTGGGCCGTTAAGGGGCCCAGGCATCAGTTCCGAAACAAATGGCGTGTCCCGCCCCAGAGTCCACAGGGGCGGGACACGAACATTCAACCACCGGTCATGGATTGTTCAGCTTTCCGCCGACGCCGTCACGGTCGGCAGGCTCTGCTGTTCCGCCGCGGCGGTCTTCCCGGCGGCCGTCTTGGCCGTCTTCTTGGCGGTCGTCTTCTTGACGGCCGTCTTCTTGACGGTCGCCTTCTTGACGGCCGTCTTCTTGACGGTCGCCTTCTGGGCAGTCGCCTTCTTGGCCGCGGTGGTCTTCTCGGCCGCCGTCTTCTTCGTGGCGGCCTTCTTCGCCGTGGCCTTCTTGGCGGTCTTGCGGGCCGCCTTCTTCGCCGGGGCGTCCGCCGGCTCCTCCGCCTCGGCGGGCACGGCCTCCGCCCCGGGCTCCTGGGGGGCGACGACCACGACGACCGCGGCGTCCTCCGCGCCGGACGGCGAACCCGCCGGAGCGGTGACCTTGCGGGTCACCCGGCGACGGGCCCGCGGCGGAGCGGCGGCGGGGACCTCGTCGGCCGGAGCCCCGGGAGCCGCGGCAGCGGGCGCCTCGGCCGGGACCTCGGCGGTCTCGGTCACGATCTCGGCCGCCTCGCCGCCCTTCGGGGAACCAGCCGGAGCCGACGCCTTGCGGGTGGCCCGGCGACGGGTACGGCCCGCGGGGGCCGACTCTGCCTGCTCCGCCTCGACGGGCACGGCCTCCGGCCCGGCCACCGGTTCGGCGGCCGCCTCGGCGGTCTCCCCGGCCGGCACCGGCTCTGCCTGCTCCACCCCGGCCGCGACAGGCTCGACCGGCTCGACCGGCTCGGTCTGCCTCGGCGCACCGGCCGGTGCCGTCGCCTTGCGGGACACCCGGCGGCGGCCGCGGCGGGAGGCGGCCGCCTCGGCCTCGGCTGCGCTGCTGTAGAGCTCCTCGTCGGGAGCGAAGGCAGGCTCCGGCAGCGCCGTCGGCGCCGCGGCCTCCGCAGCGACCTCGGCCTCGGTCTCCTCCAGCCCGCTCGGCGCGGCCTCGGCGCCCGGCGCCTCGACGACCACCTCGTGCTCGTGGACGTGCTCGGCACCGCCGCGGCCGCGCTTCCTGCGCTTGCCGCCACCGCCACCGGCGGCCGCCGGCTGCTCCATGTGCACGATCACACCGCGGCCGTTGCAGTGGACACAGGTCTCGGAGAACGACTCCAGCAGCCCCTGGCCCACCCGCTTGCGGGTCATCTGCACCAGGCCCAGCGAGGTAACCTCCGCCACCTGGTGCTTCGTGCGGTCCCGGCCCAGGCACTCCAGCAGGCGCCGCAGCACCAGGTCGCGGTTGGACTCCAGGACCATGTCGATGAAGTCGATGACCACGATGCCGCCGAGGTCCCGCAGCCGCAGCTGGCGCACGATCTCCTCGGCCGCCTCCAGGTTGTTCCTGGTGACGGTCTCCTCGAGGTTGCCGCCCTGGCCGGTGAACTTGCCGGTGTTGACGTCGACCACGACCATCGCCTCGGTCTTGTCGATCACCAGCGAACCGCCCGAGGGCAGCCAGACCTTGCGGTCCAGCGCCTTCATCAGCTGCTCGTCGATCCGGTGCACGGCAAACACGTCGGTCTCGCTGGTCCAGCGCTGGAGCCGGTCCGCCAGGTCGGGCGCGACGTGCGACACATAGCCGTGGACGGTCCCCCACGCCTCGTCGCCGCTCACGATGACCTTGGAGAAGTCCTCGTTGAAGATGTCGCGGACGACCCGGACGGTCATGTCCGGCTCACCGTAGAGCAGCGTCGGGGCGTTGCCGCTCTTCGCCTTCCCGCGGATCTCCTCCCACTGGGCCTGCAGCCGCTCCACGTCGCGGCGCAGCTCGTCCTCGCTGGCGCCCTCCGCGGCGGTGCGCACGATGACGCCCGCGTCCTCGGGGACGATCTTCTTCAGGATCGTCTTCAGCCGGGCCCGCTCGGTGTCGGGGAGCTTCCGGCTGATGCCCGTCATCGAACCCTCGGGCACGTACACCAGGTAGCGGCCGGGCAGCGACACCTGGCTGGTGAGCCGGGCACCCTTGTGGCCGATCGGGTCCTTGGTGACCTGCACCAGCACCGACTGGCCGGACTTGAGCGCGGACTCGATACGGCGCGGGCCGTTGGCGAGGCCGAGCGCCTCGAAGTTCACCTCACCCGCGTACAGGACCGCGTTGCGGCCCTTGCCGATGTCGACGAAGGCGGCCTCCATCGACGGCAGGACGTTCTGCACCTTGCCCAGGTAGACGTTGCCGACGTACGACGTCGACTGCTCCTTGTTGACGTAGTGCTCGACCAGCACGTTGTCCTCGAGAACGCCGATCTGGGTGCGGTCCCCGTGCTGCCGCACGACCATCACGCGCTCGACGGCCTCGCGGCGCGCCAGGAACTCCGCCTCGGTGATGATCGGCACCCGGCGGCGGCCCTGCTCGCGGCCCTCTCGGCGGCGCTGCTTCTTCGCCTCCAGCCGGGTGGAACCCTTGATCGACTGCACCTCGTCCGAAGGCTCCGCCTTGGGACGGGGCTCCCGGACCTTGACGACCGTGCGCTCCGGCTCGTCGGCACCGGGCTCGGGCTCGGCTGCGTCACCGCTGCGACGGCGACGGCGACGGCGACGGCGGCTGCTGCTGGTCCCCGCGGCGGACGGGGTGGCGGCCTCCTGCTCCTCCTCGTCGTCCTCGGGCTCCGGTTCCTCCTCGGCCCCGGCCTCCGCCTCGGAGTCCTCGTCGGCCCCGGCCTCCGCCGCATCGGCGGACTCGCCACGGCGACGGCGACGGCCGCCGCGGCGGCGACGCCGGGAGGGACGGCCCTCGTAGTCGTCGGACTCCTCGGTGTCGTCGGTCTCCGGCTCGCCGGACTCGACCTCGGCCTCGTCGGCCGGCTCGGACTCCGTGGTCTCGACGGCGGGCGCGGACTCGCCGCGACGGCGACGGCGGCGGCGCTGCTGGGCGCTCGCGGCGGCCGAGCCCCCGGTCTCCGCAGCCTCAGCCGCCTCAGCCGCCTCCGCGGCCTCGTCCCCCTCGTCGTCCCCCTCGTCGGCCGCGGCGGCAGCGGCGGCAGCGGCCGCGGTCTCCGGGGTCTGGAACACCGGCTCGGTGAAGACGGGTGCCTGGAACACCGGCACCGCGGGCCTTCCGGCCCGGCGTCCGCGGGCGGCCGGCCCGGCCTTCTCCTCGCGCTCTCCCCGCGCGGTACCGGCCTCCGCCCCGCGCTCCTCGCGCACCTCGCGCTCCTCGTCGGCGCGCTCGTCCTGCGCGGGCTCGGCGGCGGCCCGCCCGGCGGCGACCCGGCGGCGGGTACGGCCCCGCGAGGCAGCCTTCCCCGCCGCCTCGGCCTCGGCCTCGTCGGCGGCGATGCGTGCGACGGTGTCGGCGGGCAGGCTCTCACCCGCCGCGGACTCGTCCTCCACGGCGGCCTCCGGCGCACCGGCGGGGGCGGCGGCCCGGCGCGTGGCACGGCGACGCGTGCGGCCACGCGGCGCCTCCTCCACCGGCTCCCCCGCGGCCGGCGCACCGGCAGCGGCGGGTTCAGCGGTCTCGGCAACAGCCCCGGCGGGCCCGGTGGCCTCGTCGGCGGCAGCGGCGGACCCGGCGGCCTGCGGCGCGCCCGCGGGGGCGGTGGCCCGGCGGCGGGTGCGGCGCGCGGGCTCCCTGGCGGGCCCGGTTTCCGCGGCGGTCTCGCTCACGGCACCTTCCTCGATGTCTTCGTCGGCGGCGACGGCCTCGGCCGTACGCGCCACAGCAGGCGAGGTCGCGGGCGCCTCGGCGGAGGCGGACTCTGCGACGACCTCGACGGGGTCCGGCGAACCGGCGGGCGCGGTCGCCTTGCGGGCCGCCCGCCGACGGGTACGCGGCGCGGGCGCCCCGGCACCATCCCCGGCGGACCCGTCCTCCGCGGACGGTATGGCGGCCGACAGGGTGGCCGTCACATCGGCGACGGTCTCCACCTGCGCGGACTGCACGGCACCCGCCGGCGGGCCCGCCGGCCGCGACGCGGCGCGGCGGCGACGCGGCGGCAGCGTGTCGCTCGGCGTGGAGTTGTCGTTCTCTTCGGTGTCCCCGGTCACACCGGGGTCCTTCGGTTCGAGCATGCGGGCGGTTCTCCCGTCACGCTCCCGGGCGCCGAGCCTCGATCCGGTCCGGTGGCACGTCCCGCGTGATGAGTGCGGGGCCTCCGTCCGGGGCGCGGGCGCCGCACGGGAGCTGTATGTCTGGCTCGCCGGTTCCGTACGCGCTGTACGCACGGCCTGGCGAAAGTCTCCTGGTCATTGCGCTGCCCGACCCAGGTGGCTCCCGAGTACGAGGGCGGCGCTACAACGACTGCCCCTACGCGGAACCGGTACCCGCGGGCACCGTCGCGGCGGCTCCGGCGGCCCCTGAGCGATCGGCCGGGGCGGCCGTGACTGCCTCGCGGTCGGGCGCGAGCGGGTCGGTCACCGTGCCGGACTCCTCGTCGAAGAGCCCCTGCGCCAGCCTGGTCACCGCTGCGGGGACCGGCGGCGCCAGGTCGGCCACAGCTCGGAGACCGGACAGGACGTCGTCGGGTCGCACGGCAGGCGTCACGTGCCGAACAACCAGCCGCAGTATCGCACAAGGCTGCTCTTCGGGCCTATCAGGCTGTGGACAACTCGCCTTGAGGTCGACCACCGCACCACGGGTGTCGAAGGTCCGCATCCCGTTCTTGGTCTTGCGCCGGACCTCGACGGCGTCCGCCGCGACGAAGGCGGCGATCGCCTGCTCGGCCTCCTCCACCGGGACGCCGTCGAGCCGCAGCTCCCATACGGACGCAGTCAGCCGGTCGGCGAGCCCCGACGTGCGGGCCTCGACGGCGTCGACCACGTCGAGCCCGGCGGGCAGCGACTCGTCGAGGAGCTTGCGCAGCTCCGCCGGGTCACGGTGATCGGTCAGTGCGATCTCGAGGTACTCGGCCTCGGAGCCCGTACCCGTGGGGGCGGCGTTGGCGTACGACACCTTCGGGTGCGGGGTGAAGCCCGCCGAGTACGCCATCGGCACCTCGGCGCGGCGCAGAGCGCGCTCGAAGGCGCGCTGGAAGTCGCGGTGGCTGGTGAACCGGAGGCGGCCTCGCTTGGTGTAGCGCAGTCGGATGCGCTGCACCGCGGGTGCGGGCGGTGGGCCTTCGGGCTGTCGCTTGCCCAGTGGTTCCTCTCCTCGGTGCGGGGCGGGCGCCTTCCTGCGCCGCCCTTCGTGGCCTTCGGGCCCTGGCGCGCGGCCCGCGCGGCCCGCCCCCGCCGGTACGGGAGGACGCGGGCCCGGGCGCCGCGCCGGGGCAGTCCGTGTGTGTTGCGTACCACCCAGGTTACGCGCCCGGACGGCCGCGGGTTCCGCGGCCCGGGTCTGACGGGGCTCGCCGGCCCGCACCTGCCGGGTGTCCCCCCGCGTGCCGCGGCGCCTCCTCCCGGCCGAGGCGGGCGAGGGCCCCGCGGACGGCCCGGCCCCGGCTCCGGCTCCGCACGGCCCGCCGGGACCCGCACCCGGTCGCGGACGCAGATGGCCCACGGGGGTGCGGACGCCCCGGCACCCCTCGCGCTTCCCCCGCCCCACGGCCGAGGGGACGCGGCGGCCCGGCCCGGGGGTGTCCCCCGGGCCGGGCCGTCACAGCACCGTCACTCGACCACGGTCAGCGGCAGCAGCTTCTTGCCGGTCGGACCGATCTGGATCTGGGTGTCCATCTGGGGACACAAAGACAGCGCCCACAATCCATCGGGTAGGTGCCCGCCGACGTGAAGACGTACGACGTAGAGACCGAGTGGACCGCCGCCGACCTGGCCCAGCTGGAAGAGTTGAAGGCGCCACCTGGGAGAGGGCGCCCGAGACCGTCGCACAGGGACACAGGCAGGCCCCCGGCATCACGTCGGGGGCCGCTGTCATGCACGGGCCTGTCCGGCGGGACAGGGCAGGTCGGGAGCAGCGCGGTTCGGCGAGCACGTCACAAGGGCGACGGAGTGGAAGACGGTGCCCTTCAGGTAGTGGCCGAGGGATACGTCTCCTCCCCACGTCAGCCGCTCGACAGCAGCCTTCACAAGGAGCACCAGCCTGGTCACCTCCCGATCCTGCTCCGAGGCGAACCGGGTTGCGAACTCTGCGAGCCGGAGGCCCAGCCACTCGCCGGCTTCCTTGGGTTCCTCCCACGTCCCTCGGATCATCGAGGGCGGCTGTTGCACGCGGTTGCACGGATTCACCCGAGGGCGGCGAGAGCCTTCGTGATCAGAGCGCGGGCTTCGGCTCCGCGCACTGCGGATCGAGACAGCTCGGAGAAGGCCCGGAGGTACGTACGGATCTCGCCGGGCGCAGTCAGGTTGATCTCTGCTGTGAGGGTCTCCACTGCCACCTGTTGATCGTCGAAGGTGTAGAAGGCTTCGAGCGGCCAGACGGTACGGCGAGCCCGTGCGGGGATGATGCCGAGGGATACGTTCGGCTGTCCCATCACAGCGAGCACGTGCTCAAGCTGTGCCGCCATCGCGGCATCGTCACTCACCCGGTAGTAGAGAACCGTCTCTTCGAGCACCAGGGCGAACCGGTGATCCCCTTCCCGGATCACGCGGGACCGTTGGGTCCGAGCCCGCACGGCGTCAGCCACGTCGTCCGGTGTCCCCTGGAAGGCCGTGATGGATCGTAGGAGCCCTGTCGCGTAACCAGGGGTCTGGAGCATCCCCGGCATGACGTTCGAGGCGTACACGCGAAAGGAGCGGGTCCGCTGGTACAGCGGGACAGTCTGCTCATGGACTCGGCGCATCCCGTCACGGTGGATCTGCCGCCACTCCACGTACATCGACTCTGCGTTCCGGGACGCAGCGATCAGATCGGCCGCGTGATCGTCGGCCCCGCAGGCAGCACACCAGGCGCGGATGTCTGCGTCCGAGGGCGGCGTCTTGCCCCGCGCGATCCGGGATGACTTCGACTTGTGCCAGCCGCACCGAGCGGCCAGCTCATGCCCTGTCAGGCCAGCGTCTTGCATGAGGCCCTGCAAGCGGGCAGCCACAGCGGCTCGTGCCGCTTGGGCGCTGGAGAGTGGAGAGGAAGGCATGAGCTGACCGGTCAGGAATCAGACGGCGTACTTCTCGTGCGGGATGGCTCGCTCCCACACCGCTTCGAACGCCGATGCGCACAGCTCAACTGCGGCCGGGTCTTCCGTCTGGTCAGTGTGGACCCACCGGCCGACTCCGTCGAAGACGTTGAACTGGACAAGGCGGCCGTCGAACAACCAGAAGTCGTTGCCCGGCAGGGCAAGGTCCGAGGCGTTGCGACGGGGCAGCCAACGGATCTGCTCTCCGGCCGCCACGTTCGTGAAGGTGCCCGAGTGCTCGAAGGCGATGTAATCGCTGACCGGCTCCGAGACGATGCGGGCACGTCGGATGACCACGCCCTTGGCCGTGACCTCCTGAACGAGGTCGAGCCAGGGACGCCACCACGAACCCCGGTCCTCCGGGTCGAGCCGGCGCCCTTGCTTCCACGCGGCGAAGCCTTCGATCTCGTTCTCGACGCCGTACGTGTCGCGCATCTCCAGATGCACGGCTGACTCCCGCACTGACCTGATGAGGTCAGAGAAGTCAGTCAGACTCTGCGACACGGAGCGCCTCCCTGAGAAGCGGGATCATCCGCTTCGGAACCCTGATCACCGACTCGTGCCCGGGGATCGGCACATCTCGCGAGCTCTCGCCCGTGGTCCGCTCGTCTGCCGTCCACTCCTGGATCACAAGATCCTTCGACTCCTGGTCCACCCACACAGCGGGTGATCCGTGATCTCCGGACTCGGGATCTTTACCGACGAACCGTAAGGCCATGGTGTCCCTCCCCGTCGAGCGCGTTGCGCCTGGTTGCACGACCTTCACTCTGTCGGAACCTGCGGGTCAAGAGGGCATGTTCACCCCGATCCGACCCGATGCTGTTCATCGGCGCCACGCAGAAGGCGCCCGGACCTTTACGGCCCGGACGCCTCTCGCCGGCTACACCCACTCGACCGCCGAGACGATGCCCGGATCTTGCCGAGGAGCAGGGAGCGGCGTTCGCCGCACAGGGCGGGGAGCCTGCTCCCGCTCCTTCGTCCCGAGCCCCCGAAGGATCTCGGCCTTCTCCGCTTCGCTCATCCCAGCGAGCGTCTCAGCCATCCTCTGGACGGCATCGCCGCTGGTCACGGCTACTTCTTGACCTCAAGCGGGAGCAGCTTCTTACCCGTCGGGCCCGTTTGTGGCCATGTGTCGAACTGAGGACACACACCGCAGTCGAAGCACGGAGTCCAGCGGCAGTCCTCGACCTCCGTCTCGTCCAGCGCGTCCTGCCAGTCCTCCCAGAGCCAGTCCTTGTCGAGACCGGAGTCCAGGTGGTCCCACGGCAGGACCTCCTCGTAGGTGCGCTCGCGGGTCGTGTACCAGTCCACGTCCACGCCGAACCCGGGGAGGGTCTTCGCCGCGCTCTGCATCCAGCGGTCGTAGGAGAAGTGCTCGCGCCAGCCGTCGAAGCGGCCGCCGTCCTCGTACACGGCCCGGATGACGGCGCCCACGCGGCGGTCGCCGCGGGAGAGCAGGCCCTCCACGATGCCGGGCTTGCCGTCGTGGTAGCGGAACCCGATGGAGCGGCCGTACTTCCTGTCGCCGCGGATCTTGTCGCGGAGCTTCTCCAGCCGGGCGTCGGTCTCCTCGGCGGAGAGCTGCGGCGCCCACTGGAAGGGCGTGTGCGGCTTGGGTACGAAGCCGCCGATGGACACCGTGCACCGGATGTCCTGGGAGCCGGAGACCTCGCGGCCCTTGGCGATGACGTTCACCGCCATGTCGCCGATCTGCAGCACGTCCTCGTCGGTCTCGGTGGGCAGGCCGCACATGAAGTAGAGCTTGACCTGGCGCCAGCCGTTGCCGTAGGCGGTGGCGACGGTGCGGATCAGGTCCTCCTCCGACACCATCTTGTTGATGACCTTGCGCATCCGCTCGGAGCCCCCCTCGGGGGCGAACGTCAGGCCCGAGCGGCGGCCGTTGCGGGTCAGCTCGTTGGCCAGGTCGACGTTGAAGGCGTCGACACGCGTCGAGGGGAGGGACAGGCCGATCTTGTCCTCCTCGTACCGGTCCGCGAGGCCCTTGGCGATGTCGCCGATCTCGCT
This sequence comes from Streptomyces spongiicola, assembly GCF_003122365.1. Taxonomy (NCBI): domain Bacteria; kingdom Bacillati; phylum Actinomycetota; class Actinomycetes; order Kitasatosporales; family Streptomycetaceae; genus Streptomyces; species Streptomyces spongiicola. The sequence goes on from NZ_CP029254.1 coordinate 1,535,555, forward strand.
GTGGTCGGCGGAGGACAGCGAGAGCAGGCCCACCTCCTCGAAGCCGGTGGCCTCGAGGCCCTTGTCGACCATCTCGCCGATGCCGGTGATGCTCCGCTCCCGGACGGGTCGCGTGATCATGCCGGCCTGGCAGAAGCGGCAGCCGCGGGTGCAGCCCCGGAAGATCTCGACGGACATCCGCTCGTGGACGGTCTCGGCGAGCGGGACGAGCGGCTGCTTGGGGTAGGGCCACTCGTCCAGGTCCATGACGGTGTGCTTGGACACCCGCCACGGGACACCGGACCGGTTGGGCACCACACGGCCGATGCGGCCGTCGGGGAGGTACTCGACGTCGTAGAAGCCCGGAACGTACACCCCGCCCGTCCTGGCCAGGCGGAACAGCAGCTCCTCGCGGCCGCCGGGGCGGCCCTCGGCCTTCCAGGCGCGGATGATGTCGGTGATCTGGAGGACGGCCTGCTCCCCGTCACCGATCACCGCGGCGTCGATGAAGTCCGCGATCGGCTCCGGGTTGAAGGCCGCGTGGCCGCCGGCGAGCACGATCGGGTCGTCGGCCGTGCGGTCCGCCGCCTCGAGCGGGATACCGGCGAGGTCGAGGGCGGTGAGCATGTTGGTGTAGCCGAGTTCGGTGGAGAAGCTCAGACCGAGGACGTCGAAGGCCTTCACCGGGCGGTGGCTGTCGACGGTGAACTGCGGGACGCCGTGCTGCCGCATCAGCTCCTCGAGGTCCGGCCAGACGCTGTAGGTCCGCTCGGCGAGGACGCCCTCGCGCTCGTTGAGGACCTCGTAGAGGATCATGACGCCCTGGTTGGGGAGTCCGACCTCGTAGGCGTCCGGGTACATCAGCGCCCAGCGCACGTCGCAGCTCTCCCACGGCTTGACCGTGGAGTTCAGCTCACCACCGACGTACTGGATGGGCTTCTGCACATGCGGGAGCAGAGCTTCGAGCTGTGGGAAGACCGACTCGGAAGACATCAGGAACCTTCGTGGACGGGCAGAGGGGGATTCCCAAGCCTAACCCGGTCGTAAGGAGCTTCCGGCCGCCCGGGGCGCGGTCAGCCCCTGAGCGCGGTGCGGAACCCGGGCCGGGAGGCCTCCGCCCAGACGCCGGGCAGCTCACGCTCCCGGTCGGCGGCCGTGGCCTGCTCGCACCCGAACAGCAGTCCCCAGGTGAACGCGGACTCACCGGCCGCGTGGGCCTGGACCGCGAGGTCGCGGAGGGTCTCGCGGGCGACGACGCTGTCCTGGTGGTCGCCGAGGACGGTCTGGACGGCCTTCATCCGCCTGGCGAGCTTCCCGGCGGGCTTGCCGAGGGCGGGGGTGACGGCCTCGGCCGCGTACCGGGCGCGCTTGGCGGCCTTGCGGGCGTCGTGCATGGCCGTGTCCCGGTCGTGGCCCGCGGGGAGGCCGAGGGCGTGCTCGATGCGGACGGCGAGCCGGTCGTAGTCCTTGAGTACGGCCCTGGGCAGGGCGGCGGCGGGCTTCGCGGTGGCGGCGGGGAGCAGCGGCGGCTCGTCGAGGAGTGCGTCGAGGGTGTCGAGGAGGGTGAGGTAGCGCCGGGTGTCGAGCACCGCGACGGAGCGGCGGCGTGCGCCGGCGCGGTTGGCGGTGGCCCAGATGCGGAGCCTGCCGCGGACGGGGCCGAGCCGGAGCCGGAGCGGCAGGGCGTCGAGGCGGGCGCGCAGCCGCTCGGACATCACTTCCTGGTCGCGGGCCGCGCCCAGTTCGCCCGCCAGCCATTTCAGCTCGTCGCCGATCGGGGCGGTGGCCTGAGGGTCGACGATCTTCCGGAACGTCCTGAAGGCGCTGCGCATGCGGCGGGTGGCGACGCGCATCTGGTGGACCGCGTCGGGGAGGTCGCGGCGTACGGCGGGGTCGAGGGCGACCAGGGCGTCCCGCTGCTCGCGCAGGTAGGCGAGGACGTGTTCGCCCGCGTGCGTGGATTTGAGCCGTGCCCCCCGGTGGCGGACGCTCTTGGCGGCCTCGGGGGCCTTGGGGGCGCGTGGGGCGCCGTCGGGGGCGAAGGCGTCGGCGTGCCGCGAGGATCCCCGCTCGCCGGACGGTGCGGTGGCGGAGGTCGTGCGGTCGTCCCCGGCGGCGGCCCGGCCCTTCACGGCGGCTGCCGCGGCGGCCGCGGCTCGCGTGGTCGCGGCTCCCGTGGTCGCGGCCGGGCCCGGTTCGGTCTCGGCGAGGGCCCTGGCGAGCTTGGAGGGGGAGGACGCGGGCTCGATGCCGGCCTTGCGGAAGCGCTTCTCGACGCGGTCCAGCAGGACGGGGTCGGCGCCGTCGGCCAACTCGACCTCGATCTCGGTCCACCCCGTCGTTGCCCCGCCCGGTGCCAGACGCTCGGCGTGCACGATGTCGCGGGACAGTTCGGCCAGGAGCCGGCCGCGCTCGTCGACGAGATGGTGGACCTCGCGGGAGGACCGGATGCGGACGACGGCGGTGAGGGGGGTGGTCCGGGTGCGGGAGCGGACGAGTCGGGCGAGGGTGCGGGGCACCGTGTCCTCGAGGGGGGCGTGGATCTCCTCGCGGATGCCGGTGGTGACGGGGAACTTCAGGTGCCAGCCCTCGTCGGTACCGCCGGTGCGGCGGCGCAGCGTGATCCTGTCGGCGTCGAGGCGCAGGCCGGGGGTGTCGTAGTAGTCGGCGTCGAGTTCGCTCACGCCCTTCGCGACGGTGTCCGCGATCCCGGCCGCGCCCCTGAGGTCCGGGATCACCGTGCCGGGTGTGGCTTCGTACTTCCGCTCGATCTCCCGCTTCGTCTCCGCCATGAACTGAATCTATCCGCCGGGTGTCCTTCTAAGCGGTCTCGGCGAATTACCGCGGTGATCCCTTGGCCGGGTCCGGCCGCGTCCGGCACCGGCGGTGCCGGAACGGGAGCGGCGGCCGGAACAGGTGCGGCCGGAACGGGAGCGGCGGCGCAAACGGGGCGCGGGCACCGGCCGGCGGAACAGGGGCCGGTGCGGGCGGCCTGCGGCGCGGACCCGGCCCCGGCTCGCGGCGGGCGGACCGGGTCAGGCGGACATCGGCCGCTGCACCTTGATGGACTGGAGCAGTCCGACGGCCACCCAGACGGCGAACATCGACGAGCCGCCGTAGGAGACGAACGGCAGCGGCAGTCCGGCCACGGGCATGATGCCGAGGGTCATCCCGATGTTCTCGAAGGACTGGAAGGCGAACCAGGCGATGATGCCGGCGGCGACGATGGTGCCGTACAGCTCGGTGGTCTCGCGGGCGATGCGGCAGGCGCGCCACAGGACGACGCCGAGCAGGACGATGATCAGACCCGCTCCGACGAAGCCGAGTTCCTCACCGGCGACGGTGAACACGAAGTCCGTCTGCTGTTCGGGGACGAACTGGCCGGTGGTCTGGGAGCCCCGGAACAGGCCGGTGCCGAGCAGCCCGCCGGAGCCGATGGCGATGCGCGCCTGGTTGGTGTTGTACCCGACGCCGGCCGGGTCGAGTTCGGGGTTGGCGAACGCGGCGAACCGGTTGATCTGGTACTCGTCGAGCAGGCCGAGGACGGTGACCAGCACGGCGCCGCCGACTCCGGCGCCGATCAGCCCGAAGATCCAGCGGTTGGAGGCGCCGGAGGCGAGCAGCACACCCAGGACGATCACGACCATCACCATCACCGAGCCGAGGTCCGGCATCAGCATCACGATGATCATGGGGAGGACCGCCAGGCCGAGCGCCCTGGCGACGGTGCGGTGGTCGGGATGGAGCTGGTCGCCGGCGTCGACCTGGGTCGCCAGCAGCATCGCCATGCCCACGATGATCGTGATCTTCACGAACTCGGAGGGCTGGAGGGAGAAGCCCCCGCCGAGCACGATCCAGGCGTGGGCGCCGTTGATGGTCGCGCCGAGCGGGGTGAGCACCAGTGCGACCAGCACCAGGGAGATGCCGTACAGCACGGGCACGGCGCCGCGCAGGGTGCGGTGCCCGAGCCAGACGGTGCCGACCATCAGGGCGAGCCCGATACCGGTGTTGAGCAGGTGGCGCAGGAAGAAGTAGTACGGGTCGCCGTGGTTCAGCTCGGTGCGGTTGCGGGTCGCGGACCAGACGAGCAGGGAGCCGAGCAGCGACAGGGTGAGCGCCGAGGCGAGCATCGGCCAGTCGAGCCGGCGGATCGTCGAGTCGCGGGCGAGGAGCTTGGCGAGGCCGCCGCGCTCCGGCGCGTACCGCGGGACCGAGAAGCCGTGGGGTCCGGCCATGCTTCAGTCCCTCCGTCCGGTGGCGGGGGGCGGGCCGGCGAGGGAGGTGTCCTCCTCCGGCTCGGGCTGGGCCGGCGCATAGGGCGTGATCTTCGGCGCGTCGATGGAACCGTCGGGCTGGACCTTCGGCAGCGTCTTCTGGGGCTGGGGCAGCAGGGCCTTCCCGAGGTCCTGGTTGCCCTCCATGTCCAGTCCGTAGAGCGCGTTGTAGATGTTGCGCACGGCGGGGCCGGAGGCACCGGATCCGGTACCGCCCTGGGAGATGGTCATGACGATGGAGTAGTCCTTGGTGTACGTGGCGAACCAGGACGTCGTCTGCTTGCCGTGGACCTCGGCCGTGCCGGTCTTGGCGTGCATCGGGATCTTGTCCTGCGGCCAGCCGCCGAACCGCCAGGCGGCGGTTCCGCGGGTGGCGACTCCCGCGAGGGCCTCGTTCATCAGCTTGCGCGTCCTGGCGTCCATCGGCAGCTTGCCGTGCGACTCGGGCTCGATCTCGCGGATGCTCCTGCCGTCGGCGCTGATGACCGCCTTGCCGACGGTGGGGTTCCACATGGTGCCGCCGTTGGAGATCGCCGCGTAGATGGTGGCCATCTGGATCGGGGTGACCAGCGTGTCGCCCTGGCCGATGGAGTAGTTGACGGAGTCACCGGCGCGCATCAGGTTGCCTTCCAGGCAGTTCTCGTACGAGAGCTGCTGGATGTAGTCGCCGCCCTTCTTGCCGATCTTGCACCAGTAGTCCTTGTTGGCCTCCCAGAACTTCTGCTTCCAGCGGCGGTCGGGGACCCGGCCGGTGACCTCGTTGGGCAGGTCGATGCCGGTTTCGGCGCCGAGGCCGAACTGGTGGGCGGTCTTGTAGAACCAGTCCGCGGGGTCGTCCTTCGGCTTGAGCCCGCCGTCCTTCTTCCACTGCTGGTGGGCGAGGGCGTAGTAGACGGTGTCGCAGGAGACCTCGAGGGCCTGGCCGAGGGTGATGCTGCCGTGGCCCTGGGACTCGAAGTTCTTGAAGACCTGGTTGCCGATGGAGTAGGAGCTGGGGCAGGGGTAGCGGCCGTTGAAGTCGTAGCCGGCGTTGACCGCGGCGGTGGTCGGGATGACCTTGAAGATGGAGCCGGGTGCCGCCTGGCCCTGGATGGCGCGGTTCAGCAGCGGGAAGTTGGACTTCTTGCCGGTGAGCCGGGCGTAGTCCTTGGCCGAGATGCCGCCGACCCAGGCGTTCGGGTCGTAGGTGGGCAGCGAGGCCATCGCGACGACCCGGCCGGTCCTGGCCTCCATCACGACGACGGCGCCCGAGTCGGCCTTGTAGTTGGTGTTGGTGTTGTCGTCGAAGACCTTGCGGGCCTCCTTCATCGCGTTGTCGAGCTCCCACTCGGCGACCGCCTGGACGCGGGCGTCGATGGAGGTGACGACGTTGGCGCCGGGCTCGGCCTTGTCGGCCTGGGCCAGGCCGATGACCCGGCCGAGCTTGTCCACCTCGTAGCGGGTGACGCCGGCCTTGCCGCGCAGGTCCTTGTCGTAGGTGCGCTCGAGTCCGGAGCGGCCGACCTGGTCGGAGCGCAGGAACGGCGAGTCGGTGTCCTTGGCCTTCTCGATCTCCTCGTCGGTGACGGGCGAGAGGTAGCCGAGGACCTGCGCGGTGTTCGCCTCGCCGGGGGCGGCGTAGCGGCGTACGGCCATCGGCTCGGCGGTGATGCCGGGGAAGTCCTCGGCGCGTTCGCGGATCTGGAGGGCCTGCTGGGTGGTGGCCTCGTCGGTGACCGGGATGGGCTGGTACGGGGAGCCGTTCCAGCAGGGCTGGGGGGTCTTGGCGTCGCAGAGCCGGACCTTGTCCATGACGTCCTTCGGTTTCATGCCGAGGACCTCCGCCAGACGGGTGAGCACCCCCTTGCCGTCGTCCTTCATCCTCATCAGGTCGGTGCGGGACGCGGAGACGACGAGCCGGGTCTCGTTGTCCGCCAGGGGCACGCCCCTGGCGTCCAGGATCGAGCCGCGCACGGCGGGCTGTACGACCTGCTGGACGTGGTTGCCCTTGGCCTCGTTCGTGTACTCGTCGCCGTTGCGGATCTGGAGGTACCAGAGGCGCCCGCCGAGCGTGGCGAAGAGGGAGAAGACGAGGACCTGGATGACGATGAGCCGGATCTGGACGCGCGGGGTCCGTCCCGTCTCGGGAATGTTGCTCACGCTGCCGATACCCCCTCGGTCACAGTCGCTTGACTCCCCTGATCCGGCCGGCGCGGGAGGCCCGCGTCCTGGCCGCCCTGATCCGCAGCCCGCCGCGCTGGCGGCCGATGCGCAGTCCGGTGCCGGAGGTGGCCCAGCCGCTGGAGACGTCGGCGGTGCCGGTCTGGGGCTCGGCGAGCGGGTCGTTCTCGGCGCGTCTGGCCAGCGCCATGATCAGCGGCACCGTGAACGGAGCCAGGAGCAGGTCGTACAGGGCGGCCGTGAACAGCAGCGAGCCGAGGCCGACATGGCGTGCGGCGGTGTCGCCGACGAGCGCGCCGACGCCCGCGTACAGCAGGGTCGAGCCGACGGCCGCCGCCACGACCACGACCATCGGGCCGGTGGCGGAGGTCAGCCGGCCGTTCTCGGGCCTGGCGAGTCCGACGAGGTAGCCGACGACGCAGAGCACGAGGGCGTAGCGACCGGCGGCGTGGTCGGCGGGCGGGGCGAGGTCGGCGAGAAGTCCCGCGCCGAAGCCGACGAGGGCGCCGCCGGTGTGGCCGTAGACGAGTGCGAGGGCCACGACGGTGAGCAGCAGCAGGTCCGGCACCGCTCCGGGGAGCTGGAGCCGGGCGAGGACGGAGACCTGGACGACGAGCGCGACCACGACGAGCGTCGTGGAGAGGAGCATCCGGTTGAAGCGCATGGGGTTCGGCTCCTCCTGCTACTCGGCGTCGCGGCCGGTGCCGGCCGCGGTGCTGTCCGCCCGCGGGGTCTCCCCGCCCGGGTCCTGGTCCCGGTCCTGTACCTGTTCCCGGTCCTGTGCCCGGTCCCGGTCCCGTGCCTGCTCCCGGTCTTCCGGAGCGCCGGTCTGCGCCCGGGCACCGCCCTCCGCGGAGGGGGTGACCGTGACGGTCACCGTCGGCGTGGGTGTCGGCTTGGGCTTCGGGGGCAGCACCGTGTCGCGCGGGTCGGTGCGGGGCGCCTGCACGACGACGCCGACGATGTCGAGCTTGGTGAAGGCGGCGTACGGCCGTACGAAGACGTTGCGGGTCAGCGCGCCGCCGGAGGGGTCGACCCGGACGACCTCGCCGACCGGCACCCCGGGTACGAACGGCTTGTCGGCCTGGGAGCCGAAGGTCACCAGCCGGTCCCCCTTGCGCACCTTCGCCTTGCCGTTGAGGAGTTGCACGGAGAGCGGCTGGTCGCCCTGGCCGGTGGCGAAGCCCAGCTCGTCGGTCCGCTCCATACGGGTGCCGACGGTGAAGTCCGGGTCGTTGGCGAGGAGTACGGTCGCGGTGTTCGGGCCGACGGTGGTCACCCGGCCGACGAGACCGTCGCCGTTGAGCACGGTCATGTCGCGCCGGATGCCGTCGACCGAGCCGGCGTCGATGGTGACCGTCCAGGAGAAGCCCTGGGCGGCTCCTATCGCGATGACCTCGGCCCCCTTGATGCCGTACTGCCCGGTGGCCGCGGTCTTCAGCATGCTGTCGAGCTGCCGGATCCTGCTGCGGTTGCGGTCGTCGCTGCCGAGTCTCGCCTTGAGTGCGGCGTTCTCGCGTTCGAGGACGGAGATGCGGTCGTGCCGCTCGCCCGAGTCGCGGATCGCCCCTATGGCGTTGCCGACCGGATCGACGGCGGAGGCCACACCGTTCTCGACCGGCCCGAAGACGGCGGCCGCGGCCTGCCGGGCGCCGTCGACCGGTGACCCCTCGCCGCCGCGGATGTCCACCGTGATCAGCGCGAACGCGATGGCGATCAGCAGGACCAGGAGCAGCCGGCTCTCTTTCGTGTCCCTCACGTGCGGCGGCCGTGCCTTCCTCGTCGGAATGTGGATGCCGGGCTCTGTGGTGCGTGGTGGTGCGTGTGCCTGTCGTGCCGTGTCGTGGCCGTCGTGCCGTGTGCTGTTGTACGGGCGGCCTGCCGAACGGGGCCGGGCTACCCGAACAGCCGATCGCGGCCCCGCGCTAGCGGCGGGGCTGGGCGTCCAGCACCTGCTGGAGCGCCTCGAACTCCTCGACGCACTTGCCCGAGCCGAGCGCCACCGAGTCCAGCGGGTCCTCGGCGATGTGGATGGGCATGCCCGTCTCGCTGCGGAGCCGCTCGTCGAGCCCGCGCAGCAGCGCGCCGCCGCCGGTGAGGACGATGCCGCGGTCCATGACGTCGCCGGACAGCTCCGGCGGGCACTTGTCCAGGGTGGTCTTCACCGCGTCGACGATCGCGTTGACCGGTTCCTCGATGGCCTTGCGGACCTCGGTGGCGGAGATGACCACGGTCTTGGGCAGCCCGGAGACGAGGTCGCGTCCGCGGATCTCGGTGTGCTCGTCCTTGTCCAGGTCGTACGCCGAGCCGATGGTGATCTTGATGTTCTCCGCGGTCCGCTCTCCGAGGAGGAGGCTGTACTCCTTCTTGACGTGCTGGATGATCGCGTTGTCCAGCTCGTCACCCGCCACCCGGATGGACTGTGCCGTGACGATTCCCCCGAGGGAGATCACGGCGACCTCGGTGGTACCGCCGCCGATGTCCACCACCATGTTGCCGGTGGCCTCGTGGACCGGCAGGCCCGCTCCGATGGCGGCCGCCATCGGCTCCTCGATGATGTGCACCTGGCGGGCGCCGGCCTGGGTGGACGCCTCGATGACCGCCCGGCGCTCGACCCCGGTGATGCCGGAGGGCACGCAGACGACGATGCGGGGCCGGGCCGCCCACCGGCGCTTGTGGATCTTGAGGATGAAGTAGCGGAGCATCCGCTCGGTGATCTCGAAGTCGGCGATCACACCGTCCTTCAGGGGGCGCACCGCGACGATGTTGCCGGGCGTACGTCCGATCATCTTCTTGGCCTCGGCACCCACCGCGAGGATGCCGCCGGTGTTGGTGTTGATGGCGACCACGGACGGCTCGTTGAGGACGATCCCCCGACCCCTGACGTACACCAGCGTGTTGGCGGTCCCGAGGTCGACAGCCATGTCACGGCCGATGAACGACATAGAGTTCCCCTTGTGTCCCATGAGGATGCGTCGGGCCTTCCCAAATCGAGCTTTGACGGCTTTTCAGGCAGGCGAGGAGGGTGATGCGCGGGTGCTACGGCGTGAAGGCCTCCATCGTAGTGCCGCCTGCGGCGACTCCGCGCGCTGGGCCCCGCCTCAATAAGGGTGACGGCGAGTCGGAGCGATGCGTTCCCGGTATCGGGCCGCGTATGCCGAAGGGCGACCGAAATTCCTTCGGTCGCCCCAGGGGCCGGGCGCCGCACGGCTGACCGTACGGCTGACCGCGGGTCACCGGCCGGTGGTGGACCGGCGGGACCGGGAGCCTCAGCGCCCCGGGAAGAAGATCTTCAGCTCGCGGGCCGCGGACTCCTCGGAGTCCGAGGCGTGGATCAGGTTCTCGCGGACGATCGTGCCGTAGTCGCCGCGGATGGAACCCGGCGCGGCCGCGATCGGGTCGGTCGGGCCGGCCAGCGTGCGCACCCCCTCGATGACCCGCTCGCCCTCCACGACCAGGGCGACCACGGGACCGGAGGACATGAAGGCGACCAGCGGCTCGTAGAACGGCTTGCCCCGGTGCTCGCCGTAGTGCTGCTCCAGGGTGTCCTGGTCGAGGTCACGCAGCTCCAGCGCGGTGATCCGCCAGCCCGCCTTGCGCTCGATGCGGCCGATGATCTCGCCGACCAGACCGCGGCGTACGGCGTCGGGCTTGAGCAGGACGAGCGTGCGCTGGCTCACTAGAGGCTCCTTCGAGTGCGGGTCCCGGGAATTCACGGAAGACGGAGTCCGCAGGACGAACGGTCTTGCCGGTGCTCAGAGGCTACAGGGCCGCCGCAGACGCCCGTCACGCAGCGTCAGGTTCCGCGGGACCCGCCGCGGTCTGCCGCTCCGCCCAGCGGGCCCTGGCCTCGTCGATCTTGCGGCCGTAGTGCACCGAGGCCCACCACAGGCCGGCGAACACGGCCCCGAGGGCGAACATCGTCGGGACCACGAGGCCGCTCGCGACCAGGCCGATCTGGAGCGCCCAGCCGAGCGGCACCCCGCCGGGGCGGGTGACCATCCCGCACAGCAGCAGCGTCAGCAGCATCGCGACCCCGCTCACCGTCCACACGGTGGCCGCGGAGAGGTCCGGGTCCTTCATCGCCACCAGTCCGGCGAAGCCGATCACGAAGAACTCGCCGATCAGCGTCGAGGCGCAGAGCGTACGCATGGAGTCAGTCCCTTCCCAGCAGCAGCCGGGCCTCGCCGACCGTGATCACGGAGCCGGTCACCAGGACACCCGCGCCCGAGTACTCGGCCTCCTCCTCGGCGAGTGTGATCGCCGCTTCCAGCGCGTCGTCGAGCCGCGGCTCCACCACCACCCGCTCGTCCCCGAACACCTCCACGGCGATCGCCGCCAGCTCGTCGGCGTCCATCGCCCGATGGCTGGAGTTCTGCGTGACGACGATCTCGGTGAAGATCGGCTCGAAGGCCTCCAGGACCGCCTTCACGTCCTTGTCGGCGCTCGTGCCCACGACTCCGACCAGCCGCGAGAAGCCGAACGACTCGGTGACCCCCTCCGCAGCCGCCCGGGCACCGGCCGGGTTGTGCGCGGCGTCCAGAACGACGGTCGGGCTGCGCCGCACGACCTCGAGCCGGCCCGGCGACACCACCGAGGCGAACGCGGACCGGACCGTCTCCGCGTCCAGCGTCCGCGCGTGCTCCGCGCCGATGCCGAAGAACGCCTCCACCGCCGCCAGCGCCACCGCCGCGTTGTGCGCCTGGTGCGCGCCGTGCAGCGGGAGGAAGACCTCCTCGTACTCGCCGCCGAGTCCGCGCAGCGTCAGCAGCTGCCCGCCGACGGCGACCTCCCGCGACGCCACCCCGAACTCCATGCCCTCGCGGGCCACCGTCGCGTCCACCTCGACGGCCCGCTTCAGCATCACCTGGGCGGCGTCCACGGGCTGCTGCGCCAGGATCACCGTCGCGCCCTGCTTGATGATCCCGGCCTTCTCGCCGGCGATCTCGGCCGCGGTGGTGCCCAGCCGGTCGGTGTGGTCCAGGTCGATGGGGGTGACCACCGCGACCGAACCGTCGATGACGTTCGTCGCGTCCCAGCTGCCGCCCATGCCGACCTCGACGACGGCCACGTCGACCGGCGCGTCGGCGAAGGCTGCGTAGGCCATCCCGGTGAGCACCTCGAAGAAGGAGAGCCGGTACTCCTGCGCGGTGTCGACCATGTCCACGTACGGCTTGACGTCCCGGTACGTGGCGATGAACCGCTCGGCGTCGATCGGGGCGCCGTCCAGGCTGATCCGCTCGGTGACCGACTGGACGTGGGGCGAGGTGTACCGCCCGGTGCGCAGCTCGAAGGCGCCGAGCAGCGCCTCGATCATGCGGGCGGTGGAGGTCTTGCCGTTGGTGCCCGTGATGTGGATCGACGGGTAGGCGCGCTGGGGCTCCCCCAGCACGTCCATCAGTGCGGTGATCCGGCTGACCGACGGCTCCAGCTTGGTCTCGCCCCAGCGGCCGGCGAGCTCCTGCTCGACCTCGCGGAGCGCCTTGTCCACCTCCGGGTCGGCGGGGCGCCTCGGCACCTGGTCCCCCCGCGGCGGCCCGGCCTGGGTGCGCAGCGTGCGGCTCCCGGCCTCGATCACCGCCAGATCGGGGTCGCGGTCGGTCTCGGCGTCGACGATCGCGTCGAACTCGTCTCCGGTCGCGTCGCCGGTCTCGTCTCCGGTTGCGTCGCCGGTTGCGTCGAAGGGCTCTGGCTGCTGGTCGCTCACGACCGACAGTCTACGGAGCGCCGCCGACACCCGGACCGACGGCCGGTCCGTACCGGGTCCGGGCGCCGACCGGAACCGCCCGGGAAACCGCCCGGTGCCGTCGGGCACCGTCGCGGGCGCCGTCGGGCGCCCTGCGGGCGGCGGCGCCCGCACGCGCTGCGCGCCGGGGCCGAACTCCCGTGGGCGGGTGCCCGGCCGGCTCCGCCGCGTGCGAAGCCGAGGCCCCCGGCCGGTCGGACTCGCCGGTCTCCGGGGGCCTCGCACATGGCGGCGGGTGCCGCGGGTCAGCCCTGGGGCAGGTTCGCGAGCTGGACGCCGATGCGCTCGACGGCCTCCTCGGCCCTGGCCAGCCGACCGCGGATCTTGTCCACGACGTCGTCGGGGGCCTTGGCGAGGAACGCCTCGTTGCCGAGCTTCGCCGTGGCCTGGGCCTTCTCCTTCTCGGCGGCCGCGAGGTCCTTGGCCAGGCGCCTGCGCTCCGCGTCCACGTCGATCGCACCGGACAGGTCCAGCGCGATCCGGGCGCCCGCGACCGGGACCGTGGCCGTGGCATGGAAGGCGTCGCCCTCCGGCTGCAGCCGGAGCAGCTGCCGGATCGCGCCCTCGTGGGGGGCGAGGGCCGTGCCGTCGAGCGTCAGCCGGGCCGGGACCTTCTGGCCGGGTTGCAGGCCCTGGTCGGAGCGGAACCGGCGGACCTCGGTGACGACCCGCTGGACGAGTCCGATCTCCCGCTCGGCGGCGGTGTCGCGGAAGCCCCCGGGGGTTTCCGCTCCGGGAACGGCCACCGCCCCGGGCCAGTCGGCGACGACGACCGACTCGCCGCCCGTGAGCGTGGTCCACAGCGTCTCGGTGACGAACGGGACCACCGGGTGCAGCAGCCGCAGCGTGACGTCGAGGACCTCGCCGAGCACCCGGGCGGACACCTTCGCGGGCTCGCCGCCGGCCGCGAACGTGGTCTTGGAGAGTTCGACGTACCAGTCGAAGACCTCGTCCCAGGCGAAGTGGAAGAGGGTGTCCGACAGCTTCGCGAACTGGTAGTCCTCGTAGTACGCGTCGACCTCGGCGACCACCGCGTTCAGCCGCGAGAGGATCCAGCGGTCCGCCGCCGCCATACGCTCGTGCGCCGGCATCGGGCCCTCGACCGTGGCGCCGTTCATCAGCGCGAAGCGGGTCGCGTTCCAGATCTTGTTGGCGAATTTGCGCGAGCCCTGGACCCAGTCCTCGCCGATGGGGACGTCGACGCCGGGGTTGGCACCGCGGGCGAGCGTGAAGCGCAGCGCGTCGGAGCCGTACTTCTCCATCCAGTCCAGCGGGTTGACCGCGTTGCCGAAGGACTTCGACATCTTCTTGCCGAACTGGTCCCGGACCATGCCGTGCAGGGCGATGGTGTGGAACGGAGGGGTGCCGTCCATCGCGTACAGGCCGAACATCATCATCCGGGCGACCCAGAAGAACAGGATGTCGTAGCCGGTGACCAGGACGGAGTTCGGATAGAACTTCGCCAGGCTCTCGGTCCGCTCGGGCCAGCCCAGCGTCGAGAAGGGCCACAGCCCGGAGGAGAACCAGGTGTCCAGGACGTCGGTCTCCTGGTGCCAGCCCTCCCCGGACGGCGGCTCCTCGTCGGGACCGACGCAGACGACCTCGCCGTCCGGGCCGTACCAGACCGGGATGCGGTGCCCCCACCACAGCTGGCGAGAGATGCACCAGTCGTGGAGGTTGTCCACCCAGTCGAAGTACCGCTTCTCCATCTCCTGCGGGTGAATCCTGACCCTGCCGTCGCGGACGGCGTCTCCGGCCGCCTCCGCCAGCGGACCGACCCTGACCCACCACTGCGGGGACAGCCGCGGCTCGATGGTGGTCTTGCAGCGCGAGCAGTGGCCGACGGAGTGCGCGTACGGGCGCTTCTCGGCGACGATCCGGCCCTCGGCGCGCAGCGCGGCGACGATGGCGGAGCGGGCCTCCAGGCGGTCCAGGCCCTGGAAGGGGCCGTGCACGGTGATGACCGCGCGCTCGTCCATGACGGCGAGGTTCGGCAGTCCGTGGCGGCGGCCGATCTCGAAGTCGTTCGGGTCATGGGCGGGCGTCACCTTGACGGCGCCGGTGCCGAACCCGGGGTCGACGTGCTCGTCGGCGACGACCGGGATGCGGCGGCCGGTGAGCGGCAGCTCGATCTCGCGGCCGACGAGGTGCCGGTAGCGCTCGTCCTCGGGATGGACCGCGACGGCCGTGTCACCGAGCATCGTCTCGGCGCGGGTGGTCGCGACGACGATCGCCTCGTCGCCCTCGCCGTAGCGGATCGAGACCAGCTCGCCGTCGTCGTCCTGGTACTCGACCTCGATGTCGGAGATGGCCGTCAGACAGCGCGGGCACCAGTTGATGATGCGCTCGGCGCGGTAGATCAGCTCGTCGTCGTAGAGCCGCTTGAAGATGGTCTGGACGGCCCTGGACAGGCCCTCGTCCATGGTGAAGCGCTCACGGGACCAGGCGACACCGTCGCCGAGGCGCCTCATCTGGCCGGAGATCTGCCCTCCGGACTCGGCCTTCCACCGCCAGACGCGGTCGACGAACGCCTCACGGCCGAGGTCGTGGCGGGACTTGCCCTCCTTGGCCAGCTCGCGCTCGACGACGTTCTGGGTGGCGATGCCCGCGTGGTCCATGCCGGGCTGCCACAGCGTCTCGTGGCCCTGCATCCGCTTGCGGCGGGTGAGGGCGTCGATCAGCGTGTGCTCGAAGGCGTGGCCCAGGTGGAGGCTGCCGGTGACGTTGGGCGGCGGGATGACCACCGTGTACGGGGGCTTGCCGCTCTGCGCGTCCGCCTCGAAGTAACCGCGCTCCACCCAGCGCTCGTACAGCTTCCCCTCTACCTCGGCCGGCGCGTACTGGGTCGGCAGTTCGGGGGTGCTGGCTGGCTGCTGCTGAGCGTTCTCGGTCACGGGCCACAGTTTAGAGGTGTCCGGGTCCCGTTCCGAAACGGGAATGCCCGGGAACGGTACGGGCCCCGGTGGGGCCGGGCCGGGGCGGTTCCGCCAGGATGCCGGGAGCGCACGGGCGTCTTGAGGGGAACCGGGAATGAGCCACAACCAGCCGGGCCCGTACGGCGGTCAGCCCCGGCTGCCCGGACCGTACGGCGCTCCCGGCCCCTACGGCCCGCCGCCCCGGGGGCCGGTCGGGGCGCCGCAGCCCGGCTACGGACCGCCGCGGCAGCCTCCGCAGCCTGCGCAGGGTCTTCCTCCGCAGGGCCTTCCTCCGCAGCCGCCCGGTTACGGCTACCCGCGGGCCCCGCAGCCCGGACCGTACGGCCCGCAGCCCCACCACGGCGCAGGCCCCGGCGCCTACCCGTCCCCGCCACCGCCACCGGCGCGGGGCGGCGGCAGGAGGAAGGCGCCGGCCGCCGGCGGCGCGGTCGCCGCCCTCGCGGTGGTCGCGGGCTGCGCCTGGTGGCTCACGCCGGGCCGGACCGGCTCCGGTGTCGCGGCGGACACGAAGGGCTACCGGTTGACGCCCGCCGCGTCGGCCGGGGGGTTCGAGAAGGACAAGGACAGCACCGGCAGGCTCTCCGCCGAGGAGAAGTCGGAGGCCGAGGCCCTCCTCGGTGTCAGGGGCGCCCGGAAGGCGGGCGCCAACTACACAGCGGGGGACCCCGAGCGGCCGCTGAACGGCAGAGCGCTGAGCCCGACCGGCCTCTGGGGCGAGATCGACGACCCGGAGAAGGCACTCGACGGCTGGTTCCGCGAGCTGGCGGAGGGCGGCGGGGACGGCTCGGACGATGTGCGGGTCGAGTTCGCCGGGAAGGCCGCCGACGTGGAACCCGCGGGGTTCGAAGGCGCCCTGATGAAGTGCCGGACGGCCAGGCTCACCCCCGCGGGCGACGCCGGCTCGGCGGGTCCGGGCGCGAAGGCGTCCGGGGTGCCCATGTGCGCTTGGGCCGACTTCAGCACGGTCGCCGGGGTCGACGTGGTCGGCCTGTCCCAGATCCTGGGCGGCGGGGGCGGGGCCGTGCCGCAGCGCGAGGTCACCGAGCCGACGGCCGAGCCGTACGGCAGCTCGCGCACGAAGGTCTGAGCACGGCCCGGCCCCGGTACTCCCGGTGCTCCGAGAGCCGGGACGAGCACGGGGCGGCCGGACCGCCCGACCGCCCGACCGCCCGACCTCCCGACCTCCCGGGTGCCGCGGGGGGCACGACGACCGCAGGGGGCGGGGGCCGGTTCGGTGAACCGGCCCCCGCCCCACCCGCGTACCGCGCTACGCGCTCTTCTCGTGACGGCCGTCGTTCTTCACGATCCGCGGCACCAGCGTCGGGTTGACGTTGTTGTGGACGACGTCCGCCGTGATGACGACACGGGCGACGTCCTTGCGGGACGGCACCTCGTACATCACCGACATCAGGACCTCCTCCATGATGGCGCGCAGCCCCCGCGCGCCCGTGCCGCGGAGGATGGCCTGGTCGGCGATGGCCTCGAGGGCGGGGCGGTCGAAGTCCAGCTCCACGCCGTCGAGTTCGAAGAGGCGCTGGTACTGCTTCACCAGCGCGTTCCGCGGCTCGACCAGGATCTTCAGCAGGGCCTCGCGGTCCAGGTTGTGGACCGAGGTGATGACCGGCAGGCGGCCGATGAACTCGGGGATCATCCCGAACTTCACCAGGTCCTCCGGCATGACCTCCTGGAACTGGTCGCTGGCGTCGATCTCGCGCTTGGAGCGGATCGTCGCGCCGAACCCGATGCCCTTGGCGCCGGCGCGGGACTCGATGATCTTCTCCAGGCCGGCGAACGCACCGCCCACGATGAACAGCACGTTCGTCGTGTCGATCTGGATGAACTCCTGGTGCGGGTGTTTCCGTCCGCCCTGCGGCGGTACGGAGGCCGTCGTGCCCTCCAGGATCTTCAGCAGGGCCTGCTGGACGCCCTCGCCCGACACGTCACGGGTGATCGACGGGTTTTCGCTCTTACGGGCGACCTTGTCGATCTCGTCGATGTAGATGATCCCGGTCTCGGCCTTCTTGACGTCGTAGTCGGCCGCCTGGATCAGCTTCAGCAGGATGTTCTCGACGTCCTCGCCGACGTACCCGGCCTCGGTCAGCGCCGTGGCGTCGGCGATGGCGAACGGGACGTTGAGCATCCGCGCCAGGGTCTGGGCCAGCAGCGTCTTGCCCGAACCCGTGGGGCCCAGCAGCAGGATGTTGGACTTCGCGAGTTCGATGGCGTCGTCCCGGCCCTGGCCGTTCTCGCCGGCCTGGACGCGCTTGTAGTGGTTGTACACCGCGACCGAGAGGGCCTTCTTCGCGGGCTCCTGCCCGACGACGTATCCCTCGAGGAACTCGTAGATCTCGCGCGGCTTGGGGAGTTCCTCCCACCGCACCTCGGAGGTCTCGGCGAGCTCCTCCTCGATGATCTCGTTGCAGAGGTCGATGCACTCGTCGCAGATGTACACCCCGGGGCCTGCGATGAGCTTCTTCACCTGCTTCTGGCTCTTTCCGCAGAACGAGCACTTGAGCAGGTCGCCGCCATCACCGATGCGTGCCACGAGGTGCTTCCCCTTCGCCTGGGAGCGCTTGGTTCAGCGGCTCCTGGTGCCTCATATCCGACGGTACCCTGCCGGGCCCCCGGTTCGGGCCCCCCTTGGCGCGGTTCACATTGACGTGTACCGCGCCAGGGGCAGGCCGAACGTCAGGCGGCCGCTGCGGCCGCGCTCTTGCGGGTCGACACGATCTGGTCGACCAGGCCGTACGAGAGCGCGTCCTCGGCGGTGAGGATCTTGTCGCGCTCGATGTCCTCGCGGACCTTCTCGATCGGCGTGGAGGAGTGCTTGGCCAGCATCTCCTCGAGCTGCACGCGCATCCG
This sequence comes from Streptomyces spongiicola, assembly GCF_003122365.1. Classification (NCBI taxonomy): domain Bacteria; kingdom Bacillati; phylum Actinomycetota; class Actinomycetes; order Kitasatosporales; family Streptomycetaceae; genus Streptomyces; species Streptomyces spongiicola. The sequence goes on from NZ_CP029254.1 coordinate 1,553,512, forward strand.
CAGGATCTCGTTGGCCGCGATCTCCAGGTCCGAGAGCTGCTCCCGGCCCGTCTGCGAGGACGGCTGGTGGATCAGCACCCGGGCGTGCGGGAGGGCCATCCGCTTGCCGGGGGTGCCGGCGGCGAGCAGCACCGCCGCGGCGGACGCCGCCTGGCCCATGCAGACCGTCTGGATGTCCGGCTTCACGAACTGCATCGTGTCGTAGATGGCGGTCAGCGCGGTGAAGGAGCCACCGGGGCTGTTGATGTAGATGGAGATGTCGCGGTCCGGGTCCATCGACTCCAGGCACAGCAGCTGGGCCATGACGTCGTTGGCGGACGCGTCGTCGATCTGGACCCCGAGGAAGATCACGCGCTCCTCGAAGAGCTTCGCGTACGGGTCGTACTCGCGCACACCCTGGGAGGTGCGCTCGACGAAGCGGGGGACGACGTACCGGTTGTCCACCTGCGGGCCGGTGTAGAGGCCGCTCGCGGAAGCTGCGGGGAACTGGTTCATGGTCGTGTTCACCATCCTGGTGGCGTTCGGTGGGCTGGGACTACGGGGGCCGGGATCAGGCGCCGGTGCCGCCGCCGCCCGGAACGCCCGAAGCGGCGGAGATGATCTCGTCGATGAGCCCGTAGTCCCTGGCCTCCTCGGTGGTGAACCAGCGGTCGCGGTCGCCGTCGCGGATGATCGTCTCGACGGTCTGGCCGGAATGGCGGGCGGTGATCTCGGCCATGCGCTGCTTGGTGCGCAGCAGGTACTCGGCCTGGATCTTGATGTCCGAGGCGGTTCCGCCGATGCCGGCCGAGCCCTGGTGCATCAGGATGTCGGTGTGCGGCAGGGCGAAGCGCTTGCCGGCGGTGCCGCCGGTGAGCAGGAACTGGCCCATCGAGGCTGCCATGCCCATGCCGATGGTGACGACGTCGTTCGGGATGTACTGCATGGTGTCGTAGATCGCCATGCCCGCCGTCACCGAGCCGCCGGGGCTGTTGATGTAGAGGTAGACGTCCTTCTCCGGATCGGCGGCCAGGAGGAGGAGCTGTGCCGTGATCTTGTTGGCGATGTCGTCGTCCACCTGCTGGCCCAGGAAGATGATGCGCTCCCCGAGCAGCCGGCTGTAGACCTGGTCGCCGAGGCCTCCACCGATGGACGGCTCACCGGCGGCGTTAGGCATCAGAATCGTCACGTAATCCACCTGCTCGTCTCTGACGGCTGCGGCCGTCTCAGCGTCTGGGAACCCGGGGGCGGGGGGATCCCCGCGGGCGGGTAGTCCCCTGCCTTCGTATTCATGGACCCTAACGCGCTGGTGGGCGGGCGCCATCCCGGTTCAGGAACTGTTCGCTGGCAGCGCAAGCTAGGGGGCGCGCGCCGCACTGAGCACGCCCCGTGGAGGTGCCCGCGGCGGGAACCGCACGGCGCCCTCCCGGACCCGCGGTGCGCTCCGGGCCCGACGGGGCCCGCCCGGGACGCGGCGACGGGCCCGGGTGCCGCTCCGGAGCGGCACCCGGGCCCGTCGTACGGGCGACCACCGGGGGCGGGCCGGCACGCGTCGGCACCGGCCCGCCCCCGGCGGAGTCGGGGGCTCAGCCCTCGGACTTCCGCTCGTCACCGGTGGCCGCGGCGGCGGGCTCCTCGGCCTCGGCACCTTCGGCGGCCTCGGCGGACTCGCCCTCGGCGGCCTCGGCGGCCTCGTCCTCGTCCTCGTCGTCGCTCATGTCGACGACCTCGCCCTTGGTGTCCTTGACCACAGCCACCTCGACCACCGCGGCGAGGGCCTTGCCACGGGCGACCTCGCCGACGAGCATCGGCACCTGGCCGCCCTCGACGACCGCCTGGGCGAACTGGTCGGGGGACATGCCGGAGGAGGCGGCGCGCCGCATCAGGTGCTCGGTGAGCTCCTCCTGGCTGACGTTGAGCTTCTCCCTGGAGACCAGCTCGTCGAGGACGAACTGGGTCTTGATGCCCTTGACCGCCTGCTCCTTGGTCTCGGCGTCGAACTCCTCCTCGGTCTTGCCCTGGAGTTCCAGGTACTTCGCGAGGTCGAGGCCCATCTGGCCGAGCTGGTGGTGCTCCAGGTTGTGCTTGCGGGTGCGGATCTCGTCCTCGAGGAGCTTCTCGGGGATCGGGACCTCGACCAGCTCCAGGAGCTTCTCGAGCACGCGCTCCTGCGCCTGGGTGGCCTGGTCGTACTGCTTCATCTTCTCGAGGCGCTTGCGGCTGTCGGCCTTCAGCTCCTCGAGGGTGTCGAACTCGCTGGCCATCTGGGCGAACTCGTCGTCCGGCTCGGGCAGCTCCCGCGCGGCGACCTGGGTCACCTTGACGGTGATCTCGGCGTCCTTGCCCTCGGCGGAGCCGCCCTTCAGCTGCGAGGTGAAGGTGGCCTCGCCGCCGGCCTCCAGGCCGGTGACGGCCTCGTCGACGCCGTCGAGGAGTTCACCGGAGCCGATCGTGTACTGCACGCCGTCGGCGACGCCGTCCGCGAGGACCTCGCCGTCGACCTTGGCCTCCAGGTCGACGGTCACGACGTCGCCCTCGGCGGCGGCACGCTCGACCGGGGAGGTGGAGGCGAAGCGGGTGCGCAGCTGCTCGACGGACTCCTCGACGTCCTCGTCGGAGACCTCGACCGCGTCGACCTCGACCTCGATGCCGGAGTAGTCCGGGATCTCGATGGCCGGGCGGACGTCGACCTCGGCGGTGAAGTTCAGCGTCTCGCCGTCCTTCAGCTCGGTGATGTCGACCTCGGGCTGGCCGAGCGGGTTGATCTCCGCCTCGTTGACCGCGTCGGTGTAGAACTTCGGGAGCGCGTCGTTGACGGCCTCCTCCAGCACCGCGCCGCGGCCGAACCGCTGGTCGATGACGCGCGCCGGGACCTTGCCCTTGCGGAAGCCCTTGACCGTGACCTGCTGGTTGATCTTCTTGTACGCCGCGTCGAGGCTGGCCTTGAGCTCCTCGAAGGGCACCTCGACAGTGAGCCGAACCCGGGTCGGGTTCAGGGTCTCCACGGCGCTCTTCACGGTTCGGTCTCCTTGGTGGCTGAATTCTGGGGCTCTGCTGGGTCCACCACGGAGGATCGTCCTGCGGCGGAGCAGCGGATCGGGCCCGGCGCCTCGGACGCTCGGTCGGACACACGGGCACACGGATTGCATAGTAACCGCAAGCGGGATCGGCCCCACAATGCGATCTTGGCCCGGGCCTGATCGCGATGTTGGTCGGGGTGGCGGGATTTGAACCCACGGCCTTCCGCTCCCAAAGCGGACGCGCTACCAAGCTGCGCCACACCCCGTCGGTGCGACACGTAGGGTACATGGCCCCAGCCGGCGGCCAGGCCCCTTTCCCCGGGGATACGGAGGGATCCGGGGGCATCCAGGCGGACGGGCGGCGCTCGCCGGGGCGGCGGGGGCGCCGCCGGGGCGACGGGTGTGCGGCGCACCCCGGGGACCCGCTACGATGCTCTTCGTGCCGCGGCCACACAGGACCTGCGGCGCGGTGCTTGCGGGCGTAGCTCAATGGTAGAGCCCTAGTCTTCCAAACTAGCTACGCGGGTTCGATTCCCGTCGCCCGCTCCAGACGGCTCAGGGCCGGGTCGGAGGACTGCTCCTCGACCTGGCCCTGATGCGTTCCCCGACCCTCAATTCGGCCCTGCGTGCCCGTTGCGTGCCCGTTCCGACCGGGATCCTGCCCGCGGGCCTGCTCGGCCACGGCGCTCACGGCCTGACCGATCAGCCGCTCTCGCTCCGCTGTGGCGGGCTGGTAGATCAGCGCGGCGCGGGCGGAGCTGTGGCCCATCCCGGTCATCAGCGTACGGGTCCCGGTCTCTCGCCCCGTGGCAGCTCCAGCCCAAAGCCGCTCCCGCCGACCTCACGGGAGAGGACCGCGCCGGCCTGGTGCGACCTGATGGCTGGCCCGCGTCTCAGCACCCACCGCTCGCGCGCTCCTGCGGAGGGCAACCGCACGACGGGCAGTCGACACCGCCAGGAGCGCGAACCAGGCGCCTCCCACGCACGGCCCTAGGAGATCCCACCAGTCCAGGACAGGCTCCGCAAGGATCCTCGCCACCCACCAGACGTCATAGGAAACGATGCCGGTCAGCGCCGAGGCTACGAGAGCTGTCGTCCACCAACGCTCAGGCCATCCCTTGCTCACGTTCCCCCCAGCCACAACCGCGGATGCCGACGCTCCAAGTGTGCCGTGCCCGCTGCGTGCCCGATCCGGCGGGACGTAACGGGGACTCAAGGGGAACAGCAGCGCCGACCGCGCTCCGGCCCAGATCGGGGGCTTGCCGGGTCAGCCACCATCCGCATCCGGCGTCTTCCGGACCGGGGGCAGGGCCGGACGGCCGGCAGGGCAGCCGAGGAACGCGGCACGCAGAACGCAGCGTGGAGTGCGGAGTGCGGAGTGCGGAGATCGCGGCACGCAGCACGCGGCGCGGCGTGCGGAGCAGAGAGTACGGAGCCGTTCAGAATCTGATCGCATTGATCGAATCGGCGAGCGAGTTCAGGAAGTTGTCGATCGACGGCGCCATACCGCTCGAGGCGAGGAAGAAGCCGAAGAGCGCCGCGACTATCGCGGGACCGGCCTTGATCGAGCCACCGCGGATCATCACCACGAGGATGATCGCCAACAGCAGCACCACAGACAGTGAAATGGCCACAACTGATCACACCCTCGCTCGGTCCGCCTTGCCCGCCGGGGGGCGTGCGGCCCGGCACACCCCCGTCCCCACCCATGGTGCCACCAAGACCCGGGCCGAGGTGACGGCCTGACAGATCGTCAGCAAATGGACCGGATCACATCGCGCCGCACCGGCGGACGGGCCCGCGGGGCGCCACCACCCTCCGCCACCCGGTGGTGCGAAATGCACACATGCAGGTCACAGGGAATTCATAAAACGCCGGTAAGGAAATTCTCCGATGCCTCGGCGTTCACCGTTTCGCACCGTTTAAGCAGGATTAATTGGGGCATACGGGATGTTTCGCAGCGACAGCGGCGCTGAATGCAGAAGATCTTCCGGCGGGTTTTACGAATTCCCCGGCATCCGGTTAGGGTGCTTCAAATGTTCCACGCTCCGAATGGATTGCAGAAGGATCGCGTCACCGGCGCCTCCCGCGAGCCGGAGCCCCTCCCCGGGAGGACAGCGACGGCCGAACCCGCACCGCCCGCGCCACCGGTGTCGGCGCCGGTGCCTCAGGAGGCGCCCGCGACCGCGGCGCGGGAGGCACCCCAGGCACCGCCTGCCAAGAGACGCGACGCCTACTTCGACAACGCCAAGTACCTCGCCATCGTGCTGGTGGCGGTGGCGCACGCGTGGGAGCCGGTGATGGAGGGCAGCCGCGCCACGAGGGCGGCGTACATGTTCGTCTACGCCTTCCACATGCCGGCGTTCATCATCATCTCCGGCTACTTCTCGCGCAGTTTCCAGGCCCGGCCCGACCAGCTGAAGCGGCTGGTGAGCGGGGTCGTCGTGCCGTACGTGGTCTTCGAGATCGCGTACACGCTGTTCAAGCGGTGGGCCGACGACGACCCCGACTACCCGTTCAGCATGAACGACCCGATCTATCTGACCTGGTTTCTGATCGCGCTGTTCGTGTGGCGGCTCTCGACACCTCTGTGGCGATCGGTGAAATGGCCGCTGGCCGTCGCCCTCGGCCTCGCGGCGCTCGGCACGCTCACCCCCGGCATGGGCCAGAGCCTCGACCTCCAGCGCATCCTGCAGTTCCTGCCGTTCTTCGTGCTGGGCCTGTCGATGCGGCCGGAGCACTTCCAGATGCTGCGGCGCCGGGAGGTCAGGCTGCTGGCGCTGCCGGTGCTCGCGGGCGCCGCGGTGGCCGCCTACTGGGTGGCGCCGGACGTGCGCATGGGCTGGTTCTACCGCTCCACCAGCGCCGTGGAACTGGACGCGCCGTGGTGGGCGGGCCCGCTGGTGACCCTCGCCCTGTTCGGCTGCGCGGTGGTGCTGGCGGCCGCCTTCCTCGCCTGGGTGCCGCGTCGCAGAACGTGGTTCACCGTGCTCGGCGCGGGCACCATCTGCGGCTACCTGCTGCACGGCTTCCTCGTGAAGTCCCTCGACTACCTGGGGGTGGTGGCGCGGTACCCGTGGCTGGCGGAGCCCGCCGGGCTGGTCGCGGTCACCCTCGCCGCCGCGGCGGCCGTGACACTGCTCTGCACCCCGCCGGTGCGGCGCGTACTGCGGTTCGCGACCGAGCCGGAACTCTCGTGGGCGTTCCGGCAGGACGTCACCCGGCTGTCAGGCCGAGCAGCCGACGCATCGTCGCGTACTTCGCGCTGAGCCGGGTCCGGGTCGGCTCGTCGAGCAGGGCGAGCCGGTCCGGATCCGCGTTGTGTGCGAGGTCCGCCTCCTTGACGAGACGCGCGCCCGGAGTGGCGAGGATCCGCCGCGCGTACGACTCGGCGTCCTCCCCGGGCCGCCTGGTCATCGCGTCCACCAGTTCCTTGACCCGCCGGGGGAGTTCGGCGGCGGCGAGCCACTCCCGCGACAGCACGCCGTCCTCGACCGCGTCGTGCAGCCAGGCGGCGGCGATCTGCTCGCCGGTGCCGCCCCGATCCCTCACCCCGTCGGCCACCGCCCGGAGGTGCTCGGCGTAGGGCCGGCCCGCCTTGTCCGTCTGGTGCGCGTGGGCTTCCCGGGCGATCGCCTCGACCTGGTCGACCGTGAAATTCGGCATGCGTGGGACCCTACGGGCGCCGGGCCGCCCGCGCAGCCGTCACGGCTGCCTGCGGATCAGCAGCAGCGCCCGGTCGTCGTTGACGTCCTTGGCCACGGCCTCGATGAGGTGCCAGGCGGCCCCCTCGAAGCCCGTCCCCACATAGCGGTCGGCCTCACCGGTGAGCCGGTCCATGCCCTCGGCGATGTCCCTGTCGTTCGCCTCGACGAGGCCGTCGGTGAAGAGCATCAGCACGTCCCCGGGGCGCAGAGTGCCCTTGACCGGGTCGAACTGCGCGCCCTCGTACACCCCGAGCAGCGGGCCCTCCGCGGCCTTCTCCTCCCAACGGCCGGTGCCGGCCTGGAGCTGGAGCGCGGGCAGGTGCCCGGCGGAGAGCATCTCGTAGTCGCCGGAGTCCAGGTCGAGCACGAGATGGACGGAGGTGGCGAAGCCCTCGTCCCAGTCCTGGCGCAGCAGATAGCCGTTGGCCGCGGGGAGGAAGCCGTGCGGGGGAAGGGACCCGAGGAGGCCGCCGAAGGCGCCGGAGAGCAGCAGGGCGCGGGACGCGGCGTCCATGCCCTTGCCGGAGACGTCGGTGAGGACGACCTCCAGGGTGCGGCCGCCGTTGGTGCGGGCCGCGACGACGAAGTCCCCGGAGAACGACTGGCCGCCGGCCGGGCGCAGCGCCATCTCGCGGTGCCAGCCCTGCGGCAGCCGCGGCAGGGCGCTCTGCACCCGGATCCGTTCGCGCAGGTCGAAGAGCATGGTCCCGCCGCGCCGCCAGGGCACCCCGACCCGGGCCCGGAACTGGGCGATGAGCAGCCCGAAGAGTCCGCAGGCCGCCACCACCAGCACCGTCCCCGGGGTGACCCGGGCCGGGCCCTCGGTGTACGGGCCGAGCACCAGCGACTCGACGATCAGCGCGAGGGCCGCGGCCGCGTAGAGACCGAGCAGACTCGCGGGGCGCAGCAGCAGCCCGCCCGCGACGATCGGCAGCACGAGGGCGGCCGGGGCACACCACACCGGCGTCAGGATGGTGCCCCAGGCGATCGCCGGGACGGTCAGCAGCAGTCCGGCCAGCGCGATCCAGTCGGAGCCGTCACCGCGGAAGTAGTCGACCCCGGACTTGCGCAGCGCCGTGCGGGCCCGGTGCGTCGCCTTCCGCATCCGGGCCGTGTACGAGTCCGCTGTGCCACGTGCCATCGTCGGCGACCCTATCCACACCCTCGCCCGCCGTGGAGGGGGACCCCATGACATTGCGTTCGAAATCGGGTCGCGACGGGACGCGGGCGCTGGTAGTCATGGCGCATGACGACTGAACTGCGGGTACTCCGTCGCGAGGAGTGGGACCAGTGGTACGGGGGGCTTGAGATCGCCTTCGGCGGCCTCCCGGAGTCCCCGGAGGAGCGCGCGCTGTGGAGCGAACTCACGGAGTACGGGCGGTCGATCGGCGCGTGGGAGGGCGGCGAGTGCGTCGGCACGGCCGGGGCCCACTCCTTCAGGGTGTCGGTTCCGGGCGGTTCGTTCGTGCCCGCGGCCGGGGTCACCATGGTGAGCGTGGCCGCGACCCACCGGCGGCGCGGCGTGCTCACGTCGATGATGCGGCGCCAGTTGGACGACGTCCGTGCGCTGGGTGAGCCGCTGGCCCTGCTGACGGCCTCTGAGCCGGAGATCTACGGCCGGTTCGGGTACGGCGTCGCGACCTACCAGCTGGTGATGGACATCGACACCGTCCGCGGGGGGATCACCGCGCCGCCCGGGACGGACGGGGTGCGGCTGCGGTTCGCTCCGCTCGGGGAGTCGGCCGGGGCGTGCGAGGCGGTGTACCGGAGCGGGCTCGGCTCACGGCCCGGGATGCTCGCGCGCGCACCCGGCTGGGAGCGGCTGCCGCTGCTCGACCCGCCCGCGGACCGCGAGGGCGCCTCGGCGGCTCAGTGCGTCCTCGCCGAGCGGGACGGCGAGGTGGTGGGCTACGTCCGCTTCCACAACAAGCCGGAGTGGGAGGCGTGCGGGCCCAACGGCTCGATCCTGCTGCGGGACGTGGAGGCTCTGGACCCGGTGGCGTACGCGGCGCTGTGGCGGTTCCTCTTCGGTATCGACCTGACGTCGCGGATCCGGGTCCGCAACCGGCCGGTTGACGACCCGCTGCTGCATCTCGTCACCGACGTCCGGCGCTGCGGTGTGCGGGTGCGGGATTCGCTGCATGTGCGGCTGGTCGATGTGGGCGAGGCGCTGGGGGCGAGGACGTACCGGGCGCCCGTGGACGTCGTGTTCGAGGTGCGGGACCCGTTCTGCCCCTGGAACGAGGGCCGTTGGCGGCTCTCGGGGGATGCCAAGGGCGCGTCGTGCGAGCGCACGTCCGGTGCCGCCGATCTGGCCCTGAACGTACGGGACCTGGGTGCCGCGTTCCTCGGCGGGGTGACGCTGTCGTCCCTGGCGGGTGCGGGCCGGGTGCGCGAACTGCGCGGTGGTGCGCTGGCGGAGGCGTCGACGGCCTTCGCCTCGGACGTGGCGCCCTGGCTCCCGCACGGCTTCTGAGCCGTTCCGACGCCGGGTGGGACCGACCCGGGCACCGGAACCGGCACCGGCACCGGCACCGGCACCGGGACCGGCGGGGAACGGCGGGGAACGGGGCGGTGGTGCCGATGGCGGTGGTGGCGGCGTGGTCCGCGGCCACCGCGGCCCCGGGCCGGGTGTCAGGCGGGCTGGCAGCCCGCGCACCAGAAGAGGTTGCGGGCGGCGAGAGCGGCGGTGCGGATCTCGCCGCCGCAGATGTGGCACGGCAGCCGCGCCCGGCGGTAGACGTAGACCTCGCCGCCGTGGTCGTCGACGCGCGGTGCCCGGCCCATCGCGTCCGGTGTGTGCTCGGGCCGGACGGTGTCGATGCGGTTGTGCCGTACGCCCTCCCTCATGAGGGCGGCCAGGTCGGCCCAGAGGGCCCGCCACTCGCGCTCGGTGAGGTCCCTGCCCGCGCGGTACGGGTCGATGCCGTGCCGGAAGAGGACTTCAGCGCGATAGACGTTCCCGACGCCGGCGACGACCTTCTGGTCCATCAGGAGGGCGGCGATCGCCGTCCGGGAGCGGGAGACCCTGGCCCAGGCCCGGTCGGGGCCGTCGTCCGGGCGGAGCGGGTCGGGACCGAGCCGCGCGTGTACCGCCGCCTTCTCGCCGTCCGTGATCAGGGCGCAGGCCGTGGGGCCGCGCAGGTCGACGTACGACCCGGAGTCCGCGAGCCGGAGCCGCACGGTGCCGACGGGCGGCGGGGCCGGCGCCTCGCCGAAGTCCACCGTGCCGAACAGGCCGAGGTGGATATGGACCCACTCACCGCCGCCGCGGCCGCCGAAGCCGCCGAAGCCGAGGAAGAGGTGCTTGCCGTGGGCCTCGGTACGCTCCAGCACAGAGCCGTCCAGCAGCGCCGCCGAGTCGGCGAACCTGCCCTGCGGACTGGTGACCCGCACGGGCCGGCCGCCGAACCGCTCCCGGTAGTCGGCGGCCAGCCGGTGGATGGTGTGCCCTTCGGGCATCAGGCGGTCGGCTCCTGCGGGTGGTGCGCCGGGACGGGGGGCAGCTCACCGGTGGTCTCGTACCGCTCGAGCATCTCGATGCGGCGGGTGTGGCGCTCCTCGCCGGAGTACGGGGTCTTGAGGAAGACCTCGACGAAGGTGGTGGCCTCGTCGGTCGTGTGCATCCGGGCGCCGACGGCGACGACGTTGGCGTTGTTGTGCTCCCGGCCGAGGACCGCGGTCTGCACGCTCCAGGCCAGCGCCGCGCGGACGCCCCTGACCTTGTTGGCGGCGATCTGCTCGCCGTTGCCGGAGCCGCCGATCACGATGCCGAGGCCGTCCGGGTCCGCGGCCGTCCGCTCGGCGGCGCGCAGGCAGAACGGCGGGTAGTCGTCCTGGGCGTCGTAGATGTGGGGACCGCAGTCGACGGGCTCGTGGCCATGGGCCCTGAGCCACTCGACGAGATGGTTCTTGAGTTCGAAGCCGGCATGGTCGGAGCCGAGGTAGACGCGCATGGTCCGAGTGTGGCACGCGGGATGCCGGGAAGACGGCAGCGGGGTACGGCGGCGTCCACCGCCCGGCAGGCCACCGGGGGCCTCCCTCCGGCAGGCCCGCCGCGGTGAGGTCCGCGGGACGGCGCGCCCGGCGGGCCCCACCGCGGTGGGACGGCTCCCCCGGGGGAGGCGCGGCCGCTCGGTCCCGGCCGCCGAGCGTTCAGCCGCGGCGGTCGGCGAGCTTCCAGGCGGCGGGCAGCGCGCCCATGGCGAGCGCGGCCTTGAGCGCGTCGCCGATCAGGAAGGGCACGAGGCCGGCCGCCACGGCCTGCGGCAGCGTCATTCCGGTGGCGAGCGCCAGGTACGGCACACCGATCGCGTAGATGATCGCGGAGCCGAGGACCATCGCACCGGCGGTGCGCAGGACGGAGCGGTCCGCGCCGCGCCGGGCGAGGGCGCCGACGGCGGTGGCGGCGACCAGCATGCCGAGGATGTAGCCGAGGGACGGCATGGCCCAGCCGGAGGATGCCTCGGCGAACCACGGCATGCCGGCCATTCCGGCGAGGGCGTACAGCGCGAGGGAGAGGAAACCGCGTCGCGCGCCGAGCGCGGTGCCGACGAGGAGGGCGGCGAAGGTCTGGCCGGTGACCGGGACCGGGGAGCCCGGCACCACCACGGAGATCTGCGCGGCGACGCCGGTGAGCGCGGCACCTCCCACGACAAGGGCCGCGTCCACCGCGGACTTGGCGCGCGAGGCGGGCAGCAGATCGGCGAGGACCAGCCCCCGGCGAGGGGCGGAAGCGGCAGCAGTGCTCATGGGGACTCCGGGTGCGAGGGCGGTGATGACGTCGTTGTGGACATGGCGACGCTAGCCCAGAAGTGAACGGTCGATCACCGTCAGTCGATGACAAAGCAGCGATCGACCCCATGGTTGGGTTCGCACAAATCGATCTGGGCAAGCATCGCGGGTGCGTGATGCTCGTCACGGAGGTGGTGACTGATCAGCCCGGTTCCGATGACAAGGGTCCAACCCCGGAGGGACTGTAGGTTCTCACCAATTCCCGGCATCGCCGGGGATGCCGAAGGCGCACATCCGCCGCACCGCCCGGCACCGGGTGCGATGGCGGCCGCGGGGGCGCCGCCGATGCCGGCCCCTGTCCCTGCCTCTGCCTCTGCCCCTGCCCCTGCCCCGGCCCCGGCCCCTGCCCCTGCCCCGGCCCCGGCCCCGGCCGACAGTGGACGTCGCGGGCGGTGGCGGCGGGGTGGCGGTGGCGGCGGATCCCAGGCAGCCGCGCGGCGCGCCGGCTTGGTCGCGCCCGGTGCGCGCGACCGCCGGGTGCCGTGTGCTGCCGCCGGGCGGGCGGTCCGCTGGTCCGCCCGCCCGGCGGCAGCGCGCCGGAAGAGGCACCGGTTCTTCACATTGTGTAAGCATTCTGTCCGTATAGCGGGCACCGGTGCTCAGTGAGCGGTGGGCCCTCCAGACTGTCGACCGCTCCATCCGCTCATGAACAGGCACTCCCATGTCCCGGACCCCGGCACCCGCGCCCGTCGGCACCCGAACCGGCTCACCCCTCGCCCACGGCCTCAAGCAGCGCCATCTGTCGATGATCGCCCTCGGCGGCGTGATCGGCGCCGGCCTCTTCGTCGGCTCCGGCGCCGGTATCGCCGCCGCCGGCCCGTCCATCGTCATCGCCTACGCGGTGTCCGGCCTGCTCGTCATGCTCGTGATGCGCATGCTCGGCGAGATGTCCGCGGCGAACCCGGCCTCCGGTTCCTTCTCCGTGCACGCCGAGCGGGCGCTCGGCCCGTGGGCGGGCTTCACCGCGGGCTGGTCCTTCTGGGTGCTGCTGTCCGTCGCCGTCGGCCTGGAGGGCATCGGCGCGGCGAAGATCGTCAGCGGCTGGCTGCCCGGCACCCCGGAGTGGGCCTGGGTCGCGCTGTTCATGCTGGCGTTCTGCGTCACCAACCTGGCCGCGGTGCGCAACTTCGGTGAGTTCGAGTTCTGGTTCGCCGCGCTCAAGGTCGGCGCGATCGCGCTGTTCCTCGTCCTCGGGGGCCTGGCCATCCTCGGGGTGCTGCCGGGGACGGACGCGCCCGGCACCGCCAACCTCACCGGCGGCGGGGGGTTCCTGCCGAACGGGGCGGAGGGACTGGTCATCGGCCTGCTCGCGTCGATCTTCGCGTACGGCGGCCTGGAGACGGTCACCATCGCGGCGGCCGAGTCCGAGCACCCGGTCCAGGGCGTCGCCAAGGCCGTGCGCACCGCGATGTGGCGCATCGCGCTGTTCTACATCGGCTCGATGGCGGTGATCGTCACGCTGGTGCCGTGGGACGATCCGGACGTCGCCGACCCCGACAAGGGCCCCTACGTCACCGCGCTGAGCCACCTGGGCATCCCGGGCGCCGGCCTGGTGATGCAGATCGTCGTACTGGTGGCGTTGCTGTCCGCGATGAACGCCAACATCTACGGCGCCTCCCGGATGGCGTTCTCCCTGGTCGCCCGGGGCCAGGGCCCCGCGGCCGTCGGCAGGGTCTCGGGCGGGGTGCCCCGGATCGCGGTGCTGTCCTCCTCCGCCTTCGGCTTCCTGTGCGTGCTGCTCAGCTACTGGCGGCCGGACGACGTCTTCCCGTGGCTGCTGAAGATGATCGGCGCGGTCATCCTGGTCGTCTGGCTGTTCATCGCGGTCTCGCAGCTGGTCCTGCGGCGCCGCACGGAGCGGGAGGCCCCGGAGAAGCTCGTGGTGCGGATGTGGCTGTTCCCGGCGCTGACCTGGGTCGCCATCGCGGGCATGCTCGCCGTCTTCGTCCTGATGCTGCGCGAACCCGGCACCCGTGACCAGCTGATGGCGACCGGGGCGATGACCCTGGTGCTGGCGGCGTCGGGCGCCGTGCTTCAGCGCAGGCGCAAGTCCGGGCGCGCGGGCGGAGGGTCGGAGGCAAGCGCCGAGCGGGAGTCGGCACCGGCGGGGGCCGCCGCGGACTGAGCGGGGCGCCATCGCGGCACAGGACCCCCGGGCACACGAGGCCCGGGGGTCCCGGCGTGCCCGGAGCATGCGGCGACGATGCACACGGCGGCGATGCATGCGACGGCGGTGCACATGGAGGCAATGCACACGGCGGCGGTGCATGCGACGGCGATGCACATGGGGGCGAAGCATGCGGCTGCGGTGCACACGGCGCCCGACGGCCCTCGCGCCGCGAGAGCAACCGGGACCCGCCCGCCGAACCGCGCCGGGTTCCGGCCCGGCCGCCTCCGGCACCGCCTTCGCGGAGTACGGCCGGCGCTTCGGTCCCGGCGCCGAGACCGCCATCGCCGACGCCGCCATCACCGACGCCGCCGTCACCGGCTCCCCCGTCCTCTCCTCGAACGCCCGCGACGCACGGGCGCGGCGTCGCGCCGGCCGAGAGGACTGATCAGGCTCCGCACCCTCCTGCTGCTAGTCTGCACCTGCGAAGAGTTTGCAATAAGCAGCCGGAGGGCTCGGACATGGCCACTTACACGCTCCCTGAACTTCCGTACGACTACGCGGCGCTGGAGCCGGTGATCAACCCGCTGATCATCGAGCTGCACCACGACAAGCACCACGCCGCGTACGTCAAGGGCGCCAACGACACCCTCGAGCAGCTCGCCGAGGCTCGGGACGGTGATGCCTGGGGCTCGATCAACGGCCTGGAGAAGAACCTCGCGTTCCATCTCTCCGGCCACATCCTGCACAGCATCTACTGGCACAACATGGCCGCCCCCAAGGAGGGCGGCGGCGGTGAGCCGCTCGCGGCGGACGGCGTGGGCGAGCTGGCGGACGCGATCACCGGCTCCTTCGGCTCCTTCGCGAAGTTCCGGACCCAGCTGTCGAAGGCCGCCGCCACCACCCAGGGCTCAGGATGGGGCGTGCTCGCCTACGAGCCGGTCAGCGGCCGGTTGATCGTCGAGCAGGTCTACGACCACCAGGGCAACGTCGGGCAGGGCTCGGTGCCGATCCTGGTCTTCGACGCCTGGGAGCATGCCTTCTACCTGCAGTACAAGAACCAGAAGGTGGACTTCATCGACGCCATGTGGGGCGTCGTCAACTGGCAGGACGTGGCGCGGCGCTACGCCGACGCCAAGGACCGCACCCCGCTGATCACCCCGTGACCCGGGCCCCGTCCCGGCCGTAGGCCGCCCTGCCCGTGATCGTCTTCTCACCCTTCACCGGCAGGCGGAAAGAAAGGGAAGAGGGCCCCCGCGAGTCGGGCACCTCCCGGACAGGGCTCCGGGGCGTGGCGCGCGGGGGTCCTCTGCGCGCCCCGCCCCGGTCGGGACACGCCGCAGGGCGTCAGGAGAAGTCAGGGCCCTTCGTCCGGGTGCGCTTGATCTCGTAGAAGCCCGGAATCGACGCCACCATCAGCGTGCCGTCCCAGAGCCGGGCGGCCTCCTCACCCTTGGGTGCCGGGGTGACGACCGGGCCGAAGAACGCGATCTGCCGCCCGTCCTCGCCGGGCACCGCGATGACCGGCGTGCCGACGTCCTGGCCGACCTTGGCGATCCCCTCGCCGTGGGAGGCGCGCAGCTCGGCGTCGTAGGTGTCCGATTCGGCGTGGTCCGCGAGCGCGGCCGGCAGGCCCACCGCGTCAAGAGCCTCCAGGACCACCTCGGGCGTGATGCCGCGGCCCTCGTCGTGGATACGGGTGCCGAGAGCGGTGTAGAGGGGGCCGACGACCTCGTCGCCGTACTTCTGCTGGGCGGCGGTCACCACGCGTACCGGGCCCCAGGCGCCCTCCATGGCCCGGCGGTACTCCTCGGGGAGCTCGTCCAGCCTGTCCTCGTTCAGCACCGCCAGGCTCATGACGTGCCAGCGCACCTCCACCGGCCGCACCTTCTCCACCTCGAGCATCCAGCGGGAGGTCATCCAGGCCCACGGGCACAGCGGGTCGAACCAGAAGTCGGCGGGGGTCCTGGTGCTGTCGGACATGTCACTCCTCGTGTTCGTGGCGGGGTCGCTCCCCCTCGCGGCAACACCGGAGTCCACCGGCCGCATTCCCCGATCACGCCGCCCACGGGCGCGTGCGAGGATCGGTCCTGCCCGAACGAGACACGGAGGAGTGGACGTGCCCGGAGAGAACCTGTCCCGCGACGAGGCCCGCGCCCGGGCCGAGCTGCTGTCGGTCGACGGATACGAGGTCTTCCTCGACCTGCGGTCCGCGACCGCGGAGAGCGAGGAGGCGCGGCCGCGGACGTTCCGTTCGGTCACCACGATCAGGTTCCGCCGCACCGGCGAGGGCGACGGCACCTTCGCCGATCTCGTCGCCCCCTCGGTGAACGCGGTGACCCTCAACGGCCGTGCGCTCGACCCGGCCGAGGTCTTCGACGGCTCCCGGATCGCGCTGAGCGGTCTGCGGGATGAGAACGTCCTGGTGGTGGACGCGCAGTGTGCGTACAGCAGGACCGGGGAGGGCATGCACCGCTTCGTCGACCCCGAGGACGGCGAGGTCTACCTGTACACGCAGTACGAACCCGCCGACGCCCGGCGGGTCTTCGCCGACTTCGAGCAGCCGGACCTGAAGGCCCCCTTCCGCTTCGAGGTGGCCGCGCCCGAGGACTGGACGGTCTGGAGCAACGCCGCGGTGGAGTCGCGCGAGGGCGGGACCTGGCGCTTCGCCGAGACCAAGCCGATCTCCACGTACATCACGGCCGTCGTGGCCGGCCCGTACCACAGCGAGAGCGACCTCTACACCCGCGACCTCGGCGACGGGCGGACACTGGAGATCCCGCTCGGCGCCATGTGCCGCAAGGGGCTGGCCAAGCACTTCGACGCGGACGACGTCTTCCTCGTCACCAAGCAGGGCCTGGACTTCTTCCACGACAACTTCGACTACCCGTACCCCTTCGGGAAGTACGACCAGGCGTTCGTGCCCGAGTACAACCTCGGCGCGATGGAGAACCCGGGCTGTGTGACCTTCCGGGAGGAGTTCGTCTTCCGGGGCAGGGTGACGCAGGCGTCGTTCGAGCGCCGGGCGAACGTCATCCTGCACGAGATGGCGCACATGTGGTTCGGCGACCTGGTCACCATGCGGTGGTGGGACGACCTCTGGCTGAAGGAGTCCTTCGCCGACTTCATGGGTTCGCTCTCGCTGGTCGAGGCGACCCGCTTCCGGAACGGCTGGGTGACGTTCGCCAACAACCGCAAGGCCTGGGCGTACCGGGCCGACCAGCTGCCCTCCACACACCCCGTCACCGCGGACATCCACGACCTGGAGGACGCCAAGCTCAACTTCGACGGGATCACCTACGCCAAGGGCGCCTCGGTCCTGAAGCAGCTCGTGGCGTACGCGGGGCCCGAGGCGTTCATGGAGGGCGCGCGGCGCTACTTCAAGCGCCACGCCTACGGCAACACCCGCCTCGACGACCTGCTGGCGGTACTGGAGGAGACCTCGGGGCGGGACATGAGGGCCTGGTCGCGGTCGTGGCTGGAGACCTCCGGCGTCAACACGCTGACGCCGCAGCTCACCTGTGACGCGGGCGACCGGATCACCGAGCTGGCGGTCGTGCAGGACGGCGGCGCCGGGCCCGGTGCGGCAGCCCCGTCGGCCCCGCGGCCCCACCGGGTGGCCGTCGGCCTCTACCGGCACGAGGGAGCGGAGCTGGTGCGCTACGCACGGGCCGAGGTGGACGTCACCGGGACCCGGACGGTCGTGGCGGAGCTGGCGGGCCGGGAGCGCCCGGCGATGGTGCTCGTCAACGACGACGACCTCACCTACTGCAAGGTCCGCTTCGACGAGGGGTCGCTGGACACGCTGCGGAGCCACCTCGGATCGGTGGTGGACCCGCTGGCGCGGGCGGTGTGCTGGTCGGCGCTGTGGAACCTGACGCGCGACGCCCTGATGCCGGCCCGGGACTTCGCCGGGCTCGTCCTGGACTTCGCCGGACGGGAGTCGGACATCGGCGTGCTGCAGACGGTGCTCGCGTGGGCGCGCACCGCACTCGTCCACTACGCGGCGCCCGAGTGGCGCCCGGAAGGCGGCCGGCGGCTGTCGGAGGGGGCGCTGCGGGAGCTGCGGCTCGCGGAGCCCGGCAGCCAGCACCAGCTGACCTGGGCGCGGTTCTTCGCGTCCGTGGCGGCCGGCGACGCGGATCTCCGGCTGCTCCAGGGGCTGCTGGACGGCACCGCCCAGATCGACGGGCTGGAGGTCGACCAGGAGCTGCGGTGGGCGTTCCTGGAGCCGCTCGCCTCGCACGGGGTGGCCGGCGAGCCGGCGATCGGCGCGGAGCTGGCGCGCGACGACACCGCGTCCGGCAGGCGCCACCAGGTGCGCTGCCTGGCCGCCCGGCCCTCCGCGGCGGTCAAGGACCAGGCGTGGGCGCAGGTCGTCAAGTCGGACGCGCTGTCGAACGCGCTGGTGGAAGCCACCATTTCGGGCTTCACCCAGGCGTCGCAGCGGGAGCTGCTCGCGCCCTACGCCGAGAAGTACTTCGCGGTGATCGAACGGGTCTGGGCGGAGCGGTCGATCCAGATCGGCATGGACGTGGTCCGCGGTCTGTTCCCCGCGCTCCAGGACGACGCGGCCACACTGCGGGCGACGGACGCGTGGCTCGGCTCCCACCCCGACGCGCCCGGGGCGCTGCGCCGGCTGGTGCTCGAGTCCCGGGACGACCTCGCCCGCGCCCTGCGGGCCCAGTCCTGCGACGCGGCGGCCGGCTGACGGCCCGCTCCGCGTCGGCGGTGCGACCGGGCCCGGTTCCGCTCCCCGCCCGGTTCCGCTCCGCGTCGGCGGTGCTCCCGGGCCCGGCGGGGAGCGCCGTGCGCGGCAGAACCGATCGGCCATCGAACTGCCGTACTTTAGGACGGGGATGTCCTGAATCGTCGACGACCGTGTAACAGCGGTTAGGAGCCTGCCGCCGCGCGGGAATCGGCGGGGCATGAACCACAACACCCCTCTCTCCCCCCGCCCGTTGAGCGACCTCTCCGACGTACGGCGGCGCGTGCTGTCGGCCGCGCAGCTGCGAGCCCGGGGCGTGACCGCCGGGCACACGGCCGAACGGTGCGGCCCCGGCGGCCCCTGGCAGCAGATCCTGCCCGGTGTGTTCCTGCTGCACCCCGGAACGCCCACCGGTGAGGAGCGGCTGCACGCCGCGGTGACGTACGCCGGCCGCCCCGGCAGGAGCGAGGCCGTGGTGACGGGGCCGGCGGCGCTCGCGCTCCACCGGTTCGCCTCCGCGCCTTCCCCGACGGCGCTGGAGCGGATCGACGTGCTGGTGCCGCACACCCGGCGGCTGCGCTCGGTGGGCTGCGCCAGGCTGATCCGCACTCAGGCGCTGCCGGGGCCGGAGGTGGTGACGGGACTGCCCGTCGCCCCCGCGGCGCGCGCGCTGGCCGACGCCGTCGCCCGGCTGAGCGACCCGGCGCCGGTGCGCCGGCTGCTGATCGAGGCCGTGCGCGCCGGCCACTGCGAACCCGGCGCCGTGGTGGCGGAGTTGACGCGTGCCCGGCTGCTGTCCCGCCCTCATGTGGTGGACGCCGTCGACCGCCTGCTCGCCGAGGGCCGTGCGGTCGCCGAGGGGCGCCTCTACGACCTGGTGCGGATGTACGGGGTTCCCGAGCCGGTGTGGAACGTCGATCTGCGCCTGCCCGGCGGGCCGCATCTGGGCGGTGTCGACGCCTACTGGCCCGACGAGGCCGTCGCCGTCGAACTCGGCACCCGCGCGCCGCGCTCCGCGGCCGCCCACCACGGGCCGGACGCGGACCCGGGGTGGCCGGCGTCCGGCCGCCGGCACGAGCAGTTGGAGCGTCTCGGGATCACGGTCGTCCAGATCGCGCCGACGAGTCTGCGGGACGCCCCGGTGCAGCAGGCGATGGTGCTGCGTACGGCCCTGCTGGCCTCCCCGGACCGGGAGCCGGCGCCGTATGTCGTCGTCCTCCCCCGCTGAGGGCCGTCCCGTCGTCCGCGGTGGATCAGCGCGCGGCGTCGGACGCGGTGGATCGCGAGGCGGGGGGGCGTCCTCCCACCGGGCGCATTCGGGCGGTGCGGCAACGCGCGCCGGTTGACCGCCGGTCCCGGAGCGCACCGCTCCAACGTGGGCGCCTTCCGGCGCCGGATCCTCCGAACGGCACGGATCGTCGTCCGCTGCCGAACGGCCCGGCGCGCGCGAACGACCGGATATCCGCCTGTTTGCATCCCGTGGGGCGCGTTCCGCCACTGGCGGATGTCCGCCAGGACCGTATCCCGCCTCCGTCAACTCTCCACAAACCTGTGTCACTTGCGAAAGGCTGAGCGGTCATCCGGTACCGGATACCGGACCCCTCTTTCACAAAACAGGGATGCTGATGACAACCCTCGAGTCCCAGGGCTCCATACCCGGGCCCAGACGTGTGGCACGGGTCGCCGCCGCCGCAGGCCTCGTGGCCGCGCTGGTGGCCACCGGCGCCGCCCCCGCCTTCGCGGCCACCTCGGTGGACGATCCTCCGGCCCGCGGCCCGGTCAAGAGCGCCGAGCCGCCCGCCGACAAGCTCGGCGAGGCCGATGCCCGGCTCCTCGCCGAAGCCGAGGCGAAGGGCCAGAAGACCGTCACCGTGATGGTCGCCACCGTTCCCGGCCAGACCGGGCAGGTCGCCGGTCAGCTGGGCGCCGTCGCCGGCGCCGTCGTCGGCCAGCGGGACGACAAGCTCGGCTACGTGCGGGCCACGCTCCCCACCGGCAGGGCGAAGAGCGCCCTCGGCAAGGCCGGTGAACTCGACACGGTCCAGGGGATGGACCTCCAGCGCGAGATCAGGCTGGACGATCCGAGGCCGGACGCGGGCGCCAGGGGTACCGCTTCCGCCGCCTCGGCATCGGCCGCCTACCCGGGGCCGGGCAGGAAGACCAAGGCGAAGAACCCGTACAACCCGTCCCACGAGACGGGTGCCGTGGAGTTCGTCGAGGACCACCCGCGGGCCGACGGCCGCGGTGTGACCATCGGCATCCTCGACTCCGGGATCGACCTCGGCCACCCGGCCCTGCAGAAGACCACCACCGGCGAGCGCAAGATCGTCGACTGGGTGACCGCGACCGACCCGGCCACGGACGGCGACGGCACCTGGCGGCGGATGGACACCGGCGTGACCGGTCCCGTGTTCACCGTGGGCGACCGCAGCTGGAAGGCGCCGGCCGGCGAGCACCGGTTCAGCGTCTTCGAGGAGCGGGCCACCCTCGGCGGCGACATGGCCGGGGACCTGAACCGCGACGGCGACACCACCGACAAGTGGGGCGTCCTGTACGACGCCGCCGCCGGTACGGTCCGCGTGGACCTGGACGACGACGCCGACTTCACCGACGAAGTCGCGATGAAGCCGTACAAGGACGGCCACCGGTTCGGCTACTTCGGCACCGACGACCCCGCCACCGAGATCGCCGAGCGCATCCCGTTCGTGGTGGAGATCCGCAAGGACGTCGAGTTCGAGGCCGGGAAGTTCTCCGACTACGTCAACATCGGCGTCGTCGAGGGCTCGCACGGCACCCATGTGGCCGGTATCGCCGCCGCCAACGGCCTCTTCGGCGGCCGGATGAGCGGTGCGGCGCCCGGCGCCAAGCTGGTCTCGTCGCGCGCCTGCACCTGGAGCGGCGGCTGCACCAACATCGCGCTGCTCGAGGGCATGCGGGACCTGGTCGTCAACCGCGGTGTGGACATCGTCAACATGTCCATCGGCGGTCTGCCCGCGCTGAACTACGACGACAGCGAGCGCGGCGACGACGCCGACAACGCGCGCGCCCTGCTCTACAACCGCCTGATCGACACCTACGGCGTCCAGCTGGTCATCTCGGCCGGCAACTCGGGCCCCGGCGTCAACACGATCGGCGACCCGGCCCTGGCCAACAAGGTCGTCTCGGTCGGCGCGGCCGTCTCCCGCAGCACCTGGGCCGCCAACTACGGCTCGCAGGTCGCGAAGCGGTACAACATGTTCAACTTCTCCTCCCGCGGCCCGACGGAGAACGGCGGCTTCACGCCGACGATCACCGCACCCGGCGCGTCGGTCAACACGATCCCGACCTGGCAGGCGGGCGCCCCGGTGCCCGAGGCCGGCTACAGCCTGCCTGCGGGCTACGGCATGCTGAACGGCACCTCGATGTCCGCGCCGCAGGCGACGGGCGCCAGCGCGCTGCTCATCTCCGCCGCCAAGCAGCGTCGCCTGGAACTCTCCCCGCTCACCCTGCGGACCGCGCTGACCAGCACCGCCAAGCGGATCGCCGGGGTGAAGGCACACGAGCAGGGCGCGGGCCTGATCGACGTCGAGGAGGCGTGGGAGTCCATCCGGGACGGCGCCACCGCCCACTCGTACACAGTGAAGGCACCGGTCGACACCGCGCTCGACCACCTGCTGAAGCCGGAGGCGGGCTTCGGCGCCGGCGTCTACGACCGCGACGGCGGGCTGAAGCCCGGCCAGCGCAGGACGTACGACGTCACCATCACGCGCACGAGCGGCCCGAACCGGCCGATCGAGCACGAGCTGGACCTGCGCAACAACGACGGCACGTTCCGCATCGTCGGCGACGACGAGGTGGACCTGCCGCTGAACCGGCCGGTCACGGTGAAGGTGCAGGCCAAGGCCGGCTCCACCGGCGTGCACAGCGCCATCCTGGAGCTGGACGACGAGCGCACCGAAGGCGTCGACAAGCAGATCCTCACCACCGTGGTCGCCTCCAGCGAACTGGTGAAGCCCGGCTACTCCCACTCCGCCAAGGGGTCGGTGCAGCGCAACGGCTTCACGTCCCACTTCGTCACGGTGCCGGAGGGCACCAGGACGCTGGAGGTCGCGCTCGGCGGTCTCGCCGCGGGCAGCCAGACCCGGTTCATCTCGATCCACCCCTACGGCGTGGCCGTCGAGAGCACCGCGTCCACCGTCTGCTACGCGAACTACGTCAACCCGGCCAACACCTGCCGCCCGGACGCGCGCTCCTACGCCGACCCGCAGCCGGGCGTCTGGGAGATCGAGGTCGAGTCGCGGCGCACCTCCCCGGTGCTGGACAACCCGTTCACGCTGGACGTCACGCTGCTCGGCGCCACCTTCGACCCGGCGGTGAAGACCCTGCCGGAGGCGGAGGTCGGCACGCCTGCGGAGGTCGACTGGCGGGTCACCAATGACGCCGCCGCGCTGGAGGGCAGGCTGAAGGGCGGCTCGCTCGGCTCCGCGAAGACGGCGGCGCCGACCATCGCGCAGGACGAGCGCCAGGTGTCCACGGTCACCATCGGCGCCGGCGTCGAGCGGCTGGACGTGGTCATCGGGAACACCTCCGACAAGGGTGCCGACCTGGACCTCGCGGTCCTCAAGGACGGCCGCCTCGTCGGCCAGTCCGCGGACGGCGACTCCGAGGAGTCGGTGTCTCTGACCAACCCGGCCGCGGGCACCTACACGATCCTCGTCGACGGCTACGCGGTGGCGCCCGGCGGCACCACGTACGACTACAAGGACGTGTACTTCTCGTCGGCGCTCGGCACCGTCGAGGTCGACGAGTCGAAGACGGTCTCGCTGGCCAACGGCGCGAGCGCGCAGGTCTCCGCCGAGGTGAAGGTGGCCGGTGCCGCGCCCGAGGGCCGCCGCTTCTTCGGCGAGGTCCGGCTGGTGAACGCGCGCGGCACCGCCGCGGGCACCGGCAGCGTGGTGATCGAGAAGGTCGTCCCGTAGCGGTCTGACCCGGTCACGGGGGGGCGGGCGTCCGGCCGGGCGCCCGCCCTCCGTGCGTGTGTGCGGCCCTGCGTGTGTGAGCAAGGCCATGCGTCCCGCCCCTCGGACAATGGATTGGACAAAACGGCCGTGGACAGACGCATCATGGAAGGCACCCAGGCCATGCAGGCCATGCAGGCTGCACAAGCGTACGGAGGAGTCCCCGTGAAGGTCGGAATCGTCGGAGCCACCGGGCAGGTCGGCACGGTCATGCGCAGGATCCTCGCCGAGCGGAAGTTCCCGGCCGACGAGCTCCGGCTGTTCGCCTCCGCCCGGTCCGCGGGGTCCGTGATCGAGTGGCAGGGCCGGGAGATCACCGTCGAGGACGCCGCCACCGCCGACTACTCCGGCCTGGACATCGTGCTCTTCTCGGCCGGCGGCGCGACCTCCCGGGCGCTCGCCGGGAAGGTGGCCGCCCAGGGTGCCGTCGTGATCGACAACTCCTCCGCCTGGCGCCGGGACCCCGAGGTGCCGCTGGTCGTCTCCGAGGTGAACCCGCACGCGGTCAAGGACCGCCCGAAGGGGATCATCGCCAACCCGAACTGCACCACCATGGCCGCGATGCCCGTGCTGAAGCCGCTCCACCGGGAGGCCGGGCTCACCGCGCTCGTCGCCACCACCTACCAGGCGGTGTCCGGCTCGGGCCTGGCCGGCGTCGCCGAACTCGACGGCCAGGTGAAGGCCGTCGCCGAGCGGGCCGCCGAGCTGACCCACGACGGGGAGGCCGTCGTCTACCCGGAGCCGGGTGTCTACCAGCGCCCCATCGCCTTCAACGTGCTGCCGCTGGCCGGTTCGATCGTCGACGACGGCTCCCACGAGACCGACGAGGAGCAGAAGCTCCGCCACGAGTCCCGCAAGATCCTGGAGATCCCGGACCTCAGGGTCTCCGGCACCTGCGTCCGCGTACCCGTCTTCTCCGGGCACTCGCTGCAGGTCAACGCGCGCTTCGAGCGTCCGCTGAGCGTGGAGCGGGCCCAGGCGCTGCTGGCGGACGCGGAGGGCGTCGAGCTGTCCGACATCCCGACCCCGCTGCAGGCCGCGGGCAGGGACGCCTCCTACGTGGGCCGCATCCGGGCCGACGAGACCGTCGAGAACGGTCTCGCCCTGTTCGTCTCGAACGACAACCTGCGCAAGGGCGCCGCGCTGAACGCCGTCCAGATCGCCGAACTGGTGGCGGACGAACTCAGGGGCTGATCCGCCCGGGGCCACCGCGGGGCGGGGTCGCGTGCCGGGCGCACGGGACCCCGCCCCGCCGTCGTGCGCCCCCCGCCCCACCGTCGTACGCCCCCCGTCTCCCGCCCGGGGAGTCCGCCCCGGGGAGGGTGCCCCGGGGGACGGGCGGGCCGCGGGTGGCCCGTGGAAGGATGAGCCGGAACGTCGCATACCGAGGACGCAGAAACGAGGAGATGAC
The DNA here is from genome assembly GCF_003122365.1 of Streptomyces spongiicola. Lineage (NCBI taxonomy): Bacteria > Bacillati > Actinomycetota > Actinomycetes > Kitasatosporales > Streptomycetaceae > Streptomyces > Streptomyces spongiicola. The sequence continues at coordinate 1,578,235 of NZ_CP029254.1, forward strand.
CGGGTGCCTGGCACAAACCTGACCCGCGAAGAGGCACAGGCGCGGGCGCGCCTGATCACCGTTGACTCGTACGAGATCGACCTCGATCTCACCGGGGCGCAGGAGGGCGGCACCTACCGGTCCGCGACCACCGTGCGCTTCGACTCCGCCGAGCACGGCGCGGAGACCTTCATCGACCTGGTGGCCCCCGCGGTGCACGAGGTCGTGCTGAACGGCCGGCCCCAGGACGTGGCCGCGGTCTTCCGGGACTCGCGGATCGCCCTGCGGCATCTTCACGAGGGCCCGAACGAGCTGACCGTCGTCGCGGACTGCGCGTACACCAACACGGGCGAGGGCCTGCACCGGTTCGTCGACCCGGTGGACCGGCAGGCCTACCTCTACACCCAGTTCGAGGTTCCGGACGCCCGCCGGGTGTTCGCCAACTTCGAGCAGCCCGACCTGAAGGCCACGTTCCGGTTCACCGTGAGGGCGCCGGAGGGCTGGAGCGTGGTCTCCAACTCGCCGACTCCGGAGCCCAGGGACAACGTCTGGCACTTCGAGCCGACCCCGCGGATCTCCACGTACATCACCGCCCTGATCGTCGGCCCGTACCACTCCGTCCACAGCTCCTACGAGAAGGACGGGCAGAGCGTCCCGCTCGGCATCTACTGCCGCCCGTCGCTGGCCGAGTTCCTGGACGCCGACGCGATCTTCGAGGTCACCCGGCAGGGCTTCGACTGGTTCCAGGAGAAGTTCGACTACGCCTACCCGTTCGCCAAGTACGACCAGCTCTTCGTACCCGAGTTCAACGCGGGCGCGATGGAGAACGCGGGCGCGGTGACCATCCGCGACCAGTACGTGTTCCGCTCGAAGGTGACGGACGCGGCGTACGAGACGCGCGCCGAGACCATCCTGCACGAGCTGGCGCACATGTGGTTCGGCGACCTGGTCACCATGGAGTGGTGGAACGACCTGTGGCTCAACGAGTCGTTCGCCACCTACACGTCGGTGGCCTGCCAGGCGCACGCGCCCGGCTCGAAGTGGCCGCACGCGTGGACGACGTTCGCCAACTCGATGAAGACCTGGGCGTACCGGCAGGACCAGCTCCCGTCCACGCACCCGATCATGGCCGAGATCGGCGACCTGGACGACGTGCTCGTCAACTTCGACGGGATCACCTACGCCAAGGGCGCCTCGGTGCTGAAGCAGCTCGTCGCCTACGTCGGCACCGACGAGTTCTTCCGCGGCGTACAGGCCTACTTCAAGCGGCACGCCTTCGGCAACACCCGGCTGACCGATCTGCTGACCGCGCTGGAGGAGACCAGCGGACGCGATCTGAAGACCTGGTCCGGGGCCTGGCTGGAGACCGCCGGCATCAACGTCCTGCGGCCGGTGGTGGACACCGACGCGGCCGGGACGATCACCTCCTTCGCGGTGAAGCAGGAGGCCCCGGCGCTGCCGGCGGGCGCGAAGGGCGAGCCGGTGCTGCGCCCGCACCGCATCGCCATCGGCGCCTACGACCTGGACGGGGCCGGGCGGCTGGTGCGCACCCACCGCGTCGAGCTGGACGTCGACGGCGAGTTCACCGCCGTGCCCGAACTCGTGGGCAAGCCCCGTCCGGCGGTGGTGCTGCTCAACGACGACGACCTGACGTACACCAAGGTCCGTCTCGACGAGGAGTCGCTCAGGACCGTCACCGAGCACCTGGGCGACTTCACCGACTCGCTGCCGCGGGCGCTGTGCTGGGCGTCGGCGTGGGACATGACCCGCGACGGCGAGCTGCCCGCCCGCGACTACCTGTCGCTGGTGCTGTCGGGCATCGGCAGGGAGTCGGACATCGGCGTGGTGCAGTCGCTGCACCGGCAGGTGAAGCTCGCCCTCGACCTGTACGCGGCACCTCAGTGGCGCGAGACGGGGCTGACCCGGTGGACCGACGCGACGCTGGCGCATCTGCGCGCGGCGGACCCGGGCAGCGACCACCAGCTGGCGTGGGCGCGGGCGTTCGCGGCGACCGCCCGCACCCCGCAGCAGCTGGACCTGCTCCAGGCGCTGCTGGAGGACCGGGACTCGGTCGAGGGCCTGGCCGTGGACACGGAACTGCGCTGGGCGTTCGTGGAGCGGCTGGCGGCGACCGGGGTCTACGACGAGGAGGAGATCGCCGCCGAGCTGGAGCGGGACCGCACGGCCGCCGGTGAGCGGCACGCGGCGACGGCCCGGGCGGCCCGTCCGACGCCGGAGGCCAAGGCCGAGGCCTGGGAGTCGGTCGTCGGGTCCGGCGAGCTGCCGAACGCGGTGCAGGAGGCGGTCATCGGCGGGTTCGTCCAGACCGACCAGCGCGAGCTGCTCGCCCCGTACACGGAGAAGTACTTCGCGGCGGTCAAGGGCGTATGGGAGTCGCGTTCCCACGAGATCGCCCAGCAGATCGCGGTGGGCCTCTACCCGGCGCTCCAGGTGTCGGGCCAGACGCTGGACGCGACGGACGGATGGCTGGACTCGGCCGGCCCGAACGCGGCGCTGCGCCGGCTCGTACTCGAGTCCCGCGCCGGTGTCGAGCGGGCCCTGAAGGCCCGGGCGGCGGACGCGGCGGCGTCCTGACCCGCGGGGCCGCGAGCCCCGTACGGCGCGTATGAGGGCGCCCCGGACCCGCGATGGTTCCGGGGCGCCCCCGCGCATGCCCGCCGGGCCCCGCGAGCGGCCCGTGCCGCGTGTGGCCATCCGCGGGCGGCCCGTGCCGCGTGTGGCCATCCGCCGGCGGCCCGTGCGCGACCGGGACCTGTTCGGCGCCGCGGCCCCGGCAGTCGGGGGAGATCCGTGCCCCCGGACGGGCGATCGGCTGACAAGGACTCAAGCGGGGGCGCGGCCGGGTCGAGAAACGGTGATGTGATCATCGTCGACCGGATGGGAGTGTCCATGCGACTGTTCGCGCGCCGCGCCGTCACCGCACTGCTGCTCGCCGTGGCCGCGGCGGCCCCCGGAGCGGCGGCGGAGGCGGATACGGAAGGGCCGGCCCCCGCCCCGCTGTACCGGTCGTCCCAGCCGGTGAAGGGCAGCTACATCGTCTCCCTCCGGGAAGGCGCCGACCCGGCCGCGGTCGCCCGGGACGCGGGTGTGAAGCGCAGGTACACCTACAACCGGGCCATGCGCGGGTTCTCCGCGACGCTGAACGCGGCCCAGCTCGACACCCTGCGGCTCGCACCGGGCGTGGTGGCCGTCGAGGAGGACGCGCGGGTCTTCGCGCGCCGGCTCCCCCCGGAGCCGCGTGTCCCGTCCGCGGACCGGCTCCCCGACCGGCTCCCGGACCGGCTCCCGGACCGGGGCGGTGCCGGGATGCTCCGCCGGCAGGCCGCGAGCTGGGGACTCGACCGCGCGGACCAGCGGGCCCTGCCGCTGGACGGGCGGTTCACCGCGGCGTCGAAGGGCTGGGGCGTCACCGTCTACATCGTCGACACCGGGATCGACTACGGTCACAGCGAGTTCGGCGGCCGCGCGGTGTCCGGTTTCGACGCCGTCGGCGACGGCCGCCGCGGCCGGGACTGCGAGGGCCACGGCACCCATGTCGCGGGGACGGTGGCGGGGACGGAGTACGGGGTGGCTCCACAGGCCCATGTGGTCAGCGTCCGGGTGCTCGACTGCGCGGGTGAGGGGGCCTGGTCCGGAATCATCGCGGGCCTCGACTGGGTGGCGAAGAACGCCCGGCACCCCGCCGTCCTGAACGCCTCCCTCGGAGGCCCCCCGTCCCCCTCCGCCAACGCCGCCGCCCGGGCCGTCTTCGACAGCGGGGTGCTGCCGGTCGTCGCGGCGGGCAACTCCGCGCAGGACGCGTGCGGGGTCTCGCCCGCGAGCGCTCCCGACGTCATGACCGTCGGTGCGACCGACACGTCGGACGCCGAGACCGGATACAGCAACTACGGCCGGTGCCTGCGGCTGTACGCCCCGGGCAGCGACATCACCTCCGCCCGGATGGGCGGTGGCGCCACGTCGATGAACGGCACCTCGATGGCCGCGCCGCACGTGTCCGGCGTCGCCGCGCTCTACAAGGCGGCACATCCCGCGGCGAGCCCCCAGGAGGTCGCCGACTGGCTCGTCGCCCAGTCCACGAAGAACGCCGTGAGGAACATCTCCCAGGGGTCTCCGAACCGGCTCCTCTTCACCGGCGGGCTGTGACCCGTGCGCCCGCCGTCCCCTGCCGCGGGGCCGCCGCCCCGCGGCAGGGGGGTGCCCCTATCTGTTTCGTCAACCTCGGTGGGGTTGATTCGTAGGGGTTGATGCCGGTTTTCGGGAACGCTTCGCGAAGCGGGATGTTCCTGGCGGGTCGGGTGGCTGATGGGCGGGCCGGTGGTCGGCAGGGCCGGCGTCGCGCCGGGCCGGGCGGTCGTCAGTCCCCTCATCGGCGGTCAAGCGGTGCCCCAGGACCCGGCGGCAACACCCCCGGGTCATCCCTTCGACAGGGGGCAGACAGCCATACCGGGCCCGGAGGCCAGGCGCCCCGTTTCGGGGCCGCGAGAAAGGTATCGGGGAGCGGGGCGGGCCGGTGGCACCCGACCGCGCCTCATGCCTCACGGCTCACGGCTCACGGCGACGCCCGGCGGCGGCCTCGGCGCGCCCGGCGGGGCGGGCGCGCGGAGTCGGGGTGAGGCGAGCCGGTGGCGAGGGCGGGCAGGCGGTGGCGGGGGCGAGCTGGGCGGGCCGCCGCCGGGCGGTCACGGGGCCGTGCTGAGCCAGACCGTTCGGACCGGCCGGGCCGAGCCGACCGGGCCGACCGGGCCGGGCCGACCGGGCCGGGCCGACCGGGCCGACCGGGCCGGACCCGTCGGCGAGCGCCCGGAGGCGGGGAGTCGGAGGCGGGGGCCGGAAGCAGGGGGGCGGAGGCGGGGGTCGGAGGCGGGGGGGCCGGCCGCCTCCGCGGGAACGCGCGAGGGCGCCGCACGGTGTGGGTACCGTGCGGCGCCCTCGCGGCACACCGTGGTGCGGCGCCGCGCCCGCGGGACCGCCGTCCCGGGCCCCGCGCCGGAGGGTCAGGCCTGCTTCCCGCCGGGCCGGTCGGACTTGTCGAGGACCATCACCAGGCCCGCGATCAGCACGAACAGCGCAATCGGGGCCACGACGAACAGGCCGAGCGTCCCGGCCACGCTCAGGCCGGTGCCCGGGTGGTCGCCGTCGTCGCGGGTCAGCGCGACCGCGGGGGACGACATGAGCAGCATCATCAGCGTCGTACCGGCCGCGACGGCGCCGGTGCGCAGGGCGTTCTTCTTGTCCACGGTGCAAACGTAGCGAACGGCTAGGACGGCCGCGCGCCCGGGGTGCCGGTACGGGGTGCGGGCCCGGGCCGGAACACGTCCATGAGCGCGTGCAGCCTCGGCGAGGCGGCCAGGTCGTCCAGGGTCATCGGGCGGCCGGCGGCGTCCGCGACGGGCAGCCGCCAGTTCGGGTACTGGTCCCAGGTTCCGGGCAGGTTCTGCGGACGGCGGTCCCCCACGGCGTCCGGCAGCCAGACGCCGACCATCCGGGCCGGGGTCCGGAGCAGGAACCGGTACACGGCGCGGATCCCGCCCTCCTCGTCGCGGGTGCCCTCCGGCAGCAGGCCGAGCCGGGCCAGGCAGGCGCGCCATTCGGCCACCTCGGCGGAGTCCTCCCAGCGCTCCCTGTCCAGCGGCCGGGTGAGCAGGCCCAGCCGGTGGCGCAGCGCCACGTGCTCGCCCGTGAGGCGGGCCGCGGTGGACGGCAGGTCGTGGGTGGTGGCGGTGGCCACGCAGCCCCGGCGCCAGTCCTCGGGCGGCAGCGGCCGGCCGCTGCCGGCCCAGTCGCGCTCGAACCAGAGGACGGAGGTGCCGAGCACTCCCCGGCGCGACAGGGCCTCGCGGACCCCGGGCTCGACGGTGCCGAGGTCCTCCCCTATGACGACCGCCCCGGCGCGGCCGGCCTCCAGCACCAGGACGGCGAGCATCGCCTCGGCGTCGTAGCGGACGTATGTGCCCTCGGTGGGCTGGGCGCCGAGGGGGACCCACCAGAGCCGGAACAGGCCCATGACATGGTCGAGGCGCAGCGCGCCGGCATGCCGCAGGAGTCCGCGCAGCAGCCCCCGGAAGGGGGCGTAGCCCGAGGCGGCGAGCACGTCGGGCCGCCAGGGCGGCAGGCCCCAGTCCTGGCCGCGGGCGTTGAACGCGTCGGGCGGGGCGCCCACCGACATGCCCGCGGCGAAGGCGTCCTGCTGGGCCCAGGCGTCCGCGCCGTCCGGGTGCACGCCGACGGCGAGGTCGTGCACGATCCCGACGGCCATCCGGGCGCCGCGGGCCGCCGCCGCGGCCGCCGCCAGCTGCTCGTCGGTCAGCCAGGCGAGCCGGCAGTGGAAGTCGACGCGGTCCATGAGGTCGCCGCGGGCTCGGGCCGTCTCCGGGGAGCGCGGGTCGCGCAGGCCCTCGGGCCAGGCGTGCCAGTCGGAGCCGTGGACCTCGGCGAAGGCGCACCAGGTGGCGTGGTCGTCCAGCGCCCGGCCCCGCTCGGCCAGATAGGCGCAGTACGCGGCCCGGCGGCCGGGGCCGAGGGGGACCCGCACCACCAGTTCCAGCGCCCGGACCTTGAGCCGCCAGACGGCGTCGCGGTCGATCAGCGCGCCCTTCTCCAGGACCGAGGCGCGCAGTTCGGCGGCCTGCTCCAGGACGGCGTCAAGCCGGTGGCGGTCCTGTCCGGTGACGTACGCGTACTCGGGGATGTCCTCGATCCGCAGATGCACGGGGTCGGGGAACCGGCGCGAGGAGGGGCGGTAGGGGGACGGGTCGGTCGGATCGCCGGGCACGGCCGCGTGCAGCGGGTTGACCTGTACGAATCCCGATCCGAGGGCGCGGCCGGCCCAGGACGCTAGCTCGGCGAGGTCCCCGAGGTCGCCCATGCCCCAGGAACGGCCGGACAGCAGGGAGTACAGCTGCACCAGGAAGCCGTGGACCCGCCCGGCGGGCTGGTCCACGGCCTCGGGTGCGACGACGAGCGCGGCACTGCCGGTGCGTCCGCCGCTCGTCCGCACGGTCAGCCGGTGCACCCCGGCGGGCAGTTCCGCCCAGCGGTGCGCGGCGGGTGGGCCGCCCCCGGCGGAGGCGGCACGGTCCCCCGCGGAGGCCGGACGGTCCGGGGCGGAGGCCGGACGGTCCGGGGCGGAGGCGGCACGGTCCCCGGTGGAGGCCGGACCGTCCCCGGCCGACGTGCCGCCGGACTGCACCGCGGGTACGTGGGGAACGTGTTCCCGCCATTCCAGCCGGCCGCCGCCCTCCAGGTCCACACGCACCCGGGAGCCGGGCGGGACGGCGACGGGGGGCGGCCCGGTGGCGGGGAGCCACGCGACCACGGTCGGCGGGAGCAGCCGCTCCTCGGCGGTGGATTCGGCCGCCGCGAGGGCGGCACGGACCGCTTCCGGTGTGGCGGCGTCCACATCGAGAGCGGCGAGCACCGCGACGACCGTGGAGTCGGGGACGGGTACGGTGACGCCCGCCGAGGGCGAGTACGTGGTGGCGACACCGTGCAGCGCGGCGAGCCGGGCCAGGCCCATTCAGACTCCCGGGGACTCCGAGCCTCCGGCGTCGCCGGTGGCGGTGGGTTCGCTGGTGAGGGGGGCGGCGTCCACGAGAGGGGGCTCGCTGGTGAGCGGCGGTGCGGCGGCGAGCGGCGGCTCGCTGGTGAGCGGACCTGCGTCGGGGAGCGGGGCCCCGCCGGCCAGGGGCGGTACGGAGGTCAGCGGCGGCTCGCTGGTCAGCGGGCCGGGAACCTGTTTGGACAGGGCGGGGAGCAGAAGCTGTGCGGGTGCGGCCACGGAGGGCCTCCTCGTGCTGGGCGACAGGACATTGGCAGGCCTACCCACTGGGCACGGCCGCAGACGTACACCTCTCGTCAACGTGTTCCGTGTCACATTCTGCTTCACGCGGGGGAGTTGGACGGGGCGGTCGCGACTCTCGCGCGCCGATGGGCAAATACGACACAACCGTCAGCCGCATTGACACCTTCACCGCAGCGGTGGTGGGCTCGGTTCCGGTTCACGGGGGCACGGGAGTCGAGGGGAGACCGGACGTGCGGTTCGGGCGCAGGAAGCAGACGGCGACCGCCGTCGCCGTCGCCGTGATCGGCGGGCTGCTCGGGACGGCTCCCGGGGCCCTCGCCGCGCCGGAGGTACCGGGCTCCGCCAGCACGGCCACCCCCGACCGGGAGGCCGCGGGAACGCCACCGCGGGTCTGGCCCCGCCCCCATACCCTCAAGGCCACCGGCCCCGCCGTGCCGCTGGGTGAGGACGTCACGCTGCTGGCGGCCCCGGACGCCGACCCGTACGCCGTCGAGACCGTACGCGGGTCGCTGCGCGCCGCCGGGGTGCGGACCGTCCACACGGAGCTGCCCGGCCGAGGCACGCTGCTCCACCTCGGCGGAACCGGAGCACTCGAGGCGCTGCGCGCCCTGCGCGTACCGGAACGCGCCGACCTGCCCCGGGGCGGCTACCGGATCGGCACCGGGCGGGTCGCCGGACGCGACACCGTCGCCGTGGACGGCGTCGGCGCGGACGGGCTGTTCCACGGGGCCCAGACGCTGCGGCAGCTCGTCGTGGACCGCACCGTGCCCGGGGTGGCCGTACGGGACTGGCCGGGCACGGCCGTACGCGGGATGACCGAGGGCTTCTACGGCCGCCCGTGGAGTCATCAGCAGCGGCTGGCGCAGCTCGACTTCATGGGCCGCACCAAGCAGAACCGCTATCTCTACGCACCGGGCGACGACGTGTTCCGGCAGGCCCGCTGGCGCGATCCGTACCCCGCCGCCCAGCGCGCCGAGTTCCGCGAGCTGGCCGAGCGGGCCCGGCGCAACCATGTGACACTCGCCTGGGCCGTCGCTCCCGCCCAGTCCATGTGCCTGGCCTCCGACGACGACGTGAAGGCACTCAAGCGCAAGATCGACGCCATGTGGGCACTGGGTGTGCGCGCCTTCCAACTGCAGTTCCAGGACGTCAGCTACAGCGAGTGGCACTGCGACCGGGACCCCGACACCTTCGGTTCCGGCCCGGACGCCGCGGCCGGGGCGCACGCGCGGCTCGCCGGGGAGATCGCCGGGCACCTCGCCGAACGCCACCCCGGCGCGGAGCCGCTGTCGGTGATGCCCACGGAGTTCTACCAGGACGGCGCGACCGAGTACCGCACGGCGCTCGCCAAGCTGCTGGCACCCGGTGTCCAGGTCGCCTGGACGGGGGTGGGGGTCGTGCCCCGCACCATCACCGGGCGGGAACTCGCCGGAGCCCGGCAGGTGTTCGGCCGCCCGATGGTCACCATGGACAACTACCCCGTCAACGACTACGCGCAGGGCCGCATCTTCCTCGGGCCCTACACCGGACGGGAGCCGGCCGTCGCTTCCGGTTCCGCCGCGCTGCTCGCCAACGCCATGGAGCAGCCGACCGTGTCCCGCATCCCGCTGTTCACGGCGGCCGACTACGCCTGGAACCCGAAGGGCTACCGGCCCCAGGAGTCCTGGCGCGCGGCGGTGGACGACCTCGCGGGCGGCGACCCGGGGACCAGGGAGGCGCTCGGCGCGCTCGCCGGGAACCACTCCTCGTCCATCCTCGGCTCCACCGAGTCCGCCTACCTCCAGCCCCTGATGGCCGAGTTCTGGCGCTCGCGAACCACCGACGACGCCAAGGCCAGGGACGAGGCGGCGCGGCGGCTGCGGGCGGCGTTCACCGTGATGCGGGAGGCCCCGGAGCGGCTGTCCCCGCTCGGTGCCGAGGTCGGCCCCTGGCTGGACCAGCTGGCCCGCTACGGCACCGCGGGGGAACTCGCCGTCGACATGCTGCAGACCCAGGCGCGCGGCGACGGCGAGACGGCCTGGCGGACGTCGCTGGCGCTCGCCCCCCTGCGCACCGAGATCGGCCGGGGGAAGGTGACCGTCGGCAAGGGCGTGCTCGACCCCTTCCTCGACCGGGTGGCGAAGGAGTCCGCGGCGTGGACGGGCGCCGACCGCAGGCCGGGCCCGGCGGCCCGTAGCGGCGACACCTACACGATCCGGCTGGACCGCGCCCGGCCCGTGGAGGCCGTGACCGCGATGACCGAACCCGGCCCGGAGGGCGCCGCGGGCACGCTGGAGGCGCATGTCCCGGGCCAGGGCTGGCAGACGCTCGGCGGGCTCGCGGCCTCCGGCTGGACCCAGAGCCGCCTGCGGGGACTGCGTGCGGACGCCCTCCGCATCACCGGGGCACCGGCGGCGACCGCCGTGCACGCGCTGGTGCCGTGGTTCGCCGACGAGCCCCGGGCCCGGCTCGCCCTCGGCCGGGACGAGCTGGACGCGCCGATCGGCGGCGGCCCGCAGCGCACCGAGGCGTATGTCGACGCCCAGCGTCCCGACGAGGTGCGCGGCGCGCTCACCGCCAAGGCTCCCAAGGGCATCACGGTGGCCGTGCCGAAGGAGGTGCGGGCGCCCCGCGGCCGGCGTACGGCCGTGCCCGTCGAGGTGACGGTGCCGCCGGGGACTCCGGCGGGCGAGTACGAGGTGCCGTTCGCCTTCGGCGGGGAGGAGAGCACGCTGACCGTACGGGCCTACCCCGCGACCGGCGGCCCCGATCTGCTCCGTACGGCCGTGGCGTCGTCGTCCGGCGACGAGACCCCCGACTTCCCGGCGGCCGCCGCGACGGACGGCGACCCCGGCACCCGCTGGTCCTCCCCCGCGGAGGACGGCGCCTGGTGGCAGGCGGAGCTTCCCGAGCCGGTCCGGCTGGGCCAGCTGGTCCTGCACTGGCAGGACGCGCACGCGTCGAGGTACCGCATCCAGGTCTCGGGCGACGGGCGCACCTGGCGCACGGCCTCGACCGTCCGCGACGGCCGGGGCGGCCGCGAGTCGGTCCGCCTGGACGCGCCGGGGACTCGTTTCGTCCGTGTGCAGGGCGACGCGCGGGCGACGCGCTTCGGCTACTCGCTGTGGTCGGTCGAGGCCTACGCGGTGTCGGAGCGGGCCGCCGGCGAGCGCTGAGCGCCCCGGCGACCCGGCGACCCGGCGACCCGGCGAGCTTGCCGGCGGCGGCCCGGGCGTCCGGCGGGGCCGGAACACCCTGCGGGGCCCGGAACACCCTGCGGAGCCGGGAGCCGGGAGCCGGGAGCCGGGAGCCAGGAGCAGGGAGCCGGACGGCGGCGCGCGCCCGGCGGCCGGACGACCTGCTCGGCGCCGTGGGCGTGGTGCGTGCGGACGGCGGCGCGCGCCCGGCGGCCGGAGCGCGCGCACACGACAGTGGCCCGGATCCTCAGGCGGAGATGCCGTCGATCCGGGCCATCGCGTCGTCCGCGCCGTACGGCTGCAGATATGGCAGCCAGCGCGGGTCCCTATGCCCGGTGCCGATGATGCGCCAGGCGAGACCGCTCGGCGGGGCGGGTTGGTGCCGCAGCCGCCAGCCCAGCTCACGCAGGTGCCGGTCGGCCTTGACGTGGTTGCAGCGGCGGCACGCCGCCACCACGTTGTCCCAGACGTGCTGACCGCCGCGACTGCGCGGAACGACGTGGTCGACGCTGGTTGCGACGCCACCGCAGTACATGCAGCGGCCCCCGTCGCGGGCGAACAGCGCACGACGGGTCAGAGGAACGGGCCCCCGGTAGGGGACCCGGACGAAACGCTTGAGCCGGACCACGCTGGGCGCGGGGATCACCCGGGTCGCACTGTGCATGAAGGCGCCGGACTCCTCGAGGCAGACGGCCTTGTTCTCGAGGACGAGGACGAGCGCGCGGCGGAGCGGTACGACGCCGAGCGGCTCGTACGACGCGTTGAGGACCAGGACATGCGGCACGGATGCCTCCTTGTACGCCGGCGGCGCGTGGCTCGCGCCGGGACGATCTGTACTCAGTCTCTCCTCATGGCTGGTCGAAGCGCCACCACGTACCCGTAACGGGCCGGAGGGATTTTGTGTGCGCTGGGCCACACCGGGGCGGTCTCCGCGCCGTGCCCCGCCTCCCCCGTGCGCCGTGCCCCGCCTCCCCCGTGCGCCGTGCCCCGCCTCCCCCCTGTCGTGAACCTCGTCTCCCTCCCTGTGGTGAGCCTCGTCTCTCCCCTGTGGAGAACGCCGGAGGCACGTCGTATGCGCCGATAGTGTGGATGGTCCGCCGATCGCACACCCGGAGGTTCCCCCGTGTTCCTGGCCGCCGATCCGTCCGATCCGCCCGTCAGTCTCGACGAGGCCGCAGAGCGGGCCAACGAGGCCGCCGGATGGGTGGAGCAGAACTGGGCCACCTGGCTGAACGTGGGTCTGCGGATCCTGCTGATCGTGGTGATCGCGGTCATGTTGCGGATCGCCGTCCGCCGTGCGCTCACCAAGCTCATAGAACGGATGAACCGCAGCGCGCAGGCCGTGGAGGGCACCGCGCTGGGCGGTCTGCTGGTCAACGCCGAGCGGCGCAGACAGCGCTCCGAGGCGATCGGCTCGGTGCTGAGGTCGGTCGCGTCGTTCGTGATCCTGGCCACGGCGGGTCTGATGGTGCTCGGCGCCCTCAACATCAACCTGGCCCCGCTCCTCGCCTCCGCCGGCGTGGCGGGCGTGGCCCTCGGGTTCGGCGCGCGAAACCTGGTCACCGACTTCCTCTCCGGTGTCTTCATGATCCTCGAGGACCAGTACGGAGTCGGCGACGCGATCGACGCGGGGGTCGCCTCGGGCGAGGTGATCGAGGTGGGCCTGCGGGTGACGAAGCTGCGCGGAGACGACGGCGAGATCTGGTACGTCCGCAACGGCGAGATCAAGCGGATCGGCAACCGGAGCCAGGGCTGGGCCACGGCATCCGTGGAGGTGAACGTGTCACCGTCCGAGGACCTGGGCCGGGTGCGCGAACTCATCGAGGAGGCCGCCGCCGCGATGGCCAAGGAGGAGCCCTGGAACGAGCGGCTGTGGGGTCCGGTCGAGGTGCTGGGCCTCACCGAGGTGCTGATCGACCGGATGACGATCTCCGTGTCCGCGAAGACCATGCCGGGCAAGGCGCCGGGCGTGGAGCGCGAGCTGCGCTGGCGCATCAAACGCGCCTTCGACGAGGCGGGGGTGCGGATCATCGGTGGAGTGCCGCAGCAGGCCGGGGAGCAGGACGCGCACGACCCGACGGCCGGCATGGCGGCCCCGTCCGCCTACGCCTCCGCCACGTCGCCGCAGTCGGTGGCCGCGTCCCCGATCTCCCCTCCGGCCCCGCTGTCGAAGTAGGGCCGTGCCCGGACCGGGCAGGCACCCCGGGACCCCCGCGGGATCCCGGGGCACCGCCTCCCGATACCGCCCGGAGCAGGGAACCCACCGGCGGAAGCACTCCCCCTCGCCGCGTCCGCGCCCGCACCGTGAGGGCTTCCCAACCGCAACCCGAGGTCGAGGAGTTGAGCGGGGGGCGCCGTTCCCCCGTAATCCCCTGTAACCAACACCTCCGCGGCGCACGAAGCACCAGGGGCGCGGAGCGCGGCAAGTGAGGGGTCCGATGCATGAGCTGCAGAAGGTCGTTCCGACGACCGCGTCCTGGGAGAGCGGCTGCTCGCAGGCCGCGGACTCGGAACTCGCCGAGCGCATCCGCTCCCGAGGCCCGGTCGACGACGGGGCCGAGAGCGAGCTGAAGCGGCGCCATATCGCCTTCGCCCTGGTCTGCGCACAGCTGTGCACCCGGGGCCGGGTGGCCGCCGACCGGCTGGCGCGCGAGGCGCTGGAACGGGCGGCCGAAGCCGCACGCTCGGGCTTCGACCCCAGCGGCACCTGGCGCGACTTCGTACTGACGTGTGTGCACCGCACCGCCCTGAGCTGGGCCCGAGGCGGCAGGCGGCCCCTGCTCGAACCCGCCTTCCTCGGCTGGGCGGACGGCCACGGCGAGGACCGGGCGGACGGCCACGGCGAGAGCCGGGCGGGCGGCCACGGCGAGGACCGCGGTGGCCGGCCCGCCGGGCCGACTCCGTCGGAGCAGCAGCAGGCGCTCCGCGAGGGCTTCTTCGCCCTCCCCGAGGCCGCCAGGGGTCTCCTGTGGTACTCGCTGGTGGACAAGGAGCCGGACGAGAGGGTCGCGACCTACACCGGGGTGTCGCCGGACGCCGTTCCGGCCCTGCTGGCCAGGGCCCGGCAGTCCCTGCACGGCGCCCTGCTACAGGCACACGCGGAGCGCGCCGGGGACACCCGCTGCAACGGCTTCCGGCGCCTCGTCGAGGCCGCGGCGGTCGCCGGCACCAACCCCCGCTGCGGCGACCTCGCCGTCCACCTCGACACCTGCCTCGCCTGCGAGGGGCTGCTGACGCAACTGATCCTGCTCTCCGACGACCTGCGCACCGCACTGGCCGACGGGCTGCTCGTCCGTGACGGTGCGGCGTACGCGTCCGCCGTCGCGCAGCGGGCCCCCACCCCGGCCCCCGGTCCCCCACCGGCAGGCCGGCCGGAAGTCGGGGACAGCACGCTGTGGAACCCCGGACCGGTAGACCGCCCCGCGCGGCGCCGACCGGGGCGCTGGGCGCGCGTAGCCGGTGCGGTGGCCGCAGTGGCCGCCGTATCGGTCCCCCTGCTGCTCATCGCCGAGCGCCAGTCCGGGGAGCAGGGGCCCGGTGGCGGCCGGGCCGAGGCCCGCCCGGCCGCCCCGGTATCCCCCAGCGGGACCGGCACCGGTCCCGCGCTGCCCGGGGCCGGGAGCACACCTCCGCCCGGCGATCTCGTCTACGGGCGGATCATGCACGCGGGCAGCGGACTGTGCCTGGACATCGAGGACGGACTGGTCGTCAAGCGCGGCGGCACCGTGGCGGCCCGGTGCACCCAGGCCTCCACGCAGCGGTGGGCCCTGGACGCGCAGGGACGACTCCACAACCTCCACGACTCCGCGTTCTGCCTGAAGACGGACGGGGACGCAGCGGGCGTCGGTGTCCGCCCGTGCGACTCGGACAATCCGGAGAAGCTGGAGAAGATGGCCTTCCTCGTCGAGCCGGTGGGCCCGATCCGGCCGAAAACCGACCCCGAGGCCGCGCTCGTCCCGGACCCGGACTGGGTGGAGAACCCGCGGCCTCTGGAGCTTCGTACCGTGACCGGCGGCAGCGATCAGAGCTGGACCGTGGAGTCCCTCGTATCGCCCACGAGGGGCAGGGCGACGGCCGGGCCGTGACGTTCGGCGGACACCCGGACACCCGGACAGCCCGACTCCCTTACTCCCCGACTCCCCGACTCCCCGACCGCCCGACTCCGTTAGTCCCCGACCGCCCGACTCCCGGGCGCCCGGACTCCGGTACTCCCGGACGGTCACCGGGACGGGCGACCAGCGTGCGGCCGAGCGGCTGAGAGGCCGCGTCCGGCCGCGGGTGGCCACGGGTGGCGGATACGCGCCCCTTCGGCCGCGTCGCCCTTCGGCCGCACCACCAGCCCGGGCGCTTCCCGGCAACCGGCGGGTGGCGCGGCCGCGGCGAGGTCCTTGCGACGGCGGCTCCCCCGAGTGGGGCCGTCCAGCCTGCGGGCCGGCGGTCGCTCCGGTGCCCGGACGCCCTTCGACGGCCGGAAGTCCGCCAGAGGACGCACCGCACGGAGCGAGGCCTGCGGCGGCGCGACCATGACGGTGGCGGCGCCCGATGACGGTGATGAAGGTGATGAAGGTGATGACGGCGGCGACGGCGGTGACGGTGATGGGGACGGTGATGGGGATGACGGCGGTGATGCCGCCGGTGGCCGCCGGGTACCTCCCACACAGAGGCCCTCGTCGAGGGCATCGCACCGACCGGATGAAGGGCTGAGACGAACATGCCGCAATCCACCGCGGGCCACCCCCGTGACCCCCGGCAGGCGAAGATCGCCGTCGTGGGCGGCGGGTCCACATACACACCCGAACTGATCGACGGATTCGCGCGGTTGAGGGAGATCCTGCCGCTCGGCGAACTGGTGCTGATCGACCCGGCAGCCGACCGGCTTGACCTGGTCGGCGGGCTCGCCCGGCGGATCTTCGCCCGCCAGGGTCACCCCGGGACCGTTTCGACCACCGGCGACCTGGACGCAGGGGTGGCCGGCGCCGACGCCGTGCTGCTGCAACTGCGCGTGGGCGGTCAGGCCGCGCGGGAGCAGGACGAGACCTGGCCGCTGGAGTGCGGCTGCGTCGGGCAGGAGACGACCGGGGCCGGCGGGCTGGCCAAGGCGCTGCGCACCGTACCCGTGGTGCTGGACATCGCCGAACGGGTGCGGCGCGCGGCCCCGGACGCCTGGATCGTCGACTTCACCAACCCGGTCGGCATCGTGACCCGTGCGCTGCTCCTCGCCGGTCACCGGGCGGTCGGGCTGTGCAACGTCGCGATCGGCCTGCAGCGGAAGTTCGCCGCGCTGCTGGACACCGCGCCGGGCGAGGTGCACCTGGACCATGTGGGCATCAACCATCTGACCTGGGAGACGGGTGTCCGGCTGGGCGGGCCGGAGGGCGAGGACGTCCTGCCGCGGCTGCTCGCCGGGCACGCGGGCTCCCTCGCCGGGGACCTGCGGCTACCGCGGGAGGTCCTGGACCGCCTCGGCGCGGTGCCGTCGTACTACCTGCGCTACTTCTACGCGCACGACACGGTCGTACGGGAGACGAGGACCGCCCCGCCCAGGGCCGCGGAGGTCGCGGCCCTGGAGGAACGGCTCCTGGCGATGTACGGCGACCCGTCGCTGGACGAAAAGCCCGCACTGCTCGCCCAGCGGGGCGGCGCCTACTACTCGGAGGCCGCCGTCGACCTCGTCGCATCACTCCTCGGGGGGACGGGCAGTCCCTACCAGGTGGTCAATACCCACAACGACGGCACGCTGCCGTTCCTCCCCGACGACGCCGTCGTCGAGACGCAGGCGGTCGTCGGCACCAAGGGTGCCGTGCCGCTGCCACCGCCCGACGTCGATCCGCTGTACCGCGGGCTGATCGCGAACGTCACGGCCTACGAGGAGCTGGCACTGGAGGCGGCACTCCGCGGCGGCCGGGACCGCGTTTTCAAGGCGCTGCTGGCGCACCCGCTGGTCGGCCAGTACGCGTACGCCGAAGCCCTCACGGAGCGGCTGATCGCCCACAACCGGGAGCACCTTCCGTGGGCGTGAGCGATCCGGCGGAGGGCGCGCCGGCCGTGCCCGGCTCCGAACCGGGCCGCCCCCCTGCGGCGGTCCTGGCCATCGACGCGGGCAACAGCAAGACGGACGTGGCGGTGGTGGACACGGAGGGCTCGGTGCTGGGCTCGGCCCGCGGCGGCGGGTTCCAGCCGCAGCGGGCGCGCGCCGCGAAGGGGGGCGCCGCACTCGGCGGACCCGACACACGCGACGCACTCGACGGATCCGGCCGACACAACGCACCCGACGCACTCGACGCACTCGACGCACTCGACGCACTCGACGGCACGGTGCGCCAGGCCCTCGGCAGCGCGGGGCTGAGGTCCGTCACGCATGTCTCCGCCTGTCTCGCCAACGCCGATCTGCCGCTCGAGGAAGCGGAGTTGGCGGCTGGCGTACGGGCCCGCGGCTGGGGTGCCACGAGCGAGGTCCGCAACGACACCTTCGCGGTCCTGCGAGCCGGGGTCGACGAGCCCGGGGGCGTCGCCGTCGTCTGCGGCGCGGGCATCAACTGCGTGGGCATGGCGCCGGACGGCCGTACCGCGCGCTTCCCGGCCGTCGGCAGGATCTCCGGGGACTGGGGCGGGGGCGCGGCGCTCGGGGAGGAGGCACTGTGGTTCGCCGCCCGCGCCGAGGACGGGCGAGGTGAACCGACCGAGCTGGCCCGGACGTTGCCGGCGCACTTCGGCCTGCCGTCGATGTACGCGCTCATCGAGGCACTGCATCTGGGACGTGTCGGCACGGGGCGCAGACACGAACTCGCCCCGGTCCTGTTCTCGACCGCCGCGGCCGGCGACGCCGTGGCGGGCGCCATCGTCGACCGGCTCGCGGAGGAGGTCGTGCTGATGTCCACGGTGGCGCTCGGCCGACTGGGGCTGCTGGGCGAGGAGGTCCCCGTGGTACTCGGAGGCGGCGTGCTGGCGGCGCGGCACCCCCGGCTGAACGGCGGGATCGAGAAGTCGCTCGCCGTCCGGGCGCCGAAGGCGGTCGTCTCCGTGGTGACCGCTCCGCCCGTCCTGGGCGCGGCGCTGCTGGGCCTGGACCACCTCGGGGCGTCGGCGGCGGCACGGGTCCGGCTGCGGTCACGGTACGAGAGCCATGCGCCGCGGTAAGGGGATCGGGCGCCCCGCCGCAGGTCCGCCGAAGCCTGGCCACCCACCGGACCCGCCGGCGTCACCGGTCCGCCGAAACCGGCACAAACTGTACAACCTGTACAACCCGCATAACCCGCGCAACCGACACAACCGGTGCACGGCGGTGTGTCGGGCGCGCCGGTACACCACCGTGTCCGTCCTCGTGCCCGGCGCGCCGGGCAGACGGCCGGACGGCCGGACGGACGGACGGCCGGAACCGAAACAGCCTTCGGCGGCGTATTCAGGACGAGGTACCAGGACGGCGTACCAGGACGCGGCGGCATTGACGCGACACGCCGGATGACACAAGATCCTGTGAACGCTAGGTGTGGAATGTCCGCTCCCGCGGCCATACTTCTGGCCGGAAGCAGTTCCCCACCCGCGGGAGGTCGGACGCCGTCAGATGACCGAGGGGGAGGTCAGTTGACACACATGCCGAGCGCGGCGGGCCCGCCCGCGCCTCCGGTGCCGCACGTCCCGGCGCAGTCCGGCCCGGCATCCGGCCCGGGGTCACGCCCCTCTGCCGGTCGGCCGGCGCCGTCTCCGGGGCCGCCCGCGCGGGAGAGCGCCTGGGCGGAGACCTCGTCGCGGCTGCGCGCCGCCGCGACGACGGAGCCCGGGCGGCTGCGCATCATCGGCGCCGTACTGGCGGCGCTGGTGCTGGCGTTCGGCGCCGCGACGGCTGTCGAGATCACCGGCCGTTCGGCCTCCGCCGACGCCGTGGTCGACCGCAGCCAGCCGCTCAGCGCGGACGCGGCGAGCATCTACCGCTCGCTCGCCGACGCCGACACGGCCGCCGCGAGCGGCTTCCTGGCCGGGGCACAGGAGCCCGCCGCGGTGCGGGAGCGCTACCGCGAGGACATCGCCGGCGCCTCGCGGCTGCTGGTGAAGGCCGCCGCGAACACGGACGGTTCGACGGACTCACGGCGCTGGATCACCGTGCTCAACGAACAACTCCCCCGCTACACGGGCCTCGTCGAGCGGGCACGGGCGGGCAACCGCCAGAGCCTCCCCCTCGGCGGGGCCTATCTGCGGTACGCGAACGAGTCGATGACCACCGAACTGCTGCCGGCGGCACAGAAGCTCTACGAGGAGGAGACGGCCCGGCTCGAAGACGACCACGGCGGCGCCCGGGCGTGGCCCACCATGTCGCTGGGGCTCGGGGTGGTGGCGCTCGGCGCTCTGGTCTGGGCGCAGCGCCGCGACTACCTGCGTACGAACCGGGTGTTCAACCCCGGGCTGCTCGCCGCCACCGCGGCGTGCACGGTGACGCTGCTCTGGCTCGGCGCCGGGCACGCACTCGCGAGAGCGGGGCTCGACGAGGCCCGGGCCGAGGGACAGCAGTCCCTGACGGTCCTCAACGACGCCAGGATCAGCAGCCTCAAGGCCCGGGCCAACGAGAATCTGACCCTGGTCGCACGGGGTGCGGTGCTCACCGAGGACGGCAAGGGCGACAAGTACGAGGCGGGCTACGCCTCGGGAATGAGCCGGCTCACCGCCTCGCTCGGCCGCGCCGGGCAACTCGCCGGTGACGGTGCGGGTCGCGCACCGGTCGCGCAGGCGGTCTCCGCGGCGTCCGAGTGGAGGAGCCGGCACCGGCAGGCCGGTGAGAGCGACCGGGCGGGCGACTACGACGGCGCGCTCGCCAAGGTGATCGGCGGCGAGGGTTCGACGGGCCAGTGCTTCGACCGGGTGGACGCCGCGCTGGAGAGGGCGCTGGCGCATGAGCAGGCCGAGTTCACCGAGGCCGCCGAGGGCGGCCGGGGCGCGCTGGCGGGCCTGCCGGCCGGGGCCGCCGTGCTGACGGTCGCCGGCGCGGCAGGCGCCGTGCTGGGCATCGGCCGCCGACTGTCGGAGTACCGGTGAGAGGGGGAGAAGTGGCTGACCCGATGCCGGACGGGACACCCGGCGGGACACCGGGCGGAACACCCGACGGAACGCCCGGCGGAACACCGGGCGGAACACCCGACGGAACGCCCGGCGGGACACCGGGCGGAACACCCGACGGGACACCGGGCGGGACACCGGGGGCCGAAGCCGTGAGGGCGGCCCGGCCGCGACCTGCGCGCCAGAGGGGGCTTGTCCCGCTGCGGCTGCGCGGCTGGGGCGGTGTCGCCTGGATGGCGGCTGCCTGCGCGCTCACCGCCTCCCTCACCCTGCTCCCGCTCTCGCGGGGAGGGCCGTCGGCCGGCGCGCTCCGGAGCGCCGAGCAGACGGCCGCACCACCCGCGAAGGCCGACGACTGCACCAGCCCCGAGGCGTCGCTGCGGCCCTCGTCGGCGGACGGCCCGGCGATCGAGGAGATCAAGCAGCGCGGCCGCCTCATCGTCGGCATCGACCAGAACAGCTACCGCTGGGGATACCGCCGGGCGGACGGCGGGCTGGAGGGCTTCGACATCGATCTGTCCCGGGCGATCGCCCGGGACATCCTGGGAGACCCCGAGAAGATCGTCTTCCGGGCGGTGCCGACCAACCAGCGAATCGCCGCGCTCGACAACGGCACCGTGGACCTCGTCGTAAGGACGATGACCATCAACTGCGCCCGGATCAGACAGGTCGCCTTCTCCACGGCGTACTTCCGCACCGGCCAGCAGGTGCTGGCGCCCCGGCAGTCCACGATCACCGGCTTCGACGAATCCCTCAGGGGCCGGCGGGTCTGCTCCGCCGAGGGCTCGACGGCCTACGACGCGCTGGCGAAGGACTCGCACGGGGCGCTGTTCAAGGACGAGGACGACGACGGTCCCGGCGACCGGAACCGGTTGACGGTCCCCAACCAGCTGGACTGCCTGGTCCGGCTGCAACTCGGCGAGGTGGACGCGGTCGTGACGGACGCGGCCCTCGCAGCGGGCCAGGCCGCGCAGGACCCGTCCGTCGAACTCAAGGGCGACGGGCCGTTCACCACCGAGTACTACGGCGTGGCCGCCAGACTTGGCAGGGACGACCTCGTCCGCAGGGTCAACCAGGTGCTTGAGCGGTACCGGGCGGGCCCCTGGACGCGGGCGTACGTCAAGTGGCTGAAGGAGGACCTGCCCGGCATACCCGGCCCCCCGGCGCCGAAGTACCGGGAGGAATGACGGCGCCCGGCGGGCGGCCGGAGGCGGTTGGCGGACACGGACGGTCGACGGCGGTCGACGGAAACCGACAGTCGACGGAAGCAGACGGACGACGGCGGATCCACGGCGCTCCACGGAAGCAGACGGACGACGGCGGATCCACGGCGCTCCACGGAAGCAGACGGACGACGGCGGATCCACGGCGGTCGACGGGAAGGCCGCACCGGCGGTGACGCCGGGCGGCGGTGGCGAGTACACGAGCGGAGAGGTGATCGATGAGCGTCGCGGGACTCCCCGGGCCGGTAATGGACCGGGACGAGGTGGACCGTGCGCTGGCGCGGCTCGGCGAGGAGCACGAGGCGATCGAGACCTCGCTCCTCGCCCTCCAGGACCATGCGGGCCGCAGGCTCCTGGAGGGGGCGGAGCTGACGGGCGTCACCAGGGACCGCTGGGCCTCGACGGAACAGGCGATCGCGCTGCTGTGGGGCTACTTCGACGCCTACGCGGGGGCGCTGCGCTCGGCGCGTGAACTGCGGGCCCGGCGCCGCTGGCCGAGCCGGGACGACCTGGTGGCGCTGACGGACCGGCTGCGCGGGCCGAGCGTCGCCGTGGCGAGTGCCGCCGCCCGGCCCGCGCCCTCCTCGGACGGGCCCGCAAAGCTCTCGGAGCGTTTCACCCTGGAGGCCCTGGTCGGCCGGATGAACACGCTGTACGCCCGCTCGCTGGACGTGGTGGTGGCCGCCGACGCGGTGTGGTCGGCGCTCCCCGCGCGTATCGATCTGCTGGCGGCGGAGTTGCAGCGGACCCGTTCCCTGGCCCACTCGGTGGGCGTGCGGCCGGGCGAGCACCCGGCAGGCGACGAGCTGGACTCGATCACCCGGGAACTGTCCGAGCTGAGGGTGCAGGCCGTATCGGACCCGCTGGCGTTCTGGTCGCCGGCGACGGCGAGTTCGGCACCCGGCGGCGGCCGTCCCGACACGGGGCGCTACGACCGGGCGGCTCGTTCGCTGGAGGACGTCCGCCGGGAGATCGAGGCGGTCCTCGCGGTGCGGCAGGACTCGGAGACGAGGCTCCTGCGGTTGCGGGACGTGCTTTCCCGGGCGGACCGCACACTGACCGAGGCGCGCGCCGCGCGGGGCGAGGTACTGGCGAGGATCGCCGCGTCCGAGGTCCCCGCGGTCAGCGGTCCGCCGACCGTGTTGCAGGAGCGGCTGGCCACCGCGGCCGAGTACCGCAGGCACGCCCAGTGGCACCGGCTGTCTCCGCTGCTGGAGTCACTGGAGCGGGAGGCCGAGGACGAGTTGCTCCGTGCGCGCGAGTCGTTGACGGCCGTGACGGCGCCGCTGGCGGTCCGCGCCGAGCTGCGCGGCCGGCTCGACGCCTACAAGGCGAAGGTCGCCCGGCACGGCATGGCCGAGGACCCGCTGCTGATCGAGCGGTACGACGTGGCCCGCCGGATGCTGTGGAGCGCACCGTGCGATCTGCGCGCCGCGGAGCAGGCGGTGCTGCGCTACCAGCGTGCCGCCGCGGAGGTGCTGGTACCGCGGCAGCCGGGATCCGCGGACGGCGGCGGCCACCGGGGGGAGCCGTGATCCGCGCCCGGGCCGGCGCCGCCACCCGGCTCCCGTCCGCGGCATCGGCGACCGGGCCGGCTGACGGGCAGGGGGAACCGTGAGTGACCTGACGACGTGCGGCCGTCCGGGCTGCGACGGAGCGTACGAGGACGTCGGCGGCGGCGAACTCTACTGCGGCACCTGCGGACTCGCCCCCGAGAGCGGGCGGGGCGCCGGCCCCGCGACGGCGAACGCCACGGCGGCCCCCTACTCCCCCTCGCCCTCCCCCTCGCCCGCACCCGCACCCGCACCCGCACCCGCAGGTGCCTGCCAGCGCCCCGGCTGCGATGGAGCGTACGAGGACGTCGGCGGCGGCGAACTCTACTGCGGCACCTGCGGACTCGCCCCGGTGGTCGCGAGGAGCGGAGCGCGGCGGTCGCACCCCACCGGTGCCACGGGAGACGGCCGGAGCGTGATCAGCGGCCCGGCACGAGACAGCTCATCGTCGGGCTCCCGCTCGTCCGGCTCACCCGGCTCACCCCGCTCATCCGACTCACCAGGCTCAGCCCGTTCAGCCCGTTCAGCCCGGGCGTCAGGTTCGTCGGCGTCACGGCGGTCGGTCTCGGGCCGGCTGTCCCGTTCGCTGTCCGAACGCGGCTCGGGCCGCTCGGTGTCGGTCCGCAGCTCCGGCTCCTCGACGTCCTCGTCGGGCCGGCACCGTCTGGGAGCCGGGCTGGTCTCGGTCCCGGACGTGCCGCGCCCCGAACCGCGTTCAGCGGTGATGGCGGAGCCGGAAGTCCCGGAGCGGAAGCGATTCTGCAGCCGCGGCGACTGCGGAGCGCCGGTGGGACGTGCGCGCGGCGACCGCCCGGGGCGCACGGAGGGCTTCTGCACCAAGTGCGGACACCCGTACTCCTTCGTCCCCAAACTGCGTGAGGGGGACATCGTCCACGGGCAGTACGAGGTGACGGGCTGTCTGGCCCATGGCGGCCTCGGCTGGATCTACCTCGCCGTGGACCGGGCGGTGTCCGACCGCTGGGTCGTCCTCAAGGGACTGCTGGACACCGGCGACCAGGACGCGATGGCGGCGGCCATCTCCGAGCGCCGGTTCCTCGCGGAGATCGAGCACCCGAACATCGTCCGCATCTACAACTTCGTCGAGCACCTGGACCAGCGGACCGGCTCCCTGGACGGCTACATCGTCATGGAGTACGTGGGGGGCAAGTCCCTCAAGGAACTCGCCAACGAGCGGCGCGCGCCCGACGGCAGACGCGCCCCGCTGCCGGTCGAGCAGGCGTGCGCGTACGGCATCGAGGCGCTGGAGGCGCTCGGGCATCTGCACAGCCGGAACCTCCTGTACTGCGACTTCAAGGTCGACAACGCCATCCAGACCGAGGACCGGCTCAAGCTCATAGACATGGGCGCCGTACGGCGGATGGACGACGAGGAGTCGGCGATCTACGGCACCGTCGGCTACCAGGCACCGGAGGTGGCCGAGGTCGGCCCGTCGGTCGGGTCGGACCTCTACACGGTGGCCCGCACCCTGGCGGTGCTGACGTTCGACTTCCAGGGCTTCACCAACGTGTTCGCGGACTCCCTCCCGGACCCGGCCAACATCGAGGTGTTCCGGACGTACGAGTCGTTCTACCGGCTCCTCGTCCGCGCGACCGACCCCGACCCGGCGCGCCGGTTCGCCTCCGCTCAGGAGATGGCGGACCAGCTGACGGGAGTGCTCAGGGAGGTCGTCGCGGTGCAGACGGGCCGGCCGCGCCCTTCGCTGTCGACCCTGTTCGGCCCGGAGCTGCGCGTCACGGACACGGAGCTGTTCGCCGAACTCCACGGCGAGGTCTCGACGCTGGGGACCGGGCGGCCCCCGCGACGGAGCCGCGGAGTGCCCGCGGTGACCCGCACCCGGCAGATGCCGGGAAGCTCCGGTGGACAGGCGGCCGCACGGCCGTCGGCACCCGCCCGGCAGGTGCCGGCGCAGGGGACCGGGAGCCGACCGGACGCGGCCGGACCTGGTGCCGCCGGGACGGGTGCCGCCGGACCTGGTGCCACCAGGACGGGTGCCGCCGGACCTGGTGCCGCCGGGACGGTGGCGGCAGGCACCCCCGGTCCCGGTGCCCCCGGCGACCCGCATCCGTACGCCTCCGGCCCGGCCGGCGTCCCGCCGCAGGCAGCCCCTCCGGCACAGCTCGGGGGCCGGTCGGCGGCCGGGCGGCCGCACCTCGCGGACCTGGACGTCCGCGCGACCGCACTGGCACTGCCGGTCCCCCTCGTCGACCCGAGCGACCCCAACGCGGGCTTTCTCGCGGGTCTCCTGGCCTCCGCGCCCGCCGAACTGATCGCCGCGCTGGGAGGCGCACCCGCGGACTCCCCGGAACTGCGGCTGCGCGAGCTGCGGGCACGGCTGGAGACGGGCGAACTCACCGCCGCGGCCGACCTCCTGGCCGATCTCGAGGCCGGGCAGCCCGACGACTGGCGGGTCGTCTGGTACCGCGGCGTCGCCTCACTCGCCACCGGCGACGACGAGACGGCCGCGCTCTCCTTCGACGCGGTCTATGACGCGTTCCCGGGCGAAGCCGCGCCCAAGCTGGCGCTCGCCCTCTGCGCCGAGGTGCTCGGCCAGCCGGACAACGCGGCGGAGTACTACCGCCTGGTGTGGACCACGGATCCGGGCTATGTGAGCGCCGGGTTCGGACTGGCCCGGGTGCAACTCGCGGCCGGCGACCGGACCGCGGCCGTCCGCACGCTCGACTCCGTCCCCGAGTCGTCGATCCACTACACGGCCGCCCGGGTCGCGGCGGTGCGGGCACGGCTGCGCCGGCGCGCCGCGGAGGATGCGCTCATCGACGACCTCTCGGCCGCCGCCGACCAGGTCACGGC
Source organism: Streptomyces spongiicola (assembly GCF_003122365.1). NCBI lineage: Bacteria > Bacillati > Actinomycetota > Actinomycetes > Kitasatosporales > Streptomycetaceae > Streptomyces > Streptomyces spongiicola. The sequence goes on from NZ_CP029254.1 coordinate 1,603,862, forward strand.
GCTGGAGGGGCTCGGACTGGACGCGGTGCGGCGTGAGCGGCTGTCCGCGGAGGTGCTGGGCGCGGCGCTGGACTGGGTACTCTCCGGCAGTACCGGCGCCCGGTCGGCGAGAACGGTTCTGCTCGGCAGCGAACTCGACGAACGGGGACTGCGCTTCGGCCTCGAACGCTCGTTCAGGATGCTTGCCAGGCTCGCGCCGGACGGCGGGGAGCGCATCGAACTGGTGGAGCGGGCCAACCGCTACCGCCCACGGACGTGGGTGTGATGCCGCCCCGTCGGGGGACACGACCCCTCACGTCCGGTGGAAGGACCCGGGCGTGACCGGCACATCAAGGCGAGGTGGAAGCGAATGACGCCGCAGATGCCCCAGCAGGCGGCCTGGTCGACGTGCCCCGGCTGCGGGGAACCGCTCGAATCCGGCGATCTGTTCTGCGGAGCGTGCGGGTACGACCTCTCCGTGGTGCCCCGGCCGCCCCGGGAGCGCCCCGCCGCCGCCTCGGGCACCCGGGTGGACTGGCCCGAGGCACCCCAGGCCCCCGAACCCGGCGGACCCGGACTGCCGGGGACGCTGCAACGGCCCGGAGAGCTTCCGGGTACCGACTCGGGGGGCCGTGAACTGGCGGCGGCCCCCGTCCACTTCGAGCACCCGGACACGGTGCCGGCCTCCGCCACGGCGCCTCCGGCGGTCCGGCAGACCGGCGCTGAAGCGCGGTTCGGGCCGACCGCGGCGGGCGGACCCACGCCCGGAACACCCGGTCCGTCCCCGGTCTCCGGACTGGGACCGGGAATGGGACCGGGAACAGGACCGGGAACAGGAACAGGACCGGGAACAGGAACGGGACCGGGAACAGGAACGGGAGCAAGAGCGGGAACAGGACCAGGATGGGGCCCAGGAGCGGGAACAGGACCAAGAGCGGGAACAGGACCAGGACCAGGACCGGGGGCACACCCGGGCCCGGAGCCAGGGGCAGGCGGCTGCCAGCCGACCCCGCCCGGCCCCCTCGCCGCCGTGCACCACGGTGAGCACCCCGGCGTGCACCACGGTGGGATCCCCGGCGGGGGCTCCGACGATGGCTCCGGCGGGGGCTGGGGCGCGCCCCCGCCCGCCGCGATGCTCTGCGTCGCGTGCCGCGCCGGTCAGGTGGATCCCGACGGCTACTGCGAGCGCTGCGGGCACGCCCAGCCGCGCGAGCGCGATCACATGGAGCAGGAGTTGTCCGGCGTGGCCGCGGTCAGCGACCGGGGGCTGCGGCACCACCGCAACGAGGACTCCTTCGCGGTGTCGTCCACGGCCCTGCCCGACGGCTCACCGGCCGTGATCGCGATCGTCTGCGACGGTGTGTCCTCGGCCACCCGGCCCGACGAGGCGTCCTCGGCCGCGGCGGGCTGCGCCAGCGAGCACCTGCTCGAGTCGCTGCCCCGGGGCACGCATCCGCAACAGGCGATGCACGAGGCGATCCTCGCCGCCGCCGCCGCGGTCAACTCCCTGGCGGCGGAGCCCGGCACGGCCTTGCAGCACGACCCGCACCGCCACCGCAACGCTCCCGCGTGCACGCTGGTGGGCGCCGTCACCGCCGGTGAGCTGCTGGTGGTGGGCTGGGTGGGCGACAGCCGGGCGTACTGGATCCCGGACGACCGCGGCGGCCCACCCGCCCGGCTCACCGAGGACGACTCCTGGGCGGCCCAGATGGTCTCCGCCGGCCTGATGAGCGAGGCCGAGGCGTACGCGGACGAGCGCGCGCACGCGATCACCGGCTGGCTCGGCGCGGACGCATGGGAGCTGGAACCCCACACGGCCGCGTTCAAGCCGGACCGCCCCGGTGTGGTGGTGGTGTGCACGGACGGCCTGTGGAACTACGCGGAGGCGCCGGAGGAGATGGCGCAGGTCCTGCCGCCCGACGCGGCGGGCCGGCCACTGCACGGGGCGCGGGTCCTGGTCGGCCATGCGCTCGACGGCGGGGGCCACGACAACGTAACAGTGGCCGTGCTCCCGTTCGCGATGCGCCGGCAGGGGGCAGGATCGGCCTGACCCTGCTCCTGCCCCTGCCCCTGCTCCTGCTCCTGCTCCTGCTCCTGCTCCACTCTGCCCCCGCCCCTGCCCCTGCCCCTGCCCCTGCCCCTGAGCACGGTCACGCATCCGCGCCCCCGCGTCCGCTTTCGTCCGGCACCCCCACGCCACGTCTGTCTGCCCAGCTGAGCATCGAGGAGCCAGTTCGGATGGCCGATAACTCCGAGACGAACGCGCCGCGGTTCTCCGTCGAGGTGTACCAGAACGAGTACCTGCCCGAGGGCGGGCGCGAGGTGAACGCGATCGTGACGGTCACCTCCGCCGGCGGCGGCACGAGCGGCGGTGCTCACCTCGTCGGGACTTCCGCTTCGGCCGCCTCCCCGCCGGGACGGCGGACGGACGCCGCCGTGGTCGTGATGGTCGACTGCTCGGGCTCCATGGACTATCCGCCGACGAAGATGCGCAACGCGCGCGACGCCACGGCCGCGGCCGTCGACACCCTGCGCGACGGCACCGCGTTCGCCGTGGTCTCGGGAACGCACATGGCCGCGGAGGTGTATCCGGGCGGCGGCCGGCTGGCGGCGGCCGACGCGACGACCCGGGCCCGGGCCAAGGAGGCGCTGCGCGGGCTGAGCGCCGGCGGCGGCACCGCGATCGGCACCTGGCTGCGGCTGGCGGACCGGTTGCTGGGCGGCGCCGACGTGCCGATCCGGCACGGCATCCTGCTCACCGACGGCCGCAACGAGCACGAGAGGCCTGAGGACCTGCGTGCCGTCCTGGACGCCTGCGCCGGGCGCTTCACCTGCGACGCGCGCGGCGTGGGCACCGACTGGGAGGTCGGGGAAGTCACCGGCATCGCCTCCGCGCTGCTCGGCACGGCCGACATCGTCGCTGATCCGTCCGGGCTCGCCGCCGACTTCACAAGGATGATGGAGAACGCGATGGGCAAGGAGGTCGCGGCCGTGGCCCTGCGGCTCTGGACCCCGGTCGGCGCGGAGGTCGTGTTCGTGAAGCAGGTGGCGCCCGCGGTGGAGGATCTGACCGGCAGGCGCCGGGAGGCGGGGGTCCGCTTCGGCGACTATCCGACCGGCTCCTGGGGCGACGAGTCCCGCGACTACCACGTGCGCGTGCGCGTGCCGGAGGCCGGCGTCGGCAGGGAGATGCTGGCGGCCCGGGCCTCGCTGATCATCCCGGATCCGGCCGGCGGCGCCCCGCGCCCGCTCGCGCAGGGGCTCGTGCGGGCGGTGTGGACCGACGACCTGGCGGCTTCGACCGCCATCAGCCCCCAGGTCGCCCACTACACGGGTCAGGCCGAACTGGCACAGGTCATCCGGCAGGGCCTGGACGCCCGCAAGTTCGGTGATCTCGACAACGCCACCGCGAAACTGGGCCGCGCCGTGCAACTGGCGGCGGCCTCCGGCAACGAGGACACCGCGAAGCTGCTGGCGAAGGTGGTGGACGTCGTCGACGCGGCGACGGGTACTGTGCGGCTGAAGGCAAGGGTCGCGGAAGCGGACGAGATGACACTCGAAACGCGCTCCACGAGGACAGTTCGCGTAAAGAAGTAGATCACGCCGCGATCAGGGACCGCCGGCAGCGGTCACCGAACGAAAGAGCGCACCAAGGAGAGTCCGGCTCGCCCGCCGGACGGAGGAGAGGGGGAAGCGCCGACATGCCGACCTGCCCGAACGGACACCGGTCGGGTTCCGACGACTGGTGCGAGGTCTGCGGCCATCGGATGGCCGGGGCGGGGGCTCCGGCGGGCGCGGTTCCGCCGCCGGCCCCTGCGCCGCCGCCCGCACCGGGCTACGGATACCCGGGGCCCGGAGACCCGAACGCCACCGCCCAGGCCGAGCTGTGCCCGCAGTGCCGTACGCCCCGCGAGCCCATGGCCCCGTTCTGCGAGGAGTGCCGCTGGAACTTCCTCACGAACACGGCGACGTCGTACACCCCCGTGGCCCCGCCCCACCGGCCGGGCCCCGGCGATCCGCCGTCCGGGCTGGACCTGCCGCCCGGCTTCCAGGCGCAGCAGCCGCGCCCGCAGGACCCGTTCGAGTACCAGGGCTCGCGGCCCTCGCAGATGAACCGGCCCGCCGAGCCGCTCGGCGGCGAACCGCCGGCGCCCCGGCCGCCGCACGGAGGGCCCCCTCCCCCTCCCGCTCCCCCGCCGCCGTTCCCGGGGCCGTACCCGGGGCCGGGGACGTCCGGTTCCGAGGACGTCTCCGAGTCGCCCGGGCAGCAGCGCCCCGCCGGCCCGCCCGAGTTCAGCCGGCCGGCGGCCCAGCCGCAGTACGGGTACCCGTCCGGCCCGCCGGCGCCTCCCGGCTTCCCGCAGGCCGTCCCGGCTCCTCCGCAGCAGCCGCTGAGCGCCGGTGACGACGACTGGATGCTCTCCCCGCCCCCGCCCCCGCAGCCGCACGCCCAGCAGCCGCATGCCCAGCAGCGGCCCGGGGGGCAGCAGCACCCGGCGCCCCCGCCGCAGCAGAGTCCCTACGAGCCCGCCGGCTGGACGGTGGCCATCGCCCCCGATCGCGAGTACTTCATGGCGATGATGCAGCGCAGCGGCCCCGAGGCGGCCGGACTGAACCTGCCCGCGTACTCGCCGGAGCAGCAGCTCGCGCTCTCCGGGGACCAGATCACCATCGGCCGCCGCCGGCACTCGACCGGCGAGTCGCCCGACATAGACCTGTCGGTGCCGCCGGAGGACCCGGGCGTCTCGCACAAGCACGCGCTCCTGATCCAGCAGCCGGACGGGTCGTGGGCCGTCGTCGACCAGAACTCCACCAACGGCACCACGGTGAACGGCGCGGAGGACCCCATCCAGCCGTACGTCCCCGTGCCGCTGCGGGACGGCGACCGGGTGCATGTGGGCGCCTGGACGACGATCACCATCCGCCGGGGCTGAGCCCCGGTCGCCAGGCGGCCCCGGGCGCTTCGGGGGGCCAGGACATACGGCCCCTCGGAGTCGTCCAGCCGCGGCCGGCGGCGACCCCGCTCACGGTCGCCCGAAGCGCTCCCGCTCCGGCCGCCCTCCGCGCTGCCGGAGCGCGAGCGCTTCGCCCGGGTCGAGAACGCCCGCGGTCAGGGTGGGCGGCAAGCGGAACTGCCCGCTCTGCGCCACCCGCCGCGGCAGGCCGTCGGCGTGCCGGTCTTCCGGTCGTCGGGAGCAGGCACCGACCGGCCCGGCTCCGCGCAGCGGGACGAAGTACGCGGGCGTGTGCGGGGAACACCCCTCGACGTGATCTTCCTCACGCGTCCGCAGCACCGCCGGCCCGCTGGCCGGTCGGCCCGCTGACCCGTTGACCCGTTGACCCGTTGGCGGACGAGCGGGCGGGCGGGGATGAGCCCGCCCGGCACGCACTGCGGGAGCCGGGCGCACGGCACCCGAGGCAGGGTGCGGGTGGCAACGGCGCGGTGGAACGGGGCGCCCCCGGACAGCCGACCGCAGCGTCACCGGTGATCACATCTCACGCCGTCGCCGCGCGCGCCCGGCGACGGGACCGGCCCAGGGGTCCCGTAACGGGCGCGCCTGCCGGTGCGCGCCCATGCGCCTCCACCGTGCTGCGGGCCGGCCCGGAGGCGAGCACCCGCACCGCGCTCCGGGCCGGGCGCGCCTCCTCCCCGCCGGGGGCGCCGCCATCCGCCCGGGGACCGCCTTCCGCCCGGGGGCAGCCATCCGCCGGGGACCGCCTTCCGCCCGGGGGCAGCCATCCGCCGGGGACCGCCTTCCGCCCGGGGGCAGCCATCCGCCGGGGGCCGCTTTACGCCCCGGGTGCCGCATTCCGGCCGGAGGTCCTGGGGCCCGGGTCCTCCTCCGGTCCGTCTGAGAGCATGGAGCGGTGAACGAGATTCCGCGGGGCACACTTCAGGAGCAGACCTTCTACGAGCAGGTCGGCGGCGAGGAGACCTTCCGCCGCCTGGTGCGGCGCTTCTACGAGGGCGTCGCCGAGGACCCCCTGCTGCGGCCGATGTACCCGGAGGAGGACCTCGGCCCGGCCGAGGAGCGCCTCGTTCTGTTCCTGATGCAGTACTGGGGTGGGCCGCGCACCTACAGCGACAAGCGCGGCCACCCGCGCCTCCGTATGCGCCACGCCCCGTTCACCGTCGACAGGGCCGCGCACGACGCCTGGCTCCGGCACATGCGGGCCGCCGTCGACGAACTCGGCCTCTCCGAGGAGCACGAGCGGCAGCTCTGGGACTACCTCACCTACGCCGCCGCGTCGATGGTGAACACGGCAGGCTGACCCCTGAGGTTCTGGTGGTGGTCGCAACACCCCAGCTCAAGGGGTGCGATGGACTTCGAGATCCGCAAGGTGCGGACCGCCCAGGACCCTTCGCCCGGCGCGTCCCGCCGAGGCCCCTCACAGCCCGCCACAGCCCCTCACAGCCCCTCACAGTCCGTCGCGGCCCGATCACCGGAGTGCAGCGTGCGGCGTGCCGGGGGGTGCCCCTATCTGTTTCGTCAACCTCGGTGGGGTCGACTTGTATGGGTCGGTGCTGGTTCTCGGGAACGTTTCGCGAAGCGGGATGTTCCCGGCGGATCGGGTGGCAGACAGCCATACCGGGCCCGGAGGCCAGGCGCCCCGTTTCGGGGCCACGAGAAAGGTAACGGGTCAGACCGGGGTGACGTTCAGTGTGCCGAGCCCCGCCCTGCGCACCGCGACCGAGCCGAACGGCGTGCGCAGCCGGAGCCAGCCGCCCGCGGCCAGGAGCGCCGGGCGGGGGGCGTCGTCCGGGGTGGGGCGAAGGAAGCCCAGCGACCAGGCGGCGTGAACGGCCCTGAGCGGCAGCCCCGTGTCGCCGAGGGGCCTGGACCAGATCTCGCGGCCGATCCGGTCGCGTTCGGCACTGCTGCGGTGCGCGGCGGGCAGCGCCGCGTCCCGTGCGCGGAACTCCGCGACCGCAGCCGCCACCGCTCCCCGCAGCCGGTCGGGGGCGGGCAGCCCCGGAACCTCCCGCCAGCCTCCCCGAGGAGGCAGCACACCGGTCCACGGAGGGCCGGTGACCGCGGTCGGCACGGCGAGCCGGGAGCCCTCGACGGACTCCAGTAGTTCACCCGCGGACACCGTGACGTCCAGCTCGACCGGTTCCGCCAGCCGCGCCGTCCGGATCGCGAGGACCTCGAACGACGGCGGCCGGCCGAACACGGCGAGCGCGCCCCCGCCGGCCTGCATCCGCACCGCGGCCGCCCGGTCGTAGTGGATCAGCCGGCCGAGGAAGGCGGTGAGGTCCGCCGCCTCCCGGGCGCCGGCCAGCCGAAGGGTCTGCACCGGCGCGGTCATGCCGCGAGCGCGTCCTTCACGTCCTGCTCCTCGTCCAGGTACTCCCGGAGGAAGGACTTCTCCTCGGCGGTGATGCGGCGCGGGCGCCCGGCCGACAGGTCGTAGGGGACGACGACGGTCGAGGCCCGTACGTACACCTGGCCGGGGTCCTTGATCTCGTAGGCGATGGTGAGCGACGCCGCGCCGATCTTCGTCACCCAGGACTCGACGGTGACCGGATGGTGACGGTGCACGAGCGGGCGTACGTAGTCGATCTCATGACGGGCCACGACGGACCCGCCGGAGAACGACGGGGAGCCGTTCCCCGGCGCCAGCCGGAACATGAAGTCGATGCGGGCCTCCTCCAGATAGCGGAGGAAGACCACGTTGTTGACATGCCCGAAGGCGTCCATGTCCGACCAGCGCAGGGGACAGCTGTAGATATGGCGAGCCACTTGCTGCCTGCCTCAGCCCCGGGTGAGCTTCTTGTAGGTGGCACGGTGCGGACGGGCCGCGTCCGGACCGAGCCGCTCGATCTTGTTCTTCTCGTACGACTCGAAGTTGCCCTCGAACCAGAACCACTTCGAGTCGCCCTCGTAGGCCAGGATGTGCGTGGCGACCCGGTCGAGGAACCAGCGGTCGTGCGAGACGACCACGGCGCAGCCCGGGAAGTCCAGCAGTGCGTTCTCCAGCGAGGAGAGCGTCTCCACGTCCAGGTCGTTGGTCGGCTCGTCGAGGAGCAGCAGGTTGCCGCCCTGCTTCAGGGTGAGCGCGAGGTTGAGGCGGTTGCGCTCACCGCCGGAGAGCACACCGGCGGGCTTCTGCTGGTCCGGCCCCTTGAAACCGAACGCCGACACATACGCCCGGGAGGGCATCTCGACCTGGCCGACGTTGATGTAGTCCAGCTCGTCCGAGACGACGGCCCACAGCGTCTTCTTGGGGTCGATGTTCTCGCGGCTCTGGTCGACGTAGCTGATCTTGACGGTGTCGCCGACCTTGATCTGTCCCGCGTCGGGCTTCTCCAGGCCCTGGAGCATCTTGAACAGCGTGGTCTTGCCGGCGCCGTTCGGGCCGATGACGCCGACGATGCCGTTGCGCGGCAGGGTGAAGCTCAGGTCGTCGATGAGGACCTTCTCGCCGAAGGCCTTGCTGAGGTTCTCGACCTCGACGACCACGCTGCCCAGGCGCGGGCCCGGCGGGATCTGGATCTCCTCGAAGTCGAGCTTCCGGGTCTTCTCCGCCTCGGCGGCCATCTCCTCGTAACGGGCGAGCCGCGCCTTGGACTTGGCCTGGCGGCCCTTGGCGTTGGAGCGGACCCACTCCAGCTCTTCCTTGAGGCGCTTCTGGCGCTTGGCGTCCTTCTGGCCCTCGACCTTCAGACGCGCGGCCTTGTTCTCCAGGTACGTGGAGTAGTTGCCCTCGTAGGGGTGGGCCCGGCCGCGGTCCAGCTCGAGGATCCACTGGGCGACGTTGTCCAGGAAGTACCGGTCGTGGGTGATGGCGACGACGGTGCCGGCGTACTTCGCGAGGTGCTGCTCCAGCCACTGGACGGACTCGGCGTCCAGGTGGTTGGTGGGCTCGTCGAGCAGCAGCAGGTCGGGGGCCTCCAGCAGCAGCTTGCAGAGCGCGACGCGGCGCTTCTCACCACCGGAGAGGTTGTTGACCGGCCAGTCGCCGGGCGGGCAGCCCAGCGCGTCCATGGCCTGCTCCAGCTGCGCGTCGAGGTCCCAGGCGCCTGCGTGGTCCAGGTCCTCCTGGAGCTTGCCCATCTCCTCCATCAGCGCGTCGGAGTAGTCGGTGGCCATCAGCTCGGCGATCTCGTTGAACCGGTCGAGCTTGCCCTTGACCTCGGCGACGCCGTCCTGGACGTTCTCCAGAACCGTCTTGCTCTCGTCGAGCGGGGGCTCCTGGAGCAGGATGCCGACGCTGTAACCGGGCGAGAGGAAGGCGTCACCGTTGGAGGGCTGCTCAAGACCGGCCATGATCTTCAGCACGGTCGACTTGCCGGCGCCGTTCGGGCCTACCACACCGATCTTCGCACCGGGCAGGAAGCTCAGCGTGACGTCGTCAAGGATCACCTTGTCGCCGTGCGCCTTGCGCGTCTTGCGCATGGTGTAGATGTACTCAGCCAAGAGAAACCGTCCGGCAATCAGTGAGTGGGCAGATACAGCCCATCTTGCCGGACGGCTACCCCTCGGGGGAAACCCGTTCGGTTGGGTGCCTGTGACCTGGGGATTTGCGGGTGCCAGCCGAGGGCCGAACGTCACTGCCGGTCATGCCGGCCATGCCTGTAGGCATCGGTAGGCCCGCCTGAATCCTCGGCCGAGCCGACGGAGGTCAGCCACGACGGCGGGCGCCGACCGGCCACGCACGCGTATGCCTCGCCACACCCCCACCGGCCCCAGCCTCGCCGCCATGCCGTCGACCAGAGCAGGCCGCGCCGGCGTAACCGCGACCGGCGCCCTCAGCCTGGGCAGCCGCGAGCACCCGTGGCCGGCTCGGCCGCTGACGTGGGCGAACGGTCGTGTTGCGGCCCCGTTTCACTCCAACAGGACGCTACTGGCCGATCAGGTCTTTCGCTGGGTGGCGGGAGTGTCTCGAGGCTTCGATCGTCCGGGGGCGGTCTCATGGAGACCGCCGCTCGTTCCTGCGGCAACGCCCAGGTAATGACAGCGGCGGGGCAGCCCAGGATCGCCTGCCTGACATCAGCCCGGCCAACCGTCCTATAGGTCGTGAAGTACGCACGGCCTGCGTACTCGGCCCCCGAACCCGTCATGCTGATCATCCTGCCCTCCCGCCCCCGCGGCTGTCTCGCCTTCCATGGAAGGGCCCACCGAAGCCCCATGAGCATGGATGCGAGCGCCGTGGGCGCCGCGGATTCGGCGTGCAACACCCGGATGCACGACACGGGTTCGGCCTCCGCGCGCTGCCGCAGCCGCCGGGCCGGTCGAGAGGCCGTCCAGGCGTCGTTTGCCGAACGGGACACCTTCGACATCCGGCACGGGAAGGCCATCGGACGGCCGTCCGGGTTGGTCTCGGATACCTGCTCCGCCTCGATGAACCGGTAGCGCGCGGCTACTTCGTCTTCTGCCGAGCGAAGAAGGCTGTCGCCTTCCCCGGGACCCCGAGCGTCGCCTCCTGCTCACGGACCTTCCGGCGCAGCCGTACCAGTTCCTCGCGCTCGGCCGTGGTCAGCACTCCGACGGGCCCCTCACCCCGGCGCCTCTCCGCCCGTCTCGACCGATCCGGCACGAACGGCGCAGGGGCCGCGCCGGGGCGCGCCCCGGCGGGCGCGTTCAGTCCTCCTCCGAGGGTGCCTTCCTCCGGTGCACGAACAGCACCACGGCGCCGCCGACGACCACGAGTGCGATGGCCGTGCCCACGATGACGGGGGTGGCACCGGAGGCGCCGGTCGCGGCGAGGTTGTCGTCGATGCCCGTGCCGCCGGCCGAGAAGGCGCTGGGCTGGGGCGCCGGCTGGTCCGGGAGCGGACCGGCGCTGCCGGTGGTCTTGCAGTCCAGCACGCCCTTGAAGCTCTTCGAGAAACCACCCGGCCCGGTGATCGCGAAGTCGTAGGCCTGGTCCTCGGGGACGGGGACGGTCACGGTGCGGGACTCACCGGGGGCTATCGCGTGCTTGAGCCCCTGCAGTCTGAAGGTGAACTGCTCGTCGCCCCTGTTGGTGGCGGTGATGTCGATGCCGCCGGCCGCGCAGTTCTTCTTCGCTGTGATAGCGGGTATGGGGCCCCTGTCGGCCCAGGTGGCGGTGGCCGTCGCGGAGACGGTGGAACGGCTGGAGCCTGCCAGGATCTGCGTCTGGCTCTTGGTCACCCCGGAGAACGCCCGTCCCACCGGCACATTGGTGGTGGCCTGCAGGCTCAGGGCGGCGCTGCCGCCGGTGGCCCCGTCCGGCACGTCGAAGTACAGCATGCTGCCGTCGACCGCGGTGGTGAGGGGACTTCCCGCCTGGTCGGTCACGATGACCCCGCTGGCCGCGGAGTCCGCGGGCGGTGCCACGGTCACGCGGTCCGCGTCGGTACGGACCGTGATCGGCCCGAGCCGCCCGCCGGCCTTCCCCGAGACCGCGTTCGGTTCGAGGCTCAGCGAGGCGCGGGGCTCCTCGACGTGCTCGGCGTTCTCCTCAAGCCAGTCGGCCAGTTGCTCTGCCGCCGGGTCGAGCGCCTCGACCTCGGCCTCGTCCGAGTACCGCCAGATCGCGACCTGGGTGCCGGCCGCCGCGGTCCGCTCGCTCAGCAGCCCGGTACCGGCCCGCTCGGCCAACGCCACCAGGTCGTCGACCTGTGGATACGAATGCTCCAGGATCCACCGGATCTTCCCGGCATCGCCGTTGTGGCCGAGCGAGGTCTGCTCCCAGGGTGTCTCCAGGTATCTGGCCTGCGCCTGAGTTGGGTTGTGTATGTCGACGCAGTAGGTCTTGAGTCTGCCTCCGCCGTCGACGGTCATCTCGAACAGACCGGCGGGCAGTTCGTGCCGCCGTCCGCCGTCGTGCAGGACGGCCCGGTCGAAGGTGGTCAGGCCGTCCAGTGTCGCGGTCGCACCGCCCTGGTGCTGGGGGATGTCCTCGGCGGCCACCGGACCCGCGGAGGCTATGGCACCCGCCGCGAGCAGACCGGACACCAGGGCCGTCACGGCGAGCCGGGCGACGCCCCGCCCACGTACAGAGAGCGCAGTCAACACAGAATTCCCCTTCGGGCGAGGCCCTTTGGCGTGGGGTGCGTGGGGGAAGTGCCTCGCCGGCAGACTCAAGTGCCCCGTGAGTATTGAGGAATCCTAAGGACCTGGTGTGAGCCGATCCCCCGTCATACCGTCAGACAACCATTCCGAATCGGAATCGTTATCACCGACGGCACATCCCTCCGGCTGTCGACAAATCTCCATCATCGCCGTTCAGGGCGGACGGGGAGCGCCGGCAGGCTCCGCGGTACGGGCGCCGGACCCGGCGCCGGAAGTATCCGCCCGCCCGGCGGGAACGGACTCCCGACGGGCGGTACCGGTACTCCGCGCGCGCCCACGCGCCCGTCCGGAAGCGGCATGCAATCGCTCCGGTCGCCCGGCCGAGCCCGGCCGATCAGACCCGGACGGACCCGCTTCGGCGGTTTCGACGAAGGCCGCGGAAGACACAGGGATCGGCGGGGCTGAGAAACCCCCGACACCGGCGGGAAGCGTCAACGGCCCGGGTCCGGCCGGAGACGCGGGGGACGCCGGGGACGCCGGGGACGCCGGGGACGCCGGGGACATCGGAGACGCCGGAACCGCTGCGTGCGGGGACTCCGCGGCAGGGGCAGGCGGCGGGGGCGCCGGGGCCGTGGCGACGGCCTGCCGCGACGCCAACCGTGCCTCCGACCTCGTGACCCGGCGGAATGCCGACGTCCCGCGCGCCAGGTCGTGCCCGGCCGCCACCGCATCGATGTCGACCGACGTCCTGAGCTTGCCCTCCCATTCCTCCTCGCGCACCCTCAGACGGCCGTGCACGACGAGGGGTTCACCCACCGAGACCGATGCCGCGAGGTTCGCGCCAAGCGCCCGCCAGGCCCATACCGTGTAGAAGCTCGTGGGCCCGTCGGTCCAGCCGTCCCGCTGCCGGTCCCACCTCCGCGAGGGGACGGCGAACCGGAAGCGCGCCCTGCCCCCGGTCGCCGAATCCCGGTATTCCACCGCCGTCGCGACATTCCCCGTCAGCGTCACCATCACGTCGGTCATGACGTTCCCCCTGTCTCATCGCCCGTACCCCGGTGTGTCCGCGCGCCGTCGCGCCGACGCATCCCATACTGGGCCGCCGCGGGAATTCCGGCTCCCGCCTGTGGACGAGGGCAGGTCTGTGGAAAACCCCGTCGCTCTCCCGGGTGACGGGTGCGCTCGACAGGTCCCGGACCGCCCCTCCACGCCGCCCCCCACGCCGCCCTTCCCCGCATATTCTCTCCGCCGCCCCTCCCAGCCGGTCCTTCCGTGGGACTCCCCCGCGGTTCCCCGCGGTTGCCCGCGGTTGCCCGGAGCCGTCCGCAAGGACCTCCACCGGCTCCTCCGCCGGCTCCTCCGCCGACCATGGCGCAAGCCCCTGGGCTGCCCCGCCCGGCCTCCGGCCTCCGGCCCTCCGATACGCCGCCGGCCGTGCATCCAGCCCGCACCGGTCCGCGGAACCGGCACGCACCGCGCACCGCGCACCGGTTCCGCGCTTCCGCGGCCCAACGGCCCAGCGGCCCAGCGGCCCAGCGGCCCAGCGGCTCAGCGGCTGAAGGACACCGCCCCGAACTGCTCCCGCACCTCCCGGTAGCGCAGCAACTCCGCCGCGATCGGGTCCAGTACCTTCGCCCGCCCGCACGCCGCAGCGGCCTCCCGCAGGCACCGCTCCGCGTCCTGTCCGTAGCGTCGCGCCGGCCCCCTGGCGGCGGCCGCACACGCCCACTCCACCAGCGGCCCGCCGATGATCCCGGCGAGCATCACCAGCACCGGCGGGAGGAGCCCGGGTTCGAGGACCCCGATGATCTGGCCCACCAGCCACAGCCCGCCGAAGATCTGGAGCAGGGTCATGCACGCCTGCACCAGCACCGCCGCCGGCCACCACGCCGGGCGGGGCAGACGGCCGCTGGGTGTGCCCAGCTCGGCGGCCAGGTCGTCGAGTTCCTCGGGAAGCCCCTCCGCGCCGCGCACCGCCGCCTCGCGCACGGCCTGCGCCCAGGGAGCGGGCAGGCCGTGCGCCGCGTCGTCGGCCACCGTCCGTACCGCCTGTTCGACCCGCTGACGGGCCGTGAGCTCCTCCTCCGCAGGCTGCTCGGGCTGCGGCAGACTCCCACCGGGGGTGCGCACGCGTCCGTACCAGCGCCACAGCCGCAGCCAGGGCGTCCCGCAGGCCCGCCCGGCGTTCCTGCGCCACCGTCGTTCGGCCTCCTCGCCGACGGCGGTGGCGCCGACGGCGTTCGCCAGCCGGGCCGTGAAGTCGTCCCGGGCGCGCTCGCTGAGCCCGGGACGCCCGTCGGCGACGTACATCGGCTTCAGCCGGTCCGCTGCCGCGTCGATGTCGGCGGAGACCCGGCGGGCGGCGGCGGTCTTCTCCTGGACGAGCCGTCCGAGCAGTTCGCGCAGTTCGCCGACGCCCTCCCCGGTGAGGGCCGACAGCGCGAGGACGGTGGCGCCGGGATCGCCGTGCTCGCCGACCGCCATCCCGTCCTCGTCGAGCAGCCTGCGCAGATCGTCGAGAACCTGGTCGGCGGCGTCGCCCGGCAGCCGGTCGATCTGGTTGAGGACGACGAAGGTGACCTCGGCATGCCCCGCGAGGGGCCGCAGATAGCGTTCGTGCAGCGCCGCGTCCGCGTACTTCTCGGGATCGACGACCCAGATCACCGCGTCGACGAGCTTCAGGACCCGGTCCACCTGTTCGCGGTGCACGGTCATCGCCGAGTCGTGGTCGGGCAGATCGACCAGGACGAGGCCCTGCAGCGCCTCGTCGCCGCTCCCGCCGGCGAGGGGCCTGCGGCGCAGCCGTGGCGGAATGGCCAGCCGGTCGAGCAGCCCGGCGGCCCCTTCGGACCAGCTGAGGGAGATCGGGGCCGAAGTGGTCGGACGGCGCAGCCCGGTCTCCGAGATGGGCACCCCGGCCAGGGCGTTGAAGAGCGTCGACTTGCCGCTTCCGGTGGCACCCGCGATGGCGACGACGGTGTGCCGCGCCGACAGTTGCTGCCGCGCCGCCGCCTCGTCGAGCACCCGGCCCGCCTCGGCCAGGGCTTGTTCGTCGAGTCGGGTGCGGGAGAGCCCGACGAGTTCGCGGAGCGCGTCCAGCCTGCCGCGCAGCGGCGCGGCGTACGGGCCGCCGATGGGCACGTGCCGTTCGTCCCCGGCCGGCGAGCCGTCGTCCCCGGCGAGTTCCGACGGTCCGAGGGCGCGGCGCGCGATGAGTCCGTCGTCCCAACGGCCCTCGCCGCCCTCCCCGGGGTGGCCGCCCTCCGCGCCGGCGTCCTTCCCCGCGGTGGCGTCCTTCCCCGCGCTCCGCGGCTCGGAATCCGCCGCGCAGCCCTTCCCGCTCTCCCCTTCCGCTCCTTCCGCTCCTTCCGCTCCTTCCGGTCCTTCCGCTCCTTCCGCTCCTTCCGGTCCTTCCCGCCGCTCCCGCCGCTCCTGCTCTTCCCGCCGCTCCCGCCGTTCCTGCTCTTCCCGCCGCTCCCGCTCCGCGGCCCGCGCCCGCCCACCACCTCCGGAGTCGACGTGCCCGCCCTCGGGACCGCCCTCCTTCTCGAGGCGGCTGCCCGCGGCCGGGACTTCGGCTGCGGAGTCGCCTCCGGAGTCGGTCGCGGCACCGGTCGCCCCGTCGTCCCGGGCGCCCTTCCCGCTCTCCGCCCCGGGCGCGTCCCCGGCCACCTGCCCGGCTCCGGACCCCGGACCGCGGCCCTCGGTCTCACCAGTGACTGCCGTCACCGCGGTCACCTCTCCTTCTGCAGTACGGACAGCGCGGCGATCAGCTCGGCCTGCGGCTCCGGGGACAGTTCGAGGGAGTCGAGCGGCGCGAGGCGCCGGTCACGCTCCTCGTTCACCACACGTTCGATATACGTGGTCACCAGTTCCCCGCCCTTGTCGCGCAGCCTGAGGGCGCCCTGGGCGCCCATCCGCTCCGCCAGCAGCTCCCCGGCGGCCCTGGCCCGCCGACCGCCGAGCAGCGCGGTGGCGAGCAGCGCGGCGACCGCCTCCGGATCGGGCGCCGAGGAGCCTTCCATGCCGCGGACCTCCTCCTCGGCGAGTTCCTCGACGACACGCCGCCAGCGCCGGACGGCCATGCCGACGCGCTCCGGCGTCTCCCGGTCGGCGCGCGAGTGCCGGGCGAGGGCGGGTCCTGCCGGTTCGCGTCGCCACGCCTCGCGGAGCCGCTCGTCCGCGGCGGCGACCGCGCACTGCAGCAGGGCGGTCAATCCCTCCGCGAGCGCGTCGAGGAGTTCGCCCGCGGAGCTGTCGCGCGGGTAGCCCCGCCACCGGGTACGTGCGTCGCCCGTGAGGACGGCGCCGCGCTGCACCTGCTTGCGCACCCGCTCGGTCTCCGCCCCGTAGGCATCCTCGACCGCGGCGGAGAGGCGCACGGCTGCGGCGTACTGTGCGGCCACGGCGCCCGCGAGTTCCGGCATCCGGGCGTTCAGCGAGTCGATGACCCCGGCGGCGGTGCGGACGACCGTCTGCTGGCGCGCGGCGGGGTCAAGGGCACGGTGTGCCAGCCAGCCGCGGAGCGCGGCGACGGCGGTGTCCGGGAGCAGGCCCCGGCCGCCGCCCGCGGACTCGGGCAGCTCGGGGATCGTGAAGCGGGGTACGTGTCCCAGCCCGGCCTTGGTCAGCAGGGCCGCGTACTGCCGGGACACCTCGTTGATCACCTGGTGCGGCACCCGGTCGAGCACCGTGACCAGCATGGCGTCGTACTCCTTCGCCGTACGGAGGAGATGCCAGGGGACCGCGTCGGCGTAGCGGGAGGCCGTGGTGACCATGATCCATACGTCCGCGGCGCAGATCAGCTCGGCCGCCATGATCCGGTTCTCGACGACGAGGGAATCGATGTCGGGCGCGTCGAGCAGGGCCAGCCCGGGCGGCAGAGCCACCGCGGTCTCGATCCGCAGCGCCCGTTCCTCGGGCCTGGTCTTGGTCTTCGTCATCGTCCGGTCGCGAGCGGCTCCGGGCGACTGCTCCGTCTCGTCCTGCTGGGGCAGCCACACGCGGGTGAAGTTCGGCAGTACGCGCATGTCGGCGAACCAGTGGCGATCCTCGGGGTGACAGACGAGCACGGGAGTGCGCGTGGTCGGCCGCAGCACCCCCGCCTCGGTCACCCGCCGGCCGACGAGCGAGTTGACCAGAGTGGACTTGCCGGCTCCGGTCGATCCGCCGACGACCGCGAGCAGCGGCGCGTTGGGGTCCTTCAGCCGGGGCACCAGATAGTCGTCGAGTTGCGCGAGCAGCTCGGCCCTCGTCCGCCGTGCCCGCGGAGCACCGGGAATGGGGAGGGGAAGACGCACGGCTGCGACTCGGTCGCGCAGGGCGGAGAGTGCGTCGATGAGCTGAGGCCGTACTTCCATGGTCACCACATGCGAAGAATGCCCAACTTTGGAGGTTTTTTGAAGCGTATGAGCCCCCCTGCGCGCCGATCAGGACAACGGGACAGACGGGACGAGTGGGGCACAGGCATAACGAGTGCACAACACCCGAGGTGTGAGGCGAAAAAAGCGCTGCGAGAATCGCATCTGCCTGCGATTATCGGTTCGCTTCACCGAACCTCCACATGATGCCACGCAGGTGAAGCATCCGGGACAGGGCGATCGGAGCCCTATCCTTGTCCCGGCAAGGTCACGGCCGACCCGGGGCTCCAGGCCACCGAGGCCACATCGGGCCCCCGTAGCTCAGTGGATAGAGCAGGCGCCTTCTAAGCGCTTGGCCGCAGGTTCGAGTCCTGCCGGGGGCGCACACAGCCTCTCACCTGCGGAAACGCGTGAGGGGCTCTTTCATGCCCGGATGCACACCGCTCCACGAACAGGCGCCTTCGCCTGTTCACGATCGCGGGCAACGGTGTAGCACCGGGTAGCACACCATCGCTATCGTGGACAGTATGACAGCGCAGCCGGAGATCACTCAGCGCGATCTGCGCACCCGCTCCAAGGAGATCATGGACGCCGTCCAGGGAGGACAGGCGTTCACCGTCACCCGCGACGGGCACCGTGTCGGCGAGCTGATCCCGCTCCGCCGCCGTCGCCGCTTCGTCCCCCGTGCCGAGTTCGCGGCCATGTCACGCACCGCCCCCGACATCTCACCGGACGCCTTCCGCGACGACCAGGACGCCGCCGTCGAGCAGGAGTCGGACGACCCGTATGCCCGTTGAGCACCGGCAGGGATTGCTCGATACCAACATCATGATCCTGCGCAAGTGGATCGACGCCGACGAACTGCCCGCCGAGATGGCCATCAGCGCCGTCACCCTCGCGGAACTATCGGCCGGGCCCCACCAGGTGCGCGGCACCGGCGAGCAGAGCGACTACGACGAACACGCCGAGCGGGCCCGCCGTATGGACGTCCTGCAGCGCGCGGAGAACGAATTCGACCCCATCCCCTTCGACGTGGAGGCCGCCCGCCTCTACGGCAGAATCTGCGCCGCCGTTGTCTCCGCAGGACGCAAGCCCCGTCGACGCATGGCCGACCTGATGATCGCCGCCACCGCGGCCGCCGAGCAGCTTCCCCTCTTCACCACCAACCCCGAGGACTTCAGGGGCCTGGACGAAATCGTCACCGTCGTGGCCGTCACCCGACCCGAGGTCCCGCGCGACCGGTAGCGCCGCGTCCGCCCTGCCCTGCGCCGGCCCTGCCCTGCGGCGGCACCGGGGCCTCGGCGCCGACAGCGTCCGTACAGTTGTCCGATGACGCCGATCAGGAAGTTCCAAGTCACCTTCGACTGCGCCGAACCCGAGCGGCTCGCTCGCTTCTGGTGCGAGGTGCTGGGGTACGTCATACCGCCGCCACCGGCGGGGTTTGCCACCTGGGACGACTTCAAGCGCTCTCAGCCACCTGAGCAGCGGGATTCCTGGTTCGCCTGCGTCGATCCCTCAGGTGTGGGCCCGCGGCTGTACTTCCAGCGCGTCCCCGAGGGGAAGGCCGCCAAGAACCGGGTGCACCTTGATGTACGGGTCGGCACCGGCCTCGTGGGCGAGGAGCGCCTCGCCGCGCTTGAGGCGGAACGCGCACGTCTGGTCCCGCTCGGTGCGGTACACGTGCGAACGCTGTACGACGGCAACGACGCGTGCATCCCGATGCTGGACATCGAGGGCAACGAGTTCTGTGTCGACTGAGACGCCGCGAACGCCGCTTCCCCCGGTCCCCATGAGCCGGGACGAAGGCACGAGGGGCGGTAGTCAGCCAAAGGCCCCCCGGAACCGAGGCCAAGCGCTCTGACGGCATTCGTTCGCGGGTGACCAGCGAAGACACAGGTGGGCACACCGCGTTCCGCACCCGCCGCGCAGGTCGACCGGCCTTCCGGTCCGGCGCTCGTCAGAGGCACCCCGGCAGCCACCGGGGTGCCCACCCGGCGAGCCCCAGGCCGCCGAGGCCGCATCGGGCCCCGTGGAACAGGCGGTGGGGCTCAGCTCTCGCAGACGAACGAGCCCTGCCCCAGGACGGTCCTCAACCTGCCCTCGGAGCGGATGGCGGCTACCGCCTTCTGCGCAGTGGACTGGCTGACGTCGTACTGAGCGGCGATGTCCACGGTGCCGGGGAAGCGGTCGCCTGGCCTCCACTCCCCCGCGTCGAGTCGGCGGCGAAGGTCGTCCGCAACCTGCGGCCAGACCGGCACGGAGCGATCAAGGTTCATCACCCCAGACTCTGCGCTATCGCGACAATGAGCTATCGCGGTTTCGCGCTAGTGCGCTAGTGCGGTGACGCGATAACGCGTAAGCTAGGGGTGGGGCACCGCAGCACGCCCAGCACCAACGAAAGGACCCCGGCGACCGATGCAAGCGGCCCCGGGGCATGGCCCGCACAGCAACAAGGAGAGTGCAGACGTGCGAACCCTACTGGCCCTACTCCTCTCATGGCTCATGCCGTCGACCGGCAAGCGCCGGGCACAGACCGCGCCGAGGGGTTCTCACGCTCCGCCCAACCGCGGCACGGCGGACACACCGGCCCGGCGCCTGTTCGTCACTCGCCGACCGCTGGGTGTGGAACGTCCCGCTCACTGGCCTCCCCTCACCGCCCTGCGCGCACAGATCCTGCGCGGGGAAGACGGGGCGCTGGTCCGTCCGTACCTCATCGCATGGGAGCAGGAGCAGGAGCGGCGAGGGCGGAGGGACCGCCGACGTGCCACCGTGCTGGCGGCTCTCGGCCGGGAGTTCGCGGCCGGTGTCGACCTCCACGGAGCGACGGCATGAGCGGAATCCGGCGGATCCGGCTGCTTCCCTGGCCTGGCCCGGAGGGCAACCCTGCGCATCTCGTCACGGACGGAACGTCCACGATGCTCTCGCGTCTCGCCGACAGGGTGGAGGCCGAGCAGATCGAGACGGCCGCCGTCCTGCGTGACCTGGCTCTCTCGATGGTCGTGGACCATGTGGATCCCACGCCTCAAGAGCTCCTGTTCATCACCCGCCGCCTGTGCGAGGCGGTGACGGACCTGCTGAAGATCGCGGAGAGCAGGGCCGCTCGCATCCCGCCCTACGACGAGCCGGACGACCGGTCAACGGACATCGAGTAACCCCAAGAGGAGAGTCCCGGGAGGAGCCCCCAGGACAAAAGCCACGAGACCCGGACGGCTCCACGAGCTGCCGACGCCGATCCGCGGGTGGGAGGACGCCTGGCGCGCCTCTCCGGTATGTCACGCTCGGGCCGGACGCACCCGGCGTCAGGGCCGGGAAGCGAGGGGGCCCGTGTCGGCACCCGGGCTGGCGGTCGCAGACCCGGCTCGGGAGCCTGCCGGTTCAGCCCGCCCGTCCGCCCGTCCGCTCGTCCGTCCGCTCGTCCGTACGGTCGGGCTGACGGGCGGGCTGACGGGCGGGCTGACGGGCGGATGCGGGTCCGTACCGGGAGCGGTACGGCGGCCGCGCGGCCTCTGCATCAGGGAGCCCGCTCCGGCGCGAGCAGTTCGAGGGCCTCCTCCCAGCGGAACACGTCGGCTCCGCCGGTCTCCGGCTGCGCGGACGGCTCGTGGGAACCGATCAGCACGCCCATCGTCCGCAGCCGCTCCAGACTCTGCCGGTAGGCGGGGTGGGCGGCCTGCGCCGCGTTCAGGCACGGCAGCACGGCGACCGGGACACCGGAGCCGTACGCCTCGCACAGGATGCCCAGCGCCAGGGTGTCGGAGATCCCCGCCGCCCA
This sequence comes from Streptomyces spongiicola, assembly GCF_003122365.1. Lineage (NCBI taxonomy): Bacteria > Bacillati > Actinomycetota > Actinomycetes > Kitasatosporales > Streptomycetaceae > Streptomyces > Streptomyces spongiicola. The sequence goes on from NZ_CP029254.1 coordinate 1,624,957, forward strand.
CTTGTTGACGGTGTTGAAGGTGGCGGGGGCCACCGCTATCGCATCCGGAGGAGGCAGCGGGCGGGGGTCGCCGGGCCGCCGCCAGGCCGAGCGGATCGGGTGTCCGGTCTGGGCCTCCACCGCTCGGCGGTCGATGAACCCCAGGCCCTGGGGGGTGGCGACGACCCCGACGTCCCAGTTCCGCTCCTGCGCCGCGGTGATGAGCTTGCCGACACCGCCCGCGACCCCCGCGGCGCAGACGACGACGTAGAGGAACGGCTTGCCGCCGGACGCGGGGCCCTCACCGGACGCGGAGGACCCGCGCGACGCGGACCGCCCTGCGGCGGCGGGCTTCCGCCGGGGCCGACCGGGCGGCGCCGGTGCGCCGGGCTTGGTCGGTTCGTCGCTCACATGGGTCCCCGGTCGTCGGCTGAGGTGGTGCGCCCCACGCAGCGTATGCGCACCGGCTGGGCCGTGCGGCCCCTTCCGCACGGGAGACGTACGGGAATGCGTCCGCTGAGCCCGGCGGTTCCTCGGACCGGTTCCCGCCCGCGCCCGCCCGCGCTCGGCGGAGCCGTCAGGCCGTCCGGTCCCGTTCCCTGAGATCCGGCCCGTCCGGGGGCTCGGGATGCCGCGACGGCTCCGGTGCCTCCTGCGCCGGGGGCGAGGATGCGGTATGCGCCGCTCCGCCTCCGTCCCGGTCGGCGTCCCGGTCGGTTTCCCGGTCGGTTTCCCGGTCAGGGTCCCGGTCAGCGTCCCCCGCCGTGGCCCGCGCCGTGGCCCGCTCGGCCAGCAGGGCCGCGAACGCGGCCACCAGCGACACCAGCCCGCCCACGACGAGCCCGGAGCGGGCGCCGAAGCGCCCGGCGAGCCAGCCGGTGCCCAGCGCGCCCAGTGGCGTGGACCCCTGGAGGATCAGGGCGTAGAGCGCCATGACGCGGCCGCGGTAGCGAGGGTCGCTGCCCAGCTGGATGCGGTGGTTCGCCGCCTGTACGAAGTACATCGAGGCGAACCCGGTGAGCGCGAGCAGCACCATGGCGGCCGCGAACCCGGGCGAGCACCCGGCCACCGTCTCCAGCGCCCCGAAGAGCAGCGCGGACACGGCCACCGTCCGGCCGGACGGGCGGCCGCGGCGCGCGGTGGTGACGAGAGCGGCCCCGAGTGAGCCGACGGCGAACGCCGCGGTGAGCAGCCCGAACGCGTCCGCGTCGGCACCGAAGACGGTCTTCGCCAGCAGCGGCAGGGTGAGCTGGAAGTTCAGCCCGCACAGCCCGACGACGGCGAGCAGCGCCAGCGGCAGCACCAGGTCCGACCGGGTCAGGACGTGGCGGAGCCCGTCGACGATCCGGGCCCGGCTCTCGGGGGCGCCGCGGTACAGCTCCCCCGGACGCATCATGCGAAGGGCCACCACCGTCGCCAGATAGCTCGCCGCGTTCAGCAGCATCACCCAGCCCGTCCCCACGGCGGCGATCAGCAGCCCCGCCAGGGCCGGCCCGGCGACACGGGCGGTGCTGAAGTACGCGGCGCTCAGGGCGGAGGCGTTCGGCAGCAGTTCCGCGCCGACCATCTCGCTGACGAACGAAACCCGGGCGGGCACCTCGACCGCGTTGACGACACCGAGGCCGAGCGCGAAGAGCCCGATGTGCCACAGGCGCACCGCCCCGCTCAGCACGAGGCCGGCCAGCAGCAGGGCGAGGACCGCCGAGACCGCGTTGGCCACCGTCAGCAGGAGCCGCTTGTCGTGGCGGTCCGCCAGGCGGCCGCCGAAGAGGGTGAGCAGGAGCAGCGGGGAGAACTGAAGGGCCGTCACGATCCCGAGCGCGCGGGCCGAGTCGCCGGTGAGTCCGAGCACCAGCCAGTCCTGGGCGACGATCATCATCCAGGTGCCGGCCACGGACACGACCTGGCCTGCGGCGAAGAGCCGGAAGTTGCGTACCGCCAGCGAACGGAGCGGGCCCTTCACGGATCAGACCGCCGCCGCGTGCGGCTCGGGTGGTGTGCCGGAAGCGTCCGGCACTCCACCGGCGGACTGCACGCACTCCTCCAGGAAGCCCAGGGCCCGCAGATGGTAGGCGCGCGCCGCCCACCCGAGACTGATGTTGTGGCCGGCGCCCGGCAGCCGGTCCACGACGACGCGCGGCGCGGCGAGGTGCGACGTCAGCTCGGCGACGGCCTCCTCGTCATGGCGCCACCAGGCCTCGAACTCGGCGAAGGTGAGGCGGACCGGCAGGCGGACGTCGGCGGCGACGGCGGGGAACTCCTCGGGCCAGCGGGCCGCCTCCGCCCGTTCCCGCGCGGGCATGCCGGCCACGACCGAGGCGGCGCTGGTGAAGGTCGCGGGCGGGTACAGGCCGAGCGGCCCCCAGTTCAGGCGGCGGCTTCCGTGGGCTTCCTCGCCGGGCAGTTCCTCCGGGGCGACGCCGTACCGGTGACCGCAGCCGGAGATGTCCAGCCCGAGCAGCCGGTCGTGGACGGACCGCGCGGCCGCGGTGAGCGCGAGCTTGCCGCCGTAGGAGTGGGCGAGGAGCAACAGCCCTGCTCCGTACGGGTGAACTGCGGTGAAGCCGTGCAGCGCTGCGCTCAGTGACGCGGCCTGCTCGGCGAGGGTCTGGCCCTCGGGCAGCCGTTCGGAGGAGGCGCCGTAGCCGGGTCGGTCCAGGGCGAGGACGGTGTACCCGAGGCGGGCGCCGAGGGTGAGCAGCGAGAGGCCGGGGTCCGCCTGGCCGTCGAAGTAGCCGGCGTTCATGCCGCCGCCGTGCAGGGCGACGACCGTGGCACGAGGCGTGCCCGCCGGGACGGCCAGCAGAGCGGACAGCGGCAGACCGGCGGCGTCCAGGGTGATGCGCCGCACTCCGCGGGAGTGGAGGGGACGGGACACGGGGGCTCCTCGGAAGGGTCGGCGTGCGGGACCGGAGCCGGGCTCGCCCGGGGCCTCACGGGGCCTCACCGGGCCTCACGGGGCTGCGTGCGGCGGGCGCTCCGGTCGTGGCGGGGGAGTTCCGGGGCGGGGCGCGGGCGCGGGGCCGCGGCCGGGCACGCATCGGCCGCCGCCGCGGGGCACGGGCGCGGCCCCGTGCCGGGAAGCGGAACCGTGCCGGGAAGCGGAACCGTGCCGGGAAGCGGAACCGTGCCGGGAAGCGGAACCGTGCCGGGAAGCGGGACCGCAGCGTGGGGTGCGGGCGGTAAAGAGCACGAGACGACCGTATGCGCATTCCTCCGCGCGGCGCCGTCACCACGGCAGGGCCACGGCGGGGCGGCTCACCCGCCCGGCCCAGTGCGGGCCGCGGTACGCCGCCCACAGGGACCCGCCGCGCGGGTGCCGGGCGTGGCCTGCACGTCTCGGCCGGGTGGACAACCCGGGGTACCATGCGGGCCTTTGGGGTCCGGAGGGATCCGTGGGGACACGAGCGCAGGAGGAACGACATATGGCGCCCACTCCCCGGCCGGGCGTGCTCGCACTGCTGGACGAGCTGACCGCCGATCTGCCCGCGGACCGGGCCGGCGCGCTGTGGCGACTGGCGGAGGAATCGCGCCAGCTCGACGCGAACGTGGTGCGCCTGCCCGCCCGCGGCCGGATAGCCGCACATGTGGAACCGGACCTGGATGTGCTGCTGTACGTGGCCGCGGGCGACGGGGTGCTCGAGCTGGACGACCGACCGCAGGACGTGGCCGCCGGCTCCGTGGTCTGGCTGCCGCGCGGCAGCCGGCGGGCACTGCGCGCCGGGCCCGCCGGCCTGGTGCAGCTGAGCGTCCACCGCCGCCGTCCCGGACTCGCCATCAAGTCGGCCGGAGGGGCGCCCTCGGGGGGCGAGGCCGCATGTCTGCTGGGCCGGGTCTGCGCGGAGTGCGGACGCCTGGCGGGCGAGGCCGACGCCCGGTACTGCAACCGGTGCGGGGAGGAGCTGCCCGGACGGTGACCGCCCCGGCGGTGCCCTTCGTGAGGCCGGGGGCCGGGGCCGGACGGCACCGTCCGGACGTACGGCAGGAGAGCGCGGCGGCCACGAGGAGGACTGACAGTGCACGGGGCGGCCCGGTGGGGCACGGACACCGGCACAGCGCAGGGACCGGCAGGGCACGAATACCGGCACGGCACGGACACCGGCACGGCACAGGGACCGGCACGGCACGGACACCGGCACGGCACAGGGACCGGCACAGCACGGACACCGGCAGGGCACGGACACCGGCAGGGCACGGATGCGGTGGCAGCGGTTCCGTCCGGACTCGGAGGCGGCGCGGGCCTCGGCGTCCGAAGACGAGGGCGGCGCGGGCCTCGGCGTCCGGAGACGGTTGCGACGCGACCCGCGCATTGCCCTGCGGAATGTCGCCGACGATGGTGACGAGGTGGTCCGGCCCGGCGCTGATGAGCCCCGCGACGACCAGTCACCTCCGGGTGCCGGACCGCCCCCGCCCCCGCCCGGGCACGGCAAGGCCGGAGCCGTCCGCGCCCGGGCACGGCGGGGAGGCGGCCGGCCTCGCCGCCCCGGATCGCCGCGGCCGGTCAGGACACGATGTCCTTGCGGGCGAACCCGCGGAAGGCCAGGGCGAACAGCACCAGGGCGAAGGTCACGGACACCGCCGTGCCCTTCAGCATCCCGCCCCATTCGAGCTGCGGCTGGAGGGCGTCCGCCCAGGCGAACTGCCAGTGCGCCGGCAGGAAGTCACGCCACGAGCCCAGGGCCGTCACGGCGTCCAGCACGTTGCCGACGATGGTCAGCCCGACCGCGCCGCCGACCGCTCCCAGTGGCGCGTCGGTCTTGGTCGACAGCCAGAACGCGAGCCCGGCGGTGACGAGTTGGGAGACGAAGATGTACGCGACGACCAGTGCCAGCCTGGGCAGGGTGTCGGCCGTCGCCAGCGAACCGCCGGTCGGGAGCCGCAGGGGCCCCCAGCCGTACGCCACGGTCCCCACCGCCAGTCCGACCAGCGGCAGCAGAAGCATCGCAGCCGCGCTGAAGCCGAGCGCGACCGCCAGTTTCGACCACAGCAGCCGGGACCTGGGCACCGGCGCCGCCAGCAGATAGCGCAGGGAGGACCAGCTCGCCTCGGACGCCACGGTGTCGCCGCAGAACAGTGCGACCGGTACCACCAGCAGGAACCCGGCCGACACGAACAGGCAGGTGGCCGCGAAGTTGGCGCCCGACGCGGTCGCCGTGTCCATCAGGTTGATCCGGCCGCCGGCGTCGCCGCGCTCGTCGGGTGACCCGCCGATCGCGAAGGCCGCGACCAGCACGAACGGCAGGGCCGCCAGGATGGCGCCCATCACGAGTGTCCGCCGCCGTTTCAACTGGCGCACCGTCTCGACGCGCAGCGGCAGGGTGCGCCGGGCGCGGTATCCGGGCGCGGCCGCCGCACTCGCGGCACCGGCCCCGGTGCGCGCGGTGGTGGTGTTCATGCGGATGCTCCTCCGATCAGGGTGAGGAACGCGTCCTCAAGGCGCCGGTGCGGTCCCACTCCGGTCACCGGCACGTCCAGCCTGACGAGTTCGGCGACCAGGGAACTCGCACCCGCTCCGTCGAGGCGGACCAGCACCCCGCCGTCGGTGCGGACGGCCGACCCCACCCCCGGCAGGGCCGCGATCTTCTCCACGAGCGGTGCGGACGGCTCCTCGGACGTCGTCACGAGCAGGGTGTCCCCCGCTCCGGTGATGTCGGCGACGGGTCCCGCCTGCACCAGCCGGCCGCGGTCCATCACGACGAGGTGCGTGCAGGACTGCTCCACCTCCGAGAGGAGGTGGCTGGAGACGATGACGGTCCGGCCCCCGGCCGCGTACCGGATCATCACGTCCCGCATCTCGCGGATCTGCGGCGGGTCCAGTCCGTTGGTCGGTTCGTCCAGGATGAGCAGATCCGGCAGCCCGAGCATGGCCTGGGCGATGGCGAGGCGCTGCCGCATGCCCTGTGAGTAGGTGCGGACCGCGCGGGCGAGGGCGTCGCCCAGGCCCGCGATCTCCAGAGCCTCCTCCGCCCTGGAGTCCTCGGCGGGGCGGCCGGTGGCACGCCAGTACAGCTCGAGGTTCTCCCTGCCGGACAGGTGCGGCAGGAAGCCGGCGCCCTCGACGAAGGCACCGACCCGGGAGAGGACCGGCGCTCCGGGCCTGACGGCGTGTCCGAAGACCCTGATCCCGCCGTCGTCGGGGGCGATCAGCCCCATCAGCATGCGCAGGGTGGTGGTCTTGCCGGCGCCGTTCGGGCCGAGGAGCCCCAGCACCTGCCCCTTCTCGACGCGGAAGGAGAGGTCCCGCACCGCGTACCGGTCGGCCGATCCGGCGTACCGCTTGCTGAGTCCGGTGATCTCCAGCGGTACGTCGGCGAGTGCGGGATCGGGTGCCGGCGCCGCGGTCCGGCGGCGCGCGGTCAGCAGCAGCGCCGCCGCTGCCACCGCGCCCGCGGCGGGCAGGCCCCACACCCACCAGGGCAGGCCGGCCGCCTGGGTGGTGACGCCGGGGGCGGTGGGCACGCCCAGCGGTCCGACCGGGGTGACGGAGTAGGCCGCCGGGGCCGCGGGCGAGGCATGGGCGAGGTCGGTGGCCGCGAGCACCAGCCGGAGCCGGTGGCCCGCCTCGACCTCATGGTCCACCGCGGGAAGCGTCAGCTCGACGGTCCTGCCCGCCTTGGCGTCCTCGACCCGGACGGGGGCGGCGAGCTGGGCGGGGAGCACCTGCTGCCGGCCGTCCGGGCCGACGTCGTAGACCTTGCCGAAGAGGACCGCCTCCCCGCTGTCCGAGGCGACCTTCACCCGGACGGTGGGCGAGCCGGTGATCCGGGTGCGGCGGTCGAGGGGCGCGGAGTCGAAGCGGGCGTGCTGCCCCGGGAAGTCGAGCGAGAGGCCGACGCCGAGCGAGGAGAGCCCGGAGAGCCCGCCGCCCAGTCCGGGCACGGTGGAGATCCCGGGTGGTCCGGCTCCGGCCGGGTTGCGGAAGCGCTGCGTCCCGCCGGTCAGTACGACCTCGCGGCGTCCCGCTCCAAGGCCCGGGTACGCGTCGGCCGTGGCGCCGCGCAGGGTTGCCTGCCCGTCGGTGGAGTCGACGCCTCCGGTGCGGCTGACCCGGAACGCGGGGCCGGGATCGGCCGTCTCGTCGCCGTTCAGATACCGGTCGAACCAGGCCGAGACGCGCTCCTGGACCCGTGCCGTCTCCAGATCGCCGCCGTCGTGGCCGCCGGCGATCCAGTCGACCGCGACGGGTGCGCCGTTGCCGGCGATCGCCCGGGCCATGGAGTCGGCGTGCGAGAGCGGGAAGAGCGAGTCCGACTGGCCCTGGACGATGAGCGCGGGGACCTTGATCCGGTCGGCGACGGCGGACGGACTGCGGGCTTCCAGCAGGGCCCGGGCTTCGGCGTCCGGTCTGCCACTGGTCGCGACGCGCTCGTACATGGCGCACAGGGCGGGCTCGAAGCGTCCGCAGGCCGGCGCGGGCTGCCCGGCCGCGGCGGCGCCCGCATCGCGGGTGCCGCCGGTGGCACCCGCTTGCGTGGGGGCCCCGCCGCCGGCACCGGTGCCCGCGCCCGGGTCGGCACCGGTGCCCGGGCCGTCCCCGGCGGGAGCGTCCGCCGGTGCTTCACCGGAGCCGGGGACGAGCCCGGCCCCGCCGGCCGAGCCGGCCGTGAAGAACAGCCCCGCCCAGAGCTTCTTGAAGACGCCGTCCGGGAACAGCGCGTCGGCGAGGTTCCAGTACGTGATCTGCGGAGCGATGGCGTCGACCCGGCGGTCGTGGCCCGCCGCGAGCAGGGCGACGGCGCCGCCGTAGGACGCGCCGGTGATCCCCACTCGCGGGTCGCCCTCGGCGTCCAGCTCCACCTCGGCCCGGGTGGCGAGCCAGTCGATCAGCCGCGAGACGTCCTCGACCTCGCGCCCGGGGTCGTTCAGCCCGATGGTGCCGGTGGATGCGCCGAAGCCGCGCGCCGACCAGGTCATGACGGCGTACCCGTCCCTCGCCAGCGCCTCCGCCTGCTGCCGCACGGAGTCCTTGCTGCTGCCGAAGCCGTGCCCGATGAGCACGGCGGGCCGGCGGCCGTCCCCGGAGGTGAAGTACGAGGTGTCGATTCTCGCGCCCGGCACGGCCAGCATCCGGTCCTCGCGGTGTACCCCGGGCTCTTCGTCCGAGGCGGCGGCGGTCCAGGTGCCCGCGCCCGCGAGCACGGCGAGGGCGGCGGCGGCCGCGAGCAGCCGTGTTCGGCGGCGGGGCGGCACGGCTCGGCCGGGGAGTCGGATCCTCATGCCCGAAACCATAAGCGGACCTCCGTACCGGCAGCCGCTGCCGCCGGGCTGAACTCCGTGACCTCCTCGGGTAGTACGGGAGGGCCCCGCCGTACTCCAGCCGCGGTACGCGGGGAACGGACGGGGTACGCGGGGAACGGACGGGACACGGAACGGGGACGTGGAACGGGCGCGGAAACGCGGGCGCGGGCTCCCCGAACAGGCTGCCGGCCGCGGTGCCGCGAGATGCCACCGGGCGCCCCTCGCCCCGGCGCGCACGCGGGCGTGGACGGGGACCATCCCCGCGGGTGCGGGGAGCAGCACTCGCCCCGGCGCGCACGCGGGCGTGGGACTCAGCGCGCGAGCGGGGGCGGGTCGCCTGGTGCCCCGGCCGGGCCGGACGGCTTCCTGTTCCAGGACCCCAAAGGCGGACCGGTGGTGTCCACGCGGCTCATGGACAGCGCATGGCGGCCGGCGCGCATGGCGGCCGGCGCGCATGGCGGCCGGCGCGCATGGCGGCCGGCGCGTAAGGCAGCCGGGCTGCCGAAGGTGACCATGCGCCAGTTGCGGCACACATACGCCTCACCGCTGATCGCCGCGGGCGAGTCGGTCAAGGTCGTGTCCGAGCGCCTCGGGCACACCGACGCGGCGATGACGCCGAACGTGTACAGCCACCTGTTCCCCGACTCGGAGGACAGGACGAGGCGGGCGATCGACGGGGCGTTCGCGGCCCCGGTCCGAGATCATGCGGACTCTGAGCGGACAGACGATGCCCGCTGACCAGGAAACCGCAGGCCAACGGGCATCGAGAGGGGGTGTTCAGGAGTTGCGCGGGAACCCGAGGTCGACGCCGCCGTGCGGCTCGGAGGGGTCGGGCCAGCGGGTCGTGACGACCTTGCCTCGGGTGTAGAACCGCACTCCGTCGTTGCCGTACACGTGCAGGTCGCCGAAGAGGGAGTCCTTCCAGCCGCCGAAGGAGTGGTAGCCCACCGGCACCGGGATCGGCACGTTGACGCCGACCATGCCCGCCTGGACCTCCAGTTGGAAGCGGCGGGCGGCGCCGCCGTCGCGAGTGAAGATCGCCGTACCGTTGCCGAACGGCGAGGCGTTGACGAGCGCGAGGCCCTCCTCGTAGGTGTCGGCGCGCAGCACGCACAGGACGGGGCCGAAGATCTCGTCGCGGTAGGCGTCGGAGTCGGTGGACACCCTGTCCAGGAGGGACAGGCCGATCCAGTGGCCGTCCTCGTAGCCGTCGACGGTGTAGCCCGTGCCGTCGAGGACGACGTCGGCGCCCTGGTCCGCCGCACCGTGGACATAGGAGGCGACCTTGTCGCGGTGGGCCCTGGTGATGAGCGGGCCCATCTCGGACGCCGGGTCGTCACCCGGGCCGATCTTGATCTTCTCGGCGCGCTCGCGGATCTTGTCGACGAGTTCGTCGCCGACGGCACCGACGGCCACCACCGCGGAGATCGCCATGCAGCGCTCGCCCGCGGAGCCGTAGGCGGCGGAGACGGCGGCGTCCGCGGCCGCGTCCAGGTCGGCGTCGGGCAGCACCAGCATGTGGTTCTTGGCTCCGCCGAGCGCCTGCACCCGCTTGCCGTTGGCCGAGGCGGTGGCGTGGATGTGGCGGGCGATCGGGGTCGAGCCGACGAAGGAGACGGCCGAGACGTCCGGGTGCTCCAGAAGGCGGTCGACGGCGACCCTGTCGCCCTGGAGGACGTTGAGGACACCGTCCGGCAGGCCCGCCTCGGCGAGCAGTTCCGCGAGCTTCAGCGACGCGGAGGGGTCCTTCTCACTCGGCTTGAGGACGAAGGTGTTGCCGCAGGCGATGGCGAGCGGGAACATCCACATCGGCACCATCGCCGGGAAGTTGAAGGGCGTGATGCCGGCCACGACGCCCACGGGCTGGCGGATCGCCGCCACGTCCACCCGGTTCGACACCTGGGTCGACAGCTCGCCCTTGAGCTGCGTGGTGATCCCGCAGGCCAGGTCGACGATCTCCAGACCGCGGGCCACCTCGCCGAGCGCGTCGGAGTGCACCTTGCCGTGCTCCGCGGTGATCAGTTCGGCGATCGCGTCGCGGTTGGCGTCGAGCAGCGCGCGGAAGCGGAAGAGGATCGAGGTGCGCTGGGCCAGGGAGGAGGTGCCCCAGGTCTCGAACGCGGTCCTGGCCGCGGCCACGGCACGGTCGACCTCCTCGACCGACGCGAGCGCGACCCGGGTGGTCACGGCACCGGTCGCCGGGTCGGTGACCGGTGCCCAGTCACCGGACGCGCCCTCGACGGTCTTGCCACCGATCCAGTGGTGGACGGTCTTCGTCATGACGGATAGCTCCTTCGGGTCCCTCAGAGATGGCGGCGCCGGGCTGCGGCCTGCCGGTCGTACTCCTCCCGGGCCTTGACCGCCGACGGCCGGGTCGCGGTCTCGGCCACGGGAACATCCCACCACGCCTGCGCCGGGGGCGCGCCCGACACTGTGTCTGCCGTTTCGGTCTCCGCGTAGACACATGTGGGGCGGTCGGCGGCACGCGCCTCGGCCAGGGCTTCGCGCAGGTCACGTACGGTACTTGCGCGGATCACCCGCATCCCGAGGGAGGCCGCGTTGGCGGCGAGGTCGACCGGCAGCGGCGCCCCGGTGTACGCGCCCCCCTGGGGCCGACCGGTCCGCGACGGAGCCGGTTCGCGGTGGCGGTAGGCCGTGCCGAACCGCTCCGCGCCGACCGCCTCGGAGAGACCGCCGATCGACGCGTACCCGTGGTTCTGCACGATGACCAGCCTGATCGGTACGTTCTCCTGCACCGCCGTCACGATCTCGGTGGGGTTCATCAGATACGTGCCGTCCCCGACGAGCGCCCAGACCGGCCGCCCGGGCGCGGCCATCGCGACGCCGATCGCCGCGGGGATCTCGTAGCCCATGCAGGAGTAGCCGTACTCCACGTGGTACTGGTCGGGGGAGCGCGTGCGCCACAGCTTGTGGAGGTCGCCGGGGAGCGAGCCCGCGGCGTTGACCACGATGTCGTCGCCGGTGACCAGGCGGTCGAGCGCGCCGAGCAGCTGGGGCTGGGTGGGGCGGGCGTTCTCGTCGGGCGCGTCGTAGGCGGCGTCGACCCGGTGCTCCCAGCGCTCCTTGGCATCCGCGTACCGCGACTCGTAGCCGTGCTCGACGCGGTGTCCGCGCAGGGCCCCGGTCAGTGCCTCGAGTCCGGCCCGGGCGTCCGCGACGAGCGGCAGCGCGGCGAGCTTGTGGGCGTCGAAGCCGGTGATGTTGAGGTTGAGGAACCGGACGCCGGGATGTGCGAACAGGGTCGACGAGGCGGTGGTGAAGTCGGTGTAGCGGCTGCCGACTCCGATGACCAGGTCCGCGGTCCCGGCGAGTTCGTCGGCGGTGGCGGTGCCGGTGTGGCCGATGCCGCCGACGTCCGCCGGGTGGTCGTACGGCAGGGACCCCTTGCCGGCCTGGGTCGAGGCGACGGGGATGCCGGTGGCCTCGGCGAGGGCGCGCAGCGCGCCCTCCGCCCCGCTGTGGTGCACTCCCCCGCCGGCGACGAGCAGGGGCCGCCGGGCGGACCGCACGGCGAGCACCGCCGCGGCGAGTTCCGCCGGATCCGGTCGCGGCCGGCGCACGTGCCAGACGCGCTCGGCGAAGAACTCCTCGGGCCAGTCGTACGCCTCCGCCTGCACGTCCTGCGGCAGCGCGAGCGTGACCGCTCCCGTCGCGGCCGGGTCGGCGAGGACCCGAGCGGCGGCGAGGGCGGCGGGGACCAGCGCTTCGGGCCGGGTGATCCGGTCGAAGTACGCGGAAACCGGGCGCAGGCAGTCGTTGACCGACACATCGCCCGCGTACGGAACCTCCAGCTGCTGGAGGACGGGGTCGGCGGGGCGGGTCGCGAAGACGTCACCGGGCAGAAGCAGGACCGGGAGCCGGTTGACGGTCGCGAGCGCGGCGCCGGTGACGAGGTTGGTGGCGCCCGGGCCGACGGAGGTGGTCACGGCGTGCGCGGACAGCCGGTTCGACTGGCGGGCGTAGCCGACGGCCGCGTGCACCATCGCCTGCTCGTTGCGCCCCTGGACGAAGGGCATCTCCCCCGACTCGAGGAGGGCCTGGCCGATCCCGGCCACGTTGCCGTGGCCGAAGATGCCCCACATGGCTGCGACGAGCCGCTGTCTGCGGCCGTCCCGTTCGGTGTACTGGCAGGCCAGGAACCGCACCAGTGCCTGGGCGACGGTCAGCGTCCGTCCGCTCATCGGTAGCCCTCCGTGTGGTCGGGGTGGAAGCAGATCCGCCAGGCGCGCTCCGGCCCGGGGCCGGCCATGACGTTCAGGTAGTACATGTCGTGGCCCGGGGCGGCGATGGACGGGCCGTGCCAGCCGTCCGGGACGAGGACGGCGTCACCGCTGCGGACCTCGGCGAGCAGGTCGGTGCCCCGCGGGCGGGACGGCGACACCCGCTGGTAGCCGAAGCCGTGCTCGCCCTCGATCTCGAAGTAGTAGATCTCCTCGAGTTCCGACTCCTCTCCGGGGCGGTACTCGTCGTGCTTGTGCGGCGGGTACGAGGACCAGTTGCCGCCCGGGGTCAGCACCTCGACGGCGATGAGACGGTCGCAGACGAAGGCGCCGACGGCGGCGAAGTTGTGCACCCGGCGGGCGCAGTCGGCCGAACCGCGGTCCTCGACCGGGACGTCCGGCGCGGGGCCGCGGCGCGCGGGGAGCCGCCGCTCGCACTTCGCTCCGGCCAGGGCGAAGCGGCCTCCGGCGGCGGAGGCGATCACGACCCGGGCGTCGCGCGGGACATAGGCGAAATCGGTGACTCCGGCGAACACGCTGGTCCTGCCCGCCAGTTCCATGGCCGTTTCCCCGGTACGCACCGTGCAGCCGCCCGCCAGCGGCAGCACGATCCACTCGCTGCCGCCGGTGTCCAGTTGGTGGGAGGCGCCGGGGGCCAGCTCCAGGATCCGCAGCGCGGAGTACCCCCAACCGGCCCTTGCGGGGTCGATGTCGAGCGCGTACGGACCGTCGGCGGCGGTCCCGGCCGGCAGGTGCCGGCCGTGCGCACCGCGGTTCCCGTGGGCTCTGCGCTCCCGGTGCGCGTCGTGCGTGGCGTGGGCCTCGTGCGTGGCGTGGGCTTCGTACGTGGCGTGCGTGGCGTGGGCTTCGTAGGCCTCGTGTGCTTCGTGCGCGTCGCGGGCTTCATGCGCGTCGCGGGCATCGTGCGTGGCGTGTGCTTCATGCGCGTCGCGGGCATCGTGCGCGTCGCGGGCATCGTGCGTGGCGTGTGCTTCATGCGCGTCGCGGGCGTCGTGCGTGGCGTGGTCCCTGTGCGGGTTGCGATCCCTGTTGTCCATGAGTCGTGCGTACCCCCTTGAGCAGGCCCACGGCCGTGTCGACCGTCGCGGTGATGTCGCCGTCGGCCGGATAGAGCAGTGGGCGGCCCGCACCAGGCCTTGGACCGTGGGCAGCCGCAGCGCGCCGCGCCATCTCCCGTACGCCGCCGCCTGCCCGCCCGCGGCGCCGTCCACATCGCCGCCGAGGAGCACCGCGGGAAGCGTCGAGGTCTCCGTCACCCGCGCCATGTCGTCGGGGTCCTCCGTGACGGGGATCTGCAGCCGGGTGTGGGCCGACGTGCCGGCGAGGCCGGAGGCGACGGCCGTGGAGCGGGCGACCGCCTCCGCCGTCAGGTCGTTGCGCAGCACGCCGCCGACGCGGCGGCAGATGAACGGCTCGACGAAGACCGGCAGCCGGTGGGCGGCCATCGCGTCGATGGCCCGGGCCGCGGAGTGCAGGGTGGTCAGGGAGCCGGGGTCGTCGTAGTCGATGCGCAGAAGCAGCTCGCCCGCGTCGAAGCCGAGGCGCGCGAGGTCCTGGGCGCGGTATCCGGTGAACCGGTCGTCCGGTTGGGGGAAGGCGGATCCGGCGAGTTCGGTGCGGTAGACGCGGGTCACCGCGCCGCTCCGGGCTCGGCCGCCGGCCCGGAACCGCCGTCCGGTCCGGGCCTCGGGCCGGGACGGGGCTCGGGACGCGCTTCACCGCGGGGCTCGGAACGAGCTTCGGGAGGCGCTTCACCGCGGGGCTCGGGACGAGCTTCGGCACCGGGGGCGTGGCCGTCGAGAAGGGCGTCCACCTCCGCGGGGTAGGGCATGGCGGAGGAGCACGCCAGGCGGGCGGCGACGATCGCCCCGGCGGCGTTGGCGAACCGCATCACGCGCTCCAGCTCCCATCCCGCGATGAGTCCGTGTACCATCGCCCCGCCGAACGCGTCGCCCGCGCCGAGCCCGTTGACCACGTCGACCCGCACCGGCGCCACCTCGGCGACCGTGCCGTCCCGGCGCGCCGCGAGCACACCCGCGGGCCCCTGTTTGACCACGGCCAGCTCGACGCCGCAGGCGAGCAGCGCGGCGGCCGCGGCGTGCGGTTCCCGCTCCCCGGTGGCGATCTCGCACTCCTCGAGATTGCCGACGGCGACGGTGGCGTGCGCGAGCGCCTTCGCGTAGACCGGCCGGGCCTGCTCCGCCGCCGAACCGGTCGGGCCCGCCCAGAACATGGGGCGCCAGTCCAGGTCGAGGACGGTCGTCCCGGACTTCGCCCGGTACTCCAGCGCGGCGAGCGTGGCCTCCCTGCTGGGCTCGGCGCACAGTCCGGTGCCGGTCGTCCAGAGGACACGCGCCCGGCCGATCGCGTCCATGTCCAGTTCCCCGGCGCGCAGTTCGAGATCGGGGGCCTTGGGCTGCCGGTAGAAGTACAGCGGGAAGTCGTCCGGCGGGAAGATCTCGCAGAACGTCACCGGGGTCGGCAGCCCCGGAACCGCCGTCACCCAGCGGTCGTCGACCCCGAACTCGCGGAGCGCCTGGTGGAGGTAGTCCCCGAAGGCGTCCCGGCCGGTGCGGGTGACGACCGCGGTGCGCCGGCCGAGCCGGGCCGCCGCGACCGCCACGTTCGAGGCGGACCCTCCGAGGTACTTCCCGAAGGTCTGCACCTGCGCCAGCGGCACCCCGGTCTGAAGGGGGTAGAGGTCCACCCCGATCCGGCCCATCGTGATGAGATCGTACGGCTGAGGCATACGGGTCCCTTCGGTTCCACGTCCGGCTGCCCCCTGGTCTAGCCCGACTTCCGGAACACTGTCAACATTTTGTCCTTACATTCGGACGAAAGCTTGACACCCTTCTCCGGCGGCCGGAAGGCTGGCCGCCATGACCTCCTCCGCAGCCTCGTTCAACCGCATCCGGATCGGGTCGGCCCCGGACTCCTGGGGCGTGTGGTTTCCGGACGACCCCCGGCAGGTCCCGTGGCGGCGCTTCCTCGACGAGGTGGCACGGGCCGGGTACGAGTGGATCGAACTCGGCCCGTACGGCTACCTCCCCACGGACCCCGCACGGCTGGCCGAGGAGACCTCGTCCCGGGGGTTGAGGGTGTCGGCGGGCACGGTCTTCACCGGACTTCACCACGGCCCGGCCGTGTGGGAGAGGACCTGGGCCCATGTGGCCGGTATCGCCGCCCTCACCCGCGCGATGGGTGCGGACCACCTCGTCGTCATCCCGTCCTTCTGGCGTGACGACAGGACCGGCGAGGTGCTGGAGGACCGGAACCTCACACCCGGGCAGTGGAGGCATCTCTGCCGCCTGACCGAGCGGCTGGGACGGGAGGTGGGTGACCGGTTCGGGCTGAGGATCGTGGTCCACCCCCACGCGGACACCCATATCGACAGCGAGGAGAACGTCAGCCGCTTCCTCGACGCGACCGACGCGGACCTGGTCTCGCTCTGCCTGGACACCGGTCACTACGCCTACTGCGGCGGCGACAGCGTCAAGCTCATCGAGACCTACGGCGAGCGGATCGGCTACCTCCACCTCAAGCAGGTGGACCCGGAGATCCTCGCCGACGTGGTGGCGAACGAGGTGCCGTTCGGCCCCGCGGTGGCGCGCGGGGTGATGTGCGAACCACCGGCCGGAGTACCCGCGCTGGGGCCGGTGCTGGCCGCCGCCCGGCGCCTCGACGCCGAGCTCTTCGCCATCGTCGAGCAGGACATGTACCCCTGCCCTCCGGACAGGCCCTTCCCCATCGCCGAGCGCACCCGGCGCTTCCTCCGCTCCTGCGGCGCCTGACCCCCTCGACACCGCCGCCCCTCGACCGCCGCCCCTCGACACCGCCGTGTCACGACTGCGGCCTCCGCGTCACATATGTCTCCGTTACGCGGGTCTTGCGTCACAGGACCTCGACAGCCCCTCCCCTGTCGTCACTCTGCGTCGTTCAACGGGCACAGGCCGAGTGATCACCAGCGCCCGCGCCGCAGCTCCCCCGACGGCTCCCCCGGCCGCCGCTGAGGCGCGTGCAGGGAGGTTCCACAGATGACGGACAGAAGACTCTGGTCCTACAAGGACATCGCAGCGCACATCAAGGTGCAGCCGGACACGGTCCGTTCGTACCGCAAGCACGGCCTCCTTCCGCCACCGGACCATGTGGAGGCGGGAAAGCCCTACTGGTATGCCGACACGATCCGGGCCTGGGTGGCGAAACGCCCCGGCAACAGGGGAGGCAGAAGCTGAGGCACGGACCCCGCGCCCCGGGCCGGGTGCGGGGCCCGCGGACAAACCGCTTGCCGCCCGCGCCGGGCGTCTCCGGCAGTCGCCCGGTGACCGGGCGACCAGCCGCGGACTTCCCGGCCAAGCCGACCCCGACCGGGGCGACGGTGGTCCCGCGCCCCTTCGCGGAGGAGGACGCCCCCACGATGGCCGCGATCCTGCGCGACCCGGAGGTCCTCCTCCCGACCGGTTCGGCGGGAGCGCCTCCCGTCCCGGACGAGCGGCTGCGCTCCTGGTACGCCGGCCGCCGGACGGGGCGCACTCGCCCAGATACCCCCTAGGGGTATAGAGTGATGGCCGGGGAGGCCCGGCGACGGCGCCACGGCCGGCCCGGCGCACCATGAGTTCGGCGCACGATACGACTTCGCCGCACGATACGGCCGCGAAGCGACAGACCCGCGAAGAGGAGAACGCCATGACCGCCGAGACGAACACCGGCACCATCGAGGCCACCGGTTCCCGCCACAGCGACGGCACGGCCGGCGCGGCACCGGGGGGCACCACCGCGGTCTACCTGGTGAAGGGCATGACGTGCGGTCACTGCGAGGGCGCCGTGTCCGAGGAGATCTCCGGGATCGCAGGCGTCACCTCCGTGCAGGCCCTCGCCGCCACCGGGCAGGTCACCGTGGTCTCGGCCGCACCGCTCGACGAGGCCGCCGTACGCGCGGCCGTCGACGAGGCCGGCTACGAGTTCGCCGGTCCGGCCTGACCTCCGGGCGCCGCGCTCCCTCCACACCGGGGAAGGAGTCCCGGACCGCCCCCGCGAGAACCTGAGAGCCGGTACGGCCGGAACGGCCGGTGCAGACGGAACGGCCGGAGTGGCCGGAGTGGCCGGAACGGCCGGAGGCCGCGGAACGGAGGAGGCCGGAGGCCGCCCGCCAGGCCGCCCCGGTGAAGCCGCTCCCGTCCCGGCGGGGGCGGCTTCGCCGTGCCCACCCGCCCGCAACCCCGACTTCCGGCCACCCCTCGACAGGGCCTCGCCGCCCCGCCCGTCCGCCCCCATGCCGACCGTGCCGCGCCCTGAGGCGCACGCCACGGCCCCGCGGCGACCGGCCCCGAGGAACCCGAGATCCCGCGGTCGCGGGAATTGCCGGGACCTACTCGCCCGTTTCCGTGGCCAGCGGGCGGCTGCGTCTGCGATCCTTCACGTGGTACACAGGACCTTCACAAAGAGACCCAGATCACAGATATTCATGGGTAACCATTCGGGCTCTTCGCGAGTCTAGGTGGGCGATGCCAGAGCGTCTTGGGGGACGCTCATGGGATGTCTTGGGGGACGTCCCAGGCAAGCGTTGGCCGGGGCACGTACGACCGGGAAGCTTTGAGCGGCCCTCCCGTGGATGCGTACCCCGGCAGACCGCCTGGCGAGGAGCTTCTGCTGGACACCAGCAGACGCCCGGCCGGATCCCGTGGGGGGTATCCGCACCGGGGATATGGGAAGCGCCCCGCTTGCCGACCCGTGGGGGGATCGGCAGCGGGGCGCTTCTCGCCGTAGGGGGCCCGCGACGGGCCCGCCCGCCTGGACAACCGGCCCAGGCGGCCTCAGCGGGCCTCGACGGGTACGAAGTCCCGGAGCACCTCGCCGGTGTAGATCTGGCGCGGGCGGCCGATACGGGAACCCGGCTCCTTGATCATTTCGTGCCACTGGGCGATCCAGCCGGGAAGCCGGCCGAGTGCGAAGAGAACGGTGAACATCTCGGTCGGGAAACCCATGGCCCGGTAGATCAGACCGGTGTAGAAGTCGACGTTCGGGTAGAGCTTGCGCTCCACGAAGTAGTCGTCGGACAGCGCGTGCTCCTCCAGCTTGAGGGCGATGTCCAGCAGCTCGTCGGACTTGCCCAGGGCGGAGAGCACATCGTGGGCCGCAGCCTTGATGATCTTGGCGCGGGGGTCGAAGTTCTTGTAGACCCGGTGGCCGAAGCCCATCAGGCGGACGCCGTCCTCCTTGTTCTTCACCTTGCGGATGAAGGTGTCGACGTCGCCGCCGCCGGCCGCGATGCCCTCGAGCATCTCCAGCACGGACTGGTTGGCGCCGCCGTGCAGGGGACCCCACAGGGCGGAGATGCCGGCGGAGATGGAGGCGAACATGTTCGCCTGCGAGGAGCCGACCAGGCGCACGGTGGACGTCGAGCAGTTCTGCTCGTGGTCCGCGTGCAGGATGAGCAGCTTGTCGAGCGCGGCCACGACGACCGGGTCCAACTCGTACTCCTGCGCCGGGACCGAGAAGGTCATCCGCAGGAAGTTCTCCACATAGCCGAGGTCGTTGCGGGGGTAGACGAACGGGTGGCCGATCGACTTCTTGTAGGCGTAGGCGGCGATCGTCGGCAGCTTCGCCAGCAGCCGGATGGTGGAGAGATGACGCTGCTTCTCGTCGAACGGGTTGTGGCTGTCCTGGTAGAACGTCGAGAGCGCGCTGACCACGGACGACAGCATGGCCATCGGGTGGGCGTCGCGCGGGAAGCCGTCGAAGAAGCGCTTGACGTCCTCGTGCAGCAGCGTGTGCTGGGTGATCTCGCCGCGGAACGCCGCGAGCTGGTCCACGGTGGGCAGCTCACCGTTGATCAGCAGATAGGCCACCTCAAGGAAGCTGGAGCGCTCGGCCAGCTGCTCGATCGGGTAACCGCGGTAGCGCAGGATGCCCTGCTCGCCGTCGAGGTAGGTGACCGCGGACTTGTAGGCGGCGGTGTTGCCGTAACCGCTGTCCAGGGTCACCAGACCGGTCTGCGCCCGGAGCTTCCCGATGTCGAAGCCCTGGTCGCCGACGGTGCTCTCGACCACCGGATAGGTGTACTCACCGTCCGCGAACCGCAGTACTACAGAGTTGTCGCTCACGTCATCCCTCACCGACGTAGTGCCTCTTCTTCGAGGTGCCCTGACTGTCTCTACCATCCCCCATTTGGCTGAGGAGAGTGCACTCGGGGTCGACCATTAGCCCGGCCGGCGGCACTCAGTGCCGCTTAGCTCGCCCATCCTGCCCCCTTCGCCCCGGTTCCGGAAGTGTCAGGTGATCTTTCCCACGAACCCTCAGCCTGTCAGCCTGTGATCGAGCGCGGTAAAGCGCCTGCCCGCCGAGGCGGTACGGACCGCCTGCCCTATCGCCTTGCGGGAGCCGACCAGCACGACGAGCTTCCTCGCCCGGGTGACGGCCGTGTAAAGGAGGTTCCGCTGGAGCATCATCCAGGCCCCGGTCGTGACCGGGATCACCACGGCCGGATACTCACTGCCCTGGGAGCGGTGGATCGTGACCGCGTAGGCGTGGGAGAGCTCGTCCAGCTCGTCGAAGTCGTACGGCACCTCCTCGTCCTCGTCAGTCAGCACCGTCAGCCGCTGGTCGACCGGATTGAGTGAGGTCACCACGCCGACCGTGCCGTTGAAGACTCCGTTCTTTCCCTTTTCGTAATTGTTACGAATCTGAGTGACCTTGTCGCCCACGCGGAAGACCCGGCCGCCGAGGCGCTTCTCGGGCACATCGGGGCGGGCGGGAGTGATCGCCTGTTGCAGCAGCCCGTTCAGGGTGCCCGCGCCGGCGGGCCCCCGGTGCATGGGCGCCAGGACCTGCACATCGCGCCGCGGGTCCAGGCCGAAGCGCGCCGGGACCCGTCTGGCGGCCACGTCGACGGTCAGCCGGCCCGCCTCCTCGGTGTCGTCCTCGACGAAGAGGAAGAAGTCGCTCAGCCCGTGGGTGAGAGGCTGGGATCCCGAGTTGATGCGGTGGGCGTTGGTGACCACTCCCGACTGCTGGGCCTGCCGGAAGATGCGGGTGAGCCGGACGGACGGAACCGGGCTGCCGTCGGCGAGGAGATCGCTGAGGACCTCGCCGGCGCCGACGCTCGGAAGCTGGTCCACATCGCCCACGAGCAGCAGATGAGCGCCGGGCGCCACGGCCTTCACGAGTTTGTTGGCGAGCAGCAGGTCCAGCATGGAGGCCTCGTCGACCACCACCAGGTCGGCGTCGAGCGGCCGCTCCCTGTCGTATGCCGCGTCACCGCCCGGCTTCAGCTCCAGGAGCCGATGCACCGTGGACGCCTCGGCACCGGTCAGCTCGGCGAGCCGCTTGGCCGCCCTCCCCGTGGGAGCCGCGAGGACCACCTTGGCCTTCTTGGCACGGGCGAGCTCGACGATGGAACGGACCGTGAACGACTTGCCGCAGCCGGGACCACCGGTCAGCACGGCCACCTTACGGGTGAGGGCCAGCCGGACGGCCTGCTCCTGCTCGGCCGCGAGCTCCGCACCCGTACGGTCGGCGAGCCAGGCCAGCGCCTTGTCCCAGGCCACGCCCTGGAAGGCGGGCATCCGGTCCTCGTCCGTGCGCAGCAGCCGGGTCAGCTGGGCGGCCAGGGACAGCTCGGCGCGGTGGAAGGGCACCAGGTAGACCGCGGTGACCGGGTCCCCGCCCTCCGGCGAGGGGACCTGCTCCCGGACGACCCCCTCCTCCCCGCCCGCCAACTCGGCGAGGCAGTCGATGACCAGGCCGGTGTCGACCTGGAGCAGCTTCACGGAGTCCGCGATCAGCCTCTCCTCCGGGAGGTAGCAGTGCCCCTGGTCCGTGGACTGGGACAGGGCGTACTGCAGACCGGCCTTGACCCGGTCCGGGCTGTCGTGGGGTATGCCCACGGCCTGGGCGATCCGGTCGGCGGTGAGGAACCCGATGCCCCAGACGTCCGCGGCGAGCCGGTACGGCTGGTTGCGCACGACGGAGATCGACGCGTCCCCGTACTTCTTGTAGATCCGCACGGCGATGGACGTGGAGACGCCCACGCCCTGGAGGAAGACCATGACCTCCTTGATGGCCTTCTGCTCCTCCCAGGCGGCACCGATCATCTTGGTGCGCTTGGGGCCGAGGCCGGGAACCTCGACGAGCTTGCCGGGCTCCTGCTCGATGACGTCGAGGGTGCCCGCGCCGAAGTGGTCGACGATGCGCTCGGCGATCCTGGGCCCGATGCCCTTGATGAGGCCGGAGCCGAGATAGCGCCGGATGCCCTGGACGGTGGCGGGCAGGACGGTGGTGTAGTTCTCGACGGTGAACTGCTTGCCGTACTGCGGGTGGGAGCCCCAGCGGCCCTCCATCCGCAGCGACTCACCCGGCTGCGCGCCGAGGAGCGAGCCGACCACCGTGAGGAGGTCGGAGCTGCCGCGCCCGGTGTCGACCCGGGCGACGGTGTAGCCGTTCTCCTCGTTGGCGTAGGTGATCCGCTCCAGGACCCCTTCGAGCACTGCCAGATTGGACATGCACCGACGCTACCGCCCCGCTAGGACAACGTGCCGGGCCTGTGGAGAACCTCGCGTACGGCGTCGGTGAAGCGGCCCGGGAGGGATCGCCGGACGGGCCGTCCGCAGCCGGCCGCAGTCGGCCGCAGCCGCATCGGCGGACGCGTGCAGACCGCGAAGACCCCGAAGACCGCGGAGCCCGTCAAAACGCGGCAAACACGGCGAACACCGCGAACACGGAGCCCGCGGAGTCCGCGGAGTCCGCGGAGCCCGCGGAGATCTGGTCGCCGAGGCGTCATGCGTGTTCGGGCCCTTCACGGCCCACCCGGACACCCGGGGTGCCCGGTGCTGGTGGCCGCCACACGGGTCGGCGGCTTCCGGGGCCACCCGGATCCTGAGCCGGGCACGATCGCGGAGGTGCGGGAGTGATGCTGAGCCGCCGACCGGCCGCCACCCGGGACCGGCCGCCCGGATCGGCCCGTGGGACGGACCGGCCGGTCCCACGGGCCGATCCGGGAGACTCCACCGGGACGGGAGACTCCACAGGGCGGGGAACCCGGGACGGGGGTACGGCGTCCAAGGGCCGTGCCGCGGACGAGTCACCGCAGAGCGGAGTCGTCGGCCCTCGTCGTCGCTGAGATCGCCGACTCCCTCCCTGGCCGCCTGCGGCCCGCGGCACGCCGCCGCCGGTGCGCCCCCTCCCAGCACCGGTGGCGGCCCCTCTCCGCCGGGCCCCCGGCAACCCGGCGCGACCCGAGTGACCGGGCGCGAACCGAGCGACCGGGCGCGAACCGAGTGCCGGGCGCGCCCCCGGGCGGACCCTCGCGCCCCGGGCGGCTTCTCCGGTCGCCGCACGGTCTCTGACGCCCCCTCACGGCCCACGGCCCACGGCCCCCTTACGCCCCTCACCGCCCACGGCCCCTGACGGCCGCTCGCGACCCGCGGTGCCTCGCGATCCCGCACCCGGTAGTACCGGCGGCCGGGCGCGTGTCCGCACCGGTCCCTTGACTGGCAGTTACTTTCCGGATATCCGTGACCCTTGGAAGTTTCCTTCAAGGAAGGAGCACCAGTGCCCGACCGGACCACTCCGTCCAGACGTTCCGTTCTCGCCGCCTCCGCCGCGGGTGCGGCCGTTGCGGCACTCGCCTCCGGCCCCGCGCACGCGGGCCCGGCCGACCGCGGCGCCACCCGCGCCGGGCTCAAGCGGCTCATCTCGCGGATGAGTCCGGAGGAGAAGGTCGGCCAGCTCTTCATGACGCGGGTGTACGGGCACTCCGCCACCGCACCCGACCAGGCGGACATCGACGCCAACCTCAGGGAGATCGGCGTCCGTACGGCCGCCGAGCTGATCGAGCGCTACCACGTCGGCGGCATCATCTACTTCGCCTGGGCCCACAACACCCGTGACCCGCACCAGATCGCCGAACTCTCCAACGGAATCCAACGGGCCGGCCTGGCCCAGCCCACCCCCGTCCCGCTGCTGGTCTCCACCGACCAGGAGCACGGCATCGTCGCCCGGGTCGGCAGACCGGCGACCCTGATGCCGGGCGCGATGGCACTGGGGGCGGGCGGATCCCGCTCCGGCGCCCGGGAGGCCGCCCGGATCGCGGGAACCGAGCTGGCCGCGATGGGCATCCGGCAGAACTACGCGCCGGTCGCCGACGTCAACGTCAATCCGGCCAACCCGGTCATCGGCGTACGGTCGTTCGGCTCCGACCCCCAGGCGGTGGCCGGGCTGGTCGCCTCCCAGGTGCGGGGCTACCAGCGCGCGGGCATCGCCGCGACGTCCAAGCACTTCCCGGGGCACGGCGACACCGTGTCCGACAGCCACCACGCGCTCCCGACGATCCACCACAGCCGCGAGGAGTGGGAAGCCCTGGACGCCCCGCCGTTCCGGGCCGCGATCGCCGCGGGCGTCCGCTCCGTCATGACGGCGCACATCGTCGTCCCGGCGCTCGACCCCGGCGAGGACCCGGCGACGCTCTCCCGCCCCATCCTCACGGGGATACTGCGTGAGGAACTCGGCTACGACGGGGTCGTCGTCACCGACGCCCTCGACATGGCGGGCGTGCGGCAGAAGTACGGCGACGACCGGGTTCCGGTGCTGGCGCTGAAGGCCGGCTGCGACCAGCTCCTCAACCCACCGGACCTGAACGTCGCCTGGAACGCCGTCCTGCGGGCCGTGCAGAGCGGAGAGCTGACCGAGCAGCGCATCGAGGATTCGATCCTGCGCATTCTGCTGCTCAAGTCCGAACTGGGCCTGTTCAGGGATCCGTTCGTCACCCGCGGGGGCGTGGACCGCACCGTGGGCAGGCGGTCCCATCTGGCGGCCGCCGACCGGATCGCCGAGAAGACCACGACCCTTCTCGCCGATCCGGCCGGTCTGCTGCCGCTGTCTCGCCGCGGCCGTCGCCGTGTGCTGGTGGTCGGCGCGGATCCGGCCTCCCCGTCGGGGACCACCGGCCCCCCGACCCGCACCCTCGCGCAGGCCTTCGGCGAAGCGGGCTTCACCGCCACGGCACTGTCCACCGGCATCACCCCGACGGCCGCCGGGATCGAGGAGGCGGTGGCCGCCTCGGCCGGGAAGGACGTCGTGGTCGTCGGCACGTACAACGTCTCGGCGACCAGTCCGCAGCGCACCCTGGTGTCCCGGCTGGCGGCCACCGGGGTCCCGGTGGTCACGGTCGCCATCCGGAACCCCTACGACGTCGCGCAGCTGTCCGGCGCCGGCGTCGCGGCCTCGCTCGCGACATACGGCTGGACGGATGTCGAACTGCGGGCCGCGGTACGGGTGATCACCGGCCGGGCCGAGCCCTGCGGCCGGCTTCCCGTACCGGTGCAGCGCGCCGACGACCCGGCGCAGGTGCTGTACCCGGCCGGACACGGCCTGCGTTACCGGGGCGCCCGTCGCTAGGGCCGCGTCAGGCAGGGTCCGCCCCGTCGCGACGCCCGCGCGGCGTGCGGTGCGGTGCGGTGTAGTGCGGTGTGGCGCGGTGCGGGGTGGCGCGGTGCGGGGTGGCACGGTGCGGGGTGGCACGGTGCGGGGTGGCACGGTACAGGGTGCCCGATCGGCCTCGCAGCGGGGCCGCCCGGCTGATTCGGCAACGCAGCGATCCGCCGGGCCGGCCGTGCCGGGCGCCGCGCCGGGGCGGGACGGGACGGGACGGGACGGGGCGAACGCCGCCTGACGCGGCACCAATGCCCCGCGGAGCGGCGGAGCCGCCACCGCAACACGCCCCGGCGTAGCGCGGGGTACGCCGCGCTACCAGCCCCACTCCCCCACACGGTGGAAAGCCCCCTGCTCCCCTGGCGTGCGCCCGCCATGGCGGGCCACCCTGGAGGGACCGAGCAGGGGGATCCATGCGCATACGGCGGCTTTGGTCAGGAGTGGTGTGCGCGGTGCTGGTCTCCTGCGGGCCGGTCTCGGGGGACACCGGGAGCGAGGGCCCTCCGGAGGCCGGGGAGGCCCCGGCCTCGGCACCGGCCACGGCACGGGCCGCCACGGCACCGGCACCGGCCGCGCACGGGCCGCTGTTCCTGGGCCCGGGTGACTGCAGTGGCCGGGGCCGCACCGATGTCCGCGAGGTGCCCTGCACCAGCGAGAAGGCGGCCGCACGGGTGATCGCCCGCCACGACGGACGGCGCCGGGACGGGCCCGCCTGCCCCGCGGCGACCGACTTCGTGCTGCACATCTCGGAGCACCGCCCGGAGTTCGACGAGGACGGCGACGGTTCGGTGCCGCGCGGTTACGCGTGCATGCGCAACCTGGAGCCGCCGCACCCCGGCGACCCCGGAGGCGGGGGCGGCCCGCACACGGTCGTCGGAGACTGCCTCCACGGCTCCAGCGTGGGGCAGGTGAGGGAGACCCCCTGTGACGGGTCCGGCGCGCACCGACCCGAGTTCAGGCTGGAGTCGGCCGTGGACGAGCGGTCCCGGTGCCCGGGGTCGACGGACCTGTTCGTGGAGCTGCCCGTCGGCGAGGCACCGGTGGGTTGCGCCCGCCGCCTGTGACTCGGCGCATCGCGAGTCGGCGGCGGGACGCGGCTACCGGCCGCGGGACACAGCCCCACAGCCTCCGGGCCCGGGGGCGCCGAGGTCCGGCACGGCCCCCGGGTCCGGGGCCAACCGGGTTCGGCCTGGTTCAACCGCGTTCAACGGGTTGAGCAGATACCAGCAGGCGGCAACCGTTACCACCTGTTGCCAACAGGAACGACGGTGACCGACCGGGGCCAAACGGGTGAGACCGGGTACCCCGGGTTCGGCAGTACCGCCGAGGTCCCGGGATCCAGCCGGGCCACCGGGATTCGGCGGTCACGGACGGAGCATCGGCTCCCGCTCGATGTCCTGCCTGTCGAGCCTGGTGTCGGGCTTCGTCAGCCGCTTCGCCTTGGACGGGTCCTCCTGGACCGCGGCCGGGGCGACGCCCGCCCACTGAAGGATCCGGGCGGTGGCCTTGGCCCGCTGGTCCGCCTTCAGGCCGGCGACGTTGGCACCGTGGTTGGCGCCCGGGGCGGTGAAGACGTAGCTGTCACGCGCGCCCTTGCCGAGCCGGAACGGTTCGGCACCCCAGGGGTCGTTCTCGCCGTAGACGAAGAGCATCCGCCGTGCGTGGTGGCGGACCCAGCCGTCCACGTCGTCCATCACCCGCGGCTTGAAGCGCATGGGGATGTCCCGGGGCACGAACTCGCGCGGCGCCTGGTAGCCGTAGCGGCTGAGGCCTTCGAGGTGGGGCTGCTTGATGGTCGGGGCGCCGAGTTCCGTCCCCGCCTGGTAGTAGTACGGCGTGTACGGCTCCAGGCCCTGGTCGGTGTAGAAGGAGAAGCCGGAGATCGCGTCGACGCTGTCCCAGATCTCCTGGTCGGTGGCGGTCGCCGCCGGCGGGACCGAGGCGCAGTCGGCCGCCTGGCCGTACTGCCAGAAGGCCCAGGTGTAGTCGAGGACCACGGCCTCGAAGGCCTTGTCGAGCGAGCCGACGGTGCTGAAGGTGTAGCCGTTCTCGGCCGCGTAGGCGGTGTACCGCGCCTCCAGCGAATCGCGGCGGACGAGCGCCTCGCGCTGCACCGCGTTCAGCCTGTCACGGCACTCAGGTGTCCCGACCTCCTCGAAGAACCGGTCGTACGCCGAGTCCTCCTTGTTGTCGACGTCGTTCGGCGCGACATAGGCGACGACGCCGTCCATGTCACGCGGGTAGAAGCGCTCGTAGTACGTGGCGGTCATACCGCCCTTCGAGCCGCCCGTGGCGATCCACTTCCTGCCGTAGATCTTCTTCAACGCGGTGAAGACGCGGTGCTGGTCACTGGCGGCCTGCCAGATGTCGAGCTTGGACCAGTCGGCCGGGTCGGGCCGCGAGGGGCTGAAGAACCTGTACTCCAGGTCGACCTGGTTGCCGTCGACGATCTGGGTGGGCTCGCGCCGGCGCGGGGTCGTACCGACGTGGTAGCCGCTGGTGTGGAAGACGGTCGGCCGGGTGGTGTCCTTGTGCAGCACCGTGACGCGCTGCTGGAACGTGCCCTTGGACGGGCGCCGGTGGTCAACCGGCTGGGTGTATCCGAGCACGAAGTAGCGGTAGCCGGGGTGGGGCTTCTCCTCGATGAGGCTCATCCCGGGTATCGCGAGGATCCGGTCCCTGATGTCCCGGGACGTGGCGTCCTCGGACGCCGTGGCCGAGCCGACGGCTGGCTCGGCGGCGGTGGCCGCGCTCGCCGTCGTCCCGGCGCCGCCTATGAGCACCACGAGCGACAGCAGCCATCTCAGTGTTCTCCGCGTTTTCCGCATGCAACACACTCCCCTTGGTTCACAGCGGTCGCGGTGAACCTAGCGGGGCAACGCCGCCATGGCCAGGGTGAGTTGACCCGCGGCGCGGAAACGGGCTCTCTCAGCAGAGCGTCCAGCCGGTCGAGGCGCGCTTCCCGGCGACGGCCCCCGACACCCGGACGCAGCGGTTGAGGGCGTACACGGTGACGGGGCCCGCCTGCCGGGTGAATCGTCCGCTGTCGACGGACGCGCGACCGCCGCGCGGCTGGAGGGACACCGACATCGGCCGTACGGTGCCGGGCCGCTTGGCGACGGTGAGGGCGCAGACGTACTGCCGCTTCTTGTAGACCCGCAGTTCCCCCGTGGCGAACCCGACCGTCTTCGCGGGACGGCCGAAGCAGACGGATGCGGCCTCCGCCCGCTGGCCCCCCGGTCCCGCGAGCGACATCGCGCCGACGACCATGAGCACAGCGAGCACTCGCCTCACCAGCTTCCCGAACACACCTGCCCCCTCCCGCACCGAGCCGTACTGACTGACGTACTGACTGACGTACTGACTGACGTACTGACTGACGACGCGACCGGGGCCCGGAGGGTTGCCCGCCGGGGCCCGGGAGGGCGGGATGGGCCCCAGCCAAGGTGAGCCCCAAAGCCGCAATCAGCGGATCTTGAACGGGGAACGTAGCCGATCAGGTGGGCTTTCGATATCCACCTGCTGGCGCCGGTGCGGGTCAGTAACCCCCGGCCGGGCTGCGGCTGTCTGCTCGTCGTGCTCGCGCAGCATGCGCATGATGGTTGCGGGTGAGGGGTGCTGACCCTCCTGGCGCGCCGGTGGTGATGACGAGGCGTTTGGCGATGTCGCGCAGGTGGAGGGCCATAGACAGCATGACCTCGTCGGTGACGCCTGCGCCGCCGATGGTCTTGCCGCGTTCGCGGGCGGATGCGTGGCCTTCTAGAGAAGGTCGGGGATGTAGCCGCGTTCAGTACCGGACAAGGCGGCCAGCACCGTGAACACGACACCAGAGGGGTCGTACGAGCCCTGGAGTTCGCCGGTGAGGAACTCCAGACCGACGTCGCTTGCCTTCAGCTCCTCGCCGAGCATGGCCAGTTCGATGCCGCGACCTTGACGTTTGTGTTCGTGGACGACGAGGGTGACGGCGACGCCGGAGGAGCGGAGCTCTCCGGCGAGCTTCACGGCGACCTCCGGTTCGGGCCGCTTGGTAGCACGGGTGGAGATCTTCTCCGAGAAGACCCGTGTCACCCCGGCCACGGCGAGGGAGTCCAGCTGCGCGTCCAGGGACTGCCGGGCGGTCGCGGCACGGGCGTAGCCGAGACGTACCTGCCCGACCGGCTCACCGCCGCCCCTGACGGACCGGGGCAGCTCGATCCACGCCGCCCCCGGTTTCCGTACGGGCGGGGTCGGCACGTTCAGCACCTTGGCGAGTTGGGGCACGAGCCGGAAGCGGGCGGTGCGGTAAGGGATGGCCACCTTGCCTTCGCCTGTCCGGCATGGAGTGCTGGGCGGAACCGTGGGTGCAGGTCGAGATGCTGTCGGGCACGAATGTACTTGTTCAGGTGCCGGGCGGTGACTCGCCCCAAGTCGGGCACCGCTGCCGGTCGCGTCCCGCGAGGTGGTGTAAGCGATCATGCGCCTCGTCGTCCGGCACCCAACTAGCGATGATCTCCATGCCCGGCGCGGTACGCGAAGTAGCCCGGTCAGGCGCCGGGAGTGCCCCAACCGGCCGAAGTGCTCGGCGTGATGTGCGAGTGCCGGTCCCCTCATCGGCTACACCACCCGGCGGGACGCCATCCCGCTGCCCGTCCGAGGATGACAGCGCGCCAGAGCCGAACATGGTCGTCATCGGCAGTCTGTGGTGGTAGTTGTCCAGCACGATGTCCGCCCGGGGCAGTCAGCTCGTAGAGCGCATCTGCACGACTGCGAAGGCAGCGGCGTTCTCGTTCAGCCCCACTCTGGCTCAGGTTGATCATCTGCTGACCACTCAGCAGCACGCGTAACATGCCCCCGAAGGGGCCCGCGCACCGCGGCCCTTCGGGGGCATGCGCGCTTTCCGTCATTCGGCCGGTCGATTTCCCATAGTCTCGTAGGACACGCATGCTGCATCGTGGCGTCAAGTTCGCCCACGCCGCCATCCTGGCGTTCTCCGCCCTGTTCTCCTTCCTGTTCCTCAGGAGCTTCGAAGATCAGTGGACCCTCGGCTACGACGCGGTCGTCCAGGTCACCGAGTCGCGGGACACCAGTACCGGCCGCGCCATCGAACAAGCCATCGAATCGTTCGCCCGCGACCACGGTGTCACCGTGGGCCGCCAAGAACTCGACCTGGAACACCCCGATCGCAGCCGCGACCTCTACCTGACCCCGGTCGGCCCCCGCTCCGACTGGCTCGAGGACGGCTACCCCGCGTTCAGCCCCGGCCAAGCCACCACGACCCGGCCGTTCTCCGAGGTCTCCGACCGCGACCCGCGCGGCCTGTACTACCTCTTCGGCGATCCCGACGCCGTCCGGCCCTTCCTCGAACTGCTGCAGCAGCACGGCCTCACCGCATCGCACCCCGAGCCGACCTCCCCCGACCAGCTCTCCTACACCTACAGCGGCAGCGCCCTGGCCGGCTCACTCGTCGTCGTCGCCCTCGTCTGCGTCACCATGACCGGCGCCGGCGTCCTGCTCAACGCCAAAGCCTACGGAGTGCTGCGTCTGCAGGGCATGTCCCTGCCCGCGATCCTCGCCCGCGACCTGCGCCGGCTCAGCCGCTTCTGGACTGCCGCCCTCGGGGTCGTGGCGGTCGTGGCGACCGCCCTGCTGAACTGGTACAACCACCTCGCCTGGTTCGTTCTGTTCGCCCTCGTCACGGCCGCAACGGCGTTCGCGTTCACAGCACTTGTCCTCGTCACCCATGCCGCGATGCTCACCCTGACTGCGCGCACCGGTATCCTGTCCGCCCTCAAGGGCGAGATACCCGCCCGCTCCACCGCAGCCGCCGCCTACCTCGTGCGCGTGCCCGCCCTCCTGCTCGCCCTCGGTATCGCCGCCTCGGTCCTGCAGGCCGGACAGGACCTCGCCCGGCGCGAAGACAATCTCAACGTGTACGAAAAGGCGGGCGACGCCTCCACCATCCGCCTCAACGGCTACCTCGGTGCCCCCGACTCGCTGAAGAAGCTGGAGGCGAAGGTCGGCCCCTGGCTGCGTCAGGCCGATGCCGACGGCCAGATCGTTCTCGCCGGCCACAAGGACCCCGCACGCTCCCGTGACGCCCAGGGCATCCCCGCCGACGACCTGATGGTGGCCAACGAGACGTTCCTCGAGCAGCAGAAGATCCTCGCCCCGAACGGCCGCCGCCACCCTGCCACCACCGGTGGCGACGGCCGCATCCTGCTCATGGTTCCGCAACACCTCGCCGCTCATGCCGACAAGCTGACAAACCTGGTGCCCGGCCTGGTCAGCCCCTCCAACCCGGACCAGATCTCAGCCGAGCAGATCGACGTAAAGACCACCGCAGGCAGCCAGGAGATCTTCACCTACAACGCCCGCGGTACTCGCGAGGCCGGACAGGACCAGCTCTCGGACGAGTCCTTCCTCACCGACCCGGTCATCATCGTCGTCCCCAACGGTACCGACTACATCAGCGACAAGGGCTACACCGCCTACGCCTCGCAGCGCAGCATCGTCTTCCCCGACCCGGCCGACATCACCGCCGACATCGACGCCCACCACCTGCGCAACGAGGTTGTCGGCATCAGCCCCATCGCCGCCGACGCCACCCAGGCCATCCGCGACATCACCGCGGACTTCCGGCTGCGACTGTTCAACCTGGCATTCGCCCTCATGGTCCTGCTCGTCACCGGCGTCGGCGTCGTCATCGTCCACACGCGCAGAAACGCCCAACGAATCTTCGCCTGGCACATCCACGGCTGGACCTTCGCCACCATCCACCGCACCCTACTGGCCGCCGAGGCTGCGATCGCCGCCCTGCTCGTCTCCTGGCTCCCCTACCAGGTCCACCAATGGAATCAAGGCCTCGAGCAGTACAAGACCATGGGCATCCCTGCTCCCCGCGACCCGATGACGATCACCGGCCAGGACATGACCGTCATCACCGGCCTTGTCGCTGTCGAGATCGCAACCGCCCTCGCCGTTCTGACCTTCTTCCACCGCCGCATCGTCAAGGAAGGATCGACCGAAGCGTGATCGACCTGAACGGGCTGTCCAAGTCCTTCGGCCCCCGCACTCTCTGGCAGGACCTGACCTTCACCATCGAGGCCGGCCGGATGCTCGCGCTGACGGGCCCCAGCGGATCCGGCAAATCCACCCTCCTCAACTGCCTCGGCCTCCTCGACACCCCCACCACCGGCACCATGCGCCACCAAGGTCAGGACATCACCAGACTCAGCCCACGCAAGGCCCGCTTCTATCGACGCGACACCCTCGGCTACCTCTTCCAGAACTACGCCCTGATCGACAATGCCACCATCGCCGACAACCTCAGCGTCGCCGTCAAGCCCGTCCGCACCAACCGCCGA
The DNA here is from genome assembly GCF_003122365.1 of Streptomyces spongiicola. NCBI lineage: Bacteria > Bacillati > Actinomycetota > Actinomycetes > Kitasatosporales > Streptomycetaceae > Streptomyces > Streptomyces spongiicola. The sequence goes on from NZ_CP029254.1 coordinate 1,657,202, forward strand.
TCCCGTCCCACCCTCGCCCAGGCACTGCACCAAGTCGGACTCGCCGGTCGCGAAAACGACATCGTCCACCGCCTCTCCGGCGGCGAACAGCAACGCGTCGCCCTCGCCCGCCTCATCGTCAAACAACCCGCCCTCGTCCTGGCCGACGAGCCCACCGGCGCCCTCGACCTCGACAACACCCACATGGTCATTGCCACCCTGCGCGCCCTGGCCGACACCGGCTGCGCCGTGGTGATCGCCACCCACGACCCCACCGTCAGGGACCTGTGCGACAGCGTCCTGCAGGTGGGAACCACCACCCACCCCAACCCGGTCAAGGAGATCACCGCCGCATGAACCCCCGTCTCACCTGGTCTCTCGCAGGCATCGTCGCTGTAGCCGCCGTCGTCTTCCTCGTCTACGGCACCCACGCGCTGACGATCATCCAGCGCGTCGCCCTCCGGGTGTTCTGACCAGTCCCTGGTAGGTGGGGGGGCTGGTGCGGTGGCTAACGCTCCGTTTCCAGTCCCTGCCGCTTCAAAGTGGATGCAGCTTGCTCCAGGGGACTCGGAAGCGGGCCGCTGCGGGCTCACGTCCCGGCCGCGCGGGCTCACGTCCCGGCCGCGCGGGCTCACGTCCCGGCCGCGCGGGCTCACGTCCCGGCCGCGCGGGCTCACGTCCCGGCCGCGCGGGCTCACGTCCGGGCCGCGGCCGGCTCCTCCTCGCCGATGAAGGTCCGCCACAACTCGGCGTACCGCCCGCCCCGCCGGAGCAGTTGGTCGTGCGTGCCGTCCTCGACCACCCTGCCGTGCGCCATGACGACCACGCGGTCCGCGCGGGCCGCGGTGGTGAGGCGGTGCGCGACCACCAGGGTGGTGCGCCGCCCGGTCAGCCGGTCGGTGGCCTGGTTCACCTGCGCCTCGGTGGCCAGGTCGAGCGCGGCGGTCGCCTCGTCGAGCAGCAGCACGTCCGGATCGACCAGTTCGGCCCGGGCCAGGGCGATGAGCTGGCGCTGGCCGGCGGACAGGTTGCGGCCGCGCTCCGCGACCTCGTGGAGATAGCCGCCCTCCAGCGTGGCGATCATCTCGTGCGCGCCGACCGCACGGGCCGCGGCCTCCACCTCCGCGTCACCCGCCCCGGGCCGCCCGTACGCGATGGCGTCCCGGACCGTGCCGGGGAAGAGGTACGCCTCCTGCGGCACGACACCGAGCCGGTGCCGGTAGGAGGTGAGGTCCAGGTCGCGCAGATCGGTGCCGTCGGCGGTCACCCGTCCGCTCGTCGGGTCGTAGAACCGCGCCACCAGCTTGACCAGGGTGGACTTGCCCGCGCCCGTCTCGCCGACGAACGCGACCGTCTGCCCGGCCGGGATCCGCAGGTCGACGCCGCTGAGCGCGCTGTCCCCGCCGTCGGCCCCGCCGCCGTACGCGAACGAGACGTTCTCGAAGGCGAGGTCACCGCGCAGCGAGGAAACCTCCAGCGGCTCGGTGGACTGCTTCGTCGACGTCGGCTCCCGCAGCAGCTCCTGGATCCGGCCGAGCGACACGGTGGCCTGCTGGTATCCGTCGAAGATCTGGGACAACTGCTGCACCGGGGCGAAGAACAGGTCGATGTAGAGCAGGTAGGCGACGAGCGCACCCACGGTGAGGGTGCCCGCCTCGATCCGGCCCGCGCCCACGATCAGGACGGCCGCCACAGCCACGGAGGACAGCAGCTGCACGAAGGGGAAGTACACGGAGATCAGCCACTGACCACGCACCCGCGCAGCACGGTAGCTCGCGCTGCGCTCGGCGAACCGCCGGCGGCCGGACCGCTCGCGCCCGAAGACCTGAAGGATGCGCAGCCCGCTCACCGACTCCTGCAGGTCGGCGTTGACGACACTGATCCGCTCCCGAGCCAGCTCGTACGCCTTCACCGACTGACGGCGGAAGAAGTACGTGCCGACGATCAGGACGGGCAGCGTCGCGAAGACCACGAGGGCCAGCTGGAGGTCGAGCACGACCAGGGCGACCATGATGCCGAAGAAGGTGACGACGGAGACGAAGGCGGTGACCAGCCCCGTCTGCAGGAAGGTCGACAGCGCGTCCACGTCCGTGGTCATGCGCGTCATGATCCGGCCGGTGAGTTCGCGCTCGTAGTAGTCCAGACCCAGGCGCTGGAGCTGGGCGAAGATCTTGAGGCGCAGGGCGTAGAGGATCCGCTCACCCGTGCGTCCCGTCATCCGGGTGGCCCCGATCTGGCCGACCCACTGGACGAGGACGGTCAGCAGCGCCAGGGCGGAGGCGACCCAGACCGCGGACATCGCGGCCTGCTCGACACCGTCGTCGATGCCGTGCCGGATCAGCACCGGCAGCAGCAGGCCCATACCCGCGTCGACGGCCACCAGCAGCAGGCTGAGGAGCAGCGGCAGCCCGAAGCCGCGCAGCAGTCTGCGCAGGCCGTACCCGTCGTCCTCCGGGGTCACCGCCCGGACTTCGTCCACCTGCGGGGTGCCGTCCGCCGGAGGGAGCGCCGCGACCTGGGCGAGGAGTTCCGGCGTCGCACCGACCGCCTCGTCCTCTTCCTCCTCTTCCTTGCGGACCCACAGCGGGGGCGTGATGCCGCGCTCGGCGTCGAACTCGGCGTCCATCTCGGCCCGCAGGGTGCGGTCCTCCGGGATCTCGACCGGGAGGGTGTGGCCCGGGGAGACCCCGCCCATCTCGTCGGGGTCGGTGAGCAGCCGCCGGTACAGCGCGGATCGTGCCTGCAGTTCCTCATGGGTACCGATGTCGGCGAGCCGGCCGCCGTCGAGGACCGCGATGCGGTCGGCGAGGCCGAGGGTGGACCGCCGGTGGGCGATCAGCAGGGTCGTACGCCCGGCCATCACTCCGCGCAGCGCCTCGTGGATCTCGTGCTCGACCCGGGCGTCGACGGCGGAGGTGGCGTCGTCGAGCAGCAGCAGCCGGGGGTCGGCGAGGATGGCGCGGGCGAGGGCGATCCGCTGCCGCTGGCCGCCTGAGAGGGTGAGGCCGTGTTCGCCGACCTTGGTGTCGTAACCGTCGGGCAGCTCGCTGATGAAACGGTCCGCCTGTGCCGTACGCGCGGCCTCGGCGATCTCCTCGTCCGTCGCGTCCGGTTTCCCGAAGGCGATGTTGGAGCGGACGGTGTCGGAGAACAGGAAGCTGTCCTCCGGTACCAGCCCGACGGCGGCCCGCAGTGACTCCAGGGTGAGTTCGCGTACGTCGTGACCGCCGACGAGGACCGCGCCGTGCGACACGTCGTAGAAGCGCGACAGCAGCAGCGAAACGGTCGACTTGCCGCTGCCCGAGGAGCCGACGACGGCGACGGTTTCGCCGGACCGGATCTCCAGCGAGAAGCCGTCGAGGACGGGCCGGGTACCCTTCCCGCTCCCGTCTCCCTCTCCGTCTCCGTCTCCGTCTCCGTCTCCGCTCCCGTTTCTGCTTCCGCTCCCGTTTCCGTTTCCGTTTCCGTAGGAGAAACCGACATCGTCGAACTCGACGGTCGCCGGGGCGTCGGCCGGCAGCACCTTGGTGCCGTCCTTGATCGCCGGTTCGGTGTCGATCAGTTCCAGGACCCGCTCGACACCGGCCCGCGCCTGCTGGGCAACGGTCAGGACCATGGCCAGCATCCGCACGGGCCCCACGAGCTGGGCGAGGTAGGTGGAGAAGGCGACGAAGGTCCCGAGCGTGATCTGCCCGCGGGTGGCCAGCCAGCCGCCGGCCGCCAGCATCGCCACCTGGCCGAGCGCGGGCACGGCCTGCAGCGCGGGGGTGTAGGCCGCGTTCAGCCGGACCGTGCGCAGCCGGCCGGCGAAGAGCCTGCGGCTGACGTCCCGCAGCTTGCCGGTCTCCTGGTCCTCCTGGCCGAAACCCTTGACGACACGCACCCCGGACACGGCTCCGTCGACGACTCCGGCGACGGCGGCGGCCTGCTGCTGCGCGTACCAGGTGGCCGGATGGAGCCTGACCCGGCTGCGTCGGGCGATGAACCACAGAGCGGGGGCGACGGCCAGCGCGACGAGGGTGAGCAGCGGCGACAGCCAGGCCATGACGCCGAGGGAGACGAAGAAGAGCACGAAGTTCCCGATGGTCATCGGGAGCATGAAGAGCAGGCCCTGGATGAGCTGGAGGTCGCTGGTGGCGCGCCCGACGACCTGGCCGGTGGACAGCTCGTCCTGACGGCGCCCGTCGAGCCGGCTGATCGTCCGGAACATGTCGGTGCGGAGGTCGTGCTGAACGTCGAGGGCGAGCCGTCCGCCGTAGTAGCGGCGTACGTAGGTGAGCGCGTAGATGACGAGCGCAGCACCGATCAGCAGCCCGGTCCACACGGACAGTGACCGTGAGTCACCGCCTATGACATCGTCGATCACGACCTTGATGATCAACGGCACGATGGCCATGACCGCCATGCCGGCGAGTGACGAGCCGAGTGCGAGCACGACGTTCCGCCGGTACCGCCAGGCGTAACCGGCCAGTCTCCGCGCCCACGATCGCTCTGCCGCCGCCGTCACCGGATACCTCCCCGTCGTCCTGACCTGCCGGAAGGCACCAACGCGGACCGGGCCCGATTTCATCCCGGTGGGGCACGGTGGGATGAAAGTACGGTCGCTGGACCTAGGACCGGCGGCCGTGGTCACGGGCACGCGACTCGCGGGTTTGAGGCCGGGGCGTTCGCCGAGGGCGAGCGGTGCATCCGCGCCCCGGAGCCAACGCAGCCCCGCCGTCACCGCGCCCCGCAGCCAACGCAGCCCCGCCGTCACCGCGCCCCGGAGGCAACGCAGCCCCGCAGGTGCACCCGCGCCCCGTAGCCCGCACGAGTGCACCCGCGCCCCTTCGCCCTACAGGTGTGTCGGCGCGAACATCCGGAGCACCGCGGGCAGCACCACGACCGAGGGGCCGGGCTGTGCGAGGGCCTTGGCGAGGTCCTCGCGGAGCGATTCCGCGGTGGTGCGCACGGCCGGGACGCCGAAGGACTCGGCGAGCGCGACGAAGTCCGGGCGGGACAGCTCGGTCGCGGTGGCCTCGCCGAAGGTGTCCGTCATGTACTCGCGCAGGATGCCGTAGCCGCCGTCGTCGACGATCAGCCAGGTCACCGGCAGCTCGTACTGCTTCGCGGAGGCCAGCTCCGCGATCGAGTACATCGCGCCGCCGTCGCCGGAGACCGCGAGCACCGGCCTGGTGCGGTCCGCGGCGGCCGCGCCGAGGGCGGCGGGGAAGCCGTAGCCGAGGCCGCCCGCGCCCTGTGCCGAGTGCATGGTGTTCGGCCGGCGGGCGTCGAAGGCGGACCAGGCCCAGTAGGCGAGGATGGTCATGTCCCAGAAGCTCGGGGAGTCGTCCGGCAGGGCCTCGCGGACGGCGGCGAGTACCTCCTGCTCCAGGGTCAGCTCCTGGCCGGCGATCCGCTCCCGGACCTTCGACAGCAGTGCGGAGACCCGCCCGGCGGCCGACGGGTCGCGGCGTTCCCCCACCGTCTCCAGCAGCGCGGTGAGCGCGGTCCGGGCGTCGGCGTGGATGCCCAGCCCGGGATGGTTGGACTCGAGCTTGCCGAGGTCCGCCTCGATCTGGACGACCCTGCCGCGCGGGGCGAAGGTGTGGTAGTTCGAGGAGAGTTCGCCCAGACCGGAGCCGACGACGAGCAGCACGTCGGCGTCCTCGAGGAAGTCGGTGGTGTGCCGGTCCTCGAGCCAGGACTGCATCGACAGCGGGTGCTCCCAGGGGAAGGCCCCCTTGCCGCCGAAGGTGGTCACGACGGGCGCGTCCAGTTTCTCGGCGAGTGCCAGCAGCTTGCCGGAGGCGTCCGAGCGCACGACGCCGCCGCCCGCGATGATCGCGGGGCGCTCGGCGTGCTGGAGGAGATGCGCGGCGGCGGCGGTGAGTTCCGGGCGGGGCACGAGGTCGCGCGGGGTGGCGTCCAGGGCCGTCACGACCGGCAGGGCCGTCTCGGCGAGCAGCACGTCCTGGGGGATCTCCACCCAGACGGGTCCGTGCGGGGCGGTCAGCGCGGACTCCCAGGCGGCGGCGACGGCGGAGGGGATCTGGGAGGCGGTGCGGACGGTGTGCACGGACTTCACGACGTCCCGGAACGACGCCTTCTGGTCGCGCAGTTCGTGCAGATAGCCGTGGCGTCCGCCGCCGATGCCCTCGCTCGGGACCTGGCTGGAGATCGCCAGGACGGGGGCGCTGGCCGCGGCGGCCTCCTGGAGCGCGGCGAGCGCGGTGAGCGCGCCGGGGCCGGTGGAGAGCAGCAGCGGGGTGGCCTGTCCGGTGATCCGGCCGTGGGCGTCGGCGGCGAAGCCGGCGTTGTTCTCCACCCGCAGCCCGACGTAGCCGAGGTCGGAGCGGCGCAGCGCGTCGAACATGCCGAGGGCGTGCTGGCCGGGCAGGCCGAAGACGGTGGTGGCTCCGAGCCCGGCGAGGGTCTCGACGACGAGGTCGCCGCCGTTGCGGCCGGGGGGCGGGTTGAGCGCGGCGTCGGCCTGCCGCGCCGTGGGGCGCAGCACGAGGTCGTGGTCGTGGGTCACTTGTCGTTCCTGGACGCGGCGATCTGGCGGGCCATGATCGTGGTGAGTTCGTACGCGGTGTGGGAGGCCGCGACCGAGGTGATCTCGGCGTGGTCGTAGGCCGGGGCGACCTCGACGACGTCGGCGGAGACCAGGTTGCAGGAGGCGAGCCCGCGGAGGATCTCCAGCAGTTCGCGGGAGGTCATGCCGCCGGCCTCGGGGGTGCCGGTGCCGGGGGCGTGCGCCGGGTCGAGGCAGTCGATGTCGATGGAGATGTAGAGGGGGCGGTCGCCGATGCGCCGGCGGAGCTGGTCGGCGACCTCGTCGGCGCCGCGGCGGTAGACGTCGGAGGAGGTGACGATGCCGAAGCCCATCTTCTCGTCGTCGGTGAGGTCCTGCTTGCCGTAGAGCGGGCCGCGGATGCCGACGTGGGACAGGGCCTCGGTGTCGAGGATGCCCTCCTCGACGGCGCGGCGGAACGGGGTGCCGTGGGTGTACTCGGCGCCGAAGTAGGTGTCCCAGGTGTCCAGGTGGGCGTCGAAGTGCAGCAGCGCGACGGGGCCGTGCTTCCTGGCGACCGAGCGGAGCAGGGGCAGCGCGATGGTGTGGTCGCCGCCGAGGGTCATCATGCGGGCGCCGGTGCCGAGGATGTCGTCGGCGGCGGCCTCGATGGTCTCGACGGCCTCGTTGATGTTGAACGGGTTGGCGGCGATGTCGCCCGCGTCCGCGACCTGGGCGAGCGCGAAGGGCGAGGCGTCCTGGGCCGGGTTGTACGGCCGCAGGAGCCTCGACGCCTCGCGGATGGCGTTGCCGCCGAAGCGCGCGCCGGGGCGGTAGGAGACCCCGGCGTCGAAGGGCACGCCGACGACGGCGACGTCGGTGCTGCCGACCTCGTCGAGCCGGGGCAGCCGGGCGAACGTCGCGGGTCCGGCGTACCGCGGGATGCGGGACGAGTCGATGGGGCCGCGCGGCGTCTCGTTGCTGCTCATGACCATGCCTCTGCTTCCTGCGCTTTTCTGCTTATCCGTTGGTTTGCAGTCGTTTGACTGTAACGGGGTTCACGGGGTGGCCCGGACCGCCTCCGGTTCGGGCCGCTGCTCGTCGGCCTCGGCGCCGCGGCCCGCCAGGCGCTCGCGCCAGTTGGCCAGGACCGCCTCGTCGGTGGGCTTGGTGGCGAGGGAGACGGCGACGTACGTCACCAGGGATGCGAGCAGGCCGTAGTAGATGGGCTCGTTGGCGAGGATGCCGAAGTTCGCCATCAGGGTGATGACGGCCAGTCCGCCGACGACGACGGAGGAGAGGGCGCCGTGCACCGTGCCGCGCTTCCACAGCAGTCCGCCGAGGATCGGCACGAGCAGTCCGCCGACGAGCAGGTTGTAGGCGACCGTCAGGGCCTCGACGACGTTGTTGAGGGCGATGGCGATGCCGATCACGGCGACTCCCATCGCCAGGATGAACAGGCGGTTTCCCTTGACCTCGTCGTGCTGTCCGCCGTCCGGCCGCCGCGTCACGGCGCCGCGCAGCCGCTGCCAGATGTCGTTGTTGGCGACGGTGGCGCAGGCGATCAGGGCGCCGGAGGAGGTGGACATCACGGCGGCGAGGGCGGCGGCGAGGACCAGTCCGCGCACGCCCAGCGGCAGGGCGTCCTTGACGATGGTGGCGAAGGCGTCGTCGGCGTTGGCGAGGTCGGGGTACAGGACCTTGGCCGCGGTGCCCACGACGGCGCCGGCGAGGGCGTAGGCGAGGCAGTAGGTGCCTGCGACGGTGCCGCCCCAGCGGGCCACCTTGTCGTCGCGGGCGGTGAAGACGCGCTGCCAGATGTCCTGGCCGATGAGCATGCCGAAGGTGTAGATCAGCACATAGGTGAAGATCGTCTCGCCGCCGATGCCGAACGGGGCGAAGTACTCGGTGGGCAGCTGGGCCTTCATCTCCGCGAAGCCGCCGGCCTTGACGACGGCGATGGGCAGCAGCAGGAGCAGCACGCCGATCGTCTTGACGACGAACTGCACCATGTCGGTGAGGGTGATCGACCACATCCCGCCGAGCGTGGAGTAGGCGACGACGATCGAGCCGCCGAGGATGATCGCGACGGTCCGGTTCATGTCGAAGAGGACGTCGAAGATCGTGGCGTAGGCGATGGTCGAGGTGACCGCGAGCATCAGGGTGTACGCCCACATCACCACGCCGGTGATGAGTCCGGCCCGGCCGCCGTAGCGCAGGTCGAGCATCTCGGAGACGGTGTAGACCTTCAGCCGGGCGATACGGGCCGAGAAGAAGACCGACAGGGCGAGCAGGCCGAGGCCGATGGTGAAGACCATCCAGGCGCCGGAGAGCCCGTACTTGTATCCGAGTCCCACGCCGCCGATGGTGGAGGCGCCGCCGAGGACGATCGCGGCCATGGTGCCGGAGTACATCGAGGGTCCGAGCCGGCGGCCGGCGACCAGGAACTCGCTCTTGGACTTCGCGCGGCGCATGCCCCACCAGCCCACGGCCAGCATGCCTGCCAGATAGACGACGATCACTGCGTAGTCGACGGCCATGGGGCCTCCTTCGCTCTCATCTCGGTGGCGTGTCGTGCAGAAGTTCACGGGGACGCAGCGGCTGCTCCGCGGGGACATCCGCCCGTACCCGCGTCCGCTGGACGACTAGACGATAGGTGGCCGAAAAGCGACGATGAAGTGTACGTTTCCTCCATTCTCGAAGACGATCAGGGATGGAACGTCCACCATGCAGGACTCCGCCGCTCTCCAGGGTGCCGCTTCAGCTCCCTCAGCCCCATCGACCCCATCGGCCCCCTTGAGCCCGTCAGCCTCCTCAGCCCCCTTGAGCCCGTCAGCCCCCTCGACCCCCTTGAGCCTCTTGAGCCCATCAGCCCCCTCGCCCCCTTCAGTCCCGCCAGCCTCTTCGGCGCCGCCCACCCCGCCCGTACCACTGGCCGCGCTGCTGGCGCGGGAGGAACTCGGGCTGCGGCTGGTGGCGGGCGTCCCGCAGTCCACCGGCCCGGAGGGCGTCCGCATCCAGTGGGTGCACACCTCGGAGATGGCCGACCCGTACCCGTACCTCCTGGGCGGTGAGCTGCTGCTGACGGCGGGCGTCCTGCTGAAGGACCCCGAGCGGTACGCGGCACGGGTCGCCGAGGCCGGTGGCGCGGCGATCGGCTTCGGGCTGGCCCCGGTGTACGACACCGTCCCGGACGCGCTGGTCGCGGCCTGCGAACGCCGCAGACTGCCACTGCTGGAGGTGCCGCCGAAGACCCCGTTCACCGCGGTCGCGCGAGCCGTCTGGGGGCTGATGGCACAGGCCCGGCTCCGGGAGGTGCGCCGGGTGAGCGAAGCCCAGCAGGGACTCGCCGGCGCCGCGGCCCGCCCCGACCCGGTGCCCGCGGTGCTCCAGCAGCTGGCCTCCCGCCTCGGCGGCTGGGCGGTGCTGCTGGCACCGGACGGCTCGGCCCTGCACGTCTCGGGCCGGGCGCCGTCCAGGGAGGCCCGCGAGGCCCTGGGACGGCTGGCGCGGGTGGTGAGCCCGGAGCCCGCCGAAGAGGAGCCCGCCGGGGACACGACCGCCACCCCCTCCCGGGGAACCGCCGGCGGCCGGACGGCACAGAGCGCGGCGGCGGGCACCGCGCGCCGGGCACCCTCCTCGGCGGCCGACACCGCCGGGGACGCACACCTCGCGGCCTACGCGCTCGGCGGCGGCGAGGGCCTGGTCCTCGGGATCGCCGCCGAGGGGCGCGAACCGGGCGGGCACACGGTCGCCGGGCTCGCCGTCGTGCTGCTGTCGCTGCTCACGGCGCCGCACCGGGGAGCGGACGCGAGCGGGCGGACCGCCGCGCTGGTACGGCTGCTGCTGGGCGGCACCCCCGCCCAGGTCGTCCGCGACCTGGGCCAGGGCCCCTGGACGGTGGTGCACGGGACACGGCCGGGGCAGTCCGACCGGATCGCGGCCTCGGCGCTCGGCGCGGCCCTGGGCAGCACGCTGGTGGACACCGACGGGGAGCGGGTGCGGGTCCTGCTCTCCGGCGACCGGCGCGTGGAACCGCAGTCCGGCTGGACCCTCGGGGTGAGCGCCCCGGCCGCGGCGGAGGAACTGGGCACCGCCGACACCGCCGCCGCCCGGGCGCTGCGCCGCGCGGAGGCCACCCGCGTCCCGCTCGCCCGCCAGCGGTACACCGGCCTCGGCGAGCTGGTCGCGCCCGACGAGGCGGCCGTCCATGCGCGCACCCTGCTGGCACCGGTCGCGGACTCGCCCGCGCTCACCGAGACCCTGCGCGTCTGGCTCTCGCTGCACGGCAGTTGGGACCGTACGGCGGTGGCCCTGGGCGTCCACCGGAACACCGTCCGTCAGCGGATCGCCCGATGCGGCTCACTGCTGGGCGTCGACCTGGACGACGCGGACGCACGGATGGAGCTGTGGTTCGCGCTGCGCTACAGCTGACGTGGCACGGCCGGGGGGAAACCCGGGAACGCCACGGGAAAGCCGGGAAACCCGGAGGAAGGCCCACGGAAAGCCGGGGGAAGGCCGACAGTGAGCCACGAGGAGCGGCAGAGGACGGCCGGAGCACCGGGAGAAAGCTGACGGAAGCCCGGTGGAAAGCAGACGGAAATCAGATGGAGAGCAGAGGGAAAGCAGACGGGGAGCCGACAGGGGACGCGGCAGGGAGTCGGCGGAGGGTCGGCGACCGGCCGGGGGGAAGCCCTCGGGAAGGCCCTGGTGGCCCGCCGGGGTGGGGTGTCCGTCGGACGTACTCGTAATGCTGAGCGAGGCCCAGAGTGAGGGTGGAAAAGGCTCCGTCGCGGTCTTCGTTACTAACGGAAGATCCCCATCACGTAGGCTGCAAATTCCACAAGCACAGCAACTCCCAGAACTCCTCCCAAAATCCTCAGGAGTGTCGGACTGACACCGGGTCCGGGACCGAAGGGGCCATGATCCATGGCAAATTGATGGATACGAAACGCCACATCACGTACATTGAAAGCAATCCCGAGGCAGATCAATGAGAAGACCCCCGACCATGCCGCACCCAGATAATCTCCGACACCACCGGAATCGGTAACGAATTCACTAGTCGGCAACATTCATATTTCCAATCGGCGACAGAACGGGAATCTTGAACCCACCACGCCCCCACATGAATACGGCATCAGAGTGGATATGGCACCGCCGCTCCCAGGCGGACGAGTAAAGGTCGTTCGAAATTACTGATCGAGATGAGAATTATTTCGACCCACCATGAAACCCCCATCACCCGCTTGAGAGGGCAGGTGGCTTCACATTCCAACTATAACGTCTGAAGCTGCACAGAAGAGGGCTCCGACGCCGCAGGTGTCTGCAAACCAAGCGACGGTGAACCGCCTTTGCATGTCATCTTTACCGGAATGTTTTGGCCGGTGTTTAAGGCGACACTTGATCTGCTCTACAGCGCGGTCCGTAGAGCCGACAAAGTGATCGATGAGCGACCCGCCGAAACCAGTGGAGTGGATCTCATCCGCCTGACGCGTGAGGATCGTCAGCGTACCCCCCGTGCCCCCCGATACGGCAGCAATCATCCCATATGGCACAGTGTAGGTGACCACCGGATTAACGATCGCCAACTCGGATTCACCGAGAGTAATCCGCGAACCAAGAATTCGACGGGCCACTGCAATGACTCCGAGGCATGCCGCCATGACGGCAAAGGCGTCCACATCAACGCCATCGGACATGCTCACGGCAGCGCCGAATGACACCATTCCGAAAGGAATAGTCATAATCCACGATAGCGCAACGAAGGAACGCCGACGCAGAGTCTTCTTACCAAGATCCATTGATTTCCCCTTCCTCAGGACCGACCCGCAGCACAGGTGCTCCGACGAGCAGCGGGGTTCTGACAGTACACTCCTTCACCAGGTTCGTCCGTATTGCTCTAAGGGCTGTCCCGTAGTCCCCAGCGGGCGCGCGCGGTCAGCCACGGCACCTCGCCGCGTTATCGGATCGCCCGAATGCGCCCAATATGAGGGCGACCTTCCACCTTACGATGCACCGCATCTGACGCCGCGCGCCAATCCGGGTCTTCGAATTTTAGTTAGCAGCCTCCTACATACGATCCGAGGCTCGAGTTTCCGGCACCACAGAATGCTGTGTTGAATCCAGCATTCACGCTCATGTTTCCGTAAGTCGCTCCCATGTCAATGCGGATCGCCTGATGAACGGTGGCGTGCCTCATGGAATTTGCGGGGGTGACGACTCTAACGGATTCTCTTCTCACAATGGGGCTGGCTCGGTACGCCTGGGACCAACTGGCGGCGCCGCCAAATGCTCTACCAAACGCTGCGGCGCTACCACCGCCGACAGCTGTCCACGCGAGGTCCTTTCCAAGCGCCCTGTAATTGGCGTTTCCTGTGATCAGCCAGTCGCCAGAAAACTTTGCCGCCGCGATTCCAGCACTTACGACGATACAGGCTCCAGCAGAGGCAACAATGCACACACCGAATCCGACGATGGTGGCGCCATCCTTGATGTCGTCCCAGTGATCGCCAACCCACTCCCCCACTGCCGAGTCCTTGGTATTTTTCCAAGCGGCACCAAATTCTCCCTTCATGATATTTCCCCAAATGCCGTCCTTCTTCCTTCGTTCGGCATCTGCTTTGGCCTTGGCTGCTTTGGCGCGGGCGATGGCTTGTGCCTTGGCGCGGGCTGCTGCGGCTCGGCTGGCTTTTGCGGCTTCGTATGCCTTGACGTTGGCTTGGTAGGCGCGGTAACGGTGCTGGGATGCCGTGTCCTTCATGGGGTGGTAGCCCCAGACGTAGCGGCCGTTCCTCTGGGTGTAGCCGACGCGCATGCCGCGGTCGCGAGCCCAGTTGAATTCCTCTACGTCGCTGGTGCCGGCTACCGGAGCGGGGCGCAGGCCGTCGGGGTCGGATTTGGTGAGCGGGGTGTTGTGGGCATAGCTGTAGGCGTGCATCTGCGCCGGGTCGGCGAAGTCGATGATCGGGTCGACGGAGATGAAGGCGCCAAGGGCAGGGTCGTATTCGCGGGCGCCGAGGTGGGTGAGGCCGGAGGGGTCGCTGGTGCCTCCGACGAAGCCTCGGGTGCCGAAGGCGGTGGATTGTTCGGAACGGAGCTGCCTGAGTTCCGCAGTTGGTAGGCATGCGGATGAGTCGAAAACAGGGATTGAGCTGCGGAAACGTCGGGATGGCGCCCGTGCGGGCGTGTGCCCACGTGGGCACGTTGTGGCTGGTCAGGCCGGGTCTGCGGCGGTGATCCGTGGCGGCGGTTTGATGCCGCAGGCGCGGTAGAGGGCGGCCTGCTGGCTGGTGAGCGGGGTGGTCTGGGTGATCTGTCCGGCGTCGCCGGTGAGGGTGACCTCGTGCACGCGGCCGAGTTCGGTGCTGATCCGGTTCCAGGTCTGTCCGGTGCGGCGTTCGGCGACGCGGATCAGCAGCAGTGCGAGCCAGCACAGCAGCACGTGGGCGCGGATGCGGTGTTCGAGACGGTGAAAGACCGGTCGTAGTTCCAGCACCGTTTTCAGATCACGAAATCCGCGCTCGGCTTCCAGGAGAGCCTTGTAGCCGACCGCGATCTCCTCGGCACTCAGGTGCGGATCGGAGCTGGTCAGCAGGTACTTGCCGTCGAGACGCTCCTCGGCCTTGACCTTGGCGCGGTCGATGGCCAGCCGTCCGTTCTTCGACGTTCTCAACCACCGCTTCAGGGTGGGGTGTTCGATCAGCGCGCACTCGGCGCGCACGTGGGCGGCCTCCGCCCGCTCCCGCGCCTTGGCTGTGGTCGCGCGCTTGGCGTCACGTTCACGCTGGGACCGGATCCGCTCCAGTTCGGCCTCGATCCGCTTGATGGCCTCCTCGCGATGGCGACGGTCGCGTTCCTCCTGGGCAGGGTTGTGGCAGATGACGAAGCGCCGGCCCGGGGCCTGGTCGAGCTTGACTTCCTTGACGCGCAGGTTGTCGCGGACGCTCTGGTAGCGGCCCTGCCGGGCGAGCGCGGCCTCGGCCAGGTCGCCTCCGTCACGCATGCGCATCCCGGCGATGTAGTGGCCGCCGGCGCGGGTGAGGTAGGCGAGATTGTCCGCGGAGGAGAAGCCGCGGTCGACCACGGTGATCACGCGGCCCAGCTTCCAGTCGCGCATGTCGTCCTTGACCTGCGGCAGGATCGCCTGGTCGCTGGTGCCGCCGGGCCAGCACCAACACCGGACCGGGACGCCCTCTTTGGTGACAGCCAGTCCGATGGTGATCTGCGGCAGGTCGTCGCGGTGGTCCTTGCTCTTGCCGTAGGCGCGGAACGGGGTCTCGCCCTCGTCGGGTTCGTCGCGTTCGAAGTAGGTATTGGTGGTGTCGAAGAACAGCAGGTCGACTTCGAGGTTGAGGAGGTTGGCGACCGCGAAGAACACCGCTTCCTGCACTTCAGCCTGGGCGTCGGCCTCCACCAGCAGGTCCATGGCCCGGTATGCCTGGTTCTCGTCCATGGCCTCCAGGCCGGGTATCACCGCGTCGCGGCCGGCCCACTCGGCCGCCGACAGCTTGGAGGCCGGGGCGATGGCACGGTTGGCGGCCAGTGCGAACAGCACGCGCTCGACGTCGGTGCGGAACCGGCGCGCGCCGAGGATCTTCTTCAGGGCGGCGTCGATCTCCAACTGCCGCCACAGGCCCTGCAGAAGCCAGACCGCCCCGAGCGGGCGCGAGCCGGTCACCTGCAGGCCGCCGCCGGCCGCCGGAGCGGCCGCGTCAGCGCCGTCCTCGCCCAGGTAGCGGTTGATCGAGGCGACCAGACGGCGCAGGCCGTCGGTGTCGAGCTGGTCCTCGCGGCCGAAATTGTGCACCACCTCGGCCTGCGTAGTGCCGCCCACCCGCCGGTTGTGCGCGAGCTGAACATAGCGAACCGTCGTGCCGTTCTTGTTCTTCCGCTGGGTGGTCCGCAAGTACATGCCCACAGCATCAACGATCACAGCAAGAAGATCAATACCTCATGGACTAGGCGTGTGCCCACGCGATTCACGCGACGCGCATGCACCGAAACACCGTGACCTGCGCAGACACTGATCGACAGACCCGTATGTGCCTACGAACTGCGGAACTCAGGAGCTGGCCGAAGGGGAGCTGTTTGCGGCGGGTGATGGCCTGGCCGGTTACTGCCGCCACGGCGATGAGGGAGGTGCCCTGGTGGTCTCCGAAGAGGAAGGCCCTGCTGGCGCCCTACGACCTGACCGGCCTCACCGTCACGGCCGACGCCCTGCACACCCAGCGCGACCACGCACGGTTCCTGATGGAAGAGAAGAGGGCCCACTACCTGCTCGTGGTCAAGGCCAACCAGCCCGAACTACACCGCCGGCTGCGGTCACTGCCGTGGAAGGACTGCACAGCGCGCAGATACGACCGCGAGAGGGGCCACGGCCGCAAGGAGACCCGCGCCACCAGGGCCCTCACCGTCACCGGCCTCGGTCTGCACTTCCCTCACGCCGCCCAGGCCGCGCGCATCCTGCGTCACCGCACCGACCTCGCCACCGGCAGATGCAGCCGCCAGACCGTCTACGTGATCACGGACCTGACCTCGCAGGAAGCCTCGCCCGAGCGGCTCGGCCGCCTCGCCAGGCCGCAGTGGACCATCGAGAACCGGCTCCACTTCGTCCGTGACACCGCCTTCGGCGAGGACGCCTCGAAGATCCGCACCGGCTACGGCCCCGAGAACATGGCAACCCTGCGCAACCTGGCGATCAACACGCTCCGCGCTGCCGGACACCACAACATCGCCGCCGGCCTCCGGCATGCCTCCTACGAGCCCTTCACACGCCCGCTCGACCTCCTGGGCATCGCCTGACCAGCGGACTCACAAGATCAAGAGACTTTGCAACACCCCTGGCGGGTTGGGTGGTTAGCGCCTGCCGCGCACCCCGCCAATCGAGCTACCCAAAGCCACGGCACAGAAGACGGGAACCACGATGTTGAGCGGCGCCGGAAGGCCTCGACAAGCGAGAAACACCGTAACCACAATCACAACTCCGATCGGAATTTTCCACCGCAACCCCGAAACTCCCACCTTGTCACCCATTAACATCCTTCCTCATTCTGTCAAGGGTCCGCTCGAGCCTCCAAAGAGAAACTCGAGTACGCACAGCACTTGCCATCTGCGCCATTTTCGGACCGGCATACCTAGCCGCCGCCCCGCCGCCAATCCCGGAAGCGGCTGTCTGAATTCCAAAGCTTGACCAGTTCCAGTTTTTGGTTCCGGCGTTAGAAACCGTATACGTGGCTGCACCAACGGCCAACCCGACGCCGACTCCGCAGACGATCGTGGCACCACATGCCGCCCCCGCCAAGAAGCCGCCCACCACGAGCCCCGCGTTCACGTAATCGCGCCAGTGTCGGGAGAAATGGTCACCCACAGCCCCCGCTGCATCAGCTACGCCGGAAACCACCTTTCCGCCGGTATTATCCCAAACTTTGTTGAGTCCTCCGGTGATGCTGCCCCAAATGCCGTCCTTCTTCCTTCGTTCGGCATCTGCTTTGGCCTTGGCTGCTTTCGCACGGGCGATGGCTTGTGCCTTGGCACGGGCTGCTGCGGCTCGGCTGGCTTTTGCGGCTTCGTATGCCTTGACGTTGGCTTGGTAGGCGCGGTAACGGTGCTGGGATGCCGTGTCCTTCATGGGGTGGTAGCCCCAGACGTAGCGGCCGTTCCTCTGGGTGTAGCCGACGCGCATGCCGCGGTCGCGAGCCCAGTTGAATTCCTCTACGTCGCTGGTGCCGGCTACCGGAGCGGGGCGCAGGCCGTCGGGGTCGGATTTGGTGAGCGGGGTGTTGTGGGCGTAGCTGTAGGCGTGCATCTGGGCGGGGTCGGCGAAGTCGATGATGGGGTCGACGGAGATGAAGGCGCCGAGGGCAGGGTCGTATTCGCGGGCGCCGAGGTGGGTGAGGCCGGAGGGGTCGTTGGTGCCTCCGACGAAGCCTCGGGTGCCGAAGGCGGTGGATTGTTCGGAACGGAGCTGGCCGAAGGGGAGCTGTTTGCGGCGGGTGATGGCCTGGCCGGTTACTGCCGCCACGGCGATGAGGGAGGTGCCCTGGTGGTCTCCGAAGAGGAAGGTGAAGCCGCCGGTGGGGGTGCGCATGGCGATGGTTTGGCCGCCGTGGCTGTAGTACCGGGTGGCCGTGGTGGTGCCGTCGGCGTTCAGGGCGAGCTCGTTGCCTTCGGGCAGGTAGAGGGTGGCGGTGTTGTCGGAGTTTCGGCTGAGGAGGCGGTTGCCTTCTGTGTCGTAGACGTAGTCGGTGGACTTGCCCGTCTCGGCGATGGTCTGGAGGTGTCCTTCGGGGTCCCAGGTGAGGGTCTGGTCCTTGCCACCTGACGTGCGGGTCTTCATGTTGCCCGCTTGGTCGTAGATGAAGGTGTCGGTGCCGCCGCCGGTGGTGGCTACGGAGGTGGTGGCGTGTGGCCGGTCGGTGCCGGGGGCGGGCTGGGGGGGGCGGGCAGGATGTTCCCGTCCGCCCCTGCTGCTATGTGGTCAGCCCAAGTCGAGGTTCTCCCGTGCCCCGTGTGCCCCGGGCCGGTCGGGACGGCGCGCCTGCGTCCTGGAGCACAGCCTCACAGCCATTCGGCGAGCTGGTCACGCTGTCGGCCGGCGGCGGACCCGGCCGACGGGGCACGCCGCGTACAGCCCCCGGTTCTTCCCAGGCTGGTTGATCACGACAGCACACACGTGCTAGACGAGGTCCCCCATCCACATGCGCCGGCCCAGCTCGTCCAGCTCGGTCCGCCGCTCCTCGTACTCCGGCAGAGCGCGGCCGAGCAGCCGCCAGAAGTCCGCGCCGTGCCCGGACACGCGTACATGCGCGAGTTCGTGCGCGACGACATAGTCCACGAGATGCATGGGCAGTTGGAACAGGGGCCAGCCCAGACTCATCCGCCCGGCTCCGGCTCCGCCGCCGGGCGGACGGTAGCTGCCCCAGCGGCCGCCCAGATCCGACACGTCCAGCGCCGGCTCTGCGACTCCCATCCGCGCCGCCCACGGCTGGAGCCTGCCCGCGGCCCACTCACGGCCCGCCCGGCAGTACCAGGCGACGAGCGCGGACCGGCCCAGGGCCGGGTTCTCCGACTGTTCCCGACTGAGGAGAAGGCACCCGGCGACGAGCCGGACTGCGGCGTCCTCCGGGCGCTCGGCGTCGACGGCCAGCCGATACGTCCTCCCCAGATACCGGAACACCTCACCCTCGACGAGACGCTTGGGCGGGTTGAGCGGTCGGGTTCGCTCTCTCTGCGCCGTCTTGGCCACCACCCATGCCCGGTGAGCCCGGACGAACGCGAGGGCGTCAGCCGCCGGGCGTCCCTGGGGCGCGTGCAGGGTGACCGCGGCGTCGCTCTCCACCGTGAGCGCGAACCTCTTGCGCCGGGCGCTGACTCGCACGTCGAGTTCCAATCCGTCGACAGCGAGCCGATCCCCCTCGGCAAGGGCGATCGGCTCGGCCGGACCGGCGATGGCGGCAGTCACGCCGCCTATTCTCCCCTCAGCCTGGCCAGGAACGACGCCCGGTTCTGCGCGGCGTAGTCGGCGAGCCGTTCGGCGAGATCGCGAAGCGCCGTCCACTCCGTGCTCACCGGACGCAGCCGGCCCTTGACCAGGTCCATCCTGATCCTTTCGGCGAGGAGGGACAGGTCCTGGTGCTGGCCCTGGTAGGCGGCCTTGGCCATGGTGCGGGCCGCCGTGTCGCACACCGCCCCGACGACCGACCGCAGGTCCGCCGCGCTCGTGTCGATATCCGGGTTGTCTCCCGCCTCCCTGCCCAGCAGCCGGTACAGCCGCTGCTCCAGCGGGGTGAGCCCCGCAAGCCCCGGATCCTCCTCTTCCTCCCGCCGGGCCTGCTCGAAGAGCGGCCCGAATGCCTCGATCTGCTCCTCGAAGCGCCCCGGCATCTCCCGCAGGATCTCCGCCAGCCTCTCCGAGAGCCTGGCGTACTTCTCCGGGTCCTCCCTCTTGACCCGCTCCTCCAGATGGAAGCGGAGGGCGTGCCCCATCTCGGCCGCCGCCTCGCGCGGGGGCATGGCGCGTACCTTCTCGTCGAACCGCGGCGACGTCAGGGACACCGGCGCGATCACCTGGTCGATCTCAGGGCCCTCCAGATGGTCGGCGATCAGCGCGCGCACCTTGCGCCCGTACGCACGCATCGTGAAGGAACCGCCTGAGGCGTCACGGTGGAGGGTGCGGATGCGCTTCTGCAGCAGGCCCCAGCGGCGTGCGTCGCCCACGTGGTTCAGGCCGTCCTCGTGCGGCAGTACTCGCTCCAGGACGGTGAGGAAGTGGTGCAGCACCTCGTCGAAGCCCCGGCGGGTCGCTTCGTCGTCGAAGGCGAGGGCGGCGGAGCGCACGGCGGCGAAGTCGACGAGATCGGCGTCGGTGACGCCGGCCCGAGCGCTGAGGTAGCGGCGCACCTCCTCGGCCGCCGGCCCCAGATCGTCGACCTCCTCGGCCATACTGCGCATCGTGTCGTCGACGTCGTCCTTCCGGTAGTCGGCGAGTGCGCTGCTCAGGTGCTCGAAGACGCCGTAGTAGTCGACGACGTACCCGACCTTCTTGTCGGGCATCGGCCGGTTCACCCGGGCCACTGCCTGGAGCAGTTCGGCATCCCGGATCGGGCGGTCCAGGTAGAGCGCCTGTTCACGCGGCGCGTCGAACCCCGTGAGCAGCATGGACTTGACGATCAGGAAGGCCACGGGGCTCTCCGGGTGCACCGGGTCGGGGCCGGCGGCCGATGCCCCGGGCTGCTCCGCTCCTTCCTGTGACCACGGGTTGTCCCCCGTGCCGCCCGGGTCCCGCGACTCCTGCACCGGGGAGTGGAACGGGGTGGTGGAGACCCACTCGGGTTCCGGCGGCGGTGTGGGGAACGCCTCGTGGAAGCGCTCGATGTACGCCGCCTGCCGCACCGGGTCCGTCCAGTACAGCCACCGGCGCCGTTTGCGCTCCTTGCCGGGCGAGATGACGGGCACGAAGTCGATCCTGCGCAGCAGCGAACGGAACTGGTACGCCTGGAACAGATAGCGGGTGCGCGAGGGCAGCTCGTCGAGCGGGATTCCGGCGACCGACTCCGGCCGGAACGCGGCGAGCTCCACCATCAGCGCGTCCCGCGCGGCACGCAGCGCATGGTGGTACTCGACGGCGGCCTTGCGACTCACCGCGGCGACCTGCGCCTTGAAGCCCCCTCCGGGCAGCACCGTCGTGACCCAGTGCTGCAGCATGTCCTCGGCCTTGGCCCGGATCATCGGCCTCGACTCGGCGACGTCCCGCTCGGTGGGCCAGCGATTCAGCAGCTCGCGGCGCTGCTCGTCGGTGCGGTCGCGGACGAGGTCCGCGAAGTTCCGGTCCAGGCCGTCCTCGTCTAATACCTTCCCCTCCCCGGTACGGCCCTCGTAGCGGATGCGGACGACGACGCCGTCGTGTTCGGCGTCCGCCATCCGGTACATGTCCAGGAACTCCCGGTCCGGGCCGCCGCCGAAGATCCGGCGGGTGTCCCCGGCCCTGCCCGTCATGATCGGGGTGCCGGTGAAGCCGATCTTCGCCGCGTTGGGGATCGCCCTGCGCAGGGCGGCGTGCAGCAGACTCGTGTGCGACCGGTGCGCCTCGTCGACGAGGACGAGGATGTCCGGTGAGGTGTTGCACTCGGGGAAGTTCGGCGCCGGCGGCGGCTTCGCAGCTCCGAGCCCCCGCCGGGCCTTCTCGGCGTCGTCGTACTCGGCAGCCAGATCCCGCTCGTCGCCGTCCCCGTCCGCCTCCGCCGCGAAGGCGAATCCTCCGGCACCGTACTTCTGGATCATCGCGAACACGACCCGCCGGCCGCCGTCCCGCAGCAGCCCCTGCATCTGGGTCGCGGTCCTGGCGGTCTCCACCTCGGACTCGCTCAGCCTGAGCGTCCGGGCGAGCTGCTCCTGCAACTGGGTGCGGTCCGTGACCACGACCACCGTGAACTCGCCGAGCCGGTGGTGCAGATGCATGCGGCGGACGAGGAACGTCATGGTGAGGCTCTTGCCGGACCCCTGGGTGTGCCAGATGAGGCCGCCGCGCTCGTCTTCCAGGATCGGCCCGCCGCGCGTCCTGCCCGTGAGCAGCCTGCGGACCGCCTTCTCGGCGGCCCGGTACTGCTGGTGCCGGGCGACAGCCTTGACGGTACGGCTGCCGCCCGACTCGGTCTGGACGGGGAGGGGGATGACGTAGTGGCGTACGACCCTCAGCAGCGCGGCCGGACGCAGGACGACGCCCACCAGCTTGTGCCGCTCGTTGAGTCCGCCGGTGCCGTCGGGCAGTTCGGCGGTGAGAGTCGCCTTGCTCTCCGGCTCGATGCTCCGCCAGGGGTGGAAGTGTTCCGGCGTGCACGTGACCGTGCCGAGGTACGCGGTCTCGGCCGTGGCCGCGACGAGCAGCTGGACCGTGCGGAAGAGCTCCGGAACCCCGGCGGGCAGCGCCGGGGCAGTCGCATCCCGTTCGTCGTCGGACAGCGGGTCTCCCGCGTAGTGCCGCAGGTCGAGGACGGCATCACGGATCGGGTCGGCGAGGTCGGGGCTCTTGCACTCGACTGCGACGAGCGGAATCCCGTTCACGAAGAGGACGATGTCGAGGATCGACACCTCGCCGGAGCGATTCCGCATGTGGAGCTGGTCGACGACGGTGAACTCGTTGCGCCCGGTGCGGCCCTCGTGCCACTCGATGTACTGGACGGTGGCGGAGGGGCCGCCGTGCCCGGCGGAGGGACCGGCGAGGAGCAGACCACTGAGCAGCAGGTCGGTGGCGGCGAAGTTGGCCTTGTCGATGCCGGCGCCGAGGGAGACGGAGGCGAGCTCGGCGATGGAGCGCCTGACGTCCGTCTCGTCCATCCACGGCTTGCCGTCGGCGGCACGGAGGTTGATGCGGCGCAGCGCCTCGCCGAGGGTGTCGACGAGGAACGGGGTATCGGCTTCGAGGGTGCCGACGTCCCTGCCCGGGACGTGCGTCCAGCCCATCGCCCGGAGCTGCGCGACGGTCGGCCGCTCCACCTCGTCCCGCTCGACCTGCATCGCCGCCATACCCCACGCCCCTCGCCCGCCGCCGCGCCCCTTCAGCTGATCCATTCTGCCGTGACGGGCGGACGGCGGTCGAGAGTTTCAGCCGCCTGGGACCCCTGCTATTCGGGGTGGTCGACGCGGCCCGGAGCGGTGTGCCGGGCACCCCGGCTCCGTGCGATGCGGTGCACGTCGCGCAGGGACTCCGCGAGGCGGGCGATGACATAGCGGAGCTGTTCGGGGGTGGCGGAACGGTCGCTCAGCAGGTCGTCGGTGTGATCGAGGAGTGCGGCGGCCATGCCGAGCTGCACGCTCTCGACGTTGTCGGCGAGTCGTGAGACATAGCCGAGGCCGTCGCCGACGAGGTAGCAGGGCTTGCCCTCGGCCCCGGTCCAGGGGAGCAGGCGAGGTGCCTCCGCGGTGTGACGGATCACGCCGCCACCTCCCGTCCACCGATGGCGAACGGGTCGGCGTCGACGCCTTGGGCGGTGATCCAGAGAGCCCGGCGACGGAGGTGCCGACGACGGGCCTCGGCCTGGCGGCGCTCGTGGGCGAGGAGGTAGGGACGGACGAGAGGGCTGTCCTCGCCTCGGTAGTACGGGGCGGGGGCGCGGGTGGGTGGGGGCGGACACGGCGGCCGGGGCGGGGGGCGGTGGTCCACGGGCGGCGGAGGCCACAGGAGCCTCCGGAGCGGGTCGATCAGGCGGACGATACAGTGCAACACGTCGTCAACTCCTGGCTAGTTGAGGGCCACGCCCCCGGACCGTTCGCCCCGGTCGCGGGGGTCTGTGACTGCGGCTCTCCCGGGCGGCCCCGCCCGGTGAACTCGCTCTGTAGCGATTCACTCACAGCCTGGGACCGATCGGGCTACCCTGACCAGGGGGTTCGATGTGACAGAGCTTTTGTCGCGAGGGAGTTGACGATGAGCAACACCTACGGGGAATGGCTGAAGGCCCAACGCGAAGCCGCCGGCCTCACCCAACAGGAACTGGCCGATGCCTCGATCATGACCCGCTCGCACATCGCCCATATCGAGGCGGGCCGCCGCATCCCGTCGAAGGAGGACGCGCGGAGGCTGGACAGGGCGTTGGGCACGGGGGACGTGCTGAGCAGCTTCCTGCCACGGGAGAACGTGGCGGTGGCGGACTACTTCGAGTCGGCACGGCAGCTGGAACAGCAGGCAACGGTGATCCAGGAGTTCGCACTCTCACTCGTGCCGGGCATCCTCCAGACGGAGGGGTACGCGCGTGCGGTTCTACGGCCAGGTGCCACTCCTCGGGGTGAAGAGGAATGTGACAGGCTCCTTGTCACGCGACTGGAGCGAGGAAAGGTCCTCTCCGACCCGGTTACGCCGCTAGTCTGCGCCCTTCTCGACGAGGCGGTACTGCGCCGCCACGTCGGAAGTCCCAAGGTCATGACGGAGCAACTGACCCACATCGTCCGCTTGGCGGAGAGCGAGCGCATCCGCGTCCACATCCTTCCCTTCGGAGTGGGCTACCACCAACTGCTCCAGGGGATGTTGTCACTGATGATGTTCGACGATCAGCCCCCAGTCGCCTACGGCGAAGGAGTCCTCATGGGCAGGTTGCACGACTCCCCCGCCCTGGTTGAGACGTTGCAGCGCACCTACACTCTCGCCTTGGGCGACGCGCTCCCCCGCAAGGAATCGGTCGCCCTACTGAGAGCGACGGCAAAGGAATACGGGCAATGACTGACCGCATCATCCCGAACGCGGCCGCGTTGAGCGGTTGGCGCAAGTCGTCCTACAGCAGCGGCGACGGGGGCAGCTGCGTCGAGGTCCTGGACGGTTACCCGTCGGGCGTCCCGATCCGCGACTCCAAGAACCCTCACGGGCCCGCGCTGGTCTTCGCGACGACTGGCTGGTCTACGTTCGTCACCGCCCTCAAGAGCAACGCCTTCCCCGCCTGACCGCGCCGCGCCACATCGGGACGCGTCAAGCCGCTGCATTCAGCAGGTCATCGATGAGTCCCGACTTCAAGGCGCGCAATTTGGCCAGCTCTTCGCACTCGGCCGAGATCTGGGCATCACACGCATACAACGAGTCGACAATACGTCGCTGCTCGGCCGGCTCCTTCGGCATGTCGATTTCCAGCTCACGAAGCCGTGTGGGATTCACGTTTACCTGCTGAACCGCGACGGTCGAGATCGACCTCACCCGCTGGCGAATTGTCGGATGCATCAGCCACTCGACCAGGTACTCAGGAGTCAGTCGGGACGCATCCGGGTTGATCCGCACCAGATAGGAAGCGAACGAAGCCTTCGACAATTCCCCTCGCCACATCCCTGACTTCCCGATATGGTCAATACTGTTGGTTCGGTTGAACAATACATCACCGTACTTGAGTTCAAGCTTGGCGGATACGGCCACAGGGCTGTACCTCAGGTCCGACAACTCGGGTCGTCCACCTGCGAGGTTGTTCATCCGGAGAACGGGAACTCCTCGCGAATCGCGGTCCAGAGCCTCAGAAACACCGTACTCCGCCACTGGCACTACGTCCTTGAGCTGCACCCGGACCCAGCCCCTCGGAGGCTCGCCTCCCCGTAGTGGGAGCATGGCTGACAGTAGCGTGCCCTGACGGACGCTCCGAAGCTTCGTAATCGAACCTTGGATGGCGCGCTCCTGCGCCGACACCGCGTCGGCCACCTCGACGAGTCTCCGCTGCTCGTCCAAGGGCGGAAGCGGAAAGCAGTAGCCCGCCAAATCCTCTCTATTGACCTTCGGGATTCCGGTACGAGCTGAAAGGGACTCAACATACCGAGAGAAGTTTTCGCTCAAGAGAACCGCGACGAGGAAACCAGCGACGATCTCCCTCCCGGGTTTCAACGGATACATGTCGGCTGAACACGTACCGGAAAAGTCCGCCAACGCGACCTTTCTGAGAGCCGGCCGAATTTTGCAAAAGATGACGTCCCCTGGCTGCACCACGTACTTGCCACTCGATGCACTTTGATCCGCTGCCGTAACGTGCTTAGCGATCTTTCCAGTGCGTGATTCCACATGATCTGGCGCCAGGAGGACGCGGCTGCGGTACGGCTCCTCTCTAGGGTCAACCTGCCCCGTGGGGAGACTGACAACGTCGGTCAGGCGCCGAACCGGCCATGCAGCCTTTTCCTCACTCTGCATAACCCAGCTCCTTCAGGAACTCATCCAGCGTCGCCGCCGCCCGCTCCCGCTCCGCGCGAATCTCCCCCAGCGACACCACGTACTTGTCCGCCCACACCCCATAGACATCAACCAACTGCCGCCGAAGCCGCACCACATGCCCCTCCAGCTTCCCCGCCAGGTCGTCCCGCAGCAGCTCCAGCACCACCCGGCGCTCCCCCTCCGGGTCCTCCGCGAACCGCTTCCGGGCGGCGACCAGCCTCGGCGGGTCCTCGGTCAGCTTGGTCGGGTCCGGCCACGGCGTGAACCAGAACTCCGCCTCAAGCTTCCTGACGCGCGCCGCGGCCTTCGTGCGTTCCTTCTTCACATACGCCAGCTCCGCCAGCTGCTCCGCGCTCAGCTCGACCTGCTCCCGTGTGACGGCGTCCTCGTCACCCTCGGTCTCACCGTCCTCCGACGGCTCCGGCTCCGCGTTGAGCTCCTTCCAGCGCGCGTCCAGCTCGGCCTTACGGGCATCGGCCTCCGCCAGCTCCGTCAGAAACTCCGGAGCGATCGCCGCGACCACCTTGTGGTCGTACGCCTGGCGCCGCTCCGCAGCCGTGCGCTTGCGCAGCTTCCTCGTCTTCGGGTCCTGCTCCGGCGCGAGCAACGTCTCGACGTTCTCGACCCAGCCGTCCAGCACCCCCGCGAAGCCGTTCTCCGACAACGCCAGCAGGTCGTACTTGGCCTCGTACCACCAGCCGGCCACCGCGCCCGCCAGCGCGTACCGGTCGAGCAGACCGATGCCGCCCAGCCGCTCCACGAACGACCCGATCAGCGACCCGCGTACGGCCATCAGCGCCGCCTTGCGCTCCGGCGCCGTCAGCTCCGCCAGGCGCTCGGGCGTGGCGGCCACCGCCTCCAGGTGACGGGCCTCCTCCTCCCACCACTTGGCGAACGCCGCCCGCAGCGCGTCCTCGCGGGGGCGCGCCAGCTCCGCGAGCCGGGCCGCGTCCGGGCGCTCGCCCTCGGGGAGGAAGTCCACATACGCCGGGTCCACCGGCTCGCGCTCGGCGAAGAGGTCCTCCAGCCCGATCTCGTACGCGTCGAGCAGTTGCTTCTTCGCCTCGACCTCCGCCCGCGGCATCCCGCCCACCAGGTGCGCCCGCACGTCCTGCGGCTCCGGCGGGGGCGTGTTGTCCACGTAGCGGCGGATGTTGAGGTTGCAGTCGTTCTCCCGCAGTTCCTCGCGCTCGACCACGCGCGCGAAGCCGGGCACGTCCTCGTACTCCCGGAACGTGGTGACGATCTTCTCCGCGTGCTCGGGGAGCAGCACGTTCTGCGCCCGCTCCGCGTGGAACTCGCGGTCCGCGTTGATGAAGAGGACCCGGCCCTCCCGCTTCGGGTCCTTTCTGCCCGGCGGGCGGAGGACCAGGATGCAGGCGGGGATGCCGGTGCCGTAGAAGAGGTTCGGGGCGAGGCCGATGACCGCCTCGATCGCGTCCCGCTCGATCAGCTCGGACCGGATGTCCCGCTCACCGCCGCCCCGGAACAGCACGCCGTGCGGCATGACCGTGATGACCATGCCGCCTCGGCCCTCCCGCTTGGTCATCCAGAGCATGTGCTGGAGGAACATCAGGTCGGCCTTGCCGCGTTCGCTCGTCTCGCCGTACTTCGCCCGCTCCGCCCTGTGCGGGAAGTCGGTGAGCGAGTAGTCCATCGAGAACGGCGGATTGCTCAGCACCCCGTCGAACCGGTCGGCATCGGACCTCGGTGTGTGCGCCGGCTCGGACAGCGTGTCGCCGGTCCGCAGGTCGAAGCGGGTGCTGACGCCGTGGAGCACCATGTTCATCGTGGACATGATCCAGGAACCGCTGTTGGCGTCCTGGCCGGCGAAGTACATGTTCTCGGCGTCCCCGCCGTGCTCTTCCACGTATTCCTTGGCGTGGATGAGCATGCCGCCCGAGCCGACGCACGGGTCGTAGATGCGCGTGCCGTCCCGGGGGTCCAGCAGTTCGACCATCATGCGGACCACGGCACGCGGGGTGTAGAACTCGCCGCCCTTGCGGCCGGCCGAGTCCGCGAACTCCTTGATCAGGTACTCGTAGGCGGCACCGATCAGGTCGGGGAACTCGAAGTCCTCCGTCCTGAGCCGGACCCGCCCGAAGTGCGCGATCAGCAGCTTCAGTCTCTGGTCGGCGAGCTTCGCCGCACCCGCGGCGGCACCCGAGCCGCCGATGCGGTTGAAGTCGAGCTGGTCGAACAGGCCCTTGAGTTTGGCGTTCTGACCCTCAAGGGCCTGGAGCGCGGGCCGCAGCAGCTCCTCGTTGACGTTGTGGGTGCCGGAGGAGATCCGCTGCCAGCGGGCCCCCCCGGGGACGAAGAGGACCCCGCGGTCGCTGTACGGCGCCGGGTCCTCCAGGAAGCTGTCCAGCAGCTCCCCGGCCAGGCCGTGCTCGTTCTCCGCCTGCTCCCTGATCCGCTCGCGTGCCGCCTCGAACTCGTCGTTGGCCCGCTTCAGGAACAGCAGCCCGAAGATGTAGTCCTTGTACTCGGAGGCGTCCATCGTGCCGCGGAGGATGTCCGCGGCGGCGAAGAGATGGCGCTCCAGCTGCGCGAGCGTGAGCTTGGCCACGTACCCGTCTTCCCTACGACCCGATATGACGTAGGAACCCTACGGCGATCCCCGGCCGGGATGAAAACGATCGCCCGAATTCGGTCTGCTTCCGTCAGTACGCGGTGATCCCGAGTCCCTTCTCGACGAACTCGAACACATCCGTGTACGGATCGCGCAGGCTCTTCGGCACATGCTCCGCATGCGCCTCGTTCATCTTCCGCGCCCGCTTCTTCGCCTCGGCGAAGCTGCCCGGCGGGATCTGCTCCGGCAGCACCGTCTTGATGTTCGCCGCGCCGCCCCCGAACGGGAGCCGGGCCACCGCCATGTCGCAGACGCCGCCGAAGGTGCCGGTCACCGACTTGTGGTGGAGCAGCCGCCACACCTCGAAGCACGGATGCGAGAAGGCGACCTCGACGCCGGCCTCACGGGCCTCCTTCAGCGCCGCGTCGATGTGATCGTGCTGATCGCGGTCGAACAGGCACCAGACCGCAGGCCAGTACTTCTTCTCCAGGCCGCTGCGTCTGGCCACGCGCATCTCCTCGCGCATCAGCCTCACCGCCGCCTCCACGAGATTGATCGGCTTGCGCTGCGAACCGGGAGCCGACTGGTTGGCGATGCGGACCTCGATGCCGTTCGTACCCGCCCGCTCCCGGACGATCTTGATGTACTCGGGTTCGGTCACCCTGCCCTCGGTGAAGACGTGCACGACCTTCCGACGCCGCCCGCCCTTCTTCGCAGGGCCCAGCGAGTCCTTCCCCCTCGTGCGCGCCATCAGCTACCGCTCCGCTCCGCCTCGTACTCGCGTTCCCGTTCGTTCGCCGCCAGCAGCCGCCGCGCGATCTGGCCCTCCAGAAGAGACGGCACCGCGCCGAAGGCACCCGCCAGGTAGGACTTCATCAGGTCCTCGTCCTCCCCCGGGGACGCCGCCGTCAGCGGGTACAGGTCCGTCGCGCCTTCCTCGTCCTTCTCGGTCAGCCACACCTGCCCGGGCTCCAGCAGCCGACCGCCGCTCGGGGTGCTGAGCACGGAGGGGTCGTGCGAGGTGAAGACGAGCTGCGCCCCCCGCGGATTCGCCTGCGGGTCGTGGAACAGGCGAACGACCTCCGCGGCGAAGCGCGGGTGCAGGCTGGCATCCAGTTCGTCGACGAGCAGCACGGCGCCTTCGTCGAGGGCGAGGAGCAGGGGACCGAGCAGAGCGAACCAGGATCGGGTACCGAAGGACTCCCGAGTCCAGTCGAAGGCCACGTCTCCCGCGGCGGAGCGGTGGGTGAGCTTGACCGTCGCGGGTCCCGTGCCCTCCTGGACGACCTCCGCACCGGTGATTCCGAGGTCCGCGACCCGCAGCAACTCGTTGATGCGGCGCGCGCGGCTGCCGGTCAGCTCCCGCGTCGTGAAAGCCTCGCGCTGCTCGCGCTCGTCCTCCGGGTTGATCAGCCAGAGGTTGCGGCGGAACCAGTGGAAGAGCGGGGTCAGCTGCGGATGGTTGTCCGTGCCGGCCGTGGACAGCAGCAGGGCGTTGGGCCGGGTGCGCCGCTCGAGTCCGGCCCGGTCCTTCACGCGGTTTCCCGGCCAGTCGTAGACCTCGGCGCGGGACGCGTCGCGGTCCAGCCACACCTGCCGACGGCCTCGGGGATAGCTGTGCAGCCACTCGGCCTCGACCCGGTCCGCACCGAGTTCGAAGCCGTACGTCCAGCGCACGCCGTCAAGGACGAGGTCCACCTCGAAGAAGCTGGCCGACTGCTGCCCGTCCTTGTCGTTCAGGGCGAAGGGAACGCGCGCGGTCCCTTCGAAGGCCGCCCAGCGTGCGTACGAATTGATGACGGCGGCACGCATGTCCGTCATGGCGGCCAGCACGTTCGACTTGCCCGAGGCATTGGCTCCGAAGACGCCGATCAGTGGAAGTACGGCGAGTGACCGGTCACCCGCGAGCCCCACCGGGCGTGCGGACGTGCCCGGGTCGTCCTCGGGCACGACGAACGTCAGCTCCTGCTCGTCGCGCAGTGACCGCACGTTCGCCGTGCGGAATCTCAGCAGCATGCCGGCCCCTCTCCGCGGCCAGAGTAGTGGGCGCGAAGGACAGCGGCTCGATCCGGACGCCGCGTCCGCCCTCTCCCGTCACCGGGGCAGCCCATGAGCACCGGCACCGGCACCGGCACCGGCACTGGCACCGGCACCGCCGTGTGACAGGGCCGACGTCACGTCCGGTCATCACTTCTGGTCGTCACTTCCGGCCGTCACGTCCGGCCGTCACGTCCGGCCGCCGGTGCGGATCGTCACGTGCGGGCCCATGTCCGGGGGTGACACCCGGCCGCCACGCCCAGCCGCCTCCCCCGGCCGCCACCCCCGGCCGCCACGCCCAGCCGCCTCCCGCCTCCCGCCTCCCGCCTCCCGCACGCGCACGTGCCCCGCATCACTCTGGACAGTTTCAACAACCGCCGGGTAACTTATTCTGAGCAAGCGCTTAGACAGCTCTGTGTGCTCGTCTGTGCCCAGTCAGTGACCGACACCGTGCCGAGGAGGCGTCCGTGCGCCGGACCGTATTCAACGAGGACCACGAAGCGTTCCGGGAGACCGTCCGCGCCTTCATCGAGGCCGAGGTCGTCCCCGTCTACGACGAGTGGTTCGCCGCCGGCCAGGCGCCGCGCGAGTTCTACGACAAGCTCGGCGAGCTCGGCATATTCGGCATCAACGTGCCCGAGGAGTTCGGCGGCGCGGGCCTGGACACCCACAAGTTCGAGGCCGTCCTCTACGAGGAGACCGCGCGTGCGGGCGTCCACTTCGGCGGCTCCGGCGTGCATGTGCTGCTGGCCCTGCCGTACATCAAGATGCTCGCCACCGACGAGCAGAAGAAGCGCTACCTGACGAAGTTCGTCACCGGCGAGGAGATGTGGGCGCTGGCGATGACCGAGCCGGGCACCGGCTCCGACGTCGCGGGCATGAAGACCACGGCCAGGCTGTCGGAGGACGGCACGCACTACGTCCTCAACGGCGCCAAGACGTTCATCACCGGCGGCGTCCACGCCGACCGCGTGATCGTGTGCGCCCGCACCTCCGCCCCGCGCGAGGACGACCGCCGTTTCGGCATCTCCCTCTTCGCGGTGGACAGCAAGTCCGAGGGCTACTCCATCGGCCGCAAGCTGGACAAGCTCGGCCTGCGCACCTCCGACACCGCCGAGCTGGCGTTCGTCGACGTCAGGGTCCCGGTCGAGGACCTGCTGGGCGAGGAGAACAAGGGCTTCCACTACCTCGGCCAGAACCTGCCGTCGGAGCGCTGGGGCATCGCCTTCGGCGCGTACGCGCAGGCCAAGGCCGCGATCCGGTTCGCCAAGGAGTACACCCAGGAGCGCACGGTCTTCGGCAAGACGGTCGCGTCCTTCCAGAACACCAAGTTCGAACTGGCCGCCTGCCAGGCCGAGGTGGACGCCGCCGAGGCCGTCGCCGACCGCGCCCTGGAGGCGCTGGACGCGGGCGAGCTGACCCCGGCCGAGGCCGCCTCCGCCAAGCTGTTCTGCACCGAGGTCGCCCACCGCGTCATCGACCGGTGCCTCCAGCTGCACGGCGGCTACGGCTACATGAACGAGTACCCGATCGCCCGCCTCTACGCCGACAACCGCGTCAACCGCATCTACGGCGGCACCAGCGAGGTCATGAAGTCGATCATCGCCAAGTCGATGGGCCTCTGACCCTGTGAGCGAGGCTCTCGACGACCTGCTCGACCTGCTCGACCTGGAGCGGATCGAGCAGGACATCTTCCGCGGCCACTCGCGCCCCACGATCGTGCCCCGCGTCTTCGGCGGGCAGGTCGCGGCCCAGGCGCTGGTGGCCGCGGGCCGTACCGCCCCCGAGGACCGCACGGCGCACTCCCTGCACGCGTACTTCCTGCGCATGGGCGACCCGGGCGCGCCGATCGTCTACACGGTCGACCGCATCCGCGACGGCCGGTCCTTCACCACCCGGCGGGTCGTCGCCGTCCAGCACGGCCAGCCGATCTTCCACCTCTCGGCCTCCTTCCAGATCCACGAGGAGGGGCTGGACCACCAGGCGGCGATGCCCGAAGCGCCGGACCCGGAGACCCTGCCGACCGCGGCGGAGCGGCTGCCCCACTACGCGGGCGACCCCATCCACCCGGAGATCGTGCGGCGCATGCTCGAGGCCCGCGCCGCGGTCGACATCCGGTACGTGGGCAAGCCGCCGTACGCCAGCATCGGCGAGCGCCGGGAGCCGCACTCGCAGGTGTGGTTCCGTACCAACGGCAAGCTCGCCGACGACCCGCTGCTGCACGTCTGCCTCGCCACCTACGTCTCCGACATGACGCTGCTCGACTCGGTGCTGCTGGCCCACGGGCGCGGCGGCTGGGCGGTCGGCGACGTCGTCGGGGCCTCGCTGGACCACGCGATGTGGTTCCACCGCCCCTTCCGCGCCGACGAATGGCTGCTGTACGACCAGGAGTCGCCGAGCGCGCACGGCGGCCGCGGCCTCGGCCAGGCACGCATCTACACCCAGGACGGGCGGCTGGCGATCTCGGTGATCCAGGAGGGCCTGGTCCGCGTCCCGCACGGCTGACCGCGGCGAGGGCGGCAGACGACCGCCCCGTCAACCAGGCCTGGACGGAGTGCGGCTGACACCCGGTCGATCACACGCTAGATTTCGGGTGAGCCCAAGTCCGTCTGATATCAGCGGCGTTCGCCGGCATCCGGCCCAGGACGGTCGTTCCACGGCCCGGCGGAGACCACGGGCGAATGCGAGGAGGACCGGTGTTCGACGCCATCGTTGTCGGTGCCCGCTGCGCGGGCTCGCCGACGGCCATGCTGCTGGCCCGCGGGGGTCACCGCGTGCTGCTGCTCGAACGGGCCCAGCTGCCCAGCGACGTGCTGTCGACGCACTTCCTCTGGCCCCACGGCCTGTCCTACCTCAACCGCTGGGGCCTGCTGGAGAGCGTGCTCCGGACCACTCCGTCGCACACCGCCGTGCACCTCGTCAACGAGGGCATCCAGCTGACCGGGGAAGTGCCCGAGAAGCTCCTGCGTACGCACTTCGAGGAACTGCACGGTGACGGGGACGGCGTCGTCACCGCCCACGCCTCGGTACGCAGGCGGGTGCTGGACGAGATCCTGATGGACGCCGCGGCGTCGGCGGGGGCGGACGTACGCCAGGGCTGCACCGTCGACGAACTGATCGTCGAGGAGGGCCGGGTGGTCGGTGTCCGGGGCCGCACCCGGGCGGGCACCCGGTTCGAGGAGCGCGCCCGGATCGTCGTCGGTGCCGACGGGCGGAACTCCTTCGTGGCCCGGGCCCTCGGGCTCGCCAAGTACGACGAGCGGCCCCGGTGCACGTTCGCCTACTGGACGTACTACTCGGGGTTCGCGCCGGGGGGCCTGCAACTGCACCGCCGCGGCCGACTCGCCGCCGCCGTGGTCCCCACCAACTTCGACCAGAACATGACGCTGGTGTGGGGCCCCAGCGAGTGGGCGTCCGCCTTCCGCAGCGACGTCGAGGGCCACTTCCTCCAGGCGCTGTCCTTCGTCAGCCCCGACCTGGCCGAGCAGGTGCGCTCCGAGGGACAGCAGGAGGAACGTTTCTACGGAACCCTGGACCAGGCCGCCTATCTGCGTCCGCTACACGGACCCGGCTGGGTGCTGGTGGGCGACGCGGAGAGCTTCAAGGACCAGTGCACCGCCACCGGCATGACCCACGCCTTCCGCGACGCCGAACTCGCCGCGACCGCGATCGGCTCCTGGCTCGGCGGCCACGAACCCCTCGACAGCGCGCTCCGGTCGTACGAGGAACGCCGCCGCAGCCAGAACGCCGCCGCCTACTACGACTACGCCTGCACACTGGCCGAGATGCGCCCGCTGCGCCACGACGAACTCCAGCTCCTCGCCGCACTGCGCGGAAACCAGGAGGAGACCGACCGCTACATCGCCACCCACGCGGACATCGCCCCCGTCTCCGAGTTCTTCCAGGCGTCCAACCTCTTCCTGATCAACGACGCCGCCCGCGAGACGTCCGACCGGCACGCGATCTTCGACGGCTTCGCCGAGAAGTCCCGGAGCTACCTACGCAACCCGTTCTCCTGAGGCCCCGCTCCCCGACTCCGAAGGTGTTCCGCCATGCCCAGCGCTCCGGTCCCCCGCCCCGACGAGGAACTCGTCCGCATCATCCTGGAAGCCACCGACAGCGCCCTCAAGGAACTCGGCGGCCGGCCGGCCGCCGAACCTCCGGCGGATCCCCGGACACGCCGGAAGCTGGCCGGGTTCGCCCGGGAGACGGGCCGGGCGGCGCGGGAGGTCTCGGAGATGATGAAGAACTGGGCCACCCACGTCCCCTGGGACGAGATGGCGGCGTTCGGCCCCGGCGACCCGGCCGGGCCGGACTCCTCTGATTCGTTCGGCTTCTCTGATTCGTTCGGCTCCTCGGACGCGTTGGACGCCTCAGACTCCCCGGACTCCCCGGACGCGTTGGACTCCCCGGGCTCCCCGGACGCGTTGGGCTCCCCGGACGCGTTGGACTCCCCGGACTCCTCGGACGCGTTGGACTCCTTCGCCCGGTTCCTGACCGACCGCTACCCCGAGGTGCGCACCGCTCTCGGGGACCTGGTGGAGCCGGCCTCCCTGCGGATCACCGCGGATCCCGACGAGGAGTACGCCCTCGACAAGCAGGCGTACGACTTCTACCGCCCGGCCGGCCGCGACCTGCTCCGGCGCACCGAGGAGTTCCACGACTGGGTCGAAGCCCGCCGGCGCACCGAGACCTGGCAGTACTCCAGGCTCCTGGAAGCCGCGCCCGGCAGCGTCGCGGAGATCAGCAACGACCTCGGTCGCCGAGCCCGCGGCATCAACTTCAACTCCCAGGACTACCTCTCCCTCAACGCGCATCCCGCCGTCCGGGAGGCCGCCGCGCGCGCCCTCGGCGACTTCGGGCCGCACAGCGCGGGATCCCCCATGGTCCTGGGGAACACCCGGCTGTCGAACGAACTAGAGGAGGCCCTCGGCCGGCTGGTCGGCCTGGAGCACGTCACGCTCTTCCCCACCGGCTGGTCCGCCGGCTTCGGAACGGTCACGGCGCTCGTCCGCCCGGAGGACTGGGTGGTCATCGACCGCCTGGCACACTCGTGCCTCCAGCAGGGCGCGCGGGCCGCCAGCAAGAACGTCGTCCGCTACGAACACCTGAACGTCGAGGAGGTGCGCCGCCACCTCGGTGAGATCCGGCGCCGCGACACCCGCAACGGCATCCTGGTCGTGACCGACGGCCTGTTCTCCGTCGACGCCGACTGGCCCGACCTCCTCGCCCTCCAGGAGGTCTGCCACGCCCACGACGCGACGCTGCTCGTCGACGTCGCCCACGACCTCGGTTCCATGGGGCCCGGCGGATCAGGGGTCCTCGGCATGCAGCGGATGACCGGGAAGATCGACCTCGTGATGGGGGCGTTCTCCAAGACCTTCGCCTCCAACGGGGGCTTCCTGGCCTCACGGACACCCGCGGTCAAGCAGTACGCCAAGATGTTCGGCGGCCCGCACTTCTTCTCCAACGCCCTCTCGCCCGTGCAGACGGCCGTCGTGCTGGAGGCGGCGAGGATCGTGGGCAGCGCCGAGGGCGATCGGCTCAGGGCACGCCTGTTCGAGGCCATCGACGCGCTCCGCGGCGCCCTGGGCGGCCACGGGCTGGAGTGCCTGGGCGCTCCCTCGCCGATCGTCCCGCTGCTGATCGGCAACGAGAAACTGGCCCGTACCGCCAACCGGTTCCTGTTCGACCGCGGGGTGCTCGCCTTCATGGTGGAGTTCCCGGTCACCCCGTCCGGCTCCGCCCGCTTCCGACTGCAGGTGCAGGCGGCGCACGAGCCCGACGAGGCACGCGAGGCGGCAGAGATCATCGCCGCCTCGGTGGAGGACGCCCGGCAGTACCTGTCGAGCGCCTTCGGTATGGGTACCCGCTGACCCCGTCTTCCCAGTTCCCGGTCTTCCCGGTCTTCTCGGTTCCCGGTCTTCTCGGTCCTCCCCGTCTCCCCCGTCTCCCCGTCCTCCCGTCTCCCTCGCCCGGGCGGGGGCGGGGGCGGGGGCGGGGGCGGGGGCGGGGGCGGGACGAGCCGACCGCCGGGCCTCCGCGCGGCGCGCCGAAACCTCCACGCGGCGCGCCGCCGCACGGGCCGGGCCGGGCCGCTCCTGCTGCCGGGCCCGGCAGTGGGACCGCGCGAGCGCGCGACCGGACGAGCGCGCGGACCACCGGGACCCGCCGGAAGTCAGAGGAGCCCGGCCGCGTCCAGCAGATACGCGGTCATCGGGTCGTAGAAACGCGGGTCCGTGACATGGTCGTCCAGCGGGACCGTCACCCGGACCGTGCCCTCCGCCTCGCCGATGAACAGGGCCGGGTCGTTGCTGTCGGCGAAGCCGACGGCGTCGACGCCCCGCTGTCCCGCGCAGCCCGCCCAGCCGTGGTCGGCGACGACCAGGTCCGGCCGGGTACGGCCGTCCCGCTCCAGCCCGTCCAGGATCGCGGCCATCGGCTCGGGGGAATGGGTGTGCCACAGCGTCGCGCCGCGCTCCAGCACGGCCACCCCGGCGAACTGGAAGACCATGCCCTCGTCCGCGGTGAGCCCGGAGGGGATCGTGACGATCTCGCAGCCCGTCGATCGGAGCGCGTCCGCGATCTGCCGGTGGACGTCGAGCAGCCCGCCGGGGTGGCCGGTGGCGAAGAGGACGGACTCCCGCCCGGCGGCGGCCTGCTTCAGCCGGGCCGCCATCCGGTCGAGGGCGTCCACGGTCAGCTCCGGGTCGATGGTGTCCTGACCGTGCCGGTACCGCGGGTCGTCGTTGACCCCGCAGCGCTCGGCCATGACCGCCAGGACGTCCTGCTCGTCGCTCCAGCGGTCGCCGAGTTCCAGGCCCAGCCAGTAGTGACGGTCCCCGTTGGCGAGCCTGCGGTAGTGGGAGAGGTTGTTGTCGCGCGGGGTGGCGACGTCTCCGGCGATCCGGGTGCGGACGAGATGGTCGACAAGGGCGGAGCGGTTCGGTATCGGCATGCGCCCATTGTGCCGCCAGGTGTGCGGAGGGTGCCCGGCGTCCCGGGGGCCGGACGCCCGGGGCGCCGGAGGTCGGGTCCGGGGTGCGCGGGAGTCCGGGGCGGTGCCCGGGGAGCCGCCGCGCAGGGGGCTCACGGCCGGTCGCGCGCAGGGACCGCGCCGCGCGACGGCACGGCCGGGCGGCCGGACGCCCTGGCCGCCTCGACGGCCGCTTGCTGCTCCTCGGTGAAGGTGAAGTCCACAGCCCAGTCCCTCCCGTGCACCGGATCGGCCGACGGCCTCGTCGTCCGTCGTCCGGAGTTCCCCACCGGTTATCTGACGGATCGTCAAGATAGGGCAGGATCCCGGGGAAGGGAATGGCGCGTCAGCGGTCGAAGTCCAGCTCGACTTCCGAGGTGACCGGATGGGACTGGCAGGCCAGCACATAGCCGGCCTCCGTCTCCTCCTGCTCCAGTGCGAAGTTCCGACGCCCCGGGGCCGCCGGACGCCCCGGGGCCGCCGGAGGCCCGGTCCGCTCGGGCAGGGGGCCGGGCCCTTCGGGCGGGAGCCGGGGCGGGCCGGCGGAGAGACGCGGTGTGCAGGGGAAGGCCCGGCCCGTCCGGGCGGGAGGCCTGCGCGGGCCGGCGGAGAGAGAGGGGTGTGGAGGGGTGTGGAGGGGTGCGGGGCGGGCCGGCGGGGTGACGGCGTACGGCGCCGGTGGCCGACCGCCGGCCGGTGACGCGGGCCGCGCACCGCCGCCCGCGGGGCCCGCGGCCCTACGACAGCGAGGCGAACGCCCCGTGGGCGAGCCTGCGCAGCAGGTCCTCCATGGCGGTGCGGCCCGGCAGCCCGTTGCCGTAAGAGCCGAGGTGCGGGGTGGAGTTGAGCAGGCCGAAGACGGCGTGGACGGCCGCCCGGACGTGGCCCTCGACCGTCTCCGGGTGCAGCTTGCGGACGACGTCCACCCACAGTTCGACGTACTGGCGCTGGAGCTGGCGCACCAGCTTGCGGTCGCTGTCGCGCAGCCGGTCCAGCTCCCGGTCGTGGAGGGTGATCAGCGGGCGGTCGTCGAGGGCGAAGTCGATGTGGCCGTCGATGAGCGAGGCGAGCACCTGCTCGGGGACGCCGTCCGCCTCGGCGACCCGCCGCCTGCCGCCGTCCAGCAGCCGGCCGGAGATGCCGACCAGCAGCTCGGCGAGCATCGCGTCCTTGCCGGGGAAGTGGCGGTACAGCCCGGGGCCGCTGATACCGACGGCGGCGCCTATCTCGTCGACGCCGACGCCGTGGAAGCCGCGCTCGGCGAAGAGGCGCGCGGCCTCCCTGAGGATCTGCTCGCGACGGGTCGGAGCGTCGGTCCTGGTGCTCATGGCGCCAATTCTAGACAACGCGGTTAGCGCTCGTTAACCTGATGGGAACGGGTTAACGCTCATTAACACGGACGATGCTCTGACAGGGGGCACCACACCATGCGGCAAGCACCTGTGCTGACGAGTGCGGCGGACCCCGCCTCGGACGCCTGGCAGGCCAACGAGGCGGCCCACCACGCCCTCGCCGACACCCTGCGCGCCAAGCTGGCCGCGGCCCGGCTCGGCGGCGGGGAGAAGGCCCGGGCGCGCCACACCGCACGCGGGAAGCTGCTGCCGCGCGACCGGGTCGACACTCTCCTGGACCCGGGCTCGCCCTTCCTGGAGCTGGCCCCCCTCGCGGCCGACGGGTTGTACGACGGGCAGGCCCCGGCGGCCGGGGTGATCGCCGGTATCGGCCGGGTCAGCGGCCGCGAGGCGGTGGTCGTCGCCAACGACGCCACGGTCAAGGGCGGCACGTACTACCCGATGACGGTGAAGAAGCATCTGCGGGCCCAGGAGGTGGCCCTGGAGAACCGGCTGCCGTGCGTCTACCTCGTCGACTCGGGCGGCGCCTTCCTGCCGATGCAGGACGAGGTCTTCCCCGACCGCGAGCACTTCGGCCGGATCTTCTACAACCAGGCGCGGCTCTCCGCCGCCCGCGTCCCGCAGATCGCCGCTGTGCTGGGCTCCTGCACGGCCGGCGGCGCCTACGTGCCGGCGATGAGCGACGAGGCCGTGATCGTGCGGAACCAGGGCACGATCTTCCTCGGCGGCCCGCCGCTGGTGAAGGCCGCGACCGGCGAGGTCGTCACGGCCGAGGAGCTGGGCGGCGGCGAGGTGCACTCCCGGGTCTCCGGCGTCACGGACCACCTCGCGGAGAACGACGCCCACGCGCTGAGGATCGTGCGGACCATCATGTCCACCCTCCCCGGGCGGGGCCCGCTCCCCTGGCCGGTGGAGCCCGTCGAGGAGCCCAAGGCGGACCCGTTCGGGCTGTACGGTGCGGTGCCGGTGGACTCCCGCACGCCCTACGACGTCCGGGAGATCATCGCCCGGGTCACGGACGGCTCCCGGTTCGCCGAGTTCAAGGCCGAGTTCGGCACCACGCTGGTCACCGGCTTCGCGCGGATCCACGGCCACCCGGTCGGGATCGTCGCCAACAACGGCATCCTGTTCGCCGAATCGGCCCAGAAGGGCGCCCACTTCATCGAGCTGTGCGACCAGCGCGGCATTCCGCTGCTGTTCCTGCAGAACATCTCCGGGTTCATGGTCGGCAGGGACTACGAGGCGGGCGGCATCGCCAAGCACGGCGCCAAGATGGTCACGGCCGTGGCCTGCACCCGGGTGCCGAAGCTGACGGTCGTCGTCGGCGGCTCGTACGGGGCGGGCAACTACTCGATGTGCGGCCGCGCCTACTCGCCCCGGTTCCTGTGGATGTGGCCCAACGCCAGGATCTCGGTGATGGGCGGCGAGCAGGCCGCGTCCGTGCTGGCCACCGTCAAGCGGGACCAGTTGGAGGCGCGCGGCGAGGAGTGGCCCGCGGAGGCGGAGGAGGCGTTCAAGGACCCCGTCCGCGCCCGGTACGAGCAGCAGGGCAACGCGTACTACGCCACGGCCCGGCTGTGGGACGACGGGGTGATCGACCCGCTGGAGACCCGGCAGGTGCTGGGGCTCGCCCTGACCGCATGTGCCAACGCCCCGCTGCCCGAGAGGGACGCGTCGGCGCCCGGCTTCGGCGTATTCCGGATGTGAGGACCACTGTGACGTTCGAAGGACAGCGGATGTTCGACACCGTTCTGGTCGCCAACCGCGGCGAGATCGCGGTACGCGTCATCCGTACGCTGCGGGCCCTCGGGGTCCGCTCGGTCGCCGTGTTCAGCGACGCGGACGCCGACGCCCGGCACGTGCGGGAGGCGGACACCGCCGTCCGGCTGGGCCCGGCGCCCGCCGCCCTGAGCTATCTCTCCGCCGAGCGCCTGCTGGAGGCGGCCCGCCGCACCGGCGCCCGGGCCGTCCACCCCGGATACGGCTTCCTCGCGGAGAACGCCGGCTTCGCCCGCGCCTGCGAGGAGGCGGGTCTGGTCTTCATCGGGCCGCCCGCCGAGGCGATCGCCCTCATGGGCGACAAGATCCGGGCCAAGGAGACCGTGCGGGCGGCCGGGGTTCCGGTCGTACCGGGCTCCTCCGGCTCGGGGCTCACCGACGACCAGCTGGCCGAGGCGGCACGGGAGATCGGCATGCCGGTCCTGCTGAAGCCCTCGGCGGGCGGTGGCGGCAAGGGCATGCGGCTGACCAGGGCGGAGTCGGCCCTGCTGGAGGAGATCGCGGCCGCCCGCCGGGAGGCGCGCGCGTCGTTCGGCGACGACACCCTGCTGGTGGAGCGCTGGATCGACCGCCCGCGGCACATCGAGATCCAGGTCCTCGCGGACGGTCACGGCAACGTGGTGCACCTCGGCGAGCGCGAGTGCTCGCTCCAGCGCCGCCACCAGAAGATCATCGAGGAGGCGCCGTCCGTCCTGCTGGACGAGGGGGTCCGCGCGGCGATGGGCGAGGCCGCGGTGCAGGCGGCCCGGTCCTGCGGCTACCGGGGAGCGGGCACGGTCGAGTTCATCGTCCCCGGCGGCGACCCGTCCTCGTACTACTTCATGGAGATGAACACCCGCCTCCAGGTCGAGCACCCGGTGACCGAACTCGTCACCGGCCTGGACCTGGTGGAGTGGCAGCTGAGGGTGGCCGCGGGCGAGGAACTGCCCTTCGGCCAGGAGGACATCGCGCTCACCGGTCACGCCGTCGAGGCCCGCGTCTGCGCTGAGGACCCGGCCCGCGGCTTCCTGCCCTCGGGCGGCACGGTGATCTCCCTGAGCGAGCCGGCCGGCGACGGGGTGCGCACCGACTCCGGCCTCAGCGAGGGCACGGAGGTCTCCAGCCTCTACGACCCGATGCTGTCGAAGGTCATCGCCTACGGCCCCGACCGGGCGACCGCCCTGCGCAGACTGCGCGCGGCGCTCGCGGACAACGTCACCCTGGGCGTGCCGACGAACGCGGGCTTCCTGCGCCGGCTGCTCGACCACCCCGAGGTGGTCGCGGGCGAACTGGACACGGGACTCGTCGAGCGGGAGGCGGGCTCCCTCGTCGACGG
This sequence comes from Streptomyces spongiicola, assembly GCF_003122365.1. Classification (NCBI taxonomy): domain Bacteria; kingdom Bacillati; phylum Actinomycetota; class Actinomycetes; order Kitasatosporales; family Streptomycetaceae; genus Streptomyces; species Streptomyces spongiicola. The sequence goes on from NZ_CP029254.1 coordinate 1,698,876, forward strand.
CACGGTCCCGGCGGAGGTGTACGCGGCCGCCGCGCTGCTGCGCGAGGCGCCCGCGCAGGTGGACGCCTCCGGCTGGACGGACCCGTTCTCCGTCCCCGGCGGCTGGCGGCTCGGTGGCGAACCCGCCTGGACCGTCCACCACTTCCGCGTCCCCGGCCGCGACCCGGTGGAGGTCCGGATGCGCGGCTCCGAGGCGGTCCTGGACGGCGGCCCGGTCCGGCATGTCCGGCGCATCGGGCGCGCCGACAGCACCGCGCCGGGCGCGGGCGCGGGGATGGGCACGGGCACGGGGATGGGCGCGGGCGCGGGCGCGGGCACAGGCACGGGCGCGGGCACAAGCGCGGGGACGAGGATGGCCGGGGTCGGGGGAACGGTCAGGGGCGGGGGAACGGTCGGCGTCGAGATCGACGGCGTCACCCACACCTTCCACCACGCCGCCGCCCCCGCCGGGATCTGGCTGGGCCGGGACGGCGACTCCTGGCACGTGCAGGACCACGACCCGGTCGCCGCGGGTCTGAGCGGGGCGGCCCGGCAGGGCGCCGACACGCTCGCCGCGCCGATGCCCGGCACCGTCACGGTCGTCAAGGTGGCGGTCGGGGACGAGGTCGGCGCGGGCCAGAGCCTGCTCGTCGTCGAGGCGATGAAGATGGAGCACGTGATCTCCGCCCCGCACGCCGGGACCGTCACCGAACTGGACGTCGCCCCGGGGGCGACCGTCGTCATGGACCAGGTCCTGGCGGTCGTCGCCCCGCACGGCGGCGAGGGGAAGGAGGGCACACCGTGACCGCGGGACTGCCGATGGAGGTGCCCGCCACCGGGCTGCCGCCCCGCGTGCGGATCCACGAGGTCGGGCCGCGCGACGGGCTGCAGAACGAGCGGCAGGTCGTCCCGACCGGGGTGAAGGCGGAGTTCGTCCACCGTCTCGCCGGGTCCGGGCTGACGACGGTGGAGGCGACCAGCTTCGTCCACCCGAAGTGGGTGCCCCAACTCGCCGACGCCGAGGATCTGTTCCCCCGCCTCGCCGACATCGAGGGGGTGGCCCTGCCGGTCCTCGTGCCCAACGAGCGCGGACTCGACCGCGCCCTCGCCCTCGGGGTCCGGCGGATCGCCGTCTTCGCGTCGGCGACGGAGACCTTCGCCGCCCGCAACCTCAACCGCACGGTCGAGGAGTCGCTGGCCATGTTCGAGCCCGTGGTGGCCCGTGCGAAGGACGACGAGGTCCATGTCCGCGGCTATCTCTCGATGTGCTTCGGCGACCCGTGGGAGGGCCCGGTGCCGGTCCGCCAGGTCGTCCGCGTCGCCCGGCGGCTGATGGACCTGGGCTGCGACGAGCTGAGCCTCGGCGACACCATCGGCGTCGCCACCCCGGGCCATGTGCGGGCCCTGCTCGCCGGGCTCGACGAGGAGGGTGTGCCCACCGGCGCCGTCGGGGTCCACTTCCACGACACCTACGGCCAGGCACTGGCCAACACCCTCGCGGCGCTCCAGCACGGAGTCACCACCGTCGACGCCTCGGCGGGCGGCCTCGGCGGCTGCCCGTACGCGAGGAGCGCGACCGGGAACCTCGCCACCGAAGACCTCGTGTGGATGCTCCACGGCCTCGGCATCGAGACCGGGGTCGACCTCGGCCGGCTCACCGCCACCAGCGTGTGGATGGCCGAACGGCTGGGCCGCCCCAGCCCTTCACGCACCGTTCGCGCCCTCGCGGGCACGGCGTCCCACAAGGAGTCCTAGCCATGCCGCTCGACCACCGCCTCACCCCCGAGCACGAGCAACTGCGCCGCACCGTCGAGGAGTTCGCCCACGACGTGGTCGCCCCCAAGATCGGCGACCTCTACGAGCGGCACGAGTTCCCGTACGAGATCGTCCGCGAGATGGGCCGGATGGGCCTGTTCGGTCTGCCCTTCCCCGAGGAGTACGGCGGGATGGGCGGGGACTACCTCGCTCTCGGCATCGCCCTGGAGGAGCTGGCGCGCGTCGACTCCTCCGTCGCCATCACCCTGGAGGCCGGGGTGTCGCTCGGCGCGATGCCCGTCTTCCGGTTCGGCACCGAGGAGCAGAAGCGCGAGTGGCTGCCCCGGCTCTGCTCCGGTGAGGTCCTCGGCGCCTTCGGGCTGACCGAGCCGGACGCCGGTTCCGACGCGGGCGGCACGAAGACCACGGCCGTACGCGACGAGTCGACCGGCGAGTGGGTGATCAACGGCTCCAAGTGCTTCATCACCAACTCCGGCACCGACATCACGGGCCTGGTCACGGTCACCGCCGTCACCGGCCGCACGGAGGCGGGCAAGCCGCTGATCTCCTCCATCATCGTCCCGTCGGGCACGGCCGGCTTCACCGTCGCCGCCCCGTACTCCAAGGTCGGGTGGAACGCCTCGGACACCCGGGAGCTGTCGTTCTCCGACGTCCGCGTGCCGTTCGCGAACCTGCTGGGCGAGGAAGGCCGGGGCTACGCCCAGTTCCTGCGCATCCTCGACGAGGGCCGGATCGCCATCGCCGCGCTGGCCACGGGGCTGGCGCAGGGCTGTGTGGACGAGTCGGTGAAGTACGCCAAGGAGCGCCACGCCTTCGGCCGCCCGATCGGCGACAACCAGGCCGTCCAGTTCAAGGTCGCCGACATGGAGATGCGGGCGCACATGGCCCGGATCGGCTGGCGCGACGCGGCGTCGCGGCTCGTACTCGGCGAACCGTTCAAGAAGGAGGCGGCACTCGCCAAGCTGTACTCCTCGACGGTCGCCGTCGACAACGCCCGGGACGCCACGCAGATCCACGGGGGCTACGGCTTCATGAACGAGTACCCCGTGGCCCGGATGTGGCGCGACTCCAAGATCCTGGAGATCGGCGAGGGCACCAGCGAGGTCCAGCGGATGCTGGTCGCACGCGAGCTGGGGCTGTCCGGGTAGCCCGGGGCGCCGGGTCCGCGCGGTGGCCGGGATCCCCGCGGTAACCGGGTAGCCGGGTAGCCGGGCCACGCCTTGCGGCCTCGTCCCCGCGGTAGCCGGGATCCCCGCGGTAACCGGGTGGCCGGGTAGCCGGGCCCACGCCTTGCGGCCTCGTCCCCGCGGTGGCCGGCCGCCCGCGCCCGGTGCGGCTCAGCCGCCGCGCCAGACCGGGGCGTGCCTCACCCGCCGCGCCAGGCCGGCGGGCGGCGGACCGACCAGGCGGTGGCGGGGGCGTCCAGGGCCGGACGGGCCCAGGCCGCCGCGGAGGGCGCCCCCGAGGCGGAGGGCGCGGCGGTCCGCTCGGCCCGGCCCGCGGCCAGCACGCGGAGGACCAGTACCAGGGCGGCGAGTTCCTCCGCCGCCGGGGCGCCCCGGACGACCCGGAGGGCGTGGCCGGTCACTGCGGCTGGTTCCCGTGCTTGCGGCTCGGCAGCGGCACGTGCTCGGCACTGAGCATCTCCAGCACCCCGATGAGGCGGACCCGTGTCTCCGCAGGGTCGATCACGCTGTCGACGAGGCCGCGCTCGGCCGCGTAGTACGGGTGCATCAGCTCCGCGCGGTACTCCTCGACGAGCCGGGCACGGATCGCGTCCGGGTCGGCCGCGGCCGCGATCTCGCACCGGACCGGCGTGGGCGCGGGCGCCGTCTTCGCCCCGTCCGCGGGGACCGGCGTGTTCCGGAACTCCAGAGGCGTTTCCTCGGCGACGCTCATACCGGCCACCCTGCCCCCGGGTGCTCAAGGCGGGCTCGACGGCTTCTGTACGCGCGGGTGGAGGACGGCTCGATCCCGCCGGTCCAGCCTGCTGCCATGACACTTCCTCACCGCCGCTCCGTCGTCCTGATGTTCCCGGGGACGGGGGCGCAGCATCCGCAGATGGCGGCCGGGCTCTACGGGCACGAGCCGGTCTTCACCGAAGCCGTTGACGCGGTACTCGGGCTGCTCGGCCCGGACGGCGAGGCCGCCCGGGCGGACTGGCTGGCGCCGGACCCGGTGGAGCCGATGGACTCCGACACCCGGTCCGCGCCCCTGCTGTTCGCCGTCAACTACGCCATGGGGCGCCTGGTCGAGAGCTGGGGGGTGCGCCCCGACGCGTATCTCGGGCACAGCATGGGCGAGTTCACCGCGGCGGTCCTCGCCGGGGTGTTCACCCTGGAGGACGCGGTACGGCTGCTGTGGGAGCGCGTCCGGTTGCAGCGCGCGACCCCGCCGGGAGGGATGCTCGCGGTCGCCGCCGCACCCCGGGAGCTGGCCGGATACCTGGGCGGCGGGGTGGTGGTCGGCGCGGTGAACGGGCCCCGGCACACGGTGCTTTCGGGCCCGGAGGCACCGCTGCGGGCGGTGGCGCGCAGGCTGGCGGCGGACGGCCGGACCTGCCGGCGGCTCGCCGCCCGCAGCCCCTACCACAGCCCGGCGCTGGCGCCGCTCGTCGCCCCGGCCGAGGCCCTGATCCGCCGGCTTCGGCCCGCGCCGCCCCGTACACCGCTGTACTCCGCCTACACCACACGGCTCCTCGGCCGGGAGGACGCGGTGCGCCCGGCGTTCTGGGCGGGCCAGCCGACCGCTCCCGTCCTCTTCTGGCCGACGCTTGAGCGGGTACTGGCGGCGGGCGGCCGGCTCCTCGTCGAGGCCGGGCCGTCGCAGAGCCTCGCCGTGATCGCCCGGGGGCACGGGGCGGTGCGCACCGGCCGCAGCGAGGTGGTCGCCACGCTGCCGCCCCGGGCGATGGGCCCCGAGGCGGACCGGCGGAGCGTCCGCGAGGCGCGCGCACGCCTGCCGGCCGGGGCGGGCCCGGCCGGGGGCGCCGCAGGTCACTCGGGCAGGTTGCCGGTCGACCTGCCCGCCTCGTAGGGGCTGCTCACCCCGTCGTAGGCCAGGTGCAGCACCATGCCGTCCCGGGCGTGGTCCAGGTTGTGGCAGTGGTCCATCCACAGGCCGGGGTTGTCGGCGCGGAAGGCGACCTCGTACCGCTCACCTGGTGCGACGTTCAGGGTGTCGGTCCACCAGGGGCTGCCGGTCGCCCGCTCGCCGTCCCGGGACAGCACGAGCATGCGGTGGCCGTGCAGGTGCATGGGGTGGTCGTCGAGGCTCCGGTTGACGAACGCGGTGCGCACCCGGTCCCCCTCGCGCACGAGCAGCGCGGGGACGTCCGGGTAGACGGCGTTGTTGACGGTCCACATCAGCATGGGGCGGCCGTCGAAGAACCCGAGGCTGTTGCCGAGGACCAGATGGAAGTCGCGGTCGTAGGCGGTGCCGGGGCCGAAGGGGGCGGACGCGGGCGAACCGTAGCGCAGGGGGTCGAAGAGCGGGCCGTCGGCGGGCGGCGGCGGGGCGGCGGTGCCGCTCGGGTCCATCAGGAGCGACGCCGTCTGCACCCGGCCCGTGCCGTACGCGCCGTCCTCGCCGCAGCCCTCGAAGCCGCCACCGGCACCGGAGGCGTTGGCGTCACCCGACACGGTCAGGTGCACCGGCCCGGCGGGCTGGCGGAAGACCACGTCGAACCGGCCGCCACCCGCGATCAGCAGCCGCTCGCCTTCGAGTGCGGTGGGGCCCGACACGTCGTTGCCGTCGATCGCGGCGACCCGGAAGGGGGCCCCGGCGAGCGAGTAGGTACGGGGGCAGTTGTCGGCGTTGACCAGGCGCAGCCGGACCGGGGTGCCCTCGGGCACCTTCTCGCGACGCAGGCGGGTGTCGTCTCCCAGCGCGGTGCGCATCACCCCTCCGGGTCCGTGGGGCCCGGCGGGGGCGCCCCCGCCACCGGCCGCGCCCTCGACGGGCCATGCGTGGGCGACGACGGTACGGTCGACGCCCACCGGGCGCTCCGCCGGCTCCTCCACGATCAGCGCACCGAACAGGCCCCGCCGCACCGCGGTGCCGGACTGCTGGTGCGAGTGGTACCAGAAGGTGCCCGCGCGGGGCGGGCGGAAGCGGTACACATGGCGCCCTCCGGGCCGTACCGCGTCCTGGGTGACACCGGCCACGCCGTCCTCGGCGACCGGGACGTCGACACCGTGCCAGTGCACGGTGACTCCTTCCTCGACGTCCTGGTTGACCAGGACCACCTCCACCAGCTCGCCCCTGCGCACACGGAGTTCGGGGCCGGGGAGCCGCCCGTTGAAGGCGAGCGCGGCCACCCTCTCCCCCGATGCCAGGCGCAGGGAGCGCTCCGTCGCGGTCAGTGTGAAGCGCCGGTCGGGTGTGCCGGTCCGGGGACCGGTGAGTGCGGCGAGGTCGCGGGCCGGGGCCCGCCCAGCCGCCGGGCCTCCGCCGGTGTCGTAGGCGTGCCGGTGGTGGGAGTCGCCCATCCGGCCCGGCAGCCGGCTCTGCTGCGCGGCGAGGGTGCAGCCGCCCGCGGCGAGCACCGCGACCGCCGTCGCGACCGCGGTCGAGCGCAGCAGTCTCCCGGCCGTGGACGGCGCCCGCAGGCCGGGTGCCTCCAGGGCGGCCAGGCGCCGCTGCTGGAGCAGCAGCAGTGCGCCGGCGGCCACGGCCAGCACGGCCAGTTCGAGTACGAGCAGGCCGGCGTAGGGCGGGGCGGGCGGATGCAGGGTGAGGGCCGCGGCGGCGAGGGACGCGGCGAAGCAGGACCGGACGGGCACCACGAGCCGGGGGTCGGCGGCGGCGCGGCGCAGCTCGTCCAGGCCGGCCCCGGACCGGTCCCGCACGGGCGTCCGGTCCCGGGCGGACCCCCGGTCCTGCACGGACGCGCTTTCCCCGGCGGAGTTCCGGTCCCGCACGGAAGCCCGGTCCGGTACGGAAGCCCGGCCCTGCGCGGGCGTCCCGTCACACCCGGACCGGCATTCCCTCGTGGACCCGCCGTCCCGTCCGGACGCGCCGCCCCGCGCGGTCCCCCGGTCCCGCACCGAAGCCCGGTCCCGCACGGACGCGCTTTCCCCGGCGGAGTTCCGGTCCCGCACGGAAGCCCGGCCCTGCGCGGGCGTCCCGTCACACCCGGACCGGCTTTCCCTCGTGGACCCGCCGTCCCGTCCGGACGCGCCGCCCCGCGCGGTCCCCCGGTCCCGCACGGGGGCCCGGTCACCCCCGGACGCGTGGTCGTCCGATGCGCCCGGGTCTCCGGGCGTGGAGCCGGCTGAGCGCGCGGGGGGCGCCGGCACCCGCCCCTCCGCCCGCGCGGCCTCCCGCTGTGCCGGTGCGGGGCCCCGCGGCGGGCCGGACGCGGCCGTGGGCACCGCCGCGGGCGCCCCGTCCGCGATCTCCGGTGCCGCGGGGGCTTCCGCAGCCGGTGCCGTGCGTGCCGCGAGCCGCCGGTACGCCGGCAGGGCGAGCGTTCCCGCGGCCACACCCGCCAGGACCAGGGGCACGGCCGCGAACAGCACGAAGTCGGCGGCGGCCGTCCACCCCGCGGCCAGGGCGAGGGCGGCGGCGAGGGCGACCCGCAGCGTGAGCACCAGCAGGGAGACGGACAGCAGGACGAGGCCCAGCCGGGCCCTGCGCCGGATCGACCGCGCCGTGCCGCGGGTCGCCAGGCTCCGGGCGCCGCGCGCGGCGAATCCCCAGAAGACCGCGGCCAGGACCGCCCACAGCAGGTTCTGCTCGAAGAGGTTCTCCACCATGTGTGCAGCGTGACGTGCGCCCTTCGAGCCTGCCTCGAGGCCGCTGGACGATGCTCGCCGCGGCCGCGGCAGTCGCCCCGGCCGGGGCGCGTCGAAGGGGAGACGGGATGCGGGAGAGACGATGTGCGCTGGTGACCGGCGGGTCGAGGGGGATCGGCCGCGCGGTCGCGGTCCGGCTCGCGCGGGCGGGATACGACATCGGTTTCTGCTCCCGCTCCGCGGACGGGGAGGCCCTGGAGACGGCCCGTCTCGTCGCCGGAGCCGGGGCGGCCGTCCACCACGCCGTCTGCGACGTCACCGACGCGGAGGCGGTCCGCGCTTTCACCGGTGAGGTCGAGGAGAAGCTGGGAGCGCCGCACGCGGTGGTCAACTCCGCGGGTGTGCTGCGGGACCGCCCGATGGCGCTGATGTCGCCGCACGACTGGCACTCCGTGGTCGGCACCAGCCTGGACGGGACGTTCAACGTCTGCCGTGCGGTGGTACGGGGCCTGATCACCCGCCGGGCCGGCGCCGTGGTGAACGTCTCGTCCGTCATCGGGGTGTACGGGAACCCGGGGCAGACGAACTACGCCACGGCCAAGGCGGGGCTGAACGGCCTCACCCGGGCGCTCGCCAAGGAGGTCGCCCCCTACGGCGTGCGGGTCAACGCGGTGGCACCCGGCTTCATCGACACCGACATGCTCGACGGCATGCCGGACAGGGCCCGTGCGGCGGCTGTGGGAAAGGTCGCCATGGGCCGCTTCGGCACCGCCGCGTCGGTCGCCGAACTGGTCGCGTTCCTGCTGTCGGACGCCGCCGACTACATCACCGGCCAGGTGGTGCAGATCGACGGCGGGATATCCCTGTGAGGGGGCGGACGTGGACGTGACCTCGCACGGTGTGCCGTCCGGCGCGGCGGCCCGGCCGCCGGGCGGCCGCGCCCCGGTGCGTGCGCTGTTCCGGGAGCGCTGGTTCAGCACCCTCTTCATGACCGACATGTGGGAGCGGTTCAGCTTCTACGGGATGCAGGCGCTGCTCTTCCTCTACGCGACCGCTCCGCGGGCGGAGGGCGGTCTCGGCTTGTCCGCCGGCACGGCCGGCGCACTCTTCGGGCTCTACGTCTCCGCCTCGTTCCTGGCCGCCATGCCCGGAGGCTGGCTCGGTGACCGGGTGCTCGGCACGCACCGGGCGATGCTGGGCGGGGCCCTGGTGATCGCGGCCGGCCATGCCTGCATGGCCGTCCCGGCGCGCTCCACCTTCTATCTCGGCCTGCTGCTGGTGGCGTGCGGGACGGGGCTGCTCAAGCCCAACCTGCCGGTCATGTTCGACCAGATGAACCCCGGGGCCGGCAGCGCGCAGCGCCAGGCCGCGTTCTCCCTCTTCTATATGAGCATCCAGGTCAGTGCCCTGATCGGCCCGCTGGTCACCGGCGCCCTGGGCGAACGCGTCGACTGGCACCTGGGTTTCGGCGCCGCCGCGGTCGGGATGGTCTTCGGCGTAATCCAGTACCTGCATGGTGCACCGACCCTGCGCGGGGCGCGGACCGGGCCCAGCCGGCCGCTCCCGCCCGCGGAGCTGCGCCGGCTGGTGCGGGGCGCCTGGGCGGCACTGGCGGGTGCGGTGCTGCTCGCCGCGGGGGTCTGGTCGGTGGGCGGGCTGCCGCTGCACCCTGTGCTCGCGCTGTGCGGGCTGGCGTCGCTCGCGGCCCCCGTCTGGTACTTCCGGCGCCTGCTGCGCGGGGCGGACCTCGGGGAGGCGGAGCGTGCGCGCGTTCGCGGGTACCGGCGGATCTTCGTGCCGTCGGTGCTGTTCTGGGCGATGTACGGCCAGCTCGGCTCGGTCTTCAGTCTGTTCGCGCGGGAGCACACCGATCGCGGGATCGCCGGATTCACCGTTCCCGCGAGCTGGTTCCAGTCCGCGCACCCGCTCTTCCTGCTGATACTGGCCCCGCTCTTCGCCTGGCTGTGGCTGCGGATCGGGGGCGGGGCGGGAGTGCTGCGGAAGTTCTCCGCCGGACTGCTGTGCGCGGCGGCCGGGTTCGCCGTCCTCGCGACCGGGGCGTGGTTCGCGGAGGGCGGCGAGATGAAGGTGTCCGCCGTCTGGCTGCTGGGCGCGTTCCTCTGGATGTCCTGCGGCGAGCTGGTGTTCGGACCGGTCGGGCTGAGCGCCACGGCGGAGACGGCACCCGAGGGGCACCGCAGCCGCATGATGGGCCTCTTCTATCTGGGTGCCGCGCTGGGGGCCGGCCTCGGCGGTCAGCTCTCCCATCTGGTGGGCGTTCTGCCGCTGTGGGTCTATCTGGCGGGATTCGCCGCCGCTGCCGTCGTCACGGCGTCGCTGCTGTCCCGCGCGGCCGCCGGCGGGGCGACCCGGACGGCCGGCCGGGACACCGCCGGGGAAGCGGACCGGGACACCCCCGGGGAAGCGGGCCGGGAGGGCGGCGGGGAGAGCGCGGGGGCGACCGGCCCGGGAACCGGTCAGGGGACCGACCCTGGAGCCGGCCCAGGAGCCGGCCAGGGAGCCGGCCAGGGAACCAGCCAGGGAACCAGCCAGGGGACGGCTCAAATCTGACGTCGAGTTGGTCTGGACTCGCTCTCAAGCCGTCATGTCCAGCATCGGAAACCGGCAGGCCCGACCGCTCACGGACCCGCCGCAAGCCCGACCGCTCCGGGCGCCATCCGAAGGAGTACCCATGGCTCATCGCACACTCATCGTCGCGCGGATGGACCACGACGACGCGGAGAAGGTGGCCGCGCTCTTCGCCGAGTCCGACGCGACCGGTCTGCCGCACATGATCGGGGTCCAGCGGCGCACCCTCTTCCGCTTCCACGGCCTGTACTTCCACCTGGTGGAAGCGGAGGAGCCGATCGGCGGCCGTCTCTACCAGGCCCGCAGCCACCCGCTCTACCAGGACGTCAACACCCGGCTCCAGGAGTTCATGACGCCGTACGACCCCTCCTGGCGGGAGCCGAAGGACTCCATGGCCGAGCCCTTCTACACCTGGACCCCCTGAGACGTCCGCCGCACCGTCCCGCGTCCCGCGATCCGGTCCGGGAATTCCGTCCCCACCTGTGGAGCACCTATGCAGACCACCGACCTGACCAAGGTCGCCATCGACGACGTGCCGCCGAACCGCAAGCGCGGAGGCGATCTGCGCGTCCTGCTCAGCCCCAAGACCTGCGGAGCGACCTCGGGGTTCATGGGCGTGGGCACCCTGGAGCCCGGCGAGTTCGTCTCCGAGCACTACCACCCGCACTCCGAGGAGTTCTTCCACGCCGTCCGCGGGACGGTCCTGATCCGGGTGGAGGGCCGCGAGCTCCTGCTGGAGCCCGGCGAGTCCTTCATGGTCCCGATCGGCGTGCGGCACCGCATCGAGAACCCGGGCGGCGAGCAGGCGTTCGTGGCCTTCTTCCTCAGCCCCCTCGCCCCGAGGCCCGAACTCGGCCACGTCGACTGCGAGCCCCTGCCCGGCGAGGGCACCCTGCCCGAGGTGGGGGAGGTGACATGGCCCCGCGCGCAGTGATCACCGGCATCGGGGTCGTCGCCCCGGGGCAGCCCGGCCGGGAGGCGTTCTGGGAGATGATCGTCAAGGGCCGGACGGCGACCCGGCGCATCACCCTGTTCGACCCGGCGCCGTTCCGCAGCCGCATCGGGGCGGAGTGCGACTTCGATCCCGAGCGGGCCGGGCTGTCCTACCAGGAGATCCGGCGCACGGACCGGGCCGGCCGGTTCGCCCTGGTCGCGACACGGGAGGCGCTGGCCGACAGCGGGCTCGACCCGGACGGGCAGGACCCGCACCGGGTCGGCGTGAGCGTCGGCAACGGCGTCGGCAACGCCATCTCCATGGAGCAGGAGTACCGCACGGTCAGCGACAACGGCCGCGAATGGCTGGTCGACCAGGGCTATATGAAGCCGCATCTCTACTCGTATGTGATGTCCAGTTCGCTGGCGACCGAGGTGGCGTGGGCCGCCGGGGCCGAGGGACCGGCGACCGTGGTGAGTTCGGGCTGCTGCGCGGGCATCGACGCCGTCGGCTACGCGGTCGACCTCATCCGCGAGGGTTCGGCCGACGTGATGGTCGCCGGTGCGACCGACGCCCCGATCTACCCGATCACCGTGTCCTGCTTCGACACCCTGAGGGCCTCCTCCACCAGCAACGACGACCCGGAGCACGCCTGCCGCCCGTTCGACCGGCGGCGCAACGGGCTGGTACTGGGCGAGGGCTCGGCGGTCTTCGTGATCGAGGAGCTGGAGCACGCCCGCCGCCGGGGCGCCCGGGTCTACTGCGAGGTCGCCGGCTACTCGGCCCGCGCCAACGGCTACCACATGACGGGGCTGCGCCCCGACGGGCGGGAGATGGGCGAGGCGATCACCGCCGCGCTCGACGAGGCCCGGATCAATCCGGACGAGGTCGACTACGCCAACGCCCACGGCAGCGGCACCAGGCAGAACGACCGCCACGAGACCGCCGCCTACAAGCGGAGCCTCGGCGAGCACGCCTACCGCGTCCCGATCAGCTCCATCAAGTCCATGGTCGGCCACTCGCTGGGCTCGATCGGCTCGATCGAGATCGCCGCCAGCGCGCTGGCGATCGACCGCGGCGCCATCCCGCCCACGGCCAACTACGAGGAGCCGGACCCGGAATGCGACCTTGACTATGTGCCGGGCACCGCCCGCGAGGCGGAACTCGACGTCGTGCTCAGCGTCGGCAGCGGTTTCGGCGGGTTCCAGAGCGCCATGGTGCTCACCTCACCGAGGAGGATCCCGTGAGCGCCCCCGTCATCACCGGGCTGGGCGTCGTCGCGCCCAACGGGCTGGACCGCGAGGCGTGGTGGCAGGCGACCCTGGACGGGAAGTCCGGCCTCGGCCGGATCAGCCGGTTCGACCCCGGCCGCTACCCGGTGCGGGTCGCGGGCGAGGCCACCGGCTTCGACCCGGCCGACCACGCGCCGCAGCGCCTCGTCAGCGAGACCGACGCCATGACCCAGTACGCCTTCGCCGCCACCAACGAGGCGCTGGCCGACGCGGCCGTGGCCCCGGACGCGCTCACCGACCTGGAGATGGCCGTCATCACCGCCAACTCCTCGGGCGGGGTCGAGTTCGGCCAGCGGGAGCTGCAGAAGCTGTACGCCGAGGGGCCGCAGGCGGTGGGCGCGTACATGGCCATCGCCTGGTTCTACGCCGCGACCACCGGTCAGTTGTCCATCCGGCACGGCATGCGCGGGCCGTGCGGCGTGCTGTGCTCGGAGCAGGCCGGCGGACTGGACGTGCTGGCGCAGGCCCGTCGGGTCCTCGCCAAGGGCACCCGGCTGGTGGTCTCCGGGGGCACCGACGCCTCGCTGTCCCCTTACGGGCTGGTCTGCCAGCTCTCCAACGGCAGGCTGAGCGAGGAGCCGCGCCCGGACCGCGCGTACACGCCGTTCGACCGCACCGCGAGCGGCTACGTGCCGGGGGAGGGCGGTGCGATCCTCGTCGTGGAGGGCCGTGACGACGCCCGTGCCCGGGACGCGGCGCGGATCTACGCCGAGATCGCCGGCTACGCGGCCACCTTCGATCCCCGTCCCGGCTCGGGCCGCCCGCCCGGGCTCCGGCGGGCCGCCGAACGCGCCCTGGCCGACGCCGGAGCGGCGCCGTCGGACATCGACGTGGTCTTCGCCGACGGCTACGGCGTGCCGGAACTGGACCGTCAGGAGTCCGAGGCGATCACCGCGGTCTTCGGTCCGCGTGCGGTGCCGGTGACGGTACCCAAGACGATGACCGGCCGACTCTACGCGGGTGGCGCGGCACTCGACACGGCGGCCGCGGTCCTCGCGCTGCGCGACCAGGTGATCCCGCCGTCGGTCAACGTCCGCCCGGACCCGGAGCATCGGCTCGACATGGTGACGGACCGGCCGCGCGAGGCGCGCCTGCGAAGCGCGCTCGTCCTGTCCCGTGGCTACGGGGGTTTCAACGCCGCCGTCGTCCTGCGGACCGTGTGACGGCCCGGTCCGCGACCACCGCGGCATCCACCGGCCCCCGGCCCCGGTCCCGGCCCCCGGCCACCGGCGGCACCGCGTCCAGGGCGCTTCCCCGCCACGACCCGTCCCCCAGTCCCCCAAGTCCGCCCGTCCCCAAGTCCCCCAGTCCCCCAGTCCGACCGTCGGTCCGCCGGTCACCGGTTCCCAGTCCCCGAGTCCCCAGTCCCCCAGTCCGTGCCCTCGCCCACGACCCGCGCACGACTCGCCCCGAACCCGCGCACCCGCGCGCCCTCGCATGCACCCGTACCCCTTCACCCGTTCACCCGTTCACCCGTTCACCCGTGCACGCGCGCACCCTCGCAGGCACATCCCAAGGAGGAAGAGATGAGCAGCAGCATGACCTTCGGCGACCTCAAGGCGATCATGGGCAGGTGCACCGGTGACATCGAGGAGCTCACCGAGGACCACCTCGGCACCGCCTTCACCGACCTCGGCTACGACTCGCTCGCCGTGCTGGAGATCGCCAGCCAGATCCAGCGGGAGTACGGCCTGCAGATACCGGACGAGGCCATCGAGGACATGACCTCGCCCCAGAGCGTGATCGACTACGTCAACACCGGCCTCGCGGCGGTCTGACATGGCCCTCACCGACAACACCGTCGTCATCGACGCGCCCATGGAACTGGTCTGGGAGATGACCAACGACGTCGGGTCCTGGCCGCAGCTGTTCTCGGAGTACGCCGGGGCCGAGATCCTCGGCCGCGACGGGAGCACCGTCCGGTTCCGGCTCACGCTCCACCCCGACGAGGACGGCAGGGTGTGGAGCTGGGTCTCCGAGCGCACGCCCGACCCGGACACCCGGACCGTGCGGGCGCGGCGGATCGAGACCGGGCCCTTCGAGCACATGGACATCTTCTGGACGTACACCGCGACCGACGGAGGTGTCGAGATGCGCTGGCGGCAGGAGTTCACCGTCCGGTCCGGACTGCCCTTCGGCGAGGAGGAGATGACCGACCGGCTGAACACCAACACCCGGCGGGAGATGCGGCGGATCAAGGCGCTGGTGGAGAAGGCCGCCGCGGAACGGGCCGCGGCGGTGCGGCCGTGACGCCCTCGGTACCCGGGCTGCGCGTTCTGCTCCGTATCCGCATCGCGCCGGGGCGGGAGGCGGAGTTCGAGCAGCTGTGGCGGGATCACGCCGAGACCGTCCGCGGCTTCCCCGCCAACCACGGTCAGCAGCTGCTGAGGCTGAGCGGGGAGGAGGGCACGTACACCGTACTCACGGACTGGACGGACGAGCCGTCCTTCCGGGCCTTCGAGCGCAGTGCCGAGCAGCAGGCCTACCTCCGCCGGCTCTGGCCGATGCGCGCGGGCGGCGAGATGCAGCTCCTCGAACCGCTCCACGAACTGTCGCCGGCCCGGACGGCCGGACCGCGACCCCGACATCCCGAGACCACGACCTCCAGGAGGACCGGATGAGTGTGCAGCAGGAGCAGGTGGCCGAACTCGTCGACATCGTCGAGTCGGTCCCGTCCAGGCAGCTGGAAGCGGCCGTGGCGCAGCGGGAAGGCGGCCTGGACGGGGCGCTCAAGCTGATATTCGAGCTGCTGGTGTCGGAGTTCAACCCCGTCAAGGCGAAGGGGGAGAAGGGCGTCTTCCAGTTCGACATCGCCTCCGCCGAGGGGCAGAAGCTCCACTACGTGCACGTGGAGGACGGCGTCTGCCGGACCGACAAGGGGCTGCACGGGAGTCCGGACATCACCATCGGGATCAGGTTCCCGGACATGCTGGCGATGGGTGTCGGCAAACTCCCCGGCGCCAAGGCGTTCCTGACCGGGAAGCTGAAGCTGCGCGGCAGCCCGCTGATGGGCACCAGGCTCGGCGAGTGGTTCGACCACCCGGAGGTGTGAGGAGGGGGAGACTCGGAACCGCCGCCGAACCCGAGGGCCCGGCGGCGGTCCGGTCCCGGACGGGCGGCGGCGGCCGGCGTCAGTCGACCCCCAGGACGGACATGTGAGCGATCGACAGCATGGCCTGTTCGTGGACGAGGGTCAGATACGCGTCCGGGTGCACGGGCCGCCGGCTGTTCTCGAGGTAGGGCTCCAGCCACGCGTCGGCGTCCTGGCCGAAGCAGCGGTCCGTCAGGTAGCCGACGACGTCATAGGGGTGGCCGTCGTATTGGATCACCCGGACCAGAGCGTCCACGTGCAGGAACAGCGCCGTGCGGACGATCGTCGCATGGTCGTCCGAGAGGAGCAGGGACGCCTTGCGGTTGGCGGTGGCGCGTGCCTGGGCCAGCTCCGCACCCGCCCCCGGGCGCAGCGGAAGGCGGAGGGCGACGGTGCCCGCCGCCGGCCGCTCGTCGGGGCTGTGCTGCTCCAGCACGGTCATGAGACTGCGGTGGAAGTGCCGCCGGAAGCCCTCGGGGGTCTCGGTGTCGCGCGGCTCGGCGAGATAGGGCAGGATGGCCCGCTCCGCCTCGTGCACCCCCTTCTGCACCGACATGTGACGGGCGACTCTGGCGGCGCTGACCCCGTCGTGGTGGATCACCCTGACCAGGGTGTCCCCCTGGACGAACAGGCCGGTACCCAGGAGCATCCCGACGGTCTCACCCGCTTCGTCCCTGATCACCGGTGAATCGACCCGGGTGAAGTTGTGCGGCGAGAAGACCTCGGTCAGCTCGTCCTCATGTCCGGGGCGGACGCGGTAGGTGATGGCGTCCAATGGCATGGCGGTTCCTCCTCGGGAACGTCGGCTGGACTTCAGGGGGTGGCGAGCACCGCGACCGTGACCGCGGTGAGGGCGAGTCCGGCGAGCGCCGTGCGCAGTCGGTGCCAGGCGCGCCACCGGGGCCTCGGGTCCTGCCAGGGGCCGTTCTCGCCGAGAGCGCTCAGCGAGCGGTTGATCGGCACGTTCCCGAGGTGCGAGACCGCCTGGACCCCGACGAGCAGTACGGAGGCCAGCGGGAACAGTGCCCGGCCCGGCCCCTCGGCGAGCCAGCCGAGCGCGAGTCCGCAGAGGGTCACGACGTTGACCAGGATCGGCATCAGCGGGTGGTAGCCCCTGCCCAGCAGGGCATGGGCCCGCAGGTACTCGGCACGCCCCATCGCCGACATGGCGGGCGCCACGCTGACCAGGACGGCCACGAAGATCCCCGTGACGGTCCCTGTCCCGATCAGCACGACCCCGCTCAGCACTTCCTCAAGCATCACGACTCCCAATCCAGGTTGGATGTGCACGCCACGTTGCCGCCGCCTGCTCGATTCGCTGTGGAGGGGCGCTCGACGGCCTGCGCGGCCGCGCGGCCGGCCGGCTGCCCGCCGGGCTCCCCGCGGAGTCGTCCCCCGGTGGTCGAGCCGTCTTCGAGTCCGCTTCGACCTGCTGCTCCGACAGTCGGGGCAGTGGTCCCGCCGCGACGTGCGGCGGGAGGTCCGGGAAGGTGGATCGTGGTGGAACCGGTGCAGATACTGATGCCCGCGGCGCTGCTCGCAGGCGGTCTCGCGGCCGGGGGCCTCGCCGTCTCCGTGCTCGCGGCACCCCTGTTCACCACGCTGTCCACCGGGATGTACGTCCCGGTGCACAAGGGGCTCGTCACCCGGTTCGACCCGTTCATGCCCATCTCGCTGCTCAGCTGCCTGCTGTGCGACGTTGCCCTGGCCGCCACCGCCCCGGTGACCGCCGTACGGCTGCTCGCGGCTCTGGGGGCACTGCTGCTGGCCGCCGCCATGACCGTGTCGCTCACCAAGAACGTGCCGATCAACCGCTGGCTGTCGACGCTCGACCCGCAGCGGCTGCCCGCGGACTTCGAGCGCCTGGACCCGCGCGAGCGCTGGATCCGCTGGAACCGCGTCCGGGGCGCGCTCGCCGTCGCGGCGCTGCTGGCGAACGTCGCCTGCACCGCCGTACTCCTCTGACGCTCCATCCCCCGTCCCCCGTCCCCCATCCCCCGACCCCCGACCCCCGGCCTGAAAGAAGGTGTGGACACCATGACCGTGGACACCGTGACCGGTGTGGTGGGCCCGGCGATCACCGCCGCGCTGCCGCCGCACGTACGGCTTCTGCTGCTGACGGACGGCAAACGGATATCCCGGGTGCTGCACGTGCTCGCCGAACTGGGCATCGCCGACGAACTGGCCGGCGGCCCGCTCACGGTGCCGGAACTGGCCGAGCGGACCGGCACCCACGGAGACTCCCTGGGCCGCGTGCTGCGCGTCGCCGCCGCCTTCGGGGTGTTCGCCGAGCGGCCGGACGGAAGGTACACCCTCAACGACGTCGGCGAGGCCCTGCGCTCCGACGTGCCCGGCAGCCAGCGGGACATGGTGCTCTACAACGGCGACGAGATGCTGTGGCGCTCCTACGGCCAGCTGATGCACACGGTGCGCACCGGGCAGCCGGCCTTCGAGGCCGCCTACGGGCACGGGTTCTTCGAGCACCTGGAACAGGACCCTCGGGCCGGAGCCCTGTTCGACCGGGCGATGACCGGGATGAGCAGGGCCACGGCCCGGATGCTGCTCGACGGCTTCGACTTCGGGCGCTTCGGCCGGATCGCCGACGTCGGCGGCGGCCGGGGCTGGTTCCTCGCCGAACTCCTCGGGCGCCACCCGCGGATGCGCGGCACTCTCGTCGACCGCCCGGCGGTGGTGGAGGAGGCGCACAGGCTGTTCGACGAGGCGGGAGTCACGGACCGCGTGGAGGTGGTACCCGGTGACTTCTTCGGCGAGCTGCCGCGGGGCCGCGACGCCTATGTCCTGAAGGCGGTGCTGCACGACTGGGACGACGAGCGGGCTGCCGCGATCCTCGGCCGGGTCCGCGAGGCCCTCGCCGGCCGCCCCGAAGGGCGCCTGCTGGTCTGCGAGTTCCTGGTCGGCCCGGCCAACGAATGGGACCGGGGGAAGCTCCTCGATCTGGACATGCTCATCCGCTTCGGCGGACGCGAGCGCTCGGAGGAGCAGTGGCGGGCGCTGCTCGCGACCGCCGGCTTCGAGCTGGTGAACGAGCCGGTCGCCGGGCGCTGGGCGGTTCTCGAATGCCGCCCCGTCCCGGGGACCCGCTGAACGGAACCGGCGAAGCGGCGAAGCGACGAAGCGACGAAGCGACCGAGCAACGAACCGGCGAAGCGACGGGCTCGACGTGCCCGGCCGGCCTGAAGGGCCCCAAGGGCCCGGCTGGCCTGGCCGGGGCCCGCGGACCCCGGGAACGGGACGGACCTGCACCCGCGACCACGGTCGCGAGAAGACGGAGGATTGGCATGGAACTCCAACTGGTCGGCAAGAACGCGCTGGTCACCGGCGGAAGCCGAGGTATCGGGCGGGCGGTCGTGCTGGCGCTGGCCAAGGCCGGCGCCACCGTGGTGACCTGCTACCGGCAGGACGGCGAGGCGGTGGACAGCCTCAACCGCGAACTGAAGGAGATCGGCGGCGAGCACGCGCTGGTGCGCGCCGACGTGGGAACCGCGGAGGGAGCGGAACTGCTGCTGCGGGAGTGCCGGGACCGGTTCGAGTCGCTGGACGTACTGGTCAACAACGCGGGGGTCATCAGCCAGATACCCTTCGCCCAGCTGCCGTTCGAGGAGTGGGAGAGGGTGGTCACCACCAATCTCACCGGCCCCTTCATGGTGATCAGCAAGGCGCTCCCGCTGCTGCGCGAGGGCTCCTCGGTGATCAACATCGGATCCCGCGGCGCCATGGCGGGCATCCCGCTGCGCGGGCACTACACCGCGTCCAAGGCGGGCCTCGTCGGGCTCACCCGTTCGCTGTGCAAGGAACTCGGCGGCAAGGGCATCCGCTTCAACGTCGTCGCTCCCGGCGTCATCGACACCTCGGAGCCCGACGAACTCACCGACGAGCAGCGCGCGGCGTACAACGAGCGCTATCTGCGCATGATGGCGCTGGGGCGGTTCGGGCGCCCGGAGGAGATCGCGGGGGCGGTGCTGTTCCTCGCGAGCGAGCTGTCCACCTATGTCAACGGCGAGACCCTGCACGTCGACGGGGGTGTCTGAGGTGACCGAGCGGTCCGGAACGTTCCGGGTACTGCTGACCGTGCAGGTCAGACCGGGTATGGAGGCGGACTTCGAGAAGGTCTGGGCGGAGGGCGGCAAGGAGGTCACCGCCCAGCCGGCGAACCTGGGCCACACCCTGGCGCGCGGCGCCGGGGACGGTGAGGGCTCCGTCTACTACGTGGTGAGCGACTGGACGGACCGGGAGTCGTTCCTCGGCTTCGAGCGCAGCCCGGAGCATGTGCGGCACCGCGAGAAGCTGCACCCGTACCGCACGGGCGGTTCGCTCGCGACGATGCACCTGGTGGAGGTCGCGGGATGAGCGGGGCGCCGGGGCGGGTCCGGGTCCTGCTGTACCTGCGGGCCTCGCAGCAGGACGTGCCCGCGGTCGAGGAGGCGTACCACCGGATCAGCCGGGACCTCGCGGGAACCCCGGGCCTGCTGGGCAACGAGCTGCTGCGCGAGGTCACGGACCGGGGTGCCTACGCGGTGCTCAGCGAGTGGGAGAGCATGGCCGCCTTCCGCGGCTGGGAGGCCGGCTCGGCGCACCGCGGGACGACCTCCCCGCTGCGCCCCTACCAGGACTCCGAACGCCGCAGCCCCTTCGCCCTGTTCGAGGTGGGCGCGGAGTACTGACCCGGCACATCCGCCGGGCGCCCGGCAGCGCTGTGCCGTGGAGAGCGGTCGCTCTCCACGGCACAGCCGTCTGCGCGGTCTTCGGGCGTGCGCCCGGCGGGCGTCCGGCGGCACACGCCGGGGGGGCGCACACGGCCGAGGCGGCGCGCACACGGGGAGCCGGGCACCCGGCGACGGGCAGCCGGCGGCACGCCGGGCCGCGCACACGGCCGAGGCGACGGGCAGTCGGCGGCGGACGTCCGGCGACGGGCAGACGGGCCGCGCGCCCCCGGCGGCGGGGAGCCGGGCACCCGGCACCCCGGCCCCGGCCGCCCACGCACACACGGCGGCACGCCCGTAGACACACCTGTAGGCACACCCGGCAGGACGCGCCCGGCAGCCGGACGGCTACCCGGCCGCGCGCACACGGGAGCGGTCGCGTACCCGGCGTCCCGTCCCCGGCCGCACGCACACGGGAGCGGTCGCGTACCCGGCGTCCCGTCCCCGGCCGCACGCACGGCGGCGGGCACCCGGGGGCCGGAGGGGGCCGGCCGCCGGGTGCCCGCAGCGGCGCGCCGCGGACCGGCCGTCAGGGAAGGCGTACGACCTGGCCCGCGTAGACCAGTCCGGCGCCGAACCCGACGAGGAGTGCGAGGCCGCCGCTGGGCGCCCGGCCCGAGGACAGCAGTTCGTCCATCGCGAGGGGTATGGACGCCGCGGAGCTGTTGCCGCTGGCGGTGATGTCACGGGCGACCGCGGTCCGTTCGCCCAGCCCCAGCTCCCCGACGACGAAGTCGGTGATCAGCATGTTGGCCTGATGGGGGATGAAGGCGTCGAGCCGGTCGACGGTGACGCCCGCGAGGTCGAGCATCCGCCGGGTGGCGGGGACGAGTTCGGTCGTCGCCCAGCGGTAGACCTTCCAGCCCGCCATGGTGATGGCGGGCCGGTCGCCGGGCCGTACGCCGCTGCCGTCGTGCCAGGGCGAGGTCATCTTGAGGGCCGCGTTGCGGGATCCGTCGGCCCGCCACACCACGGGGCCGACGCCCGGTTCGTCCGACGGGCCGACGACCACCGCACCGGCGCCGTCGGCGAAGAGGAACGCGGTGTCCCGGTCCGAGTGGTCGAGGATGTCCGTCATCCGCTCCGCGCCGATCACCAGGACGTGGTCGGTGCGGGCCATCCGCACCAGGTCGCTCGCCAGCGCCAGCGCGTGGCAGAAGCCCGCACAGGCCGCCGAGACGTCGAAGGCGGCGGCCTCCCGGGCCCCCAGCCGGTGCGCGACCTCGACGGCCACGGCGGGCATCTGCTCCATCGAGGTGATGGTCGCCACGATGACCGCACCGATCCGGTCGGGGCCGACGCCCGCGGCGGCGAGTGCCTTCTCGGCGGCGGCGGTCGCCATCGCGGGCAGGGTCTCCTCCGGGGAGGCGTAGCGGCGGGAGCGTATGCCCGAGCGGCTCTCGATCCAGTCGGGGTCGAGGCCGGTGCGGTCGGCGATCTCGGCGTTGGGCACGGACCTCTCGGGTCGGTACGCACCGACTCCCAGGAGTCTGCTGTGACGCAGGACCCGGGTGTCCTGGATCGTGGTCGTCGTCATGGTGCCGGGGGTCCTTTCGGGGCGTTCGATCCGTATCGGGGGCCGTGTGCCGCGAGGGGTCAGCGGGCCGTGGTCCTGGCGGCGGCCGGATTCCGGCGGCCGCGGCGGGTGGGCCCCCAGGGCTTGTAGGTGGACACGGCCGTCATGAAGACGAGGCTGAGCAGGGCGAGGGCCGAGGCGCCGGACATGGACCAGCCGACGGTGTCCAGTTCGCCGCCGCGTACCGGGGCCTGCTCGTCGACCAGTTCGTTCGCCCTGAGGATCAGCTGGTGGATGACGGCGAAGCCGAGCAGCATGACGCCCATCGTGGTGAAGAACTTGACGGCGACCCATTTGCGTTGCAGCAGGCCCCACTTGGTACCGGCCCCCACGACGATCCCGGTGATGAGGGCGAACATGCTGGTCATTCCGAGGAAGATCTCGTCGAGCATGGACATGGTGCGGTACATCGCGGCCTGCTGCTCGGCGCTGCTCGTGGTGGCGCCGGCCACCGACATGGCGAACATCCCGGTCACCAGTCCCAGCCAGCCGACCGAGATGGCGACATGCGCGGTGAGGACCGCCTTGCGGAGGCGCTGCGAGATCATCCGGTCGCGGTCGCGGCCCTCCGCCATCCACCGGTTGACGGAGGGGACGTAGAGCAGGACGAGTCCGGCGACGGAGGGCACCAGGCTGGCGACGGCGAGGCTCGCCTGGAGCGGACCCACCAGCGGCCGCCCGCCGAGTCCCGCGAGGCCGAGGCCGGTGAAGAGCAGGCCCAGGGCGGTGAACACGGTGAGCATCACCCGGCCCCACTGGCGGCCCGCCCGCAGCATCTCGGCGAAGAAGCCGAACAGCGCGCAGAACGCGATGGTCAGCACCAGGTCGCCGGTGGTCGAGGCGCCGGCGACACCGGTCTCCACCTGGTGGGCGATCTCGAAGACGTTGCTCGCGATCGCGGCGAGTGTCGCCGCGATCACCATGGCGTAGGCCCAGCCGACGGCTGCCGGGGGGCGGGCGAGTGCCGCGGCCCCGGCACGGGTGGGGCGGGTGGCCCTGGCGGGCGGGCGGGCCTCGCCTGCCTCCCCGGCGGCTCGCAGCTGATCGGTCCGGTCTGTGGTGGTCACCGTCGCGCCTCCTCGTGGACAGGCGCGTGCGCCCCACGGCTGCGGGGCTCTGATGCGCCGTCGGTAGCGGGGTCATGGCGCGATCAGCGTCACCGGGCGGCCTCGAAGGCGGCTCGAAGGCCGGTGGACCGCCAACCGGCGTGTACGGATCAGACCGGGGCCGGCGTGTACGGGATCGGACAGATCGGCGGGTACGGGCTCAGCCCGGTCGGCGTGTACGGGCCCGGGCCCGGGCCGGGGTAAACGGGCCCAGGCGCGGTCGGCGTGTACGGGCCAGGGCGAACGGGCTCAGGCCCGGGCGTACGGGCTCAGGCCCGGTCGGCGTCGTCCAGGCAGTGCACGAACTTGGTGAGCAGCCGCGCGAAATCCCGCTGCTCCTCGCCGCTCCAGCCGTCGAGCACGGCGGAGTAGAAGCGCTGCCGGGTGATATGCGCCGCCGCCACGGCGTCCCGGCCGGCCGCGGTGAGTTCCAGGCAGCTGCGCCGGCCGTCCTCCTGTGAGGCGACCCGCCGGACGAAGCCGGACCTGACCGCGTCGGCGACGATCCGGCTGGCCCGCGACGGGTCGATGGCGAGCCGGTCCGCCACGAACCCCACGGTGACGTCCCGCCCGTCCTCGCCGGCGCCCTCGTCGACCGCGTCCACGACGGCGAGGGTGTTGAGGTCGACCGGCTCCGCCATGCCCCTGACGACGGGCCTGGCCAGGCTCCGCCGGGACTGCCTGCGGCGGATGCGGATCATCGCCAGCTCGACGGCGTCGAGCACGGCCGGGTCCGCGGCGCCGCTCTTCTCCGGGCCGCTCTTCTCCGGGCCGCTCTTCTCCGGGCCGCCCCGGGGACGGCTCCTCTTCTGGATCGGGTCTGAGGTGCTCACCTTTTCCAGGTTACCCGCATGTGACTGGACGGGACATTTCCGGGTGTGGCACCATTATGTGCGTGAGTCACGCATGTGTGACGGGCATGCATGACATGCGTGAGCGGACATGCGCAGTGGGCGCGGACGCCCGTGCGAGCTGAAGGAGGCCCGAGATGTCCACACTCCCCACCGTCCCCGCACGCGCCGGCAGCGGCGGCCCGGTGCGCGTCCGCGCTCTCGCCGTCGCCGGCGCCGTGCTGGCCGACGCACTGATCTGGCTGGTCGCCCACTCCGCCCTCGGAATCGACCTGAGGATTCCGGACGGCCCCGGCTCGACGACCACCAGCGAGCTCCTCCTCCCGGCCGTGATCATCGGGTCGGCGGTGGTCTCGCTGCTGGGATGGGGCCTGCTGGTGCTGCTCGAGCGGCTGACCGGTCGCGCCCCGGTCCTGTGGACCGGCGCCGCGTCGCTGGTGCTGGCCCTCTCGCTCTTCGCGCCGCTGTTCGGCGCGGGCCTGACCACCGGAAACCGGATCACCCTGGTGCTGCTGCACCTCACCGTCGGCGCCGTCCTGATCCCGGCCTTCCGCCGCGGTTCCGTGCCGGACCGAGGTCCGGTCCCGTGACGGAACCGGAGCCGGAAACGGTCCAGCGGCCCTCCACGCGGCTTCGAGCGCCCGGGGGGAGCTTTGCGGCCAGCGCAACCGACAGGCCATGGAAGGAGATCCCGAATGTGCGGCATCGCAGGCTGGGCCGGCCGCTGGGGCAGCCCGGTCCGGGAGGACCCCGGACTCGCCGAGGGCATGGCGCGGACGATGGCCTGCCGCGGCCCGGACGACCGGGGCATCCGGGCGGACCGGCACGCCACGCTGATCCACACCAGGCTGGCGGTCATCGACGCGGAAGGCGGCCGCCAGCCGATGGAGGCCGCTCCGGAGGCGGGACGGCAGGACGGCGAACCGCGGGCGGTGCTCGCCTACAACGGGGAGGTCTACAACTTCCGGGAGCTGCGCACCGAGCTGGCCGGCCTCGGACACCGCTTCCGCACCCGCAGCGACACCGAGGTGGTACTCCGGGCGTACCTGGAGTGGGGCGAGCGGTGCGTCGAGCGGCTGGAGGGCATGTTCGCCTTCGCCGTGTGGGACCCGGGCCGGCGCACGGTGCTGCTGGCCCGCGACCGCTTCGGCATCAAGCCGCTCTCCTACGCGCGGACCGCCGAGTGCCTGGTGTTCGGATCCGAACCGAAGACCCTGCTCGCCCACCCCGCCGTCCGCCCGGACGTCGACCTCGACGGCCTCCGGGTGCTCTTCTCCATGGCCCGCGCCCCCGGCGAGAGCGTCCACCGCGACATCCGCGACCTGCCGCCCGGTCACACCCTGACGTACGGGCCGGACGGCGAGGTGTCCCTGCGCCGCTACTGGCAGCTGGAGGCCCGCCCGCACGAGGACGGCCTCGACGGCACCGTACGGACGGTGCGCGAGCTGCTGGAGAGCAGCGTCGCCCGCGAGCTGGTCTCCGACGTGCCGCTGAGCGTGCTGCTCTCCGGCGGCCTCGACTCCAGCACCGTCGCCGCGCTCGCCGCCCGCGCCCTGGCCCGCGAGGGCGCCGGCCCGGTCCGCACCACGACCGTCACCTACAGCGGATACAGCGACAACTTCCAGCCCGATCTGGTGCGCAGCGCCCCCGACGCCCCGTACGCCCGGGCCGTCGCCGGGCACATCGGCGCCGACCACCTGGAGATCGAGCTGACCACGGCGGACCTGACCGCCCCGGCGGCGCGCCGCGCCGTGCTGCGCGCACAGGACGTCCCGGCCCCTTTCGGGGACATGGACACCTCCACGTACCAGGCGTTCGCGGGAGTGAGCCGCCACTCCAGGGTCGCGCTGACGGGCGAGAGCGCCGACGAGATCTTCGGCGGCTACAGCTGGGTGCACATCCCCGACCTGGCCGACGAGGAGCAGTTCCCCTGGGTCGCCTTCGAGCAGTGGCACCCGGGAACCCGCGCGGGCCTGGGGCGGGGGCTGCTGTCCGCGGACTTCGCGTCCCGCCTCGACATGCCCGCCTACTACGCGGAGCGCTACTCCCAGGCCATGGCGGGCATCCCCCGGCTGGCCGGCGAGGACCCGCAGGAGCGCCGTGCCCGGGAGGTGTGCCATCTCCACCTGACCCACTGGCTCCCCCGGCTGCTGGAGCGCAACGACCGGCTCAGCATGGCCTCGGGGCTGGAGGTGCGGGTTCCGTTCTGCGACCACCGGCTGGTCCAGTACGCGTACAACATCCCCTGGGAGATGAAGACCTTCGACGGCAGGGAGAAGAGCCTGCTGCGGGCGGCCGCCGCGGACCTGCTGCCCGAGCAGGTGCTGGAACGCCCCAAGGCCCCCTTCCCGGTGAGCCAGGACGCGACATACACCAAGGCCCTGCACCAGGAGTTCGCGGAGGTGCTGGCCGACCCGTCCTCGCCGGTGCTGCCGCTGCTGGACCTGGGGAAGGCGCGCCGGGTCACCGGTCCGGCGGGAGAGGCCGAGGCGCGGGACTGGCTGCACCGGATGAACGTGGAGATGGCCCTTCAGGTCAACCGCTGGCTCCTGGAGCACGGCGGCCGCGTGGAGCTGTGAGGGTCCGCCGGTACGCGGGCAGGGGGCGCCCGGTCAGCCACCCCCTGCCCGCCTCCGGTGCGGCGCCGCCGCACGCCCGGCCGGTACGGAACGGGTCAGGCCAGGGCACGCACCGGCGTCGTGCGCAGGGCCATCCGGAGCAGCGGCGGCAGCCGGTACCTGAAGAACCGCTCGGAGGACCCGTCGCGCACGAGATCCACCTCCAGGAGGAGGAACTCGAGCAGTTCCTCCAGCAGTTCCTCGGTGTCGTCCGCCTCCAGCCCCAGGATCCGGGACGCCTCCTCCACCGTCAGCGCGCCGTCCCCCTCGCAGGCCAGCTTGGCCAGCGTGTCGTACTGGCGGTGCCCCAACCCCCCGCAGCGCCGGAGCACATGGTGGAACGGGTGCGGCCGCTGGTGCGGGACCCCGGTGTGCCGGTCGCGGTTCATCCAGTCGACGAGCTGCCGCAGCGACCAGTGCGGCCGCAGCGCCAGCATGCCCACGGCCTCGACCATCGGGCCCGGCAGGCCGCCGAAGAGGTCGAGCACCCGGTGCAGGCACGCGCCGCCGCCCGGGAGCCGGTCCCGGCCCAGTGCGCCCAGGAAGAGTTCGTGCGACTGGTCTGGGCCGATCGGCAGCAGGTCCATGGACGTCCCGAACCCGCCGCCGTACAGGCGCCGGTAGCCGGCGGCCAGGACGGCCGAGCCGGCGTGCGCCGGCACCAGGTCGGTGACCTGGTGTGCCGCCGCCACGTCGTCGACGACGAGCAGCACCCGCCGCCCCGCGGTCCAGCACCGGAACATCCGGGCCCGGTCCGCCCGGCCCGCGGGCAGCTCGGAGCGCCGGTGGCCGACCGCCTGGAGCAGGTCGGCCAGCACCTCGTCGACTCCGCGCGGACCGGCGGGATCCCCGAAGGACACATAGAGCCGGCCGTCGGGGAAGACGTCGCCCAGGCGGTGGGCGAGGGCGACGGCGAAGGCCGTGGTGCCCACGCCGGGGGCACCCGCCACCGAGACGCACCGCGGGCGGTCCCGGCCCGCGGACTCCGTCAGCGCCCGGCGGGCCCGGGCGAGTTCGGCCTCCCGGCCGATCAGCGGGACGTCGGCGGGCAGGGTCACGGGAGGCTGCCCGGACGGCGGCCCCTGCACCGCCGTCCCCGCGGGGAGGTCGAGCCCGGGGTCGCCGGCCAGTACCTGCTGGTGCAGCCGCTGGAGCTCGGAACAGGGCTCCAGGCCCAGCTCCCGGCTGAGGACCTGGCGTATCCGCTGGAAGACCTCCAGCGCGTCCGGCCGCCGGCCAGCCCGGTAGAGCGCCAGCATGAGCTTGGCGTGCAGCCCCTCCCGGGTGGGGTTGTCCGCGGCCAGTGCGGTCAGCTCGCTGATCAGGCGGTGGTGGCGGCCGAGCAGCAGATCCGCGTCGATGCGCTCCTCCAGGACCTCGTAGCGCTGCTCCTCGAGCCGCAGGGCGTCGATGCCCGCGATCGGCCCCGGGGCCAGGTCACAGAGAGCGGGCCCCCGCCAGACGGCGAGGGCCCGATGAAGCGTGGCGGCGGCTTCGCTGACCGCTCCCTCCTCCATCGCTCGTCTGCCGCGGGTGGCGAGGTCGGCGAACCTCCGGCTGTCCAGACAGCCCTCGGGGACCGACAGCCGGTAGCCGCCGGGGGTGGTCAGCAGCGCTCCGAGGGGCGCGCCGGGGTCGGCACGCCCCGACTCGCTCAGCCCCGGCAGCTTGCGCAGTTGGTAGATGTACGTCTGGAGAGTGGTGGCCGCACTGGACGGCGGACGCTCTTCCCATAGTTCCTCGACCAGTTGATGCAGCGGAACCGTACTGTTGGCCCGCAGCGCGAGCAGGGCGAGGACCTGACGGACCTTCGGAGCGGACGGCGTGACGTGCGTGCCGTCGTGCACGACTTGCAGGGTTCCAAGTAACCCGATCTGCAGCACTGACCCTCCCGTGGATTGCATCTGATACGGCCTGATGCACGTCGTGAGCGTGAGGTCGATCACTTGACTTCTGCTTGAGCGGCACTCGACCGAAGGTGTCGATCATCGAGCGGTCACACAAATCCCCCGATGGAGAACGGTTTTCGCCGTTACCCTACAGAAGACATTCACATGCCGAAAGCATATGATTGCAAAGTCACCTTATCCTTCCCCAGGAGTGACCGATGACCGGACCCGCCGCCGGCCGTCCGCCGGGACAGGCCCCCGCCACCCCGCCACACGGTCCACTGCCACCCCGCTTCCCCCTCCTGCTCGGGTCCCTGCTGCTCACCAGCGCGATGTCGATGACGGACCAGTCGATCACCGCGACCGCCGGCCCCAGCCTCACCGCGGATCTGGGCGCGCTCGACCTGTACAGCTGGACCTTCACCTCGTACATGCTCACCTTCAGCGTGGCCATGCCCGTCTACGGCAAGCTCGGCGACCTCTTCGGCCGCCGGGCGGTCTACCTGTCGGCCGTCGTGGTCTTCCTCGCCGGATCGGCGGCCTGCGGTACGGCCGACTCCATGGGCCAGCTCATCGCCTTCCGCGCGCTTCAGGGGCTCGGCGGCGGAGGGCTCCAGGTGAGCGCGTTCGCCGTGCTCGGCGATCTGCTGCCGCCCCGGCAACGCGCCAGGTACCAGGGGTGGTTCGCGGCGGTCATGGTCGTCGCCAACCTCGCGGGCCCGCTCGTCGGCGGCGCCCTGACCGACCAGCTGGGCTGGCGGTGGATCTTCTACGTCAACATTCCGCTCGGCCTGCTCGCACTGGCCGGCATCCGGCTCCTGCTGCCCGGCACCACCGGCCCCCGCACGACCCGCCCGCGCGTCGACCACGCCGGTATCGCGCTCCTCGCCGGACTCATCGCCTGCCTGGTCCTCGCGACCGACCTGGCCGGCCGCCACGGGTGGGGCCGGCCGGCCGTCGTCGCACTCGGCGCCGGGGCACTCGTACTGGCCGCGGGATGGCTGCTCCGGGAGCGGTCGGCGGCCGAACCGGTCGTCCCCCTGAAACTGTTCGGGGACCGGACGTTCACGATCTGCACGGCGGTGGCCTTCACGGTCAGCTTCGCCTTCTTCGGCTGCGTCAACTTCGTACCGCTCTACCTCCGGACGGTGGCCGGGGTGAGCGCCTCGCGGATCGGACTCCTGTTCCTTCCCGCGATGCTCTGCATGGCGGCGGCGACCGTGGTGGCGGGGCAGGTCATCGCCAGGACGGGGCGGTACAAGTGGTTCCCGGTGGCCAGCACCGCGCTCGCCGCCGCTGCCGCCGCGTCCATGTCGCTGACCGCGGCGGACGGCGGGGCCGCGGCCATCGCCCTGCTGCTCGCCGTCATGGGCATCGGCGCCGGCCTCTCCGCCCAGGTGACCACGCTCGTCGCCCAGAGCACGGCGCCCAGGGAGCACATCGGGGTCAGCACCTCCACCGTGGGGCTCGCCCGGAACCTGGGCACGGCCTTCGGCGCCACGGTGTTCGGCTCGGTCCTCAACGCCCGGCTCGGAGCCGAAGCCGCCCGGCTGCTGCCGGCGGACACGGCGGACAGCGTCGTGGAGGGCACATGGGACCCGGCGCGGGCCGCCACCCTCGACCCCGGGACCGCCGGAGCGGTGGCGGAGGTCTACGGAAACGCGCTGTCGACCGTCTTCCTCTGCGCCGTGCCGGTGCTGCTGGCCGGTCTGGCGGCGGCGCTGCTGATGAAGGACGCCCGCCTGGAGGCCCGGGGGCCCGGCGGGCCGGGCGCGCCGGAGGGGCCGGAGGGGCCGGGCGGCTCCGGCCGATCCCTCGGGGAGGGCGGACCCGACGGGCCGCTGGTGGGAACCGGCCGCCCGGAATAACCCCCGAGCCGGGGTCGATCCGGCGGCGGCAGCCCTTCGGCCGTGAGCAGCGCCCCTCCGCCGGGCGCCGATCCCACGACAGCCCAGCCAGCCCAGCCAGCCCAGCGGATCCCGAGCCACCGCGGGCACCCTGCGACCCGGGGTACCCGCCACGGCCTGCCGGGCCACGAGGGTGGGCGGAGCACCGCGTCCTCCCCCGTGGCGCAGAACTCCGCCCGCCGCCCCGTACCGGTCAACCACCCCGTACCGGTCAACCACTTCGTGCCGGTCAACCACTTCGTGCCGGCGCCCTGTGCCGGTCAACCACCCCGTACCGACGCCCCGTACCGGTCAACCACCCCGTGCCGGTCAGCCGCCCCGTGCCGGTGAACCACTTCGTGCCGGCGCCCCGTACCGGTCAGCCGCCCCGTACCGGTCAGCCGCCCCGTGCCGGTCAGCCGCCCCGTGCCGGTCAGCCGCCCCGTGCCGGTGAACCACTTCGTGCCGGCGCCCCGTACCGGTCAGCCGCCCCGTGCCGGTGAACCACTTCGTGCCGGCGCCCCGTGCCGGTCAGCCGCCCCGTACCGGCGCGCCACCCGATACCGGCCCGGCAACGCCGCAGCGCTCCGGGCCGCCTTCGGCACCGGGCCGGGTCGGGCCGGGTCCGGAGCCGGGGTGTCCCGCACTCAGGGCGCACCCCCGGACGAACAGGCCGATCTGAGGTTAGGCTAACCTATCTTCGAATCTGCCCGATGGCCGAACCCGGCACGTCAGAAAGCGACTCCGCCATGCCCGATGCCAGAGCCGTAACCCTCACCCGCCGTGGACTGCTCGCCGCCGGAGGTGCCCTCGGGATCGGCGCCGCGCTCACCGCGTGCGGGGGCGGAAAGGACGCCGAGACGACTGCCGGAGCGACGTCCGGCCCCTGGCAGTTCAAGGACGACCGCGGCCAGGTCGCCAAGACCGAGGCCACGCCGGAGAACATCGTCGCCTTCACCGGCATGGCGGCCGCGCTCCACGACCTCGGCATCGAGGTGAAGGGCGTCTTCGGCCCCACGTACGTCGAGGACAAGGCCAAGGGCACCAGGACACCGGACGTCCAGGCGGGCGACCTCGACATCGACAAGGTCAAGGTCCTCGGCAACGTCTGGGGCGAGTTCAACGTCGAGCAGTACGCGGCGCTGGCGCCGGACGTGCTCATCACCGACATGTGGGAGAAGGGCTCCCTCTGGTACGTGCCGGACGAGTCCAAGGACAAGATCCTGAAGCTGGCCCCGAGCGTCGCCCTCTCGGCCGCCGACCAGACGATGCCGAAGGTCCTCCAGCGCCATGTCGAACTGGCCGAGTCCCTCGGCGCCGACGTCGGGACCAAGAAGATCACGGACGCCAAGGCCGCCTTCGAGAAGGCCGCGGCCCGGCTGCGCGCCGCCGCCAGGGCCAAGCCGGAGATCAGGGTGCTGGTCGGCTCCGCGAGCGCCGAGCTGTTCTACGTCTCCAGCCCGGCGCGGCCGACCGACACGCTGTACTTCAAGGAACTCGGCGTCAACTTCGTGACGCCGGGGAGCCTCGACGAGGGCGGCTGGTTCGAGGGCCTCAGCTGGGAGAACGTCGACAAGTACGAGGCCGACGTCATCATGATGGACAACCGCGCCTCGGCCCTCCAGCCCGACGCGCTGAAGTCCAAGCCGACCTGGGCCCAGCTGCCCGCCGTCAGGGCCGGCCAGGTCGTCCCGCGCGTCACCGAGCCGGTCTACTCGTACGAGAAGTGCACGCCGATCCTCGACGACCTGGCCCAGGCCATCGAGAACGCGAAGAAGGTCGCCTGACCCATGCCGGCAGCCGCGGCCGCACCGTTTCGCTTCTTCCCCCTCCAGGTCGTGCGGACGCGCCGGCTCGGCCCGTCGCTGATCCGGGTCACCTTCGGCGGGGGCGCCTCCCGGTCCGAAGGCCCCGGAGGGGAGGCCCTCCGGGCCTTCGCCTCCGGAGGGCGCGACCAGTCCCTCTCGCTCTTCCTGCCGCACCCGGGGCAGGAGGAGCCCGTCATCCCGCTCCCCGGGGAGCGGGACATGTACGCGCGCCTCGGCGCCTGGCGGGCGCTGCCGGAAGGCGAACGGGCCGTGATGCGCTCGTACACGGTCCGCGCACAGCGCCCCGACGCCGGTGAACACGGCGAGATCGACATCGACTTCGCGGTGCACGAGGACGGCGGCCCGGCGTGCCGCTGGGCGCAGCGGGCCTCCGCTGGAGACCGGGTGACGGTCCTCGGCCCGGCGGTCGCCGACAACACCGCGGTCCGCTTCCGGCTGCCCGGGGACGCCGACTCCGTGCTGATCTGGGCGGACGAGACGGCGCTGCCCGCCGCCTCGGCCGTCCTGGAGTGGCTGCCGCCCGGGATCCGCGCGCAGGTCTGGATCGAGGTGCCGCACGCCGGGGACCGTACGGAGTTCGCGACCGCGGCCGAGGCCGCGGTCACCTGGCTGGTGCGGGACGAGGGGGCGCCCCGGGCGGTGGAGGCCGTGCGCGCCGCCGAGTTCGCCGGTAGCTCACCGTATGCGTGGATCGCGGGCGAGTCGGGTTCGGTGAAGGCGCTGCGCCGGCATCTCGTCGGCGAGCGCGGACTCGACCGCCGCCGGGTCACGTTCGTCGGCTACTGGCGCAGGGGCCTCAGCGAGGACGCCCTGCGGGAGGCCCCCGACGACGGCGAGTAGACCCACAAGGCCCCACCGGCTCACGGCAGTCGGCCCCTGCGTCGGACTCTGCGTCGGCCAGGGCGGGTTGGCCGCGGCGCCGGCCGGCGCGGTTGGCGCGGTTGGCGCGGTTGGCGCGGTTGGCGCGGTTGGCGCGGTTGGCGGAGCCCACCGGGCGCCCCCGGCCGCCGCCTCCCCGTCGCCGTCGGCTGCGGCCCCGTCGCACCAGCGACGGGGCCGCAGCGCCGTGTGCCGCTTCCGCGGGCCCGCCGGGTGTGAGCCAACTCGCCCTCCCGTCCGTGCCGTAGGGGCCGACAGAAGCAGCACTTCAGGTTAGGCTAACCTAAGTTCCAGTCGCCCCACCGCCCGCCACCGCCCCCAGGGGCGGGCCCTGCCACGTCCCCGCACCGGGAGGACCACCACGATGCGCTCGCACCTGCTCAACGGCACAACGGCGGAGCACTACCGCAGCCTGGTGACCGAAGGAGTCGAGCGGGTGGCGGACAAACTCGCCACGACCACCCGGCCGTTCACCGGGATCTCCCCGGACGGGCTGGCCCCGGCGATCGCCGCGGTCGACCTCGACCAGCCGCTCGGCGACCCCTCCGCCGCGCTGGACGAACTGGAGCGGGTGTATCTGCGCGACGCGGTCTACTTCCACCATCCCCGCTACCTCGGCCACCTCAACTGCCCCGTGGTCATCCCCGCCCTGGTGGCCGAGGCGGTCCTCTCCGCCGTCAACTCCTCCCTGGACACCTGGGACCAGAGCGCCGGCGGCACGCTGATCGAGCGCAGGCTCGTCGACTGGACCACCGGGCGGATCGGCCTCGGCCCGGCCGCGGACGGCGTGTTCACCAGCGGGGGCAGCCAGTCCAACCTGCAGGCGCTGCTGCTCGCCCGCGAGGAGGTGAAGCCCGCTGACCGGGAGGACCTGTCGAAGCTGCGCGTCCTCGCCTCCGAGTGCAGCCACTTCAGCGTCCAGAAGTCCGCCGGCCTGCTGGGGCTCGCCCCGGACGCGGTGGTGTCCGTGCCCGTCGACCGGGACCGGCGGATGCAGACCGTCGCCCTCGCCGCCGAGCTGGACGGGTGCCGGCGCGCCGGACTGGCCCCCATGGCGGTCGTCGCCACCGCCGGCACCACCGACTTCGGGTCCATCGACCCGCTTCCCGAGATCGCCGCACTGTGCGAGGAGCACGGCGCCTGGATGCACGTCGACGCCGCCTACGGCTGCGGGCTCCTCGCCTCACCGACCCGCCGCGGGCTCCTGGAGGGCATCCAGCACGCCGACTCGGTGACCGTCGACTACCACAAGTCCTTCTTCCAGCCGGTGAGTTCGTCCGCCCTGCTGGTCCGCGACGGGGCCACGCTGCGGCATGCCACCCACCACGCCGACTACCTCAACCCCCGGCGCACGGTGGAGGAGGGGATTCCCAACCAGGTCGACAAGTCCCTCCAGACCACCCGCCGCTTCGACGCCCTCAAACTGTGGATGACCCTGCGCGTCATGGGCGCGGACGGAGTCGGCCGGCTCTTCGACGAGGTGTGCGACCTCGCCGCCGAGGGCTGGCGGCTGCTCGCCGCCGACCCCCGCTACGACGTCGTCGCCGAGCCCCGGCTGTCCACCCTGGTGTTCCGCTGCATCCCGGGGCGGGTCGCCTCCCCCGCGGAGATCGACCGCGCGAACCTGTACGCCCGCAAGGCCCTGTTCGCCTCCGGGGAGGCCGTCGTCGCCGGAACCAGGGTCGACGGCCGCCAGTACCTGAAGTTCACCCTGCTCAACCCCGAGACGACCGCGTCCGACATCGCCGCCGTCCTCGACCTCATAGCCGGCCACGCCGAGCAGTACCTGGGAGAGAACCTTGTCCACGCCTCCTGAGCACCGAGACATCCACGACTTCATCGGTATCGGGCTCGGTCCGTTCAACCTCGGCCTCGCCTGCCTCACCGAGCCCGTCGAGGAGCTGAACGGCCTCTTCCTCGAGTCCAAGCCGGACTTCGAGTGGCACTCCGGCATGTTCCTCGACGGCGCCCATCTGCAGACCCCGTTCATGTCGGACCTGGTCACCCTCGCCGACCCGACGTCGCCCTACTCCTTCCTCAACTACCTCAAGGAGCAGGGCCGGCTCTACTCCTTCTACATCCGCGAGAACTTCTACCCGCTGCGCACCGAGTACAACGACTACTGCCGCTGGGCCGCGGCGAAGCTGCGCAGCATCCGCTTCGGCACCACGGTCACCCGGGTCGAGTTCGAGGCGGCGGACGAGGTCTACGCGGTGCACACGGCCGCCGGCGAGACGTTCCGCGGACGCAGGCTCGTCCTGGGCACCGGCACCCCTCCGTACGTCCCGGACTCCTGCCGCGGCCTCGGCGGCGACTTCATCCACAACTCCGGCTACCTCCAGGCCAGGGAGGAGTTGCAGCGCAAGGAGTCGATCACCCTCGTCGGCAGCGGCCAGAGCGCCGCGGAGATCTACCAGGACCTGCTCTCCGGGATCGACGTGCACGGCTACCGGCTCAACTGGGTCACCCGCTCCCCGCGGTTCTTCCCGCTGGAGTACACCAAGCTGACCCTGGAGATGACCTCCCCCGAGTACGTGGACTACTTCCACGCGCTGCCGGAGGCCACCCGCTACCGGCTGGAGAACCAGCAGAAGAGCCTCTTCAAGGGCATCGACGGAGAACTCATCAACGAGATCTTCGACCTGCTCTACCAGAAGAGCCTCGCCGGCCCGGTGCCGACCCGACTGCTCACCAACACCGCGCTGCGCACGGCCTCCCACGAGGACGGCACGTACACGCTGGGGCTGCGCCAGGAGGAGCAGGAGAAGGACTTCGAGATCCGCACCGAGGGCCTGATCCTCGCCACCGGCTACCGCTACGTCGTCCCCGGCTTCCTCGAACCCGTGCGCGACCGGCTGCGCTGGGACGGCCGGGGCCGCTTCGACGTCGCCCGCAACTACTCCGTCGACACCACGGGGCGCGGCGTCTTCCTCCAGAACGCGGGGGTGCACACGCACTCCATCACCTCGCCCGACCTGGGCATGGGCCCGTACCGCAACGCCTATCTCATCGCCGAGATGCTCGGCAGCGAGTACTACCCCGTGGAGAAGACCATCGCGTTCCAGGAGTTCGCCGTATGAGCACCACCACCCCCGCCCTGGGGACGTTCTCCTTCCGTCCCCTCGACCTCTCCCCCGCCGCCGGCGGGGAGACCCCGGCGCCCGCCCCCTCCGGCGGCCGGACCCCGAGCGACGCCGAACTGCTGCACCGCTGGGTCACCGACCCCAAGGCCGCGTTCTGGATGATGCAGAACGCGGGACTCGAGGACGTCGAGCGCGAGTACCGGAGGATCGCCGCCCACGAGCACCACGAGGCGTTCATGGGGCTGCACGACGGCGAACCGGCCTTTCTGATGGAGCGCTACGACCCCCGCCATGTGGAGCTGGTCGGTCTGTACGAGCCCGAGCCGGGCGATGTCGGCATGCACTTCCTGGTCGCCC
Organism: Streptomyces spongiicola; assembly: GCF_003122365.1. Lineage (NCBI taxonomy): Bacteria > Bacillati > Actinomycetota > Actinomycetes > Kitasatosporales > Streptomycetaceae > Streptomyces > Streptomyces spongiicola. The sequence goes on from NZ_CP029254.1 coordinate 1,735,070, forward strand.
CGACCGGCACCCCGATCCACGGCTTCACCCGGGCCGTGATCACCGCGGTGGTGCGGGAGTTGTTCGCCGACCCGGCGACCCGGCGGATCGTCGTCGAACCGGACGTCGGCAACAGGGCCGTGCACGCGCTCAACGAAGCGGTCGGCTTCGTGCCCGAGCGGGAGATACGGAAGCCCGAGAAGAAGGCGCTGCTGAGCTTCTGCACACGTGAGCGGTTCGAGGCGGCCACCGGCGGTACGGAGGTGCCGCGATGACCACGGCGATCGACAGCGTCTCCCACCTCACCCCGGAGCTGTGGGCCGAGGCCGACCGGCAGCTGGTCCGCAAGGGCCTCGCCGAGTTCTCCCACGAGCGGCTGCTCGCGCCGAGGGACCTCGGGGACGGCCGCTGGTCCGTGTCCAGCGACGACGGCAGGACCGAGTACCGCTTCACCGCCGGGCGGCTGGCCCTCGACCACTGGCAGGTCGAGGCGGACTCCGTGACCCGCCACCGCGACGGCACCGAACTCCCGCTGGACGCACTGGCGTTCTTCACCGAGCTGCGCGGCGCGCTCGGCCTGTCCGACGAGATCCTGCCGGTGTACCTGGAGGAGATCTCCTCCACCCTGTCCGGCACGGCGTACAAGCTCGCCAAGCCCGAGGTGTCCGCGGCCGAACTCGGCCGCGCCGGGTTCCAGGACATCGAGACCGGGATGACCGAGGGCCACCCCTGCTTCGTCGCCAACAACGGACGGCTCGGCTTCGGCATCCACGAGTACCACCGGTACGCGCCGGAGGCCGCGGCCCCGGTCCGGCTGCTGTGGGTCGCCGCCCACCGCTCGCGCGCCGCGTTCACCTCCTGCGGCGACCTCGGCTACGAGAACCTGATGCGGGCCGAACTGGGGCAGCAGGCGCTCGACCGGTTCGACGCCCGGCTGCGCGACCTCGGGCTGGACCCCGGGGACTATCTGCTGATGCCCGTGCACCCCTGGCAGTGGTGGAACAAGCTCTCCGTCACCTTCGCCGCCGAGGTGGCCCGGCGGCGGCTGGTCCTGCTCGGCGAGGGCGACGACGAGTACCTCGCCCAGCAGTCGATCCGCACCTTCTTCAACACCGGCGACCCGTCGAAGCACTATGTGAAGACGGCCATGTCCGTGATCAACATGGGCTTCATGCGGGGACTGTCCGCCGCGTACATGGAGGCCACGCCCGCCATCAACGACTGGCTGGCCGCCCTGATCGCGAGCGACCGGGTACTGACGGCGGCGCGCTTCTCGATCATCCGCGAGCGCGCCGCGGTCGGGTACCGGCACCTGGAGTACGAGGCCGCGACGGACCGCTTCTCCCCCTACCGGAAGATGCTGGCGGCCCTCTGGCGCGAAAGCCCGGTGCCCGCCCTTCAGGACGGGGAGCGGCTGGCGACGATGGCCGCACTGCTGCACACCGACCGCTCCGGGAAGTCCCTCGCCGGTGCACTGATCACCGGGTCGGGCCTGACCCCCGAGCAGTGGCTGCGCCGGTATCTGGACGCCTACCTCCTGCCGGTGCTGCACTGCTTCTACGCGTACGACCTGGTCTACATGCCGCACGGGGAGAACGTCATCCTGGTGCTCGACCGGGACGGCACGGTGAACCGCGCGATCTTCAAGGACATCGCCGAGGAGATCTGCGTGATGGACCCGGACGCTGTCCTTCCGCCCGCGGTCGAGCGGGTGCGCGCCGAGGTCCCCGAGGACATGAAGCTGCTGTCGGTCTTCACCGACGTCTTCGACTGCTTCTTCCGGTTCCTCTCGGCGGCGCTGGTCACCGAGGGCGTGCTGGACGAGGACGCGTTCTGGCGGACGGTCGCCGAGTGCGTCACCGGCTACCAGGAGTCCATGCCGCACCTGGCGGAGAAGTTCGCCCGGTACGACATGTTCGCGCCGGAGTTCGCGCTGTCCTGCCTCAACCGGCTCCAGCTGCGCGACAACAGGCAGATGGTGGACCTGGCCGACCCGTCGGCCGCCCTCCAGCTGGTGGGCGACCTGGAGAACCCGATCGCGCGGTTCCGGTAGGCCGGGAGGGCGGAGGCGCGGGCGGGCGGAGGAGCGGGCGGACCGACGGCCAGGCGGGCGGAGGCGCGGGCGGACGGAGGAGCGGGCGGCCGGACCGACGGCCAGGCGGGCGGAGGAGCGGGCGGGCGCCCTGCGGAGCACGGTCCTTCGCGGGGCGCCCGCCCCGCCGCGGCCCGTCCTCGTGCCCGGTGTTCCACGGCGGCGCCGGCGGTCTCTCCCCGCGGGTGCCGGGCCGGGTCGCCGGGGGACTTCCGGGGTTCCGGGGGCTCCCGGGGGACTCCCGGGGGACTTCCCCGGGGCACGGACCGCGTCCGACCCATGGCGGGGCACCCCGGCCGCGTCGACCGCGAGCACCGGGCGGAGTTCCCGTCGCCCGGCGCCCGGCGAGGGTGCCCGCAGGGACCGGGCGGCGGACGGCTCTCCGCAGCCCGGCGAGGGGTCCGCGCCCGCGTCCGAACGGCCCGCGGAGCGGCCCGCGGGACAGGCGCAGGACAAGCACAGCGCAGGCGCAGCGCAGGCGCAGGGCAGGTGCCAGGACAGGTGCCAGGACAGGCGCAGGACAGGCGCAGGACAGGCGCAGGACAGGCGCAGGACAGGCGCAGACAGCGGCTGTAACCATGATCACGCGGGTTCATGCCCGAAAACGGGCAGGAATCTTGCGTTTCACCCCGGCGGCACCCCAGTATCTACGGGTGCTCGAACGCCGTACGTCGCATGACGACCTCATCGACCATCTGGTGCGCAGCACCGCGCTCCGGCGCGGTGAGGCCGCCCGGGTGGTGCTGGACGTGCTGGCGTTCTTCGACGAGACGACCGAGGAGTTCGTCCGCCGCCGCCACCGGGAGCTACAGGCCGGCGGCGGCGTGAACACGGAGATCTTCGAGCGGATCGCAGCCGAGCTGCCGTACCGCGCGGTGGCTCCCCCGGAACTCTCGCTCCGGCAGCTGCGCCGCATCGTCTACGGCTGAGCCGCCGCGGAGACCGCGTGCGCCGCGCACCCCGCGTGCGGCGCGGCCGGGCACACACACAGGAACGTCGTTGGAGGGGCAGAGTCTCTATGTGCGGAATCGTCGGTTACATCGGGAAGCGCGATGTCGCGCCGCTGCTGCTGGAGGGGCTGGCGAGGCTGGAGTACCGGGGCTACGACTCCGCGGGCATGGTGATCACCAGCCCCAAGGGCACCGGCCTGAAGATGGTCAAGGCCAAGGGGCGGGTCCGCGACCTGGAGGCCCGCGTCCCCAAGCGCTTCGCCGGTACCACCGGCATCGCCCACACCCGCTGGGCCACGCACGGCGCCCCCAGCGACCACAACGCGCACCCCCATATGGACCCCGAGAACAAGGTCGCGGTCGTCCACAACGGCATCGTCGACAACGCGTCCGAGCTGCGCGCCAAGCTGGAGGCCGACGGCGTCGTCTTCGCCTCCGAGACCGACACCGAGGTCCTGACCCACCTGATCGCCCGCTCCCAGGCCGAGTCCCTGGAGGAGAAGGTCCGCGAGGCGCTGAAGGTCGTCGAGGGCACCTACGGCATCGCCGTGATGCACGCCGACTTCAGCGACCGCGTCGTCGTCGCCCGCAACGGCTCCCCCGTCGTCCTCGGCGTCGGCGAGAAGGAGATGTTCGTCGCCTCCGACGTCGCCGCACTGGTCGCCCACACGCGCCAGGTCGTCACCCTCAACGACGGCGAGATGGCCACCCTGAAGGCCGACGACTTCCGTACGTACACGACCACGGGCACGCGGACCACCGCCACGCCCGAGACGGTCGAGTGGGAGGCCGCCTCGTACGACATGGGCGGCCACGACACCTACATGCACAAGGAGATCTCGGAGCAGGCCGACGCCGTCGACCGCGTGCTGCGCGGCCGGATCGACGACCGGTTCTCCACGGTGCACCTGGGCGGCCTGAACCTGGACGCGCGTGAGGCCCGCGGCATCCGCCGGGTGAAGATCCTCGGCTGCGGCACCTCCTACCACGCGGGACTCATCGGTGCCGGGCTCATCGAGTCCCTGGCCCGCGTCCCCGCAGACTCCGAGCCGGCCTCCGAGTTCCGCTACCGCAACCCGGTCGTGGACCCCGACACCCTCTACATCGCCGTCTCCCAGTCCGGTGAGACCTACGACGTGCTCGCGGCCGTCCAGGAACTCAAGCGCAAGGGCGCCCGCGTCCTCGGCGTCGTGAACGTGGTCGGCTCCGCGATCGCCCGGGAGACGGACGGCGGCGTGTACGTGCACGCGGGACCGGAGGTCTGCGTCGTCTCCACCAAGTGCTTCACCAACACGGTCGTCGCCTTCGCGCTGCTCGCGCTGCACCTGGGCCGGATCCGCGACCTGTCCGTCGCCGACGGCAAGCGGATCATCGAGGGCCTGCGCAGGCTGCCCGCCCAGATCTCGGAGATCCTCGAGTCCGAGGACGAGATCAGGAAGCTGGCGGACGAGTACGCCGACGCCAGGTCGATGATGTTCATCGGCCGGGTCCGCGGCTATCCGGTGGCGCTCGAGGCCTCCCTGAAGCTCAAGGAGATCTCCTACATCCACGCCGAGGCCTACCCGGCCTCCGAGCTGAAGCATGGTCCGCTGGCGCTGATCGAGCCGGCGCTGCCGACGGTCGCGATCGTCCCGGACGACGAGCTGCTGGAGAAGAACCGCGCCGCGCTGGAGGAGATCAAGGCCCGCAGCGGCCGGATCCTCGCGGTCGCCCACCAGGAGCAGGAGAAGGCCGACCACACGATCCTCGTCCCCAAGAACGAGGACGAGCTGGACCCGATCCTCATGGGGATCCCGCTCCAGCTCTTCGCGTACCACACGGCCCTGTCCCTCGGCAGGGACATCGACAAGCCGCGCAACCTGGCCAAGTCGGTCACCGTGGAGTAGTTCGCGCGCGGCCCGGCTCGGGGCGGGGCAGTCCGGGGCGGCTCGGAGCTGGGCAGTTCGGGGCTGGGCAGTTCGGAGCTGGGGGGCTCGGGGCTGGGCGGGGCGGCCCCGGTCCGGCCCCGCCGTGACCCCGCCCCGGAAGGGACGGCGGCCCCCTCGCGCACGCCACCTGTGCCGCGAGGGGGCCGCCTCTTTCCGTCGCCGGCGTCCGACGGCCCGTGCCGGCGACCCGCCGCTCAGCCGGTGGCCGTCACACCCCGGCCCGCGGCTCGCCCGGTGAAGGTCGGCCAGTGCGCCAGCGCCGCGGTGGCGCCGTACCAGGCCGCGAGGCCCGCGACCGCGCCGGCCCAGCCGCCGGCCTTGGCCAGCCCGTCGTTCCCGGCGAACGAGGCGATCGCCAGGAGCAGCATCGACACACACAGCAGGCCGTACACGCCCTGGCCGAGGATGCCGGAACCGGACGCACCCAGGGTCAGGGTGAGCGCCAGGAGCGCGAACAGGAGCATGAACAGCCCGGCGGCCTCCGCCGAGACCTCGGCGCCGGTGCCCATGCCCCAGGTGAACCAGAAGGCGCCGAGGCCCGCGAAGGCCGTGCCCGCACCGCCGTCGCCCGCCCGGAACTCGAGCATCCCGACGACGAACAGGGCGACCCCGCCCACCCAGGTGGCGAGGGCTGCGGCGTCGGACGCCGCGACATTGTCGATCACACCGGTGTTGCCGACCCCGAAGGCCAGCAGTGTCAGGCCCAGTGCGAGTTGGCCGAGAGTGGTTGTCGTGGCGCTTCCCGCGGAGACGTCCTTGTCCACGGCGGGCTCCCTTCGTGCGCGTGTGGTGCTGATTCCCAGCCACCCTTATCTACCCTTCACAAGCGCACAATCCACCCCGTACGACCGAGTAGCCATGACGGTCGTCAAAAAGTTACCAACAGGCCTCGACCTGCGAGAACGCTGGTACGCAAGGGACTCGTGCGCCCTCTGAGAGCTGGGGCGCGTCATGAAGGCCCCTCCTGGCCTGCGGCGGACGGAACCGCTCTCGCGACACGCCCCGGGGGACGCCGAGCAGAGGATGGCGACCAGGGGATGACGGCTAGGGGATGACGACGACGGGGCGCTGCGCACGGCGGGCCAGCCGCCCGGCGACCGAGCCGAAAATGCGCCCCACGATGCCATGGGTGGAGCCGACCACGATGGCGTCCGCCGAGTACTCCCGGCCGACCTCCTCGAGTTCGTTGCAGATGTCGCCGCCGCGCTCGACGAGGATCCACGGCACCTCGGAGAGGTAGTCCGCACAGGCGAGTTCGAGTCCCAGCACCTCGGTGCGGTGGTCCGGGACATCGACGAAGACGGGCGGTTCGCAGCCGGCCCACACCGTGGTGGGAAGGCGGTTGGCGACATGCACGATGATCAGGCCGGAGCCGGAACGGCTGGCCATGCCGATCGCGTAGGCGAGCGCCCGCTCACTGGAGGTCGATCCGTCGAAGCCGACCACGACACCGTGCCGGAAGGCGGGATCGCAGGCGCGGCGCGACTGGTCCGCCGCCTGCAGATCCGACAGGGGGTCGGCGACCTGCTTGCGGTCCGCGGGTTCGGGAGTTTCGTGACCGGCCATCGGTTGTCTCGGCGTTCAGATCCTCATGGGAGGGTGATGGTTGGCGGCGGAGCTCTGTCCGGGAATCATCTTCCCAACCCCCTACCCCCAAGGGTACGGCGTCACTCCTTGCCTGCCCAGAACTCGTCCTCGCCCGCCGGGAACTCGCGTGTCCGCTCCCGGCAAGCCAAGAAACATACGTCCCAGGGAGCATGCACGAGCACACTCCGTATGGCAATGGCGCCTGCACCGTACAGGCTTCACCCCGGAGGCCCGCCGGGGCCCCTCGCGGGCCGCGCATTCCCGGCGGGCGGCACGGAGCCGCGGAAGAGCGGCAGGCACCGGAGAACCGCCGGAGCAGAGGACGTGCCAGTGACCGGGCGGCTGCGCTCCTCGTTGACCTGCCGGCGGCCTGCCGGCGGCCTGTCGGCGGTCTGCCGGCGAACTGCCGCTGACCCGGCCGACGTGTCGGCACCCGCACCGGCGAACCCCCGCCCCCCGCCGGTGAATCGGAGCCGCTGCCCCGGCCTCCCGCCCGTCACCCGCCGCTCCTCCACTCTCCACTCTGCCCTCCACTCCGCCCTCCGCCCTCCGCCCTCCGCCCTCCAGGAGCTTCCGTGCCCGCATCCCCGGCCGCCCCCGCCCTCGCCCCGCCTCCGCGCCGGACGCCCCCACGGGGCCAGCGCAGAGCGCCACGGACGACGGCCGCACGCCGGGCGGCGGCCACCGCACCCCGCGAGCCCGCGTTCCGCGCGCGCGGCGGCGGAACGGCCGGCCGCAGCGCCCCCTTCACCCGCACCACCCCAGACGCCCGCGCCGCCGGGATCGACCCCGGGAGACCCGCCACCGCCACCGCCCGCACCCCTGCGGGCGACGCCGCGGCCGAAATGGTTCGATGGGCAACTTTCGGCTGCGCGGTCGTCCCGGCCGTTCTTGTGGCGTACGGCACATCCGCTCGCGGCGCCATCGTGATCGCGGTCGGCCTGGCAGCCGTGACCGGGGCCTGCGGCGCGCTGACGCGTCGGTCCCGGCGGGCGTCCCCGCGCCCCGCCGGACCGCGGGGACGCCAGGGCGGAAGCCGCCGGCGCAGGGGCCGCCGGGCACGGCGCACCACCCGGAACTGACGGATTCGCACGCGCGCACCCATATGTTTTCAGCCAACTTCACCGGCATGGGCCTTCCTTGCGGAAACGGCCCGTCAACCCCCGTGCCACCTGGGGAGAAAGGGCCGAGTGCGCCCCGCGCACCCTACGGGGATGGGCCATGCGCGCATCGCACACTTCCCAGCACGGCCTCGGGATGCAACGCTTCGTGATCGAATGCTTTACGCCAAGTTGCCTTGTCGACAATGTGCCGATTCCGGAACTTGTCACGCCGGCACCACGGGACGCAGTAGATTCGATCATGAGTATCGCAGTCTGGGGACTCGTGCAGAACCGAGGGGAAACGTGCAGGAGCGACAGGCCCGACAAGAACGGGGAGACGCGAACACCGAGGGGGGCTTAGCGTCATGAGTCAGGACTCCGCCGCGCCGGAGGCCGTAAGGAAGCTGTCCGGGCGCCGCCGCAGGGAAGTGGTGGCGGTGCTGCTGTTCAGCGGCGGTCCCATCTTCGAGAGTTCCATTCCGCTCTCGGTGTTCGGAATCGACCGGCAGGACGCCGGAGTTCCCCGCTACCGGCTGCTCGTGTGCGCCGGCGAGGAGGGCCCCCTGCGGACCACAGGGGGACTCGAACTCACCGCGCCCTACGGGCTGGAGGCGATAGGCAGAGCGGGCACGGTCGTCGTACCGGCCTGGCGGTCCATCACCTCACCACCACCACCGGAGGCGTTGGACGCCCTGCGCCGCGCCCATGAAGAGGGCGCCCGCATCGTGGGGCTGTGCACCGGGGCTTTCGTGCTGGCCGCCGCGGGGCTGCTGGACAGCCGCCCGGCGACCACGCACTGGATGTACGCGCCGACGCTCGCCAAGCGCTATCCGTCGGTCCACGTGGACCCGCGGGAGCTCTTCGTCGACGACGGCGACGTCCTCACCTCCGCCGGTACCGCGGCCGGCATCGACCTCTGCCTGCACATCGTGCGGTCGGACCACGGTGCCGAGGCCGCCGGGGCACTGGCCCGCCGGCTGGTCGTCCCGCCGCGGCGCAGCGGCGGGCAGGAGCGCTACCTCGACAGGTCTTTACCCGAGGAGATCGGCTCCGACCCGCTCGCCGAGGTCGTGGCCTGGGCGCTGGAGCACCTCCACGAGCAGTTCGACGTGGAGACCCTGGCGGCCCGTGCGTACATGAGCAGACGGACCTTCGACCGCAGGTTCCGCTCGCTCACCGGGAGCGCTCCCCTGCAGTGGCTGATCACCCAGCGGGTGCTTCAGGCGCAGCGGCTGCTCGAGACCTCCGACTACTCGGTCGACGAGGTCGCGGGTCGCTGCGGCTTCCGCTCCCCGGTGGCGCTGCGCGGGCACTTCCGCCGCCAGCTGGGCTCGTCGCCGGCCGCGTACCGGGCGGCCTACCGGGCCAGACGTCCGGGGGGCGAACCGGTGGCCTCCGCGGTGGAGCAGCCCGTCGTACCCGACCGGATGCCCCCGGGGCACCCGAGAAGGCCCGCGGCGGCGATGGGCGCGTCCCACGGTTCACCGGAACCGGGCAGGCCCGGACCGGACGCCTACACCCCGGGACGTCCGGCGCTCCCCGGCCAGCGGAGTGCGCCATAAGGTAGGACGCATGAACGATCGCATGGTGTGGATCGACTGCGAGATGACCGGGCTCTCGCTGGCCGACGACGCACTCATCGAGGTGGCCGCGCTGGTCACCGACTCGGAACTGAACGTGCTCGGTGAAGGGGTGGACATCGTGATCCGCCCCCCGGACCAGGCGCTGGAGACCATGCCCGAGGTGGTGCGGCAGATGCACACCGCCTCGGGCCTCCTCGGCGAACTCGCGGCCGGGGCCACCCTGGCCGAGGCCGAGGACCAGGTCCTCACCTACGTGCGTGAGCACGTCAAGGAGCCCGGCAGGGCTCCGCTGTGCGGGAACTCGGTCGGCACCGACCGCGGTTTCCTGCTCCGCGACATGCCGAGGGTGGAGGAGTACCTCCACTACCGGATCGTGGATGTCTCCTCGGTGAAGGAGCTGGCCCGCCGCTGGTACCCGAGGGCGTACTTCAACAGTCCGGAGAAGAACGGCAACCACCGGGCGCTCGCCGACATCAGGGAATCGATCGCCGAGCTGCGCTACTACCGAGAGGCGATCTTCGTCCCGCAGCCGGGCCCCGACTCGGACACCGCGAAGACGATCGCGGCGCGCCATGTGACGGCCGCGCCGCAGTGACCCGCCCGCGCCGGGCGGGGCAGCGCGGACGCTGCCCCGCCCGGCGCGGTCCCGTTCCCGGGACCGGGAACGGGAACGGGACCGTGTGCAGGGGCATCCCTGCCCGGTCGTCCCGGCGCCCCTCCGGCCACGTCCCCGACCCGGCCCCGCCGGGCACCTCCTCCCGACGGGCACCTCCTCCCGCCGGGATCGTCCGCGCCGCCCTGGAGGACCCGGGCGGCATCATGGCGCCTCTCGCGCGCGATCCGGGCGGACGTCCGGCACCGGCCCACTCGCACCCCGGTGCGGCGAACCGTGCACACTCCCGCCTGATCCGGGCGCGGATCCGGGCGCGCGGACCGCCTGCACCCGTACGTGAGACCCCGGTGTCGGCGCGCCTCCCGGCACCCCGCGCCCAGACCGCGCGGCGCGCCCCCGACGGCCTGTCGCCCTCACACCCGCCCCCACACCCGCCCCCACACCCACCCCGCACCGGCCTCCCCCGGCACCGCGCCCGCACCGCGCCACGCACGAGTCGCCGCCTCGGCGCTCGCGTACCGGGGTCCGTACGGAGGAGGCGCGCACGGGCCGTGCGTCCCGCGTACGGCGGAGTGCCCTGCGGCCCCCTACGGCCAGGCGGAGGGGCTCGCACCGAACCGCCGGAAACACGGGCGCGAGCACCCTCTCGGACCCTGTACACTTTTTCTCGGCCGGTCGGGAGAACGACCGGTCATGGTGGGTGTAGCTCAGCTGGTAGAGCACCTGGTTGTGGTCCAGGATGCCGCGGGTTCGAGTCCCGTCACTCACCCTGGACGATCAGCCGGTGACCGTGGAAGCGGGTCACCGGCTGATCTTGTTTCCCCTCGGACGCTGGTCGAGTGCGGTTCCGACCGGCTTGCCCCGCAATGCCATGACAAGCTGCGGAAGGCGTCGAAAGACCGGCGGTGCCGCCTCACGCTGCCGGCTTCGGGGCAGCACCCTCCTGGCCCCTGAGCAGAGCGGTTCGCACTCCCCCGGCATGGACACGGTCCCGTGGCCCGTCCTCGGGCCCGGCCGGATCCCGCGCGGGCTGCCGCCCGGCGTGCGCGCACCGCCGCCTCCCCCTCGCCGAGCAGGGTTCCAGCCGCGGCACCGCCTCTTCCGAGCCGCGGGATCAGGAGGATCTCCTTCTTCATCGCCGCAGCAGAGCGCCGAAGCGGATGGCTCGTGTGATCCTCGGGCGCGCGGAAGGGCTACCGGGCGACCCGGCGACCTCTGAGCAAGCAACACACGCCGACAGTCAGCCGCTGGACTCGAGCAGTTCCGCGGCCGCGGCGAGTGCGCGGTCCCACGGGTAGGCATCCGGCCGCCCCTGACCCGGTTGGTTGGGGACGAACCCGCCCTCGCCGTACAGCACCGTCACACCCATGGAGCGAAGCTCTGCCACGCTTCGCCCGAACGCCCGGTGTTGCACGTAAGCCGCGTTCACACACGGCATCGTCGCGATCGGAATGCCCTTGCCGACGCCCTCTGCCACGACACCGACGACGAAGCGTTCGGTGAGGCCCAGGGCCCACGCGTTGATCGTGTTGAAGGTGGCCGGCGCAACCAGGATGGCGTCGGCCTTCGGCCAGGCGTCAGGTTGCCCGGGCAGCTTGTACTCCGACCGGACCGGGTGGCCGGTCAGCGCCTCGAGTCCACTGAGACTGTCCCCGAGCCAGCGTGCCGCCGTGGGCGTGAGGCCCAAGCACACGTCCCACCCCCGGCCGTGGGCGTCTTCGACGACTCGCGCGACGTCGAAAACCGGCGGGGCCGCGCTTCCGAACAGGTACAGGGTCCTCGTCATGCGCACATCCGATCACACAGGACCGTCGCCGAACCGGGTGGAGCGGGAGGCGGAAGCGCTCACCAACACCGATACGTACGAGTACCGTGCCGAGTGCCTGCAAGGAACGGAGCCTGGTATGGCCGATCTGGATGCCGACAGCACGGGTGACCGCATCAGGGAGCAGCGGAGACTGGCCAGGCTCACGCAGAAGCAGCTTGCCGACCACCTCCCTTACTCGTACAGCCTGCTCAACCAGGTAGAGTGCGGCGCCCGACCCGCCACCGTGGACTTCGTCGCGGCCGTAGCCCATGCCCTACGCATCGACGTCACAGCGCTCACAGGACAGCCCTATGGGACCGATCTCCAGCGGGACCGTCTGGCCGAACTGGTGCGCCCGATCCGCGAGGCCCTCGACCTGTACGACCTCGGGGACGACCCGCACCTCACCACCCGGGCCACCGGGCGCCTAATGGGCGCCGCCGACCAACTGTGCGCGGACATTCGCGCGACCCACTTGAGGAAGGCCGCCCGGGCCCTCCCCGGCGTCATCGCCGAACTCACCACCACCGCCTACCGCGCCCCAGGCCGGGATGTGTGGCAAGCCCTCGCCTCCACGTACCGCACGGCCCACGACATCTCCGTCAAGCTCGGCTACTACGACCTCAGCGCCGTCGCCCTCGACCGCATGGACTGGGCCGCGCAGCGCGCCTCCGACCCGTGCCTCGGCGCCGTCCGCCAGTACATGCGCGCGCTGGTGTACTTCCGCGAAGGCGAGTACGTCATCGGGCAGCGGCTTATCCGTTCCGGTCACAGCGCGCTCGACCAGGCCGACCAGGACCGAAAAGCCCTCGCAGTCGCAGGCCAGCTGCACCTCGGTGCGTCGGTGATCGCGGCCCGGGCCGCCAACGGGACCGCTGTCGACACCCACCTCGGCGAAGCCGAGGCGTACGCCAAGCGGACGGGCGACGCCTCGGACGCGTACTGGCTCTCCTTCGGCCCGACGAACGTCGCCCTGCACAGGATGTCCGCGGCAGTGGAGATGCGCCACTACGACGACGCAGTACAGCAGGCCCGACACATCAAACTGCCGGCGAGCACGGCCACCTCTCGGCGAGCGCACTTCCTCATCGACCGAGCCCGTTCGGAGATGGAGACCGGCCGAACCGAGGCCGCACTCAAGTCCGTCGTCGAGGCGCGCCACGCAGCTCCGGAACAGACGCGGTATCACCCGGGTGCAAGGGAGACCGTCAGAGGCCTGGTCCACCTTTCCCGCCGTACCTCCGACAGCCTCGGTCATCTGGCCGCGTGGATCGGTCTCTGACACCTGCATGCTCGCCGGCAACGCTCACAAATCTGTGAGCGTTGCACCCTCCGCCCAGCGCCATTCTGGTCACCAATCCGACCAGCGAGGGAGCCGGGAGCATGACGAACCGCAGATCGAGGGCTGAGGCCGCCGCAACCACCGCGGAGCCGGGGCTCGATGTCCATTCGATGCGGGAGGCCGCGCGGCGCGTCATTCTCATGGACGGGCCGCAGCCGCAGCTGGACGAGCTGACCGCCGAAATGCGCGGCTACGTCGAGCGCCTGGTCCCCGAGATCCGCACACTCATCACTCACCAGCCCGCCGGGGACATGCCCGCCGAGGTCGCGCAGGTCGGGGTGGACGAGGCGTGGCGCAGGTTGCACACCACGGCAGGCTCCGGCGCCTACGCCGCGTACCGCCGGGCGCGGAAGCCGGCGTCGTCGGTGTCGTCCCTGTGTGACCACTACGAGAACCTCTCCGCCCCGCGAAAGCGGTGAGCGCATTGACTCCGCCCCCTGCATCGGAGAAACCCGCATCGCCCCAGAGTGGGCCGATCCGCAAGGACGTGACCGACGACGTTCTCGCCGACCTCGAGTGGCTCCAGGCCACGCGCGAGATGCGGCTGGACGGCGCGCGCGAGTAGCCCGCCAGGTGGCCCTGCCCGCGTCCGTTGCCGCGGCGGCGCCCAGACGGCACGGGGCAGGCCCCGCGCCGAGCACACACCGAAGGAGCATCACATGACCGCTGTGACCGTGGACCCGCGCCGAGGCCGTGACCTCGTCGAGCCCGAGTTCTTCGACCGGCTCGTCGACTTCTGCGCGAGCGAGTACGGCCTGGAACGCATCGTCGCCGAGCGGGTCCAGGACCAGGCCATCGCCCTCCTCTACGTCATGGGCACCACCAAGTCGGGTGACGTCATGGCACCGTCCGCGTCCGTGGACCCGGGCTGGCACACCTTCCTTCTGCACAGTGTCGAGTACGCACGGTGGTGCGAGCGTAACTTCGGCTACTTCCTGCACCACGCGCCCAACAGCAAGCTCCGCACCCAGGGGCTGATGGTGGACGTCGTCGCCCGGATCCGGGAGGCCGGCTTCCTCGTCGACGACCGCCTGTGGGGCAGGGCCGGAGAGTGCAACCCGCCGACGTGCTGCGGCGACGGGCCCTGCTGCTGACCCATCCGACGGGAGCGGGCCGCACAGCACGGCGGTCCGCCCGCTCGACACAGAACGGAAAGACCGGTGCCGAAGCAGCCCTCCCCCATCAGCACCCGCTCTCGCGTGACGCTCTTCCCCCTCGAAGGGCTCACGGTCGCGTACACCACCCGGTCCGGTGACGCCCGCGGCCTCGGTGACATCGCCATCGTCGCCGTCACCGCCCCGGACATGAACCCCGCGGCCGCCGGCGCCGCTCTGTGGCTCCTCGCCCGCACCAGCTGGGCCGGTACCCCCGGCGAGCAGCAACAGGCCCGGTGGATCCTCACGCAAGCCGTACGCGCCCGCATCGTCCGCGCCCACGATCACCAGGACCTCCCCGACGCGAAGTGGACCGCCGACCTCGACCGGCCTTTCCGCCTCGACGCCCTCTTCGCCAACCACGAGACCCTGCTCACCGGCCGCCTCACGGTCCTGTGAACGACGTGACACCGCCCCGGCCGGCCCGTGAGTTCTGCTGGCCGTTGCAGCGGCCGTTGTCGGTGGCGGCGTCTACCGTGTCCGTCACGATCAGGCAGAGCGGATGGTGTCGGCATGGGTGGGGATCAGGACCCGGTGACGGTCATCGAGGCGGCGTACGCGCAGGCGTGGGACCTTGAGGCGCGGGCGCCGTGGTGGCAGCTGACGGCCGAGGCGGCGCGGGAACGGGATCGCGCGGGGCTGCCGTACGTCGTGGTGTACCGGATCCCGGGGAGGCGGGTTCCGCTGGAGGTCCGGCTCGTCTCCTGGCGGGACCACTACGTCGGCCTGTGGCTCTACGACGACCAGGGCCGCCGCACCGACGAGCTGGACCTGCGGCTGCTGGACGACCAGAGCCGGCTGCTCAGCCGCCGTATCCGCGCGTGGCGGTACACCGGCCCGGAGATGGCGGAGTTCGACGAGTGGTGTCCCCGCTCCAGTATGGAGCTGTTTCCGGACGGCAAGGGCTCCGTTTCGCAAGAACCGCAGGGTACGCGGGGACGGAGGTTCGTCACGTTACCGGGCGCTGACGTGCAGCGTTGGCAGGACCGCCCCGGGTTCGGGAATTGGCCGCTCGTCTCCGTCCTCTGGCAGAGGGTGCCGGGGCCGGTGACGCTCCGGCCCGCGCCGCTCGGCCCGGGTGCGGGCACCGAGGGCGCCGGCGACGACGTCTCCGTCCCCCCTGCATCCTGCTGGCGGCCACCGCAGCCCGGGCGCCCCGGGCCGATCGACGCGCTCTTCCGGCCCGGGACGCGCATGACCGACGGATACCACCCCGAGATGACCGTCGTGGAGCCGCGCCGGTCCGGGACTCTGCGTGTGCCGAGTGGCCTGCTGGCCGTCTCAGGACCGGACGGCCTCTCCGACGACGGGCCCGCCATCACGGTCTCCGTCTCGCCCGGGGAGTACGTGCTCGAAGAAGGCCGGGTTCGTGTGGGCTACGACTGCGAGTGGAGCCAGGGCCGGGTCACCCGTACGGACACCACGGCGGTCCGGCTGCGCATCAGCGAGTCCCCCGCCTTGTCGTGGGAGATGGGACTCGGTCCGGATGACGACCCCCGTCTGCTCGGGGAGCACGAGATCTTCGGCTTCGGTACCGACGGTGCGACTGGCTGCTTCGCCGACGCGGGCGCCTGGGAGTCGCTCCACCGGCTCTTCGAGCGACACCTTGCCCACGGGGAGCCGGATGTCGGCCCGGACGTACCCGACTCCATGTACTTCCTGCGCACTCAGGACGAGGCCTCGGGCGGCGAGCTGGTCGCCTTCGCGACGACCGGCGACGGCATTCACCCCGTATGGGTGGGGCGCTCCGCGGACGGAGACCTGGCCGAGGTGGTGGTGCTGGTGGACGGGATGCCGGCGGTGCTGCAGGACGCCGGTACCGACGCTGCGGAGACGGCACCGGTGTGAGACCGGTGTCCCGGTGGCTCGGCTTCCTGACCGGGCCCGGTCGCGCCGTCGCGCGGCCCGCGCCGGGACACTCGGCCGCTGACCCAAACCGCGGGCCCGGGCCGCCGGCTTCGGGCCGCGCGCTTCGGCCGCTGACCGGGACCACGGGAGATCGCACGTCGCGGGAAGATCCGAGGCCGCGGGAGACCGCATGTCGCGGGGCATCCCGGCCGCTACGAGGAGTCCCTGACCACCAGCTCGGTCGGCAGGACGATCCTCGGCCGCTCCGGGCCGCCGCGGTCGGCGATCTCCCTCAGCAGCAGGCCCGCCATCGTACGGCCCATCTCCTCGATGGGCTGACGGACGCTGGTGAGGGCCGGATCCATGTGGCGGGCCACGGCGGAGTCGTCGAAGCCGACCAGGGCCACGTCGTCCGGAATGCGCCGGCCCGCTTCGCGCAGCACCTGGCGGGCACCCGCGGCCATGACGTCCGAGGCGGCGAAGACCGCGTCCAGCGAGGGGCAGCGGTCCAGCAGTGCGCGCATCGCACGGCGGCCGCCCTCCTCGGTGAAGTCGGCGCGCTCCACCAGCCGTTCGTCGGGCGGCGCGCCGGACTCCGCGAGCGCCTCCCGGTAGCCTTCCAGGCGGCACTGGGCTGCGTAGACGTCGAGGCGTCCCGTGATCGTCGCGATGGTCCGGCGGCCACGGGCCAGCAGGTGGACGACGGCGGCGCGGCCGCCTCCGGTGTTGTCGGAGTCGACGGCGGCGAGGGGGTCGTCGGCCGAGCGGCGGCCGCTGATCACTGCGGGGATGCCCAACTGCTCCAGCAGATCGGGCAGCGGGTCGTCGGCGTGCACCGACACCAGCAGCACACCGTCGACCCGGCCGGCCGCGAGGTAGCCGGCCAGCCTGCGGCGCTCCCGGTCCGAACCCGCGAAGGTGAGCAGCAGTTGCATGTCGGTGTCGGCGAGGGCCGCGCCGACACCGCGCACGATGTCGGAGAAGTACGGCTCGGCGAAGAACCGCGCCTCGGACTCGGGGACGACCAGTGCGATGGCGTCGGTGCGGTTGGCGGCGAGCGCGCGGGCGGCACGGTTGGGTACGTAGCCGAGTTCGGCGACGGCGGCCTCGACGGCGGCGCGGGTCGTGTCACTCACCCGTGGCGAACCGTTGATCACCCGGGAGACCGTGCCCCGGCCCACGCCTGCCCGGGCGGCGACCTCCTCGAGGGTCGGCCTGCCCCCGCCGCGTCCCGAGCCCCTGGCCCCGCCCGGGGAGACCGTGCGCGCCCCGCCCCCCGCGGGGGTACCGGAATCCCGGCGACCCACCATGATCCGCCTCCCGTCCTCCCTGTCCCGAGAACACTACGCGCAGGAAGTCTTGACAGTCCCGCGTGAAGCCGCAACCCTTCAACCCATCACAGATGGGAGCGCTCCCACTCTCCCCGGCCCCTTCACAACCCGTACGTTCCGGCCCGAGCCGCAGCTTCACCCCATCGGCACAGCACACCGGAGGAGTCGGCGGGGGTCGGCACGTCAGGGCACTAGGAGGACGCAATGCGCAGGACCGTAATCCTGGCGGTCGTCGCGGCACTGGGCGCCGGGCTGCTCGCCGGCTGCGCCGAGGACGGCGAGACCACCGGCAGATCCGCCGACGGCGGGGGCGGCGGCAAGGGCAGGACCACCCTCACCGTGGGAGTCTTCGGGGCCTTCGGCTTCAAGGAGGCCGGGCTCTACGACGAGTACATGAAGCTCAACGAGCACATCGAGATCAAGCAGACCTCGATCGAGCGCAACGAGAACTACTACCCGCAGCTGCTCACCCACCTGGGCACCGGCAGCGGCCTCGCGGACATCCAGGCCGTCGAGGTCAACAACATCGCCGAGATCACCGCCACCCAGGCGGACAAGCTCGTCGACCTCGGCGGGACCGAGGGCGTCAGCAAGGACGCGTTCCTGCCGTGGAAGTGGGCGCAGGCCACGTCCGGGGACGGGAAGACCGTCGGGCTCGGCACCGACATCGGCCCACAGGGCATCTGCTACCGCAAGGACCTCTTCGCCGAGGCGGGACTGCCGACCGACCGCGAGGCCGTCGGCAGGCTCTGGGCCGGTGACTGGGGCAAGTACCTGGCGGCAGGCAGGCAGTTCAAGGCCAAGGCGTCCAAGGGCACCGCCTTCGTGGACTCCGCGTCCGGGATCATGGCCGCGGTCACCGGCGGCAGCGCCAAGCGCTTCTACGACGAGAACGGCGAGGTCGTGTACAAGACCAGCCCTGCCGTGAAGGAGGCCTGGGACATCGCCGCCGCCTTCGCGACCGAGGGACTGACCGGCAGGCTCCAGCAGTTCACCCCCGCCTGGGACCAGGGCTACGCCAACGGCACCTTCGCCACGGTCTCCTGCCCGGCGTGGATGCTCGGCTACATCCAGGACAAGAGCGGAGCGGCCGGGAAGGGCAAGTGGGACGTCGCGCCCGCGCCGAAGCCCAGCAACTGGGGCGGTTCGTTCCTGACGGTGCCCAAGGCGGGCAGGAACACCACCGAGGCGGCGAAGCTCGCGGCCTGGCTGACCGCACCCGAGCAGCAGGCGAAGCTCTTCGAGAAGCGCGGCAGCTTCCCCAGCGCCAGGGCCGCCTACTCGCTGCCCGCCGTGTCCGGCGCCACCCACGAGTACTTCGGCGGCGCCCCGATCGGCGAGATCTTCTCCCGGGCCGCCGAGGGCATCCCCGTCACGATCCTCGGCCCCAAGGACCTGGTGATCGCCCAGAACCTCGCCGACATCGGGATGCTCCAGGTCGACCAGAAGGGCCGGTCCTCCGAGGAGGGCTGGAAGGCCGCCGTGAAGGCCATCGACAACGCGCTGGACCAGTGACCGGACGGATGACACCAGTGACCGGCACGGCCAGTGGCACCGCTGCCACCGCGCCCTCCGCGGAGGGGGGCGCGGCCCCGGAGCGGCGGCCCGGGACCCGGGGCCTCGCCGCGGCGGAGCGCCGCCGGGAGCGGCGCAGCCGCTGGTACCGGCGGGATGTGCGGTGGAGCCCGTACGCCTTCGTCGCACCCTTCTTCCTGTTCTTCGCGGCCTTCGGGCTGTTCCCGCTGCTCTACACCGGCTGGGCGTCGCTGCACCGGGTGGAGCTGACGGCCCCGACCGACATGGAGTGGGTGGGCCTGCGGAACTTCGCGCGGCTGCTGGAGGACGAGTTCTTCTGGAACGCGCTGAAGAACACCTTCACCATCGGGGTCGTCTCCACTGTCCCTCAGCTGCTGATCGCCCTGGGCATCGCCCATCTGCTGAACTACAAGCTGCGCGGCTCGATGTTCTTCCGGGTCGCGGCGCTCACCCCGTACGCGACGTCCGTCGCGGCTGCCACGCTCGTCTTCGTCCTGATGTTCGGGCGGGACTACGGCATGGTCAACTGGGCGCTGGGGCTGGCCGGGGTGGAGCCGGTCGACTGGCAGAACGGCGAGTGGACCTCGCAGATCGCCGTCTCGACGATCGTCGTCTGGCGCTGGACCGGCTACAACGCCCTGATCTATCTGGCGGCGATGCAGGCGGTCCCGAACGACCTGTACGAGTCCGCGGCGCTCGACGGGGCCTCCCGCTGGCAGCAGTTCGTGCATGTGACCATCCCGTCGCTGCGGCCGACGATCCTGTTCACCTGCGTCGTGTCGACCATCGGCGCCACCCAGCTGTTCGGCGAGCCGCTGCTGTTCAACGGGGGCGGCGGCGCCACGGGCGGGGCCGACCACCAGTTCCAGACGCTCGGGCTGTACCTGTACGAGCAGGGCTGGGTGAACCTCCATCTCGGCCGGGCCTCCGCCATCGCCTGGACGATGTTCCTGATCCTGCTGCTGATCGGCGCGGTGAACTGGCTGATCGTCCGCCGGCTCCGCAAGAGCACCTAGGGGGCTGACATGCCGACGACCACCGGAGAACCGACCACCACCGGGCCCACGGCCACCGGGCCCGCCGCCGTCCGGCGCCCCCGGATCCGCGCCGGCAGGCAGCTGCACGGCGGACGCGTCACCTACGCCGTGCTGACCCTGTTCACCCTGGGTTCGCTCTTCCCGCTCGTGTGGACGGCGATCGCGGCGTCCCGCACCAACGGCCGCCTCGCCCAGACTCCCCCGCCCTTCTGGTTCGGCGGGAACCTCTTCAAGAACCTCCAGATCGCCTGGACCGACGCCAACATGGGCACGGCGCTGCTCAACACCACGGTCGTGGCGGGAACCGTCGCCGCCGGCACCGTGGTCTTCTCGACCCTCGCCGGGTTCGCCTTCGCCAAGCTCCGCTTCCGGTTCAAGAACCTGCTGATGCTGCTGGTGATCGGCACGATGATGGTGCCGCCGCAGCTCAGCGTCGTCCCGCTGTACATGCTGATCGCGGAGCTGTCCTGGACCGACCGGCTGCAGTCCGTCATCCTGCCCACGCTCGTCAGCGCCTTCGGCGTGTTCTTCATGCGGCAGTACCTGAGCGAGGCGCTGCCGAGCGAGGTGATCGAGGCGGCCCGGGTGGACGGGGCGAGCAGCTGGCGCGTCGTGTGGCACGTGGTCTTCCCCGCCGCCCGGCCCGCGATGGCGGTCCTCGGCATGCTCACCTTCGTGATGGCGTGGAACGACTTCTTCTGGCCGATCATCGCGCTCACCCAGAACGGCAGCCCCACGGTCCAGGTGGCGCTCACCGGACTGGGCCGCGGCTACATCCCCGACCAGTCCGTGATCATGGCCGGTGCGCTGCTGGGCACGCTGCCGCTGCTGCTCGCCTTCGTGGTCTTCGGCAGACAGATCGTCGGCGGCATCATGCAGGGCGCGGTCAAGGGCTGACAGCCGCATCCGTTTCCCTTTCCCCTCCCTTTCCCTTCGCGTCTCCCTCGCGCCTCCCTCGCGTCTCCCTCGCACCTCCATCCCTTCTCCTTCGCGTCTTCTTCGCGTCTCCTTCGCGTCTCCTTCGCACACAACGGGAGCTTCTTCATGTCCGTCAGCTTTCCGCCCGGCTTCCTGTGGGGCACCGCCACCGCCGCCTACCAGATCGAGGGAGCCGTGCGGGAGGGCGGCCGCACACCGTCGATCTGGGACACCTTCAGCCACACACCGGGCAAGGTGGAGAACGGGGACACCGGTGACGTGGCCGTGGACCACTTCCACCGCCGCGCGGACGACGTCCGGCTCATGTCCGGGCTCGGCGTCAACGCCTACCGCTTCTCGGTCTCCTGGCCGCGGGTCCAGCCGACCGGCCGGGGCCCGGCCGTCCAGCGGGGACTCGACTTCTACCGGGCGCTCGTCGACGATCTGCTGGACCACGGGATCACGCCCGTACTGACCCTGTACCACTGGGACCTGCCGCAGGAGCTGGAGGCGGTCGGCGGCTGGCCGGAGCGGGACACCGCGCACCGGTTCGCCGACTACGCCCGTATCGTCGCCGAGGCGCTGGGCGACCGGGTGGATCGCTGGACCACTCTCAACGAGCCCTGGTGCAGCGCCTTCCTGGGATACGCCTCCGGGGTGCACGCCCCGGGCCGCACCGACCCGGTGGCCGCCCTCCGCGCCGCGCACCATCTGAACCTGGGCCACGGGCTGGCCGCCCAGGCCCTGCGCACCGCCCTGCCCGCCCGCGGCAAGGTCTCGGTGAGCATCAACCCCAGCGCGGTCAGGGCCAGAACGGACTCCGAGGCGGACCTGGACGCCCGGCGGAGGATCGACGCGCTGGCCAACCGCGTCTTCACCGACCCGATGCTGCACGGCGCGTACCCCGCCGACCTGCTGTCGGACACGGAACACCTCACGGACTGGTCCTTCGTCCACGGCGACGACCTGGCCGTCATCCGGCACCCCCTCGACTCGCTGGGCATCAACTACTACTCACCGTCAGTTGTATCGGCCGCCACTGACAGTGACGTCCCGCCCGAGCGGAACGACGGCCACGGCGGCACGCGGTCCCCCTGGCCGGGCGCCGACGGGGTCGCCTTCCACCAGGCGCCGGGGGACGTCACGGACATGGGCTGGCCGGTCGACCCGACGGGCCTGTACGACCTGCTGATGCGCTACACCCGGGAAGCACCGGGGCTGCCGCTCGTGATCACCGAGAACGGCGCCGCGTACCCCGACAAGCCCGGGTACGACGGGACGGTCCACGACCCGGAGCGGATCCGCTACCTCCACGGCCACCTCTCCGCCGTGCACCGCGCGATGACCGACGGCGCCGACGTCCGGGGCTACTTCCTGTGGTCCCTGATGGACAACTTCGAGTGGGCGTACGGCTACGGAAAGCGCTTCGGCGCGGTGTACGTCGACTACGACACCCAGGCACGCGTCCCGAAGTCCAGCGCCCGCTGGTACGCCGAGCTGGCGCGGACGGGCGTCCTCCCCGACTGCTGACCCCCGGCACCGCGGCGCGCGCCCCGGCCGGGAGGAGTCCGAGTCGCGCGCCTGCCGGGAGGAGCCACCGGCCGGGGCGCACTGCGGGAGGAGCCACCGGCCAGGGCGCGCTGCGGGAGGCATGCCGTACGGGGCGCACTGCGGGAGGAGTGCCGTACGGCCGCGTGGGTGAGCGCCCGCCGTGCTGCCGCGCACACGCTGCACGGCCCCCCCGCACCGGAACGCGATACGGCGCCGCACCCCCGGCACCCCCGGCACCCCCGGCACCCCCGGCACCCCCGGCACCCCCGGTACCGCGCCGTCGCGTCCGCACCCCGGCACCGCGCCGTCGCGTCCGCACGGCCTCACACCGACGCGCCCCTCCGGCCCCCGGAACCGCCCCTGCCACGCCGCCTGGCGCGCTGCCCGAGCCGGCCCTCAGAGCCTTTCACGGGGCTGCCGAGCCCGATCCAGACCCGGACCTCCGTACCGCCCAGCACCGAGTGCCCGATGCGCACATCGCCACCGGTCGACTCGGCGACCCGCCGCACGATGTCCAGGCCGAGCCCCGTCGACCCGGCCGTGGCACCGCTGTTGCCGCGGGTCAGGGCCGCCTCCGGGTCCGCTATGCCGGGGCCGGCGTCCGAGACGAGCACGATCACGGCGTCCTCGCCGTTGTGCACGTCCACCGAGAAGGCGGTGCCCTCCGGTGTGTGGCGGAAGACGTTGCCGAGCAGCGCGTCCAGGGCGGCGGCGAGTTCGGGCCCGGCCACGGGCACCCGCACCGGGCGGTGCACGCCCGCGAGGCGCACCCTGCGCTCCTCGTCCTCGGCGAGGGCCGACCAGAACCCCATGCGCTCCCGCACGACTTCGGAGACGTCGCAGCCCGCGCCCGGTCCGGCCGCCCGGGTCTGGGGCTTGGCCTCGCGCGCCGTACGGATGATCGTGTCGACCTCGCGCTCCAGCTGCTCGACGGCGGCCCTGGTCTGGTCGGCCGCCGGTCCCGTGCCCAGCGAGGCGGCGTTGAGCCGGAGCACCGTCAGCGGGGTGCGCAGCCGGTGCGACAGATCGGCCGCCAGCTCGCGTTCGTTGGCGAGCAGCTGCACGACCTGGTCGGCCATGGAGTTGAACGCGACGGCGGCGGAACGCAGTTCGGTGGGCCCTTCTTCGGGCACCCTGGCCCCCAGCCGCCCTTCGCCGAGGTCGTGCGCGGCGCCCGCGAGCCGCTGGGCCGGGCGCACCATCCGCGCCCCGAGCCGGTCGGCCACGGCGACGGAGCCGACTACCAGCGCCGCACCGACGCCCGCGAGCACCAGCCAGGCGGTGGCGACGCCGGTGCCGACCTCGGACTCCGGAACGTACACCTCGACGACCGCGATCCTCCCCGACCCGAGCGCGGTGGGCTGGAGCAGCGCGGAGCCGTCGGCGACGTCCGTGACGGAGGCGCGGCCGATCCGCTGGGTGGTGGCGAGGTCCCTGACGGCGGCCCGCCGGGTGCCGATCTCCAGCTTCCGGCCGCCGGTCTCGTCCGAGGCGGGGACGTGCACGGCCATCCGCCCGGCCGCCCCGGCCTGTGTGGAGGCCACGGCCCGCTCCAGCTGGTCCCGGTCGGTGGTGATGGACAGCGTCGGGCCGATCGCGGCGGCCTGCCGCTCGGCGTTGGCGAAGGCCCGGTCCCTGGCCATCTCCTGGATGACGAGTCCGAGCGGTACGGCGAAGGCCAGCACGACCATCGTGGTGACCGCCAGGGAGACCCTGACCAGGGCCCACCTCATGCCGGCGGCTCCAGTTTCACCCCGACGCCGCGAAGGGTGTGCAGATAGCGGGGGCGCGCCGCGGTCTCCCCCAGCTTCCGCCGCAGCCAGGACAGATGCACGTCGATGGTCTGGTCGTCCCCGTAGGACTGCTGCCACACCTCGGCGAGCAGTTCCCTGCGGGGCACCACGACGCCGGGGCGCCCGGCGAGGAAGGCGAGCAGGTCGAACTCGCGCCGGGTCAGGTCGAGCCGGTTGCCGTCGAGCTCCGCCTGGCGGCGGAGAGGGTCGACGGACAGACCGCCGACCCGGATGGCCCTGCCGGGCGGGGCCTCGCCGGCGGCGGCACGCGACCGGCGCAGCACGGCCGACACCCGCGCCGACAGGTGCTCCACCGAGAACGGCTTGGTGAGGTAGTCGTCCGCGCCGTCGTTGAGGAGCCGCACGATCTCCGCCTCCTCGTCCCGCGCGGTCGCGATGATCACCGGTACGTCGGTGATGCCGCGGAGCATCTTCAGCGCCTCGGCACCGTCGAGATCAGGCAGCCCGAGGTCGAGAATGACCACGTCGAACCGGAAATGGGCCACTTCGCGCAGCGCCTCCAGGGCCGTCCCGACGCTCCTGACGCTGTGAGAGGCCTCGGTCAAGTGCCTGATGAGGGCGGAGCGCACGAACTGGTCGTCCTCGACCACGAGCACACTTGCCATGGGCCGCACCGTACGCCATCCGGAGTAACGGAGTCCCCCGGGACAGGAGCCGGGGCCGTAGTGCACTATGGCCCGGATGCGAAGAGCACTCCTGCACGTCGCGGCGTGGGCGCTCGCCACGGGCGCGGCGGTCACGCTCTCCTGGTGGGGTGTGCACACGGTGATGGTGGGCACGGCGTACGACCGGCCGCGCGCCCTGCCCATCGCGGCCGACGCACTCACCCCGCGGACCTCCGCTCCCCGGCCGTCGCCCACGCGGGACCCCGGCGCGCCGAAGCCGTCGCCCAGCCCGCCGTCGGAGCCGCCGTCAGAGCCGCCGTCGGAGCCGGGGCCGTCGCCGAGTGGCGAGCCGGGAGGAGGCGGCGGATCCACGGCGGGGACCCCGCCGGCCGGGAAGCCGGCGGCGACACCCGGCCGGAGCACGAGTCCACCGCCCCGGCCGCCCTCGGGCACGGTGAGGAGTTACACGGTCGAAGGCGGACGGGTCGCCTTCGACATCGGTCCCGTCTCCGCCGAGCTGGTCTCGGCGACCCCGTCGGGCAGCTGGACGATGCAGATCTGGAAGCAGCCGACCTACATCAGGGTGACGTTCTCGCAGAACGGCCGGGAGATCGACGTCTTCTGCACCTGGCACGACACCGCTCCGCGCGTCGAGATCGAGGAACGCTGAGGCCCGCGGGGCGGACGCCCCGCGGGCGGGGCGGGATCGGAGAACCCTCATGGTCGGGGCACGGGGCACGGCGGGCGGGGCACGGCGGGCGGGGGCGACGGGACCGCCCGGCGGGACGCCGGCGGGCGGTCGGCACGGCGCGGGCGCGGCGCGGGTCGGCGGGACGCCCCGGCGGAACCCGGCGCGGGCAGCGGCCCCGGCGCGGGCGGGTAGGGGGCTGGGGGCGGCCGTCCCGTCCCCCTTTCCGGCACCGTCTTCGGCACCGGCACCGGCACCGGCACCATCTTCGGAACCAACAGTCGGAACGCGGCGCGGGCAGCGGCCACAGCGCGGGTGGGCGGGACTGGGCGTCAGCGGAAGACGGAGGACGGCGGTACCGGCGAGGGCTTGGCCGCCGCGTCGGTGACGGCGACCGCGCCGCCGGTGAAATCCCTGAGCGCCTTGCCGTGTTCGACCCGTCCGGCGTGCGGGTCGCCGGCCACCCGGCGGCTCAGTTCGGCCACGGGTAGCGGCCGGTCCGAGCCCGCCAGCACGGCGTTCCCGAAGCGCCGGCCGCGCAGCACGGCCGGGTCGGCGACGAGGGCGAGTTCCGGGAACACGGTCGCGGCCGTGGCGATCTGCCCCCGCAGATGGGTGAGCGGCGGGCCGTCCGCGAGATTGGCGGCATAGGTTCCACCGGGCTTCAGCACCCTGCGCACCTCCGCCAGGAACTCGGTGCTGGTGAGGTGCGCGGGAGTACGCGCACCGCTGAAGACATCGGCGATGACGAGGTCGGCCCAGCCGTCGGGGAGCCTGCCGAGCCCGGCCCGGGCGTCGACGGAGCGGACCCGTATCCGGGCGCCCGGGTCGAGCGGCAGCCGGTCCCGGACGAGCTGGACGAGGCGTCCGTCCACCTCGACGATCTGCTGGGTGGAGCGCGGACGGGTCGCCGCGAGGTACCGCGCGAGAGTGAAGGCGCCACCACCGAGGTGGACCGCGTGCAGCGGCCGGCCGGAAGGTGCGGCGACGTCGGCGACGTGACCGAGGCGGCGCTGGTACTCGAAGGCCAGCAGGACCGGGTCGTCCAGGTCGACATGGGACTGCGGGGCTCCGTCGATCAGCAGGGTCCAGCCGCGGGGCCGGTCGCGGTCGGGTATCAGCTCCGCGAGCCCGCCGTCCACGGCCTCGACGACCCCTTCCGCCGCCCCGGACCGGCCGCGCTGTCTGTTTCTCGCCACCCGCTCATTATCGGCGGACACCGAGTCGGACGCGTACGCACGGTGCGGCGGTCAGCCGCGGGACCCGACGGCCGTCGTCATGCGCGGGGACCGAGCGGCGGCCGACCGCGGCACTCACACCACGACTGCCGGTGTCCGCCCGCCGGCATCCGCCCGCCGGGGAGAGTCGGCCGGGGATGCGCGTGCCGGGGAGAGTCGGCCGGGGATGCGCGTGCAAGGCCGGCGGAGGCTCGCACGGCGGAGACACCGGGCTCCCGGCCCACGCCGGCGAGGAGTGCGCGCCGGGCACGGCTCGACACGGCCGGTTCCGCCTCGAGCGGCGAGCCGCCGGGGGCCTTCGGGCGCGTTGCGAGAGTAGCTCCGTCCGCCCGCGGCCGGGGCGGACTCCCACAACACGCCCACGACCGTCCCGAGTCCGCACAGCCCTTGATGATCACGTGGTGGCCGTACCCGTCCCCGGCGTCCACGCCAGGATCGCGAAGTCACACCGGAGTGCCAGGGCTAGGCCGCGTCAGGCGACGTTCGCCCCGTCGCGACGGTCGCGTCCCGCGAGGTGGTGCAGGCGATCATGCACCTCGCCGTCCGGCACCCAGCTCGCGATGATGTCCATGCCGGGCGCGGTACGCGAAGTAGCCCGGTCAGGCGCCGGGAGTGCCCCAACCGGCCGAAGTGCTCGGCGTGATGTGCGAGTGCCGGTCCCTGATCGGCTACACCGCCCGGCGGAACGCCACCGTCGCGACGCCCGGCACGGCGACTCGCCGCGTCGCCGAACCAACCGGGCAGGCCCACCACGAGGCCGATCCGGCGCCCTGCGCCGCACCGCACCGCACCGAACGCCGCACCGCACCGCCGCCGACGGGCAAACCCCGCCTGACGCGGCACTACTAGATGCTGTCCGCCGCCTCGATCATGCGGGCCGCCTCACCCAGGGCCTCGCGAAGCATCACCGGGTCGGTGAGCGGAACCCGGTCCGCGTCACCGGGGGGCAGCAGCCAGTCGGGGCCCGCAGGCGAGGGCTCCGAGGCGGGCCCCACCGGCGCTTCCGCGGAGGCGCCGGGGATCCGGATGCCGCGGCCCGACGTCTCGGTGCACGCACTGCCCGGCATGTCCCAGCCCGCGGCCGTACCGGGCGGCACCAGGAAGCCGAGGGTGTCGCAGCTGCCGTCGTGGAGCACGGGGCCGACGACGGGGGCGCCGCCGCGGCGCAGGATGTCGACGGCCTCGAGGCCCTGCCGGGCGGGCACCGTCACCAGGTCGCAGGGCCCCTCGGCTCCCCCTGGTCCCGGTACGTCCGCGCCGGGTGCCACGCTGTACTCCCGGGTGGGCAGGTGCTGGGCACTCGTCCGTGAGCCACCGCTGGTCTCCACGCCAACCTCCAACAAGGGAAACCTCCTCGCCGAGCAGGGGCGCGTACCGCGTGCCCGGGTGGTTCAACGCACGTCGGCGTCAAGGGCTACGGCGGCACGCCGCCGCAAAGGGTGGCAGTTCATGGCAGATCACGGGGGAGATATCCCGTTTGCGGCAAAACGCTGCGTGGTGGATCCGTCACAGCAGGTACGTTCTTCCTCCGCCGGAGCCAGGCATCCCGCATCCCAAATGACCGGGAGGACTCCGGGAGTGGCACAGGAGAGGGCTCGGCCATGGCGTCGTCACGGGCAGTTCCCAACCTCAGATTCAAGCAGCTGCGGGGACAGCGCTCGCCAGGCGAGTTCGCCGCACTGGTCCGCCGGGCGGCGCGGGAGATCGGCGAGCA
This sequence comes from Streptomyces spongiicola, assembly GCF_003122365.1. Classification (NCBI taxonomy): domain Bacteria; kingdom Bacillati; phylum Actinomycetota; class Actinomycetes; order Kitasatosporales; family Streptomycetaceae; genus Streptomyces; species Streptomyces spongiicola. The sequence goes on from NZ_CP029254.1 coordinate 1,763,488, forward strand.
GGTCGCCTGTGACGCCCGTTACGTCGGCCGGGTCGAGGCGGGTGAGATCCGCTGCCCCAACTACGCCTACGAACGGGTCTTCCGCCATATGTTCCCCAGCCTGACGCTGGCGGATCTGGGGTTCTCGGCCCGCGAAGCGGTACGGGGCCGCGCAGGCCGCGGGCGAACGCCTCGGCCTCCGGAGCCGTACAGGACCACTGACAGCACCGGCACCACCGGCACCACTGACACCACCGGCACCACCGGCACCACCGGCACCACCGACAGCACCTTCAACACCTTCAACACCTACAGCGACGAGGAGAGCGACGTGCTGCGTCGCGCGTTCATGACCGGCGGAACAGTCACCCTGGCGTCCGCATCCCTGGGGTTCGGTCCCCTGCCCGGCGCCGAAGCCCTGCGCTCCGACCTGCCCCGGCAGCGGGTCGGCGCCTCCGAGGCGAGTGCCGTGGAGGCCGCGGTGCGGCAGATCCGGCTACTCGACGACCGGCACGGCGCGGACGGGCTCTACCGACGGGCGGCACAACCGTTGCGCGCCGCCTTCGCGCTGCTCGACGCCGGTGCCACCACCCGCGGCTCGACCGCGGACCGACTGGCCGCGGGCGCGGGCGAACTCGCCATCTCCGTCGGGTGGCTCGCCCATGACTCGGGCCGGCTCCAGGACGCGCGCTCCCACTACGCGGAGGCACTGGCGACCGCACGCCTCGCCGGCGACGCGGCACTGGAGGCGCACGCCTTCTGCAACACCTCCTTCCTCGCCCGGGACGCCGGCCGGCACCGGGAGGCGGTGCGCGCCGCCCAGGCGGGGCAGCGCGCGGCGGGGCCGCTCGGCTCGGACCGGCTGCTGAGCCTGCTCTCCCTGCGTGAGGCGGGTGCCTGGGCCGGTCTGGGCGACCGCGCCGGCTGCGAGCGCGCGCTGTCCCGTGCCCATAGGCACTTCGGCCGCGGCCCCTCGGACAGGGACCCGGAGTGGATGTCCTTCTTCGGCGAGCCGGAACTCCAGGCCCTGGAGGCGCAGTGCTGGTCCGCGCTCGGCGACTGGGCCCGCGCCGCCCGGCACGCGCAGCGGGCGGCGGCGCTCCAGGACCCGCACTTCGCCCGCAACCTCGCCCTCTACCGGGCTCAGCTGGCGGCGGACCTCGCCCGCTCCGCGGCCCCCGCCGAGGCGGCCTCGGTGGGCGAGCAGGTGCTCGACGCACTGGAGGGCGATCTCGAGTCCACCCGCATCCGGGCGATGCTCGCCGACACGGCGCGGGTGCTCGGGCCGCGCCGGAACACGGCCGGTGTGGCGGCGTTCCTGGACCGCCACACGGCCGCCGCCCGGTCCCGGGCATGAGGGCGGCTCAGGTGCCGAGGTGGCCGGTGTCGTTCCAGCGCTCGACCGCCGGGGCTCCGTAGGCCCAGCCGAGTACCGAGAGACTCGCCGGGCTCAGCTTGATACGGGCCGCGAAGGAGACGTCCTCGCCGATCCAGCGGGCGCACAGGACGCGCAGGATGTGGCCGTGCGCGAAGGCCAGTACGTCGCGGTCGGCCGAGCGCACGTACTCCACGATCCCGTCGGCGCGGTCGGAGAGCTCCGCCAGGGTCTCCCCGCGCGAGGGCGCGCCCGGCACCCCGACGGGGACGCCGTCCCGCCAGATGAACCAGTCGGGGTCCGCCTCCCGGATCTCCGTCTGCGTCCTGCCCTCGTACGCGCCGTAGTCCCACTCCATCAGCGCGTCCCAGTCCCGCGCCCGGTCACCGAATCCGGCGAGGTCGCAGGTCTCGCGTGCGCGTGAGAGCGGGCTGGTGCGCACCTCGGCCCCCGGGAGGCCGTCCCAGGGGCGCCGGTGCAGCCGCTCCCCCAGGAGCTTCGCCGAGCGGCGGCCCTCGTCGAGGAGGGGGATGTCCGTCCGGCCGGTGTGCCGGCCGAGCAGGGACCATTCGGTCTGGCCGTGTCGGCCCAGGAATATGCGCGGTGCCATGAGTCCATCATCACCGGCGGCCGCGGTGTGCGCCCGGCGGTGAAGCGGGGCGGCCGCGGGCACCGGCGGCCCGGTGGGGGCCCGGCGACCCCGCTCCCGACGCCGGACGCCCCACTCCCGACGCCCTTGGCCGCACCCCCACGCCGCTGACCCCACTCCCGACGCCGTTGACCACAACCCCAAGCCGTTGACCGCACCCCCAAGCCGTTGACCCCGCTCCCGACGCCGTTGACCACACCCCCAAGCCGTTGACCCCGCTCCCGACGCCGTTGACCACACCCCCACGCCGCTGACCCCGCTCCCGACGCCGTTGACCACACCCCCACGCCGTTGGCCGCACCCCCACGCCGTCGGCCACTCCCGACGCCGGACGCCCCGCTCCCGACGCCGTTGACCGCGCCCCGATGACGTTGACCGCGCCCCCGATGTCGGCGGCGGATGCAAGACTTCCGCGGGTGAGCACATCCCTCGACAGCGGACCTCCCCCGCAGGCGCCGGCGACCGCGCTCCGGCAGCGTCTGGCACAGCTGCGCGGGCCGTCCACCGCGCCGCACCCGCTCGACGCGCGGGCGCTGGCCGCCCTTGCCGCGAACCCCGGGTGCAGGCGGCGTGCACTGCTGGACGGCGCGGGAGTGGACAAGGCGGCGCTCGCCCGGGCTCTGGGGTCACCCGCCGTCTTCGGCCAGTCCCAGTTCGCCTTCATGCGGGGCAACGCGTTCGAGGCGAGAGTCAAGGCCGAGGGCGGTGCGGCGCTGCTGGGGCTGCTCGGAGTCGCCGACCCGCGGGCGGCGCTCGTTCCCGACCTGGCTGCGGCCGGCCCGGACGGGCGGGCGGCGCGCACCGCGCTGGCCCTGCGCGAGGCCACGGGAGCCGGGGCCTGGACGCTGCTGGACCATCCGATGCTGGCGCTTCAGGTCGCGGGATCACCCGCGTACCTCGAGCCGGACGCGGTCGTCGTGCACCCCGACGGCCGGTGGACGGTGGTCGAGATCAAGTCCTTCCCGATGGTCGACGGCTCCGCCGACCCGTCGAAGGTGGGTGCGGCCGCCCGCCAGGCCGCGGTGTACGTGCTGGCGCTGGAGCACGTCGCGGCGGTGACGAAGGACGCGTCGGTGGACCACTCCGTCCTGCTGGTCTGCCCGAAGGACTTCTCCAACCTGCCGACCGGGTCGGCCGTCGACGTGCGCAAGCAGCTCTCCGTCACCCGGCGGCAGCTGGCACGGCTGACCCGGGTCGAGGAGATCGCCTCGGTGCTGCCCGACGGGCTCAGCTTCGACATGGAGTCGCGCTCGCCGGGCGAACTGGCGTCGGCGGTCGAGTCGGTCCCCTCCGCCTACGCCCCGGACTGCCTGTCCGCCTGCGAGCTGGCCTTCCACTGCCGCGAGCGAGCCCGTTCCGCCGGCGCGGTCGAAACCCTGGGCCGAGCGGTGCGGGGCGAGCTGGGCGGGCTGAGCGCCGTCGCCGAGGTCCTCTCGGCGGCCCGCGGCGAGTCAGGCGATCCGGACGACCCCGCGGTGGCCGCGCTGCGCCGTGCGGCGCGCCTGCGAGCCGAGGCGCTCGGCGCCAAGGCGCCGGACGTCGCCGTGGGGAGGCCGGGATGTCGCTGATCGGTGCGCTCGCCCGGCTGGAGGCGGTCGAGCGCGGGCGGGCGCAGCCGCTCGCCACCGTGCGGCACCGGCATCTCTCGCCGCGCCCGATGGTGTTCGTCCCCCTCACCACCGCCGGTGAGGCCGGCGCCCCGCTCGGGGCGCTCGTGGGCACCGACCGGGACGCGCCGCACCTGCTGGCCGTCGCCCAGCCCCGGGACCGCGAGCTGCGGTTCGCCTTCCTCGCCGAACTCGCGGAGACGCTGCTTCCGTATCTCGACGGATACGCCGACGACGTGGAGGCCGCCGAGCGCGGCGAGACGGACCCGGAGACCGGCAGGCGCGTCAAGGTCGAGGTGGAGCTCTGCGCGGACGCGCCGCAGCTCATCGTGCCCAGCAGGCCCGGCGTCGACTTCGTGCGCCTGCTCGGCCGGTCGATGCGGTTCCGGCGGACCGCCGAGCAGGACCCCGACACCCCCTATCCGGCGCCCCCGCGCGTGCCGCTGCTCGGCCGCTGGCTGACGCACTACGGCGAGCGGGCCCGGGTGCCCGGCTCCTCGCTGCTGCTCGCGATGACGGATCTGCTGGGGCGGCACTGGGCGACCGGGCAGTCCCGTCTGGAGGACCAGCACCTGGGTGCCCTGCTGGCCTGGATCGCCCCGCCGGAGGGCGGATCCGGCGCCGAGGCGGCGTTCCGGGCGGAGGTGGAGCGCGACCGCGGGGGCCAGTTGGTGTGCCCGCCCGCCGGGCCCGCCACGGACCCGGCGTTCGACAACAAGCTCCTGGCACCCGTGATGGAACGGCACGACCGGGCCCGCCAGGCACTGGCGGCCGCCGCCGACGGGGCCGCGGCCGACGAGCAGCTGGCCCGGCTCACCTCTGCCGAGCGGGAGATCCGCTCGCTGCTCGACGGGGTGCTGCGCCCCACGTGGGACGCGGTGTGGGACGGGATCGGCCTGCTCCGGGGGCTGCCCGAGGGACCTCACGTCGCCGACCGGTGGACGCGTGACCGCTGGTCGTACACGGGTCACCGGGACCGGGTGCGGGCCGGTGAGCCCCCGCAGCCGCGCCGGGACGACGCGGTGACCGCCGCGCGGAAGCTGGCCGCACGCGAGACCGCCCAGGCACAGCTCGAGGCGCAGGAGGCTCTCGACGACCCGCTGGTGCTGGCGGGGCGGCGGCTGGCGGGCGAGGCGTTCGCCGGCGTGGTCACCGGCGTCGCGATGGCCTGGTCCGAGTCGAAACGCCCCTCGCCCCGGCCGCTGGTGACGGTGCGCACGGACGACACCCCGCATCTGGGCGCCGGGGTGAGGGCCTACCGCTCGCTGGAGGGCAGACCGCAGTCCGCCGAGTTCGTGCGGTACGAGGAGGGCGGCGCGATCGTCCTTCGGCTGCTGGACCGGATGGGCCGGTCCAGGGATCCCGCGGAGGGATCCGTGCCGGACGTGGGCGAGTCCGTCGCCTGGACCCTGTTCGAGCACGACCAGCGCGGCGGGCCGAAGCTGCCCGAGCCGGAGGAGACGCCGTGGACGCACGGCGGTCCGCCGCGTACCGACACCGCCGAGAGCCCCGACGCCGTGACCCCGGAGGACCTGCTGTGACCGGGACCGTGATCCCGCTGTTCGACCCCGGTGCGGAGGCCGCCCGTGCCACCGCCGCCATCCTGGAGGACACCCTCGGCGGTGATGCGCGCGGTGTCGTCGTGGACTCGCCTCCGGGTGCGGGGAAGTCCACGCTCGTGGTGCGGGCGGCACTGGAACTCGCCGCGGCCGGGCGCCCGTTGATGGTCGTGGCGCAGACCAACGCGCAGGTGGACGATCTGGTGGTGCGGCTGGCGGAGAAGGAGCCGGGGCTGCCGGTCGGCCGGCTGCACAGCAACGACGCGGACCCGTACGACAAGGCGCTCGACGAACTGCCCGCGGTGAGGAAGTCGGCGAAGGCCGGCGATCTCGCCGGGCTGGACGTGGTGATCTCGACGGCCGCGAAGTGGGCGCACGTCAAGGACGTGGAACCCTGGCGGCACGCCATCGTGGACGAGGCCTACCAGATGCGGTCGGACGCGCTGCTCGCCGTGGCCGGGCTGTTCGAGAGGGCGCTGTTCGTCGGGGACCCGGGGCAGCTCGACCCGTTCTCCGTGGTCGGGGCCGGGCAGTGGGCGGGGCTGTCGTACGACCCGTCGGCGAGCGCGGTGTCCACGCTACTCGCCCACAACCCGCGGCTGCCGCAGCACCGGCTGCCCGTGTCCTGGCGGCTGCCTGCGTCGGCCGCGCCGCTGGTCTCCGCCGCGTTCTACCCGTACACGCCCTTCCGCAGCGGTACGGGCCCGGACGACCGGCGCCTGACGTTCGGGGTCCGCTCGGACGGCTCGGGGCCCGACCGGGTGCTGGACGAGGCGGCCGAGTCCGGCTGGGGTCTGCTGGAGCTTCCGGCCCGGCACACCCCGCGCACGGACCCGGAGGCGGTGCGGGCGGTGGCCCAGGTGGTCCGGCGGCTGCTGGACCGCGGAGGCACGTCGGTCTCGGAGCGCTCCGCGGACCCGGTGCCGCTGACCGCGGACCGGGTCGCCGTCGGCACGGCCCACCGCGACCAGGCCGCCGCCGTGCGGTCGGCGCTCGCGGAGCGGGGCGTCGCAGGTGTGACGGTCGACACCGCCAACCGGCTCCAGGGCAGGGAGTTCGACGTCACGGTCGTGCTGCACCCCTTGTCGGGACGCCCGGACGCGACGGCCTTCCACCTCGAGACCGGCCGCCTCTGCGTGCTGGCCTCCCGCCACCGCCACGCCTGCGTCGTGGTGTGCCGGGCGGGTGTCGCCGGGCTACTGGACGAGCACCCGTCCACGGAGCCGGTGCAGCTCGGCGTCACCATGAAGTTCCCGGACGGCTGGGAGGCGAACCACGCGGTGCTCTCTCACCTGGAGGAGCACCGGGTGAGCTGGGCTCTGTAGCGGGAGCCCGGAGCCGGTCCCCGGTACCGGGCGGAGGGGTCGTGCCGCCGGCCGGTTGCCCTCTTGTGCGGGGCGGGACAATGGGGTGGTCCGGAAGCACGAGGAGGAGACGCGCATGGCGGAGTCGTCGGGGCGGAGCGAGCGGCGGGTACGGCCTTCGCCGCTGCTCTTCGAGCCTGCGGAGGTCGCCTCCGATCCGGAGCACTTCTTCGATCTGGAGTCGATCGAGGACCCCCGGGAGCTGCTCTCCCGTGCGACGGAACTCACACAGGCGTTCCAGGCCGCGACTGATCGCGCCCTGGAGTACCAGGCGATCGCCGCCGCGCAACTCGCCGACCCGCGGCGCTTCGACCGGCTGACACCGGCGGAGATCGCGCGCAGGGCCGAATGGAGCGAGGACTACACCAGGCGCATGATCGATTTCGGCCGCGATCTGCTGCGTGGTCCGGACCCGAGGCCGGCGCGCCGGCCGTAGCAGGGCGGGTGGCGAAAGCAGTTCCGTCCGCCCGCAGGGCGGGGCCCGAGGCGTCCGGCGAGTGCGGCCACAGGGCGGAGGGCCGTCCTCGCACTGGACGCACCCGGACGCACTCGGGGGCACTCACATGTAATCGGATGACATCGGATGAATCCGATGTCGCGGGCCAGGGGCGCCTCCGATACCCGAAGCGCGACGGGGAAACGCGTGCCGGGCTTCGCGGCCGGGAGGGACTCTCACCACACGCCCCGCCCCAGCGCCACACGGCGGCGGCAGGCGCGGGGCGCGAGTCCTCGATCGGACCGGTGCGGGACTCTCACACGGGAGGACGCGCGCCTCGGCACCATGCCCCTGCACCGGGACACCAGACCTCCGAAACCGCGGAACTACGGGACCCGGCCCCCGGACTCCCGGGACACCGGAACTGCGGGACACAGCACCCCCGCCGGAACACCGGGACGCAGGGACACAGCACCCCCGGGGGGACACCGGGACACAGCACCCCCGCCGGGACACCGGGACACCGGAACTGCGGGACGCCGGAACCGCGGGCATCCTCCGGTGCCGCGGGGGCGCGCCGGCGGTGCCGTGAGGTCCGCCATGGGAGGTGGGGGAAGGTGGGGGCCGACGACCCCTCCGTCATGCCGCTCGCATATGACCGGGGGAAGCCGGGGCAAGATACCCCTCCAGCGGCCCGCTGTCCCCGATTTCGACAACTCACGGAAACCGGCCCATAACTACGCGTACACGTAGTCGTCATGAGCAATCGGCCGCGAGACGACATCAGCGCCGCACCGTGCAGTCCCGACCGCCACGACGAGCGGCGGCGGGAGATCTTCGCCTTCCTGAGGGAGGACGAACGGCACCGCACCGCCCGGATCACCGCGCCCGGTGCGGACTGGCTGGCGTCCGCCACCGCACATCCGCGGTCCGTGCTGGCCCTGTGGGAGTCGCGGCCGTCCGCACCGTTGGCCGTGCCCTGCGGCGGGGGCGTCTTCGACGTGGTGAACGTACCCGCGATGTTCGGGCGCCGGATGCTGGACCGGCTGTGGTCGGAGGGGCCGGGGTCGGGGCCGGCCGCCTACCACCGGGGCCGGATGCTGCTGTTCGCGGCCCCCGGCACGGCCCAGCGGCTGCCGAGCCTGCTGGAGTGGGAGGAGTGGGGCAGTGCCGTACCGCCCCTGCTCTGTCACGGCACCGGCGACGCGATCACCGTTCCGCCGCTCGCCCCCGCCCCCGCGGGCGGCGCCGGCCCGCGGTGGATCGTCGCGCCCGACACCCGGCACCCGTGGCTCCCGGGGCCCGAGATCCTGCTCTGGGCCTGCGTGCGGGCGGCCCGCGGCACCTCCGCCGCGACGGTCCGGATATCGATTTTTCCTCCCGCCGATCAGGATGCTAAGGTCTACGACGTCAGCAGGCGCCGCTAGCTCAGTTGGTTAGAGCAGCTGACTCTTAATCAGCGGGTCCGGGGTTCGAGTCCCTGGCGGCGCACAGACGGAGAAGGCCTCTCGCGCAAGCGGGGGGCCTTCTCGCCGTCCGTCGACAGGTCCGCGCGTCGCCGTTCACGGCACTGTCGTGATCTTGACCGTCCATGCTCCCGCCCGGGTGCGGTCCGCCACCTCGACTCGCACCCGGTCACCCGGGACGGTGAAGGACTCCCCCACGCCGAGCGGGGCGTCCGCCAGCTGCGGGTAGACCGAGCGGTCCCAGCAGGCCCCGCTCCCGGGATGGGTGTCGATCACCTCGACGGGGCCGGCGCCGGACGCCTCCTCGTTCCTCACCCGGTAGAGCAGCACGCCCTCCCTGCAGGTGTCCCGGTCGTTGCCCGTGGCGCCGCGCGCCTCGATGGCCAGCGCGCTGTTCCGCCCGGTCCTGACGACCGCGAGTCTGGTGCCCTCGGGGCGCCCCGGGGCCCGGGCGGCCGCCAGCGGCTCCAGTTCGAGCACCCGGTCGGCGGGGCCGGTGACGCACCGGACCTGGCTCTCGTCCAGCCATCCCAGCTTCCACTTGTGCCAGCCGAGGAGTTCCGGGGCGAGCCCGAACTGGCTGCCCATCACGTCCCAGTCCCCCACATGGGTGTCCCAGTCGCCCTTGCCGTCGGTGGGCCGGTGGTAGAGGTCCGGCAGGTCGAAGACGTGCCCGGTCTCGTGTGCCAGGACATGGCGGTCGGGTGGGTGGCGTTCGAAGACCGTGACGGCGCGCTTCAGCTCGACACCGTCCGCCTTCGTCTCCTGCTCGAAATTGACCACCTTCGTCGCGTCGGAGTCCACCCCGGGGGCGTCCGGGTCGGCGACCAGATAGACGACGTCGTAGCGGGAGAAGTCCACGGCGGGGTCGGCGACGGAGACCGCGTCCCGCAGGTACGCGGCCCGGCGCCCGGCGTCCCAGTCCCGCTTTATGCGGTACTCGGTCGACGCCCTCGGCATCCGGATCCACCGGCGCACGGGGTGCGGGCGGAGCAGGAACCTCCCGTACGAGGCGTTGCGGAAGAAGTCGCTGGTCGCGGGGAAGTGGTCGGCGAACAGGTCGTCCGGCGCCGTCAGGGGGGCGGAGTCCGGGAAGGACAGGAAGACCATGACGGCGTCGACGGCCCGGTCGGGCCGCGGGTAGGCGGAGTTCCAGCTGTCCAGCCCCAGCGAGTGGTGCGCCTCGGTCCGGGGCAGTGCGCAGCCGCGGGGTGAGGGGTCGGCGGAGGCGGGGCCCGCGGCGAGGGTGGTCGCGGCCAGGGCCACCAGGGAGGTGAACACCGCTGCGCCGGCGCGCAGGCTCGGCCGCTCCACTCCTTTGGGTGAATCCTCCAGCGTCTGCTGACCCTCCACGTGGACCTCCGGCTGCGGAATGCGGGGCATCCAACCCAGCTTGTGCGTTTTTATGATGATTCGCACTGTTCCGCTGCACCGGTCGGGTGAGCAGCCTCCGACACCCCGGTGATCGGCAGAAAGTCACAACCGGTCACGAGAGTCCCGGCCCGGTCTCCGCCCGCGCAGAAACGATCGGGCTGGACCTTCCGGCACCTCTGACCGCCGCCCGGACGCTGGAACGGCCACCCGGCCAGCCTCTATGATCGGCACACTTTCCCGGATTTCCGGCCCTGGACCGGGCCGAACGACACGACTGCACTGCGGGAGCGAGCGGTGAGCGCACACACGGAAGGACGGGGCCCCGCGACCGTCGCGGCACCCGGGGGCGCCCATCCACCGGTCACGGACAGTCAGCAACCGGCGGCCCCGTCCGGCCCCGCGGAGTCCGGCCGATCCCACCGCCGGGCCGACCGGACTCCGCGGGGCCGGACGGCCGGGAAGCAACTCGCCGACTACCGCGCCGCGTTCAACGCCTCGCAACTCGCCATGGCCCTCGTCGACCACGAGGGCCTCGTCGTATCCGCGAACGACGCTCTCGCCGCACTCCTCGGCGCCGAACCGGACGCCCTCCGCTCGCGGCCCGCCGCCGACCTCGTCGACCTCGCCGCGGACGGCCGCTCCCTGCTCGCCTACGGCGAGGTGCTGAACGGGCGGAGTCCGCGCCTCAGCTGCACCCGGCGCCTCGAACACGCGGACGGGCACCCCGTCTGGGCCGAGGTGACGGTCGCTCCCGTCCCCGGTGGCCGCCGGCTGCTGCTCTCGGTCGCCGACATCACCGACCGCCGCGAACTCCAGGCGGGACTGCGGCATCTCCAGATGCACGACCCGGTGACCCGCCTGCCCAACCGGGCCCTGTTCTTCGAACGGCTCAGCGGCGCGCTCGAATCCTCCTCGTACGAGCACGGCGGCACGGGCCGCATCGGCTTGTGCTACCTCGACCTCGACGGCTTCAAGGCGGTCAACGACACCCTCGGCCACCGCATGGGCGACCGGCTGCTCACCGCGGTGGCCTCCCGGCTGACCGAGTGCGCGGACCGGGACGGCCGGGCCCGCGGCGGCACCCGTCTGGTGGCCCGGCTCGGCGGTGACGAGTTCGCCGTCCTGGTCGAGGACTCCACCGGCACTGAGCAACTCGCCGATCTGGCCCGGTCCCTGCTGGCCGCGCTCCAGCAGCCGTTCGACCTGTCGGGGCAGCGGTTGTCCGTCTCCGCGTCGATCGGAGTGGTGGAGCGCGCGGCGGACGGCACCACCGCGACCGGGCTCATGCAGGACGCGGACACGACGCTGTACTGGGCGAAGGCGGACGGCAAGGCCCGCTGGACGTTCTTCGACCCGGAGCGCAACGCCCACCGGATGACCCGTCAGGCCCTCTCGTCCACACTCAGACCGGCGGTGGACCGCGAGGAGTTCACGCTCGAGTACCAGCCTCTGGTGTGCATGGCGGACGGCGCGGTCCGGGGCGTGGAGGCGCTGGTGCGCTGGCAGCACCCCCAGTTCGGCGCACTCGCGCCGAATCGGTTCATCGGCATCGCCGAGGAGGACGGGTCGATCGTCCAGCTCGGCCGCTGGATCCTGCGCACCGCCTGCCGGCAGGCCCGCACATGGGAACTCGGGCACCCGGCGGACGAGCCCCTCTTCGTCAGCGTCAACGTCGCCGTGCGCCAGCTGTGGGACTCCGACCTGGTCGCCGACGTGGCCGGGATCCTCCACGAGACCGGCCTCGCACCGCACCTGCTGCAACTGGAACTCACCGAGTCCGCGGTGATGGGCTCGGCGGGACGCCCGCTGCGGGTGCTCCAGGCGCTGAGCGACATGGGCGTACGGATCGCGATCGACGACTTCGGGACGGGCTACTCCAACCTCGCCTATCTCAGCCGCCTACCGGTGTCCGTGCTGAAGCTCGACGGATCGTTCGTCCGCGGCTTCCGCTACGACGACGGGACGCACCCGAACCCCGCCGACGAGACGATCGTCGAGGCCATGGTCGAGCTGGCCCACCGGCTCGGCCTGACGGTCACCGCCGAGTGCGTCGAGACCTCGGGCCAGGCGGAACGGCTGCGCCGCATCGGCTGCGACACGGGCCAGGGCTGGCTCTACTCGCGCGCGGTGGCGCCGGACCGGATCGCCGGGATGATCGGGACCAGTCCGCTCGCCATCTGACGCCCGGCGCGGTGCGGGGGGCGCGGCGGCCGCGCCCCGCGCACCGGGTCCGCCGCGAACCGCGCCCCTTCGGCTCCCGTTCGGCGCTCCCGCTCGACCACCCGCCCCGCCCCGGCCCCGCCTGCCGAGTGGCCGCGGACGCGGGAGGGCCGATGAGGGGCGCCTGGTGTGCGAACACCGGGCGCGGCGCGCGAGGCCGCACGCCGAGGAGGCCGCACGCCGAGGCGGTGGCCGCCGGACCGGTCCACCCGATGGACGAACCCACCCGATGGACGAACCCACCGGGGAGCGGCACGGCAGGCACGCCCCGCCTCCCTCCGGGCAGGGGGCACCTCACCACCCGTGGTCCGCCGTGCCGACCAGGCGGCACCACGAGGACCATGGCACCAGCCGGGCAGCACCACCGGCGGTCCGCCGTGCCGACCAGGCGGCACCACCCGCGGGCCGCGGCCTTGGCCCCATCCTCCGCACATGGGGGAAGAGGTCGATTGCCGACTGGCGGCGAGGACGATATCTCACGATGTGGACGCCATGCCGGAGGGTGAAACCAGCCCATAGTTGGGCGAATGGTGCATTCGATCTTCACTCGTCCGAGTTACGTGCGGAGGACGGGCCTAGCCGGGCAGCCCGTACGCGTCCGCGATCAGCTCGTAGGAGCGCAGCCGGGCCCCGCCGCCGTGTGCGCTGGCCGTGATCATCAACTCGTCGGCCCCGGTGCGCTTCTGCAGTTCGTCGAGGCCGGCGCGCACCTCGTCGGGCGTGCCGTGGACGATGTCGGCCAGCCGGCCTGCCACGAACTCCCGCTCCATCGGGCCCAAGTCGTACGCCTCGGCCTCCTCGGGCGTCGGGATCAGCCCCGGCCGCCCCGTGGTCAGCAGCAGCATCGCCAGGGCGCCGGTCATCACCTGGCGGCGTGCCTCGCGGGCGTCGTCCGAGGCGAGCGCGGCGACCCCGATCAGGGCGTAGGGCGCGTCCAGGACCGGCGAGGGGCGGAAGGAGTCCCGGTACAGGTCGAGCGCGGGAACGGTGTTGCGTGCCGCGAAGTGGTGGGCGAAGGCGAACGGCAGACCGAGCGTCCCGGCGAGCCGCGCGCTGAAGCCGGAGGAGCCGAGCAGCCAGACGGGGGGCCGGGCGGCGGACTGGACCCCGCCGGGAGCGGTGGCCTGCACCGGGCCGGGGACGGCGTGGATCCGCGCGTACGGGTGCCCGTCCGGGAAGTCGTCGTCGAGGAAGCGGGTCAGTTCGGCGAGCTGCTCGGGGAAGTCGTCGGCGCCGGCTCCCCCGGCCACGGGGGACCCCGGCCGGTCGGTGCGGCGCAGCGCGGCCGCGGTGGCGCCGTCGGTCCCGGGGGCGCGTCCGAGGCCCAGGTCGACCCGCCCCGGCGCCAGGGCCTCCAGGGTGCCGAACTGCTCGGCGATCACGAGCGGGGCGTGGTTGGGCAGCATGACGCCGCCGGAGCCGAGGCGGATGCGCTCGGTGTGGGCGGCGAGATGGGCGAGGATCACGGCCGGGGACGACGAGGCGACACCGGGCATCGAGTGGTGCTCGGCGACCCAGTGCCGGTGGTAGCCGCGCCGCTCGGCGAGCCGGGCGAGTTCCACGCTGGTACGCAGCGCCCGGCCGGCGGTGCTGCCGCTGCCGACGGTGACCAGGTCCAGTACCGACAGCGGCACGGGCGCGGCGCCCCGCGCCACTCCCCGGATCCCGTCGGCCGGGCGCGCTGCTTCCGGTGTGTTCGCGGCGTCCGGGGCCTGCGGTGCGTCCGGTGTGTCCACGAGAGGTGCCTCCTGCGTTGCGGTACGGGTCACCGCCACCAACAGGAGGCAGTCTCCGGTTATTCCGGGGCGGCGCCGGACCGGGGTGTCCGCCCGCCCTCCGGGGCCCGTCCGGGGCGGGCGAACAGGGCCCCCAGGCCGTCCGCCCACGCCCGCCGCCCGGCCAGCCGCAGCCCCTCCCACACGGTCACCTGGTTGGCCGTGAGGACGGGCTTGCCGAGGGTCTCCTCCAGCTCCCGGAGATGGGCGGCCGTGTGCAGCGCGGTGTCCGGCAGGAGCACCGCCTCCGCTCGCGGGTCGTCCCCCGCCGCGGCGAGTTCCAGCACCCGCTCGCGCTCCCAGGTGCCGACCTCGGCGGCCGTGATGATCCCGCTCGCCCTGGCCGCGACGACCTCGACGCCCGCGGACTCCAGGAACTTCTCGAAGAACACGGTCACGTCGCCGGGGTAGGTGGCCGCGACCGCCACCCGGCTCACGCCCAGCGCCTCGGCGGCGTGGACGAAGGCGAAGGAGGTGCTGGACGCCGGCAGCCCGGCGGCCCGCGCCAGCTCGCGGACCTGCCGCCGGGCACCGTCCCGGCCCCGGACGAAGCTGCCGCTCGTACAGGCCCACACGACGGACTCCGCCCCGGCCAGCCGCAGTTCCTCCACGCCCGCCGCCAGCCGCTCCGCGGCCCCCATCTCGACCAGCGCGTCCTCCCGGTGCGCGTCCTCGCCGATGTCGGTGTGGAAGACCGGGAGCCTGATGTCGCTGTCGAGCAGGAACCCGATCCTCGGGTAGTCGTCCTCGGCCGAGTGCCCCGGGTAGAGGAGTCCGACGGTCGTCATGTCCATCCTTCCTGTTCCTCCGGCTGGGCGATGGGCGGCACGGCCGGCGGCACGGGCGGGGCCGGCGGGGGCGGCGGCTCCTCGTGCGGACCGGCGGTCCGGATCAGCAGGGCCTGGTACGGACCGACGGCGTACACGCCGATCCTGCGCAGCGCCGCCCACATCGTGACCTGGTTCGCGGAGAGCACCGGCATGCGCAGCTCCGCCTCCAGCTGGGGTATCGCGTCGTACGTCGGCAGGTTGGTGCAGCTGATGAAGAGGGCGTCCGCCGCGCCCACCACGGCCCGGCGGGCCATGTCCACCACCGACCGGTACGGCACCTTCCAGATGTGCCGGGTCAGTCCGAGGAAGGCGCGGCCCGTGACCGCTACCCCGGCCTCGGCGAGGTACTCCTCCAGCGACCTGGTGACCGACTCCGTGTACGGCGTGACGATCGCGACCCTGCGGACGCCCAGCTCCTCCAGGGCCTCCAGCAGGGCGCCCGAGGTGGTCACCGAGGCGACCTCCCCCGCCGTCGTCATCGCCTCGCACATCGCCCGCTCACCCGCCACACCGCCGACGAAGCTGCCGCTGGTGCAGGCGTAGGCGACGACCTCCGGCTCGGAGGCGGCCAGCGCGCGGACCGCCTCGCCGAGGGTCTCGTGCTCGCTGACCAGCCGGGCCAGGTCGAGCGAGACCTCGACGGGCACGAACGGGGTCCGGGTCAGGCGCAGCGAGACGCCGTCGGGCACCCATCGCCACAGCTCGCGGTCGAGTGCGAAGTCGAACGGGGCGACCACCCCGATCCCGCGCTGCGGGTCGGGACCGCCCAGAAGCGAAACCTCGAGGGACACGTCCATCACAGGCCCCCTCATTTACGTCTTGTTGACGACGGTAGGTTCGGGTGCGAGCGTGGGTCAATCCGTACATGTCAGACGTTCAGAAACGGTTTCCGCACGATGCCCCTACCGGTTCTCCTCGTACTGGAAGCAGACCCTCCGCCGCGGCTCGGCAGCCTCACCGGACGCGCCGATGTCCGGTACGCCGACGTCGGCTCGCTCGCCGCCGCACTTCCCGGGGCGGACGCCCTGCTGGTGTGGGACTTCACCTCCGACGCGGTGCGTCTGGCCTGGCCGGGGGGTGGCCCCCGGCCCCGCTGGGTGCACACCCCGAGCGCGGGCGTCGACCGGCTGCTCTGCCCGGAGTTCTCGGCCTCCGACACGGTGCTGACCAACGCCCGGGGCATCTTCGAGCAGCCCATCGCCGAGTACGTGGCCGCCCTGGTCCTCACGATGGCCAAGGACCTGCCGGGCACCCTGGAACTCCAGCGGCAGCGGCGATGGCGGCACCGCGAGTCCCTTCCGGTGGCGGGCGGCCGGGCGGTCGTGGCCGGCGCCGGGCCGATCGGGCTGGCGATCGCCCGCACGCTGCGGGCGCTGGGCCTGGAGGTCGCCGTCACCGGGCGCACGGCCCGCCCCGGGGTGCACGGCTCCGACGAGCTGGACGGGCTGCTCGCCCGCGCCGACTGGGTCGTGTGCGCGGCCCCGCTGACGGACGCCACGCGGGGCATGTTCGGCGCCCGGAGGTTCTCCCTGATGCGCCCGTCGGCCCACTTCGTCAACGTGGGGCGGGGCGCGCTGGTGGTCGAGGAGGAGCTGGTCCCGGCGCTCGCCGAACGGCGGATCGCGGGGGCCGCCCTGGACGTCTTCGAGTGGGAGCCGCTGGGGCCGAACAGCCCGCTGTGGGACGTTCCCGGCCTGATCGTCTCGCCGCACATGAGCGGGGACACCGTCGGCTGGCGCGATCGGCTGGGCGAGCAGTTCGTCGAACTGTTCGACCTGTGGTCGGCCGGAAAGCCGCTGCCGAACGTGGTCGACAAGAAACGTGGGTACGTCCCCTCCCATGACTCCTGAGCCGAACGACCTGAGCGCACTCACCGCACGCCGCCTCATCGCCGGCTACCGGCGCGGCGACTTCTCCCCGCTGGAGGCGGTCCGCGCGGTCCTCGACCGGGCCGAGGCGGCGCAGCGCCTGGCCAACGCGTTCGTCCGGATCGACGGCGAGCAGGCGCTCGATCAGGCGGAGGAGGCCACCGAGCGGCACCGCAGAAGGGAGCCGCTGGGGCCGCTCGACGGCGTACCGGTCACGGTCAAGGACATCTTCCTGCAGGCCGGAGGGCCGACGCTGCGGGGCTCACGGGCGGTCCGTCCGGACGCCTCCGCCTGGGACGAGGACGCCCCGGCCGTGGCGCGGCTGCGGGAGCAGGGCGCGGTCCTCGTCGGCAAGACGACGACCCCGGAGTTCGGCTGGAAGGGCGTCACGGACTCCCCGCTGACCGGGGTGACCCGCAATCCGTACGACCCCTCCCGCACGGCCGGCGGGTCCAGCGGCGGGAGCGCCGCGGCGGTGGCCCTGGGTGCGGCCCCGCTGTCGATCGGGACCGACGGCGGCGGGTCGGTGCGCATCCCCGCGTCGTTCTGCGGGATCTTCGGGCTGAAGCCGACGTACGGCCGGATCCCGCTCTATCCGTCGAGCCCGTTCGGCACGCTGGCCCACGCCGGGCCGATGGCCCGGGACGCCGCCGACGCGGCCCTGCTGCTGGACGCGGTCAGCGGCCCGGACTGGCGGGACTGGTCGCAGGCGGCGCCCGCACCGCCCGCGGTCGAGGGCCTGACCGAGGGGGTCAAGGGGCTGCGGATCGCGTTCTCCGCGTCCTTCGGCGGCCAGGTGGCGGTCCGTCCGGCGGTGGCGTCGGCGGTGCGCGGCGCGGTGGGCCGGCTGGCCGAGCTGGGCGCGTACATCGAGGAGGCAGATCCGGACATCGCCGACCCGGTGGACACGTTCCACACCCTGTGGTTCACCGGGGCGGCGCGCCTGGTGCAGCACTTCGGCAGGGAGCAGCGGGAGCTGCTCGACCCGGGGCTGCGGGAGGTCTGCGCCGAGGGGGAGCGCGCCTCGGCGCTCGGCTACCTCGCCGCCGTCGACGCCCGGATGGACCTCGGACGCCGGCTCGGCCGGTTCCACACCGGGTACGACCTGCTGGTCACACCGACCCTGCCGGTCACCGCCTTCGAGGCGGGCACCGAGGTGCCGAAGGGCTCGGCACACCGCCGCTGGACGGGCTGGACCCCGTTCACCTACCCGTTCAACCTCACCCAGCAGCCGGCGGCGACGGTGCCGTGCGGGGTGGACGAGGACGGGCTGCCGGTGGGGGTCCAGCTGGTCGGCCCCCGGCACGCGGACGCCCTGGTCCTGCGCGCGGCGCACGCGCTCTACGCGTCGGGCGCGGCGGCGGTTCCGCCGCCGGCCACCGGGTGACGAGCCGCGGGGACGGCAGGCGGCCCCGGCGCCGGAGCCGGCATCAGGACCGACACCGGGGCGGGGGCGGGACCAGGGGCGGGGGCGGGGGCGGGGCGGGACCGGCCGCCGGGTGACGACCGGCCCCGGCGCCGGCAGCGGGGACGAGGCCGGGGGCGATGTCCGGGGCCGTCGAACGGCCGACAGCCCCGCCAACCCGAACAGACACTCGAACAGCCGGCCGGAGCCAGCGACCGGCCCGGGCCCCGCCAGGTCACACCCGGCGGAACGACAGCGCCTCACCGAGCGCCCCGGCGCGCCACAGGTCCTGGCAGGCGTCGGCCATCCGGTCGAGGCCGTCGACCACCTGGCCCCACACGATGCCCGGCACCCAGCCCGTGTCGCCGTTGAGCAGCAGGTTGTTGCGTTCGTAGAAGAGCGCGAGATCCACGGTCACCGGCCGGGACAGGTCCCGGTCGTAGCCGTACGCCGCCGTCCCCAGTTCGGTGCCGCTGAAGGTGAAGTAGCAGAGGTCGCCCGGGATCGGGGTCACCGTCGGGTTCTCCAGCGGTGGCTCACGGTCGGCGAACGCGGGGAACAGGGCGTAGATCTCGTTGCGCGCGTACTTCGCGTGGTACACGTCGCCGGCGAGCGGCAGCGCGTCCCACACGGCCTGGCAGGTCAGGGGCGCCCGGTCGTCCAGGAGCCGGGCGGTGCAGCGCACTTCGCGCCTGGTGAGCGAGACTTCGATGAATCGATCGGCCATTGCCCAGGCATACCCCGCCCGAGCCCGGGTAGCCGCGCCGCCATGGCTCCAGACACGGCACCAGATACCAGACACACGGTACGCAGACGAAGTCTGCTGCTGGGGACGGCCGGCGCACTCGGTGCGGCCGGCGTCGCCGGAGCGGCGGGCTGCGCACGGGTCCCCTCCGGCGACAGCCTGGCCCGGCTGAGATCCCAGGGCACGGTTCGGCTCGGCATCGCGGGCGAGGTGCCGTACGGCTACATCGACGAGCAGGGCGAGTTCACCGGCGAGGCCCCGGAGCTGGCCAAGGTGGTCTTCAGGCGGCTCGGGATGGCGAACGTGCAGCCCGTGGCGACCGACTTCGCGTCCCTGATACCCGGTCTCAACTCGCAGCAGTTCGACGTCGTCTCCGCCGGAATGTACATCAACAGGGAACGCTGCGCGCAGGTCCTCTTCTCCGACCCCGAGTACCAGATGCTCGACGCCTTCATCGTGGCCAAGGGCAACCCGAAGGAGCTGCACGACTACCGGGACGTGGTGCGGACCGGGGCGAGGTTCGCCACGGGAACGGGTTACGCCGAGATCGGCTACGCCGTGGCGGCCGGATACCCCGAGAAGGACATCGTCATCCTCCAGGACCAGGTGGCCGGACTCAACGCCGTCGAGTCCGGGCGCGTGGACGTCTTCGCCGGGACCGCGCTCACCACCCGGGAGGTGGTGCGCAAGAGCAGGAAGGCCGAGGCCACGGAGCCGTTCGCGGCGATCGTCGACGGCAGGGAGAAGATCGACGGCGGCGGGTTCGCCTTCCGGAAGACGGACGCCGAACTGCGGGACGCCTTCAACGCCGAGATCCACAAGATGAAGAGGAGCGGCGAACTCTTCCGCATCCTGAGCCGGTTCGGCTTCACCGAGTCCGAGATGACCGAGCTCACGGCGAAGGAGCTGTGCCGATGACGTCCGGACTCTGGCAGAACTGGGTACTCCCGGGCATCTGGATCACCGTCCAGCTCACCCTCTACAGCGCCGCGCTGGCCACCGCCGTGGCGTTCGGCGTCGGCATGGCCAGAACACACCGCTCCAAGGCCGTCCGCTTCCTCGCGGCCTTCTACACCGAGGTGTTCCGGGGGACGTCGGCGCTGGTGCTGATGTTCTGGCTGTTCTTCGTCCTGCCGCCGCTGCTGGGCTGGCAGCTGGTGCCCATGTGGGCGGCGGTGCTCGCGCTCGGCCTGTCCTACGGCGCGTACGGCGCGGAGATCGTGCGCGGCGCGCTGAACGCCGTCGCGCCGGCCCAGCGGGAGGCCGGCGTCGCACTCAGCTTCACCCCCTGGCAGCGGATGCGGCTGATCCTGCTGCCGCAGGCCGTGCCCGAGATGATCCCGTCCTTCGGCAACCTGGCGGTCGAACTGCTCAAGGGCACGGCGCTGGTGTCGCTGCTCGGTGTGGGCGACGTGTCGTTCGCGGCCTACCTGGTGCGGCTGGCGACCCAGGAGAGCGCCCAGATCTACACCGTCACGCTGGTGATCTACTTCGTGCTCGCGTTCGCCATCACCCGCTCGATGAAGGCCCTGGAACGGAAGACCAAGGCGAACCTGGGGGTGGTGGTCAAGTGACCTGGGACTGGTCCGCGGTCGCGGACTTCATGCCGCGCTTCTGGGACGGCGTGCTCGTCACGCTGCAGATCCTGGTACTCGGCTCGCTGCTGTCCTTCACACTCGGCCTGGTCTGGGCGCTGGGGCTGCGCTCCGAGTCGCGCTTCGTGCGCTGGCCCGTGGGGGTCGTCACCGAGTTCGTCCGGAACACCCCGCTGCTGGTGCAGCTGTTCTTCCTGTTCTTCGTCCTGCCGGAGTGGGGGGTGCAGTTCTCCGCCCTCACCACCGGCACCATCGCGATCGGACTGCACTACTCGACCTACACCGCGCAGGTCTACCGGGCCGGTATCGACGCCGTGCCGGCCGGGCAGTGGGAGGCGGCGACGGCGCTGAGCCTGCCCGCCCACCGGACCTGGACCGCCGTGATCCTGCCGCAGGCGGTCCGACGGATCGCGCCCGCACTCGGCAACTACGTCATAGCGATGCTCAAGGACACCCCGCTGCTGGCCGGTATCGGCGTGCTGGAGATGCTCCAGCAGTCCCGGCTGGAGAGCGCGGCGACCTTCCAGTACACGGAGCCGCTGACGGTCGTCGGCATCGCCTTCATCCTCATCGCCTACCCGGCATCCCTGCTCGTACGGACCCTGGAGCGCCGCCTTGCCCGCTGACACCGACACCGCCGCGCGGAACGACGAAATCATCCGGTTCACGAACGTCACCAAGCGCTTCGGGGACAACACCGTCCTGGACGACCTGTGCTTCTCGGTCCGCCCGGGCAGGCACGTCACGCTGATCGGGCCCTCCGGGTCCGGGAAGACGACCATCCTGCGCCTGCTGATGACGCTGACGAGGCCGGACTCGGGCACGATCGACGTCAACGGAAGCCGGCTGTTCCCGGCCGACGAGAGGCAGCGCAGAGAGGTCCGCAAGAAGATCGGAATGGTCTTCCAGCAGTTCAACCTCTTCCCCAACATGACCGTGCTGCGCAACATCACCGAGGCCCCGGTGCGGGTCCTCGGCCTCTCCGGGGACGAGGCGGAGGAGCGCGCCCGCGGGCTGCTCGACCTGGTGGGTCTCGCCGACCGCGCCGGCGCGCGGCCCTCCCAGCTGTCGGGCGGCCAGCAGCAGCGGGTGGCCATCGCCCGGGCGCTGGCGATGCGGCCGCAGGTGCTGCTGCTGGACGAGGTGACCTCGGCGCTCGACCCGGAGCTGGTCGCCGGAGTGCTCGACGTCCTCCGGGACATCGCCCGCACCACCGACATCACGATGCTCTGTGTGACGCACGAGATGAACTTCGCCCGGGACATCTCCGACGAGGTCCTGATGTTCGACGCCGGGAAGGTCATCGAGTCCGGGTCCCCGGAGAAGATGTTCTCCGAGCCCGAGCAGGCCCGTACCCGCGAGTTCCTCGGTGCGGTGCTCTGACCTCTCACCGCGAACGCCAGGCCATGCCCCTGGCATATACCGATGCGGTGCGCCCCGGGACGCGGGTCCGGGGCGCACGCATTTCTCGCCAACGGCCGCCCACCGGACGGTTCTTGGCGGCTATCGTGGTACGGAAGCTTGCGGTAACAACCTGGTAGGGGGAAACCGTGGCGCTGAAGCCCGAGCCGACCGCGCCGTTCCACTCGGTGCAGTACGCCCTGCGTGTTCTGGAGACGGTCTCCCGGCACGGCAGAGGGGTGACCGACGTCCAGATCGCCCGCGAGACCGGACTGCCCACCGGCCACCTCACCGCCCTGCTGCTGATGCTCCGCCGCGAGGGCTATGTGGAGCAGACGGCGGACGGGGCGTATGTGACCGGCGACTCCCTGGTCCTGCTGGGTTCCGGCGCCACCCGGCGCGAGGCCCTGGAGCGCAAGCTCCAGGACACGCTCGGCGAGCTGCGCGACTCGGTCGGCGCGGCCGTCTACATCAGCCGCTACATCGACGGCGAGGTCAAGATCACCCAGTTCGCGGACGGCCCCCGCACCCCCAAGGTCAACGAGTGGGTCGACTTCCGCTCGGCGGCGCACGCCAGCGCGGTCGGCAAGTGCCTGTTGACCCAGCTCGACCAGAACGGCCGCCGCGACCACCTCGCCCGCCACAGGATCGCCCGGCTCACCTCCCGGACGATCACCAACGAGAAGATCCTCTTCTCGAAGCTGGACGCCCAGCCACCCACGGTCCCGGTGCTGGACCTCCAGGAGTACGCGGTGGGCACGGTCTGCGCGGCGGTGCCGCTGACGGCCGGCTCCGCCGTGGGCTGCCTGGCACTCTCGCTCCCCATCGAGCACGCCCACCGGCTGCGGGCCGCGGCCGACACCCTCAACCGGCGGGCGGCTCCGGTGGTGCTGTCACTGGCCCTCTGACCGGCCGGGCCGGGAGGGAGCCCCAGGGGCGCCGAGGCGGCAGGCCGGTCAGACGGCAGGCCGGTCAGATGGCGGACCTGCAAGGTGGCAGACCGGCGAGATGACTGACCGGCGAGATGACTGACCGGCGAGATGACTGACCGGCGAGGCGGCAGGACAGCGAGACGGCTGACCGGCGAGCTGACCGGCCGGCGAGCTGACGCGAGCGCCCGCTGCGGGCGCCGGGCGGTCCGGAGCACCCCCCGGGACCAGGTAGTATTAACTCCGTCGTCAGCCGCCGAGAGCGGTGTGAACGGCAGCCCGCGCCGCTAGCTCAGTTGGTTAGAGCAGCTGACTCTTAATCAGCGGGTCCGGGGTTCGAGTCCCTGGCGGCGCACAACCCCGAGGGGCCCTCGCAACTGCGAGGGCCCCTCGGACCGTTCCCGGACCGTGCCCGCCCTCCCCCTCAGCCTTCCGCCCAGCCCCAGCCCCCGGCGCCCTCCCCGGCCTCAGCCTCAGCGGCCCGTCGCGGCGTCCGCTCATGCACGCAGGATGAACACGCCCAGACCGCTCAGGGGGTCTCCGCACCACTCGTCCTCGCCGTGCAGAACGCCACGGTCAGATCCCGGACGAGGGCCTTGCGCTCGTAGTCGTCGAATTCCACCAGGCCGCGCAGGGTGAGCCGCTGCACCGTGTCGTCCACCGCGTCGACCACCGAGCCGAGCACGGTGTCGCGGCGCTCGGCCTCCAGGACCGCGACCCGGCAGCGCCGCATGGCCGCGGCCACCTCGGGCGCGTACTCGATCCGCGTCGGCTGCACCGAGAAGACGTCGATGCCGACCGGGGCGCACTCCGCCGCGAGCGTCTTGGTCAGGGCGTCGCCCACGGCCTCGGCGTTGCGGAGCGTCGGACGCAGTTCGAGCGCGGGACCCCCGCCGGCCGGAGGGGCGGAGGCGTCGGCCGGAAGCCGGGAGAACACCCGGGGCAGGGCCGCCTCCACCTGCTCCCGGAGATACGACTCGTGGTCCGCGAGCCCGAGTACGGCCCTGGCCGTGTCCCTGACCCGCCACACCACGAGGACGACCGCCTCGAGTGCGGTCCCGTCCGCGTCGACCGACGGCATGGGTTCGCTGCGCCAGTGCCGGAGCCGTACGTCCACCCGCCTGCGGAGCAGCAGCGGGCTCACCCACAGAAGACCGCTGCGGCGGACGGTACCGCGGTACTCCCCGTACAGCGTCAGCACCCAGGCGTGGCCCACCTTGCCGCGGGCGAGCCCGCCGAGCGTGAACAGCGCGACGGTGAGGGACACGGCGAGCAGGACCCAGTGCGCGAACCCGAGTCCGGCGTAGGGCCGTTCGCCCAGTCCGAAGAACGTCGTCACCTCGGGCGGGAAGGCCCCCGCCCAGTGCAGCACGGCCACGCAGCCGACGAGGGAGAGGGCCCCGGCGAGCAGGGCCGCCCAGCCGGGCAGAACCGGGCCGGGCCGCTCCGTCAGCCTGGGGTCGGGCGGGGGAACGGCCCGCCTGCCGGACCGCCCGGCGTTCGGCGCGGAGCGGCGCCCGGCGGGAAGTGCCACCGCGGGCATGGCGATGGTGTCCGGCCCACCGTCGCCGTCGGCATCCCGCCTCGGCCCGTCGGCACCCGGGCCGCTCCGGTCCTCCTTGAGCCACCCGGCGGCCGCGGGGTCGGTCGTCCCGTCGTGCGGGCGGGCGGCGGCCGCGCCGTCGGCCACATCCTTCCGCCCGCCCGGATCGGTCTTCTCCGCCGCGCCCCGGGCGCCCGCCCCGGCGGACGCGACGGCGTCCCGGTAGAGCAGATGGACGGGAATGGCGCCGGTGGTCTCGGTGCCGATGACGACCGTCCGGCGACCGCCCGCGCCGCTGAACTGCCGCTCGAAGCGCTGGGTCGCGGGCGCGGTGCCGGGCACACCGCCCGCCGTCGCCCCACCGGCATCGGACGGGACGTCCGGGTGGGTGCCGTCGGCGGTGGGACCGGGCGACGTGGGACCGAGAGAGGTGGGACCGGGCGACGTGGGACCGAGAGAGGTGGGACCGGGCGACGTGGGACCGAGAGAGGTGGGGCCGAGAGAGGTGGGACCGGGCGTCGCGGGGGCTGCCGGCGTGGAGGCCGCCGCCGTTGCACCGGGCGAGGTGAGACCGGCGGTGGTCGCACCGGCCACGGTCGCAGCAGACACGATCGCACCGGCCGCGGTCGCAGCAGAGCCGGTGAGAGCGGGCCCGGCGGTATCGACCGCCGCGGGGTCCGCCCCGGACCAGCCACCCCCCGACGCCTCCTGAGCGGGGGCGGGCAGTCCGCCACCAGCGGACGCGCCGTGCCCGGCGCCGCCGTACGCGCCCGAGAGGGCGTACGCGTCAGGGGCACCGGACGAGTCGAGGCCGGCGAGGCGGTCGGGAGCTGCGTGTCCGTCAGGGACACCGAGCACGTCGAAGGTACCGAGCGGGGTGAGCGGGGTGAGCGCTCGGTGCACATCGCGAGCGCTCGGCGCGCCGGACGTGCCCGGCGAGTCGGGGGCGCCCGGGGCCGCCCCCGGCGGACTCGAGATACCGGCCCGGGCGGGCGTGCTGAACGGCTTGAGAACGCCATGCGCGCAGACGGCGCCGAGTGCGTCGGCGGCGGCGCCGGACGCGCCCGGCGAGTCGGACGCCCGCTGGCCCGAGTGGGCCCCGGGCAGGTGCGCGCCGGGGGCCGTGAAGCCCGCGGCGGGGAGCCCCGCGCTGCGGACGGCGGCCGGGGCGGCGGTCAGCCGGCCGAGTGTGAGGGAAGAACCCGGTGGGTCCTCGGAGTAGGGGGTTGTCGGGGTCACCGCGGTCGCCTCCTCGCGGGGTCGGTGCACATCGGACTTGTTGATCATGAGAAGAGCCGTCGCCAGGTCTCGGGGCCGGGGTAGCCGTCCGCCGCCGCGCCCCGCCAGCCCTGGGCGCGCTGGAACGCCTCGGTGCTGCGGCGGTCGGCGTCGCCCCAGCGCGGCCCGGGGCGGGGGGAGTGGTGCCGGTCGAAGCCCCGCTTCACCAACTGCCCGCGCAGGGCGTCCACATGGCCGCTGGAGCTACCGGGGCGGAAGTGGCGGTGGCCGGGGAAGGCCGGTGGGGCGGTATCGGTGGCACCGGCACCGGCACCGGCACCGGCGGTGGCCCTGGCAGTGGCCCCGGCACCGACCGGGGGCGCGGTGGCCGGGGGTGCGGCCCTGTGCGGAGCTGCCGCTGCCGCCGGTGCGGTAGCGGACCGGGCGGGAGCGCCCGCCGCGGACACTGCGGCTCGGGGCCCGGCCGGCGCCGATCCCGCCGCGTGCCCGGGCCCGGCCGGAGGAGCCGCGGTGCGACCGGACGCTGCGGCTCGGGGCCGGACCGCCGGGGTCGGCGCCGCCCTACTGCCCGTGCCGTTCACCAGAAGGCTCCAGGTGCCCGGTCCGGGCAACCCGTCCGCCTCGGCGCCCGTCCAGCCCTGGGCGCGTTGGAACGCCTGGATGGCCTGCCGGTGCGCCTCTCCCCAGCGCGACCCCGGACCGGCGGCGCCGCCGACGTCGAAGCCGTACTCCGCCAGCAGTCTGCCGAGCAGGGCGATGTACGAGTTGTCCTCGCCGGGACCGAAGTGCCCCGGGCCGGGGAACACGGTCCCCCCGCCTACGGTCCCCCCGCCTCCCGCGAGCTGCCCGTCCGCGGGTGCCTCGCCCTTCAGGGCCTTGTAGCGGTAGGCCTCGTAGCGGTCGGAGTTGCTCCAGTAGGCCATGGGCGTGACCTGCCGGCGGGTGTGCGGCTTGGCCTGCTCGTAGGCGACGTACCCGGTCTGCGCGTCGTCCGCCCAGCCCCCGAAGATCGTCACATGGGAGCCCTGGGACGGATCGCCCTCGTTGTGGAAGAGCAGGATGTCGCCGGGTCGCAGGTCCTTGCGTTCGATGAGTGTCCCGAACTCGGCGAGGCTGCCCGTCCATTCGTTGCCCGGCAGGTGCCAGGCCATGGAGACGTAACCCGAGCAGTCCTGCCGGTAGCCGTCCGCCCAGTACCCGCTCATGGAGTACGGGACCTTGGCGTTCACCCAGCGCTTCGCCCGGCTCATGATGTCGGCGCGGGTCATCGTGCGCAGGCCGGCGGTTCCGGCGGGACCGGCGGCCGGCCCGCCGTGCAGCGGCTCCTGGCCGCCCTGCGGAGTGTCCGGGCCGTGGCCCGGCTCTCGCCCGGTCACGGCCGGGCCCCCGGTCCGGAGAGGGTCCGCGGCAGCGCGGTCCGCCCCGGCGGGGCCCACTCGTACGCGGTCCGCCCCCGCGCGGTCCATCCCGTCCGCCCCCGCGCGGTCCATCCCGGCACGGTCCGCCCGCGGCCGCGGCCGGGCGGATGCCCGGGCCGACTGCGGCCGGTCCTGCTCCGCACGGGGGTGCGCCCCGCCCGGCCGTGACACGGACGGCCGGGGCGCGGGCGGCGCGGTCCGGGGTGCCGCCGCCTCCGGGCCCGGTGGCGGGGAAGGCCGCGCTCCGGCGTCGGCGAACGCCCCCGAGCCCCCGCCGCCCAGTACCGCTCCCGCCGCGGTGACCAGGACGAGAGCGCGGCGGGCGCCGTGCGCGGCCGGACGGCCCCCGGCGCCTGCCGGCAGGGTGCGGGCCCGTTCCCTCCGCTGCCGGGCACAGCCAGGGCAGACGCAGTCGCCGGCCGGCTCGTACTCCTCGAACACCGGAACGGTCATCCCTTACCCCTCCAGATCCACCGCTCTCTCCCGTCATGACAAACTGCATTTTGACTGAACAAAGCGAAAAAACGACCATCCGACAGGCCGGAAGGCGCAAGGAAATGGTCGGGAGCATCGCCGGGGGTCCGGTAGGGTTCTGCGGGTCGGCAGGCGCCGCTAGCTCAGTTGGTTAGAGCAGCTGACTCTTAATCAGCGGGTCCGGGGTTCGAGTCCCTGGCGGCGCACCAGCGAGCAGTTCGCCGACCCGGGCGTCCTCGGTTTCCGAGGACGCCCTTTCGCATGGGCGCCGCATCCCGCGCGGCGCCGGGGCGACGGGTGTCGCGCAGGAGCGGTACGACGAGTGCGGTGGCATCCGAAGACCGGCGGGCGCCGGCGGCGGGGCGGCGACGGGGGCGGGGCGGGCGCCTCGGATCACGCCGGACCGGCACGTCCGCCCCGCCTGCCGTGCCTGCCCCGCCCGTCCCGCCTGCCGTGCCTGCCCCGCCCGTCCCGCCTGCCCTGCCCGCCTGCCACAGCTACCGTGCCCGCCACGTCCGCCACGTCCGCCACAGCTACCGCGCCCGGAGCGACGCGGCGGAGCGGCGGAGCGGCCGCGAACGCCCTTGCGATCACGCCCCCGCTCCGGGACCCTGTCCTCTGAGTCCGCGGCCCCAAGGGGGCAGCGGGCTCAGACAGTTGCGACTTGCGGTGATTCGAGCAGTTTCTCCGGCCGCGGCCGGCCCGTGACGGGGGTCCCGTTCGTCGTCGGACGCGGAGACGGGCATCATGCAACCGGAAGACCATCGTCTTCTGTCTACGGATACGGTGGTCAGCCGATGATGCGTCCGGTACCGGCTGGCCATGGGGAGCCGCGGTCCGGACCCGACCGAACGATCACGCAGCCAGCAGGCGTGCGGGGGGAATGAAACGTATGACGTCGACGCCGACCGGCGCACGGCCGCAGGACGACGATCCTTCCCGGACCACGCAGCTTCGGGTTCCCCCGCAGCTCAGGACCGGGAGCCACCGGTCGCGCCCCAAGAAGGCGCTGCCGAGGTACGACTACGAGCACTACAGCCGGCTGGCCGGTCCCCTGACCCAGCCGGACCCGTCGAAGCCGTACCGGGTGCAGTACCGGTCGCTGCTGTCGCAGGAGCAGCACCGCGTCCGGGCCGCCCTGCTCCTCGGCGCCGCACCGCTGGTCTCGCTGGGCCTGTTCGTCTGGCTGATGCAGCCGCAGCACTGGACCGAGCGGGACCCCAACCTCGACAACGAGCTGCTGCTCTGGCTCGACGTGGTCATGCTGGTGTCGATCGGCCTGATCGAGCTCTTCCGCACGATGAACGTCCTGTCGAACGCGCATGCCACCCTCGTCGCGCGTGACCCGGTACCCGTCGTACCGGAGTCGGGCACCCGCGTCGCCTTCCTCACCTCCTTCGTGCCGGGCAAGGAGCCCCTGGAGATGGTGACGAAGACGCTCGAGGCGGCCGTGAGGATCCGGCACCGCGGACTGATGCACGTGTGGCTGCTCGACGAGGGCGACGACCCGGCCGTCAAGGAGGTCTGCGCACGGCTCGGCGTCCACCACTTCTCCCGCAAGGGCGTGGCCAAGTGGAACCAGGAGAAGGGCGCCCACCGGGCCAAGACCAAGCACGGCAACTACAACGCCTGGCTCGAGGCGCACGGCGGCGACTACGACTTCTTCGCGTCCGTCGACACCGACCACGTGCCGCTGCCGAACTACCTGGAGCGGATGCTCGGGTACTTCCGCGACCCGGACGTCGGGTTCGTGATCGGCCCCCAGGTCTACGGCAACTACGACACTTTCGTCACCAAGGCGGCCGAGTCCCAGCAGTTCCTCTTCCACGCCCTGATCCAGCGTGCCGGCAACCGCTACGGCGCCCCCATGTTCGTCGGCACCTCCAACGCCGTGCGCATCAGCGCCATCAAGCAGATCGGCGGCCTGTACGACTCGATCACCGAGGACATGGCCACCGGCTTCGAGATGCACCGGGCCAGGAACCCGGCCACCGGCAACAAGTGGCGGTCCGTCTACACCCCGGACGTGCTGGCCGTCGGTGAGGGCCCGTCCGCCTGGACCGACTTCTTCACCCAGCAGCTGCGCTGGTCCCGCGGCACCTACGAGACGATCCTCAAGCAGTACTGGAGGGGCTTCGGCAGCCTGCCGGCCGGGAAGCTCTTCAACTACACCATGATGATCATCTTCTACCCGATGTCGGCCCTCAACTGGATTCTGGCGGCGCTCAGCTGCGCGCTGTTCCTGGGCATGGGCGCCTCGGGTGTGCAGATCGACCCGGCCGTCTGGATGATGCTGTACGGCAACGCCTCCGCCCTGCAGATCGGCCTCTACATCTGGAACCGCCGCCACAACGTCTCGCCCCACGAACCCGAGGGCTCCGGCGGTCTGGCCGGTATGGTGATGTCCGCGCTCTCCGCACCGATCTACGCACGCTCCCTGATGGACGCCGCACTGCGCCGCAAGAGCAAGTTCGTGGTGACGCCCAAGGGCGACTCCTCCAGCCCGGACACGCTCTTCGGCACGTTCCGCATCCATCTCTTCTTCATCATGATCTTCGGCGGCTCGCTCGCCTCCTCGTTCTGGTTCGGGCACGACCACCCGGCGATGATCACCTGGGCCGGTCTGGCCCTGCTGATCACGGCGGCACCCGTCTTCGCCTGGCGGTACGGCATCCGCGAGGAGCGGAAGAAGCGGCGGGGTCGGCGCCGTGCGAAGCCGGGGACGGGCGGCGGTGCCTCCGAGGCCGAGCCGCCGGCAGCCCCTGAGCAGCAGCCGCGCCAGTGGGCCCCCGCGGACCAGACCATGCAGATCGCCCTTGGGGGACGAAAGAAATGAGTGCACTTCCCGTCCGGCCGAACCACCGCAAGAACCGGGCCCGGCGGATCCTGATCGGCGCGGCGGTCGTGGCGGCGATCGCCGGGTTCAACGGACCCGCGATGTACCGGTACGGCTCGGAGCGGTACCACGAGTACAAGATCGACCAGCCCGAGTACAAGGCGGCGAACGGCCGGTGGGACCTCCTCGACGTCCCCGCCGAGTACAAGATCAACACGATCCACGCGGCCCTGCTGCACACCGGCAAGGTGCTGCTGATCGCGGGCTCCGGCAACAACCAGAAGAACTTCGACGCCAAGAAGTTCGAGTCGGTGCTGTGGGACCCGGAGACGAACGAGTTCAAGCACATACACACGCCCAAGGACATGTTCTGCGCCGGGCACACCCAGCTGCCCGACGGCAAGCTGCTGGTCGCGGGCGGCACCAAGCGGTACGAGAAGCTCGAGGGCGACGTCACCAAGGCCGGCGGCCTGATGATCGTCCACAACGAGGACCCCGACAAGCCGATCACCCTGCCCGCGGGCACCAGGTTCACCGGCAAGGAGAACGGCAAGACCTTCGTCTCCAAGGACCCGGTCCTCGTCGAGAAGGCGAAGAAGATCTTCGACAAGGAGACGGGCCGCTTCCTGCGGACCGAGGCGGGCCTCGGCCGGATCTACGTCGAGGCCCAGAAGTCCGGCAAGCGCTACGAGACCGGCACCGAGGACAACTACCGGGTGCACGGCCTCAAGGGCTCTGACAACCGGAACGTCTACGGCATCGCGCAGAAGCTCGCCCTCGACAAGAAGGACTTCCAGGGCATCAAGGAGGCCTACGAGTTCGACCCGGTCGCGGAGAAGTACATCACCGTCGACCCGATGAACGAGGCCCGCTGGTATCCCACCCTCACCACGCTGGCGGACGGCAGGGTGCTGTCCCTGTCCGGACTGGACGAGATCGGCCAGATCGTCCCCGGCAAGGACGAGATCTACGACCCCGAGACGAAGAAGTGGGAGTACACCGGCTTCGAGCGGCGCTTCCCGACCTATCCCGCGATCTTCCTGATGGACAACGGGAAGCTCTTCTACTCCGGCTCCAACGCCGGATACGGCCCGGCGGACGTGGGCCGCGACCCCGGGGTCTGGGACCTGGACGGCAACAAGTTCACCAAGGTCCCCGGACTGAGCGACCCGGACCTGATGGAGACCTCGGCGACCGTGATGCTGCCGCCCGCCCAGGACCAGCGGTTCATGGTGATCGGAGGCGGCGGGGTCGGCGAGTCCGAGAAGTCCAGTGAGAAGTCGCGGCTGGTCGACCTCAAGGACCCGAACCCCCGCTTCGAGGACGGCGCCTCGCTCGACAAGGGCACGCGCTACCCGAGCGCCTCGCTCCTGCCGGACGACAGCGTGCTGGTCACCGGCGGCTCCGAGGACTACCGGGGCCGCAGCGGTTCCAACGTTTTGGAGGCGCGCACCTACGACCCCGGGACCGGGAAGTACACGAGGGTCGCCGACCCCCGGGTCGGCCGCAACTACCACTCGGGATCCGTGCTGCTGCCCGACGGCCGCGTGATGATCTTCGGCTCGGACTCCCTCTTCGGCGACGACGCCAACACCAAGCCCGGGGTCTTCGAGCAGCGGATCGAGATCTACACCCCGCCCTACCTCTACCGGGACTCGCGGCCCGAGATCGGTGCCGGACCCGAGAAGATCGAACGCGGCGGTTCGGCGACGTTCAAGAGCCCCGGCGCGGCGAAGCCGGCGTCGGCGAAGCTGATGCGGCCCAGCGCCGTGACGCACGTGACCGACGTCGACCAGCGCTCCATCGCGCTGGAGATGACGAAGACGGCGGACGGTTTCAGGGTCACCGTGCCGAAGAACCGGTCCCTGGTCCCGTCCGGCTGGTACATGCTGTTCGTGACGGACGACAAGGGCACCCCGTCGGAGGCGGTCTGGGTCGAGGTCCCGTAGACCGTACGGCGAACGGCAGGGCGGCGGGGCGGCAGGAAGTCAGACCGAAGGGGGCTCCCGCGGCGGGAGCCCCCTTCGCGGCGAACACCCCTTCGCGGCGAACACCCCTTCGCGGCGAACACCCCTTCGCGGCGAACACCCCTTCGCGGCGAACACCCCTTCGCGGCGAACACCCCTTCGCGGCGAACACCCCTTCGCGGCGAACACCCCTTCGCGGCGAACACCGCTGCGCGGCGCCTCGGCCGGTCGAGCGCTACCCGGTGTTGCGGGCCAGTTCGAGCGCGTACTCCGGGTACCAGTCGCCGGCCTTGGGACCGCCCTTGCAGTCGCCGTCGGACTCGCCCGGCCGCTTCACCCACAGATAGGCGTCGACGAGGGGGTCGCCGGTCTTCGTCGTGGGCTCCTCACCCAGGGCACGGCCGGGCGGGTTGCACCAGTTCTCCCGGGGATCGCCGTCGGTGTACGGCCCGTTGCCGTTGCGGCTGGTGTCGATCACATAGTGCTTCCCGCCGACCCCGGCCGAGAGCGCGTGGCCGAACTCCCTGCTGGCCTCGGTCGTCTGGAAGTTGGAGACGTTGACCGCGAAGCCGTCGGCCCCCTCGATGCCGGCCCGGCGCAGCGGGCCGGGAAGGGAGCCGGGGTCCGCCCAGCCCGCGTTGCCCGCGTCCAGGTAGACCCTGGTGGCCGGCAGCCGCTTCAGCCGCTCGATGGCGCCCTTCAGCAGGTCGTACCGCTCCTGGTGGTACTCCTGCGGGGTGCAGCCGTCGACCAGGTGCAGCACGGCGTCGGGTTCCAGCACGACCGTGGCCCGGCGGCCGCCGATCCCCTCGGCCACCTTCTCGACCCAGGCGCGGTAGGCGTCGCCGTCGGACGCGCCGCCCCTGGAGAACTGCCCGCAGTCCCGGTGCGGGATGTTGTAGAGGACCAGCAGCGCGTCGCGGCCGGCCTTCGCCGCGGCCTCCGTGTAGCGCTTCGCATCGCCCTCGGGGTCCTCGGTGCCGATCCACTCGCCCACCGGCTGGGCCGCGATCTTCCCGATCAGTTCGGCTCTGGCGTCGTCGCCGTCGTCGAGGTACGAGGCAACCTGCTTCGCGGCGTTGCCCTCGGGATTGACCCAGTACGGGGCCGTCGCCTCGGGCTGCCGCCGGGCCTCGGGCCCGTCCCCTCCGCCGTCCGGGGAGGAACACCCCGCGACCAGCAGGACGGCCCCCGTCGCGGCCGCCGCCCATCGGGCGCGCCCGACTCGACTGCCGTACATCCACTCCCCCTTGGTGCACCGTGGTACGTGCCGGGCCGCCCCCCGGGCGCCCCCGCTGCCGGACCGGGCCCGGCCGGACCCATCCTGACACACGGCGTCCGCCGCCCACGAGGCAACGAGACTTCGGCCGCCAGGCCCTCAGACGCCGCGCGCGTCCGTGAGGTAGGCGGACACCACGACGTTCGCCGTATAGGAGCCGGCCTTCTTGTCGTAGGTGCCGCCGCAGGTGATGAGCCGGAGCTCGGCCCGGCCCGGCCGGTGCACCCCGTACACCTTCCGGGCGTCGAACCGGTCCCGGCTGACCACCTGGACGTCGTCGATGGTGAAGACGGCGACCGAGCCGTCGGCCCGGGTCACCCTGACCGTCTCGCCCGGCCGGACCGCGCTCAGGCCGTAGAAGACCGCGGGCTCGGTCCTGGTGTCGACATGGCCGACGAACAGCGCCGCACCCGCGGCACCGGGGCGGGTGCCGGTGCCGGTGCCGAACCAGCCGACGGCGCCCGGCGTCGCGAACGGCGGCGGTTCGACCGCCCCCGTCGGGTCCAGACCGCGGGCGACGACCGGGGCCGAGACACCGATCGAGGGGACCTCCACCCTGGTGGGTCCCACCGGTGCCAGCGGCTCGCGGGCCGGCGGCAGCGGTACCCCGAGCGGACGGCCCACCGCGGCCACGTCCCCGGTCGTGGGGGCCGAAACACCCCCGGCGCCGTCGCCCGCCCCACGACCCCAGAGCCACAGACTCATCAGCAGGACCGCCCAGGCCACTCCCGTGAGCAGCCGGCCGCTGCCGGAGGACTTCTCCCCTGCACCGGACACGGCGGTCAGTCCCGGTCCGGCGAACCGGCCCGACGGCGGCGGGCACTGCGGAAGGCGACGGCGACGGCCGCCGCTCCGGCGAGGAGCAGCCCGATCACGGTGTGCGGGGTGCCGGGGCCCTGGGTGTCGGCGGACTTGGCCTCCGGCGAGGCCAGCCGGTCGGCAGCGCCGCCGCCACCGGCGCTGACGGGCGCCACGGGGGTCTCCGCCGGATCGGGGGCCTCGACGTCCTCCTCGTCGGAACCGTGCTCGTCGGAACCGTCGTCGTCAGAACCGTCGTCGTCGTCGCGATCCCCGTCGCGGCCTCCGTCGTGATCTGCGTCGTGGCCCCCGTCGTGATCCCCGTCGGAGCCGCCCCCGTGGTCCCGTCCTTCGCCGTCCTTCTCGCCTTCACCGCCGTCGCGTTCCCACTTCCCGTCCTTGGACCCGTCGTCCTTCCTGCCGTCCTGGGACCCGTCGTCCTTCTTCCCGTCGTGCCCTTCGCGCTCCCGCTCGGCGTTCTCCTCCTCGCCCTGCTTGCCCTCGGCCTCGGACTCGGCCCCGGAGCGCGACGGCGGCATGAGCGTGACGATCTGAAGCCGCTCCACGGCGCCACTCCGGTCGCCGTCGCCCAGATCACTCCCGGG
This sequence comes from Streptomyces spongiicola, assembly GCF_003122365.1. Lineage (NCBI taxonomy): Bacteria > Bacillati > Actinomycetota > Actinomycetes > Kitasatosporales > Streptomycetaceae > Streptomyces > Streptomyces spongiicola. The sequence goes on from NZ_CP029254.1 coordinate 1,798,224, forward strand.
TTCCGCCCCGAGAGCGTGGACCGTGTCGGTGAGCCGGGCTTTCTCCTCTGCGAACGCGGTCCCGGGGACGGGGGCCAGAATCAGGAAACCGGTAGCCGCCCCTACGACACGGAGAGCAATCATCGCTGAACGCATTGTGAACCTCCTGGTGTAACGAGATTCACGCGTTCCGCCCAGTTCCGCATCTCCGGCTGACCCGTACGGGTCAGCGCCCCGGGCCGGTCCAGGCCTCCGGGCAGAGCCCGGCCTTCTCGCACGCCCCCGCGCACGCCCACCGCGCACGCCCCCCGCGACGACAGACCGGGGCGCCGGCACGGAACGGCGCGTCGCCGGCGGGGAGCAGGTCGGCTTCGCCGCCGGACGGGCCCCGGGCGGTGCCCGGAGCCCTGACGAAACCCTCACTGGAGACCCCGCCGTTCGAACGCGGGGACGGGAGGCGGGCGTACGCCGGCCGGCGAAGGCCGGTGACCGCCGGCGGGGCCACGTGACACAGGGACAGCCCGTAACGCAGGGACAGCCCGTGTCGCCCGGACGGACCGGGCTCACCGCGTATCGGACACGTTCCCCCGCACGGGAATCGAACACACGCCGAAGGTAGGGTCTACGTCGAGCGCAAGCCGCCTCGTACAACTGCGTCCGGCAGGAGAAACACCCCATGGGAGAGCGCAAGCCGATCGAATCATGGCTCACCGACATGGACGGAGTGCTGATCCACGAGGGCATCCCGATCCCCGGCGCCCAGGAGTTCCTCAAGCGGCTCAAGGAGTCCGGGAAGCCCTTCCTGGTCCTGACGAACAACTCGATCTACACCCCGCGTGACCTGCATGCGCGGCTGGCCCGGATGGGCCTCGACGTGCCGATCGAGAACATCTGGACCTCGGCCCTGGCCACCGCGCAGTTCCTCGACGACCAGCGGCCGAACGGCACCGCCTACGTGATCGGCGAGGCGGGCCTGACGACCGCTCTGCACGAGATCGGGTACGTCCTCACCGACTCCGATCCCGACTTCGTCATCCTGGGGGAGACCCGGACGTACTCCTTCGAGGCCATGACGAAGGCGGTCCGGCTGATCAACAACGGCGCCCGGTTCATCGCGACGAACCCCGACGAGACGGGCCCCTCCGCCGAGGGCGCACTCCCCGCAACGGGCGCCGTCGCGGCGCTGATCACCGCTGCCACCGGCAAGAAGCCGTACTTCGTGGGAAAGCCGAACCCGCTGATGATGCGCGCCGGACTGAACGCCATCGGAGCGCACTCCGAGACGTCGGCCATGATCGGCGACCGGATGGACACGGACGTGCTCGCCGGCCTCGAGGCGGGAATGCGGACGTTCCTCGTCCTGACGGGCGTCACCCGGCCGAACGAGGTGGACAGCTTCCCGTACGGCCCCTCGAAGGTCGTGGACTCGATCGCAGACGTGATCGACCACGTCTGATCTCGGCGGGTCCGCGGGGTCGTTGGCGCCCTGCCGTGTACGCGGGCCGCGGAACGCGTGGAAGGGGCGCCGGGGCGCTTCCCGGCCCCGGGGAAGACGCTGCGGGCGAGGAGCGAGGTGCCCCGTGCACCTGCCCGGGACGGCGTGCCGTGCGACGGTGCGGGGGCCGTCGGGGCCCCGGGCGGCGGGGACGTTGTCCGGAGCCGGGAGGCGCGGGCGTTGTCCGGAGCCGGGCGGCGCGGGCGTTGTCCGGAGCCGGGCGGCGCGGGCGTTGTCCGGAGCCGGGCGGCGCGGGCGTTGTCCGGAGCCGGGCGGCGGGGACGCTATCTGACCCGGCGCCTCATCAGGAGCAGCACCACCGCTCCGGCGAGGAGCACACCGCCTGCGGTGGCGAGTCCCACCGAGTGCCAGGGGCGGGCGCCGGTCGCGGCGAGTTCGTGCGCGTCCTCCAGGGCGACGCCGTCGTTGACCGTCCCGTCGCCGGGGACCGCGGGCCCGCTGGCCTGCGGCTCGCCGACGGGCCCCGAGGGCCGGCCGGCGGGCTCGGGGGCGAGGACGTCGAAGCGGTAGTCGTCGGACTCCCCCACCCAGTCCCCGTCCGCGCCGCGGCGCTGGACGACCGCGGCGTTGGCGACGACGGTGTCGGGGGCCGTGGTGCGGTCGGGGAAGGCGAGCCGGACCCGCACGGAGAAGGTGCCGCCTGCCGGCAGCGAGAGACCCGCGAACCCGCCCGAGCCCGCGCCGAACGCTCCGACGGCCTCCCCCCGGTCCGTCTTCTCGATGGTGACGTGCCGCCAGATCCGCGCGGCTCCGTCGAAGAACTCCAGCCGGACCCGGTCCGGCTGGAGCGCCCGGGCCTGTCCGGTGAGCACGACCACGGGGTGGATGTTCAGACACGGCCGGGCCGTGGTGTTCGACAGTTCGACGGAGAACTCGTGGGCGTCCCCGCCGGCCCGGTACTCACCGGGGCCCTTGGCGATGTGGGTGACGATCGGGAACTCGACCGCGTTCGGATCGCCGCAGGCCGGCTGCTGTGAGACGGGTGCCGCACCGGGCGCCGGGGGCGATGCGGCACCCGGCCGGGCGGGCTGCGGCGCCGGCGGCTGCGGGACGGTGGGGGGAACGGCCGGCGCCGGGGCCGCGGGCAGCGGCGCCGTGGGGTGCGGCGCGAGGGGGTGGAGCGCGGTGGGGTGGGGCGCGGTGGGCGCGGGCGGAACGGGCGGGGCGGGGAGGCGCCGGGGCGGGGTCTGCCGGGCGGCGGGAGCGGGATCCGGACCGGCCATCCGGGCCGGGGCGGGCTGGGGAGCGTCCGTGCGGGGCGGCGCGGGCCGCTCAGGGGGTGGACCCGGCGTCGCGGGCACGGGCTGCGGGTCCGGGCTCCGTGCGGGGGCCGGCCCCGCCAGGAGGACGGGGGCGAGGGCGGCCGTGACGGCTCCGGCGGCGAGGGCGGTGCGCAGACGCATGGGGAACCTCAGCAGATCGCGGGCGTGGGCGGCGTCGGCAGCGACGCTGCCACGCGTGGGCCTCCCGGTCGTGCACCGACGCCACCACGCGACCTGAAAATCACACCATTAGGCCCGGTTGGCGGAACCCGTCGCCTCCATGCGGCCGAACAGCGGGGCCAGGACGAGCTGGGCCGCGCCCTCCGCGACGGGGTACGCACCGCTCGCCGCCGGCACGACACGCACGGCGCGGTCGCCGACCATCGCGCCGACACCCCGGACGAACGTATCGGCGGCGGCGAGGACCGTGCGCCCGCCGAGCAGCACCTGATCGATGTCGAGCAGCCGTACCAGGTTGGCCGCGCCGGTACCCAGCACCCTGGCCGCTTCCCCCAGGTCACCGCGGGCGACGGCAGCGAGGCACAGCGCCTCGATGCAGCCGCGGTTGCCACAGGGGCAGACAGGGCCGTCGAGTTGCACGACCTGGTGCCCGAACTCCCCCGCGCCGGTGCGCGGCCCCCGGTGCAGCACTCCGCCGATCACCAGCCCGGCTCCCAGTCCGGTGCCGAGGTGGAGGTACGCGAACGACCCGGGGGCGGGAGCGGCGGTGGGGGCGGAAGCGGTCGCGGCGGGAGGCGAGGCGGGAGCGACGGCACCACCGCCACCGGCGGTCGCGGCGGGAGGCTCGGCGGGCACGACGGCACCACCGCCACCGGCGCGCCCGGCCTCGTCCGCCGCGCCGGGTCCCGTCCGGGGCAGCCCGCGCAGCGCGAGCCCCAGTGCCGCCGCGTTGGTGTCCTTGTCCAGGACGACCGGCACGCCGAGCCGCTCCGCGAGCTCGTCGCGGAGCGGGACTCCCGCCCAGCCCGGCGCGCCGGTCACCCGGCCCGGGACGCCGGTCCGGTGGTCCAGCGGTCCGGGCATGCCGACCCCGACGCCGAGCACCCGTTCCGGTCCGCCTGCCAGCAGCGCCCGCACCTCGCCGGCCGCGGCGGAGATGGCGTGCGGTACCGGGCCGCCGAGGTCCAGCCCCCGGGTGCGGGTCGCGACGACGGTGCCGGCGAGGTCCACGAGGACGGCCGTCAGCTCGTCGCGGTCCAGGTGGAGCCCCACGGCGTGCGCGGCGTACGGGACGAGGCGCAGGACCGTGCGGGGCTTGCCGCCGGTGGACGCGCGGCGACCCGCCTCGGTCGCCATCCCGTCCTCCCGCAGCCTCCCGGTGATCTTGCTGACGGCCTGGGGCGTGAGCCCGGTGTGCTCGGCCAGCTCCAGCCGGCTGATGCCGTCGTCGCCCGCCGCCCTCAGCAGATCCAGCACCAGAGCCGCGTTGTGGCTGCGCAGCACAGGAAGGTTGGCACCCGCGTTACTCCACTTCACCCGCCCATTGTGCGGGCGCTTGACGCTTTGGCAACACTGTTGCTTAAGTGGGCCCATGAATGGCAGCACCGGCACCGGCACCGCGTCCGGGGTCCCCGCCCCGGCCGGCCCCCCCTTCCGCGTCGGACTCGTCGGCTACGGCCTCGCGGGCTCCGTCTTCCACGCCCCGCTCATCGCGGCCACCGAGGGCCTCGCCCTCGACACGATCGTGACCTCCAGCGAGGAGCGCCGGGAGCAGGCGCGGGGCGAGTTCCCGGACGTCCGTTTCGCGGCCACGGCCGGCGAGCTGTGGGAGCGCGCGGACGCACTCGACCTCGTCGTCATCGCCTCGCCGAACAGGACCCACGTCCCGGTCGCCACCGCAGCCCTCGAGGCCGGACTGCCCGTCGTCGTCGACAAGCCGATCGCCGGGACCGCCGCCGAGGCCCGCGCGCTCGCCGGCCTCGCCGAGCAGCGGGGCCTACTGCTCTCCGTCTTCCAGAACCGCCGCTGGGACAGCGACTTCCTCACCCTCCGCCGTCTGCTCGAGGACGGCGAACTCGGCGAGGTGCAGCGCTTCGAGTCCCGCTTCGAGCGCTGGCGCCCCCAGCTCAAGGGCGGCTGGCGCGAGTCGGGCGCCCCGGAGGAGATCGGCGGTCTCCTGTACGACCTGGGCAGCCATGTCGTCGACCAGGCCCTGGCCCTCTTCGGGCCCGCGGTGCGGGTGTACGCGGAGTCCGATGTGCGCAGGCCGGGTGCCGAGGCCGACGACGACACCTTCATCGCCGTCACGCACGCCGGCGGGGTGCGCTCACACCTGTACATGAGCGCGACGGCCGCCCAGCTCGGCCCGCGCTTCCGGGTCCTGGGCTCCGCCGCGGGCTACGTCAAGTACGGCCTCGACCCGCAGGAGGCCGCACTGCGCGAGGGGAAGCGGCCGGAGCCGGGGCGGCCGTGGGGTGAGGAGCCGCGGGAGCTGCGGGGCCGCATGGGATCCGGCGAGTCACCGCTGACGGGCGGCGGACACCCCGTCGAGACCCGGCCCGGCGACTACCCGGCCTACTACGCCCAGGTGGCCGACGCCCTGCGCGACGGCACCGCGCCGCCGGTCAGCGCGTACGAGGCAGCCGACGCCCTCGACGTACTGGAGGCGGCCCGCCGCTCCGCCCGCGAGGGCGTCACCGTGGAACTCGGCGCATGAGCGGCGGAGGCACGGCGCCCGGATTCCCCGGCACAGCCCTGCTGGAGGCGCAGGAGGAGCGCCTGACGCTCAGCCGGTTCACCCACGAGGACGCCTGGGCACTCGGCTCGGCACTGGTCGGGCTGGCGCGCGAACGGCGGGCCCCGGTCGCGATCGGCATCCGGCGCGGAAGGCAGCAGCTCTTCCACTGCGCGCTCGCCGGGTCGTCGGCGGACAACGACGCCTGGATCGACCGCAAACGGCGGGTCGTCGAACGCTACGGCGAGAGCTCGCTCCTCGTCGGCAGCCGGTTCCGCGCCAGGGGGACGACGTTCGAGGAGTCGTCCCGGCTCGACCCCGACCGGTACGCGGCACACGGCGGGTCGTTCCCGATCCGCGTCGACGGCGCCGGAGTGATCGGCACGGTCACGGTCTCCGGCCTCCCGCAGACCGAGGACCACGCGCTGGCGGTGGAGGCACTGGAGCACCTCCTCGCCACCTGAAGGGCCCGGACCCGCGGAGGGGTGAATCCCCCGCACCCCTCCGCGGCTCTTCCGGGGCTCTTCCTCTTCTCCTCGCCTCCTCCTCGCCTCCTCCTCGCCTCCTCCTCGCCTCCACTTCCCCTCGCCTCCACTTCCCCTCGCCTCCACTTCCCCTCGCCTCCACTTCGCCTTCCCCTTCCGCGCCCTCGCTCGCGCGGCGCCGGCCGCTCGGCCGCGCCGTCGGCCCCCCTCCCGACGGCGCGGCCCACGCCCCGCGGCGGCCCGTACCCTACGGCGGCCGCAACGGGGCCCGGCGGTTCGGTTCTACGCGCCCTTGAGCACCTGGCGCTGGCGTCCGAGCCCTTCGATCTCCAGCTCGACCACGTCACCGGCCCGCAGATACGGCTTCGGCTCCGGCTGCCCCAGCGCCACCCCCGCGGGCGTCCCGGTGTTGACGACGTCCCCCGGATAGAGGGTCATGAAGTGGCTGACGTACCGGACCACTTCGGCGACCGGGAAGATCTGGTCGGCGGTCGAACCGTTCTGCTTCAGCTCGCCGTTGACCCAGAGCCGCAGGGAGAGCGCCTGCGGGTCCGGCACCTCGTCGCGGGTCACCAGCCAGGGCCCCAGGGGGTTGAACGTCTCGCAGTTCTTTCCCTTGTCCCAGGTACCGCCGCGCTCGATCTGGAACTCCCGCTCCGACACGTCGTGCGCGACCGCGTAGCCGGCGATGTGCGCCAGGGCCTCCTCCGCGGACTCCAGACAGCGCGCCGTGCGCCCGATGACCAACGCGAGTTCGACCTCCCAGTCCGTCTTCTCGCTCCCCCGGGGCACGAGGACGGTGTCATCGGGTCCGACGACCGTGTCCGCGGCCTTGAGGAAGACGACGGGCTCGGCCGGGGCGGCGGCACCGGTCTCCGCCGCGTGATCGTGGTAGTTCAGCCCGATGCACACGACCTTGCCGATACGGGCGACCGGCGCGCCGATCCGCTCGCCGGCCGCGGCGAGCACCGGGAGCCCGCCCGCCTCGGCCGCCGAGCGGATCCGCCCGAGGGCGTCCTCGTCCGCGAGCAGCGCTCCGTCGATGTCCGGCACCAGCCCGGACAGGTCCCGGAGGGTCGTCCCGTCCCGGTCGAGCAGCGCAGGACGCTCCGAACCCGGCGTACCGACACGCAGCAGCTTCATCTCAGTTCTCCCTGTGGTCACTGTCGAGGTGGCCCCGCTTGAGGAGTCCCCGCGTGCGGCGGAGGGGAGCGTGCGGCTCATCGGAGGTTCGGCTGATCCTCCAAGGGATCAGGACGGCCCACAAGACCGTGTTCACCACCTGGACCCTTACCCGGCGGTAGTCGGCGGGCCGGCGCCCGGGGTGTCCCGGTACAGGAAAACCCTCTCCACCGCGCTCCATGTCGTGCTGGTCACGACGTAGAGCGCGGCCGCCAGCGGCACCACGGCGACGGTGACCAGCGTCGCGAAGGGCATCAGCGGCAGCACCCTCGCCATCGCACCCGCCCCCGGCGGCATCTGCTCCGGCTCGGCCGGACCCGCAGCCGCGAACTGCCGCCGCGCGCGCACGAAGGTGAACGCGGCCACGACGGTGACGACCCCGAACAGCGCGAGGTACACCAACCCGGCGGGCCCGAACACCCCACCTTCACCCAGCGCGTCGGCCCACCGCCCGCCAAGCCCGGCGGCGAACAGGCGGTGCCCCAGCAGCTCGTTGGCCTCCCCGCCGATCCGGGAGCCGGAGAACAGGTGGTACATCAGGAAGAAGGCGGGCAACTGCAGCAGGCCGGGCAGGCAGCCCGCGAGCGGCGGCACCTTCTCCTTCGCGTGCAGTTCCAGGACGGCCCGCCGCAACCGCTCCGGATCCCCGCCGTGCCTGCCGCGCAGCTCGGCCGGCTGCGGCGCGAGCCGGGCCCGCGCCTGCTGCCCCCGAGCCGCCGCCCGCGACAGCGGATGCACCGCCAGCCGAACCAGCGCGGTGAACAGGACGATCGCCGCCGCGGTGGCGGAGGTGCGGCACAGGGGGTGCAGCAGATCGGCGAGTTGACCGACCAGGGAAGCGAACAGGGACATCACTGGGGACATCGAGGCCCTCCGGGACTCGTCGTGCCGGGAAGAACGGATCTGTCGGCATGACGGCCCGCGAGGGGCGTACGGCCCCGGGAGGGGACACACGAGAAGGGACGGGGGGAGTCGGCGCCCCTACGCGGCCGTCGTCGAGGGACGGCCCGGGGCCCTGGGGCGGCAGCGGCCCGCCGCGTCGGGATCACGCTGCGGCAGGAACGCCGTGCGCTGCTCGCGGTCGCGCAGCGCGGTGCGTATATGCGCGGGAGGCACCCGCGGCACCGACCGCGAGAGGATCAGCGCACAGGCGACGAGGGCGGCACCGGCAGCCGCGGTGGCGGCGAGCGCCACGGCCGTCGAGAGGCCGATCCCCCCGGCGACGAAGACTTCGACGAGGATGAAGAGCAGAAGCGCGAGCGGCCGCAGCACGCGCCAGGTCTGACCGGTCATGCGCACCCCTTCCCTTGCCTCCGCGCCCCACCCTCCGCGCATGGCGGGGGTGCGGCCCCGTACAGGTGAAACGACCCGTCATCGAAACGACCCGTCATCGGTTATACACGAGTGCGGTGCCCTCCGGGTTCCCTGTGGACAACCTCCGCGACGCACCTCCCGGCCGACGGGTGGTGAACCGCGCGCCCGCGTCCGGGCCCGCGCAGCCCGCCCGTTCCGGGCGGTCACCCGGTCCCGCGCGGCGCCCCGGGGATCATCGCGGCCGTGACAGTGCGCCTCCCCGCACCGCGGTCCGGCTCGGGGACACGGACGGCGCACGAACCTGTACGTGGACCTGTTACGCGGACATGGACCTGTACGTGGGCGTGGACGTGGACGTGGACCTGTACGTGGGCGTGGACGTGGGCGTGGGCAGCGCACACGCGTGAGCGGAACACGGACCCGGACTCTGCCGCGCACCGACGTGAACGGCGCACGGACCCGCACTCGGCCGCGCACGCCGGCGGCGTCGCACCGTCCCCGGCGCACCGCCGTTGCACGCCGATCGGTGCCCCCGGCTCCCCCGCCGCGACCAGTCCCCGACCGAGTCCCCGTGCGCGGCGTCCCGGCGCACGGGGCCTCTCGCACGCGGCGTCCCAGCGCACGGGCGACTCCCGCACGGGGCCTCTCCCGCACGGCTCCCGGTCCCGCACGGGCCGCCCGGCGGGCGCGGCCGGGGCGGCTCCCCCCTTCACCTGACCGGGCCCCCTGCGTAGCCCCGTACAGCAGTACGGTGTGCTGCATGCGCCCCGACACGTCTGCCGACCACACCGCCGAAGCCGAGCGTCTGCTGCGCACCGCGGAGCAGTACCCGGAGGACCGCGAACCGCTGCTGCTCCAGGCCGCGGCCCATCTGGAGCTCTCGGGAGACCGGGCCCGCGCGAGCGGCCTCTACGACAGCCTCCTCGCCGGCGATCCGGACAACACCCCCCTGATCAAGGCACTTCAGGCCGCCAACCTGTGGGAGTACGGCCACGAGGCGGAGGCCCGTGCGCTCATCGACGGCATCCGCGCGGCGGCACCGGACGACGCGGCGCCGTGGGAGATCGCCGCCGAGACCCTGGAGGCCCACGACGAACTCGACGCGGCCCACTCCACCTTCACCGAGGCCGCCACCCGCCTCGTCTCCCCCGGCGAGGAGACGTCCTACGCGACCCAGTCGCTCCTCACCGGCCGCCACCGTGTGCGCCGGCTGCTGGCGCTGCCGCACGACGACTGGGACACCCTCGCGGACCGCCTCCACACCGCGGCCGTCCCGCTGGACGAACTCCACGACCCCAAGCGCCTATGGGCCCTCGGCTCCTCGGACCCGGCCGAACTCCGCGCCGAGATCGACCGGCTCCGCTCCGAACTGGGCACCTACCGCGCGGCCCTGTCCCGCCCCTTCCCGGTCGCGGTGCTCCACTGGCCGGCGTCCGAACTCACCGAACTCACCGGCACGTACCCGCCGCTGGCCGCCGAGTACCCGACCCACGACGCCCATCTCACCGCCATCGAGTCCGCCCTGCGCGACCTGTCGGCGACCGGCACGGGCAACCTCGGCATCGTCACGGGCACGGTCCCCTCGTACGAGGCCTTCGCCGCCTCGGAGGCCGCCTCCCCCGCGGACGCCGCCCTCCTCCCCCAGTACGCCACGACGCTCGCCGCCCGCGGCAGGGCGACGCCGTGGCCCCCGACGAAGGGGGCGCTCTGCTGGTGCGGGTCGAGAGTGGCGTACGGGGAGTGCCACGGGGTGGGACGGAACTGATCCCGCCACGGCCGCCGGCGCCCGAGGGAGGGGGCCGACGGGGAGGAGGCGCGGGGAGGAGGCGCGGGGAGGAGGCGCGGGGAGGGGCCGCGGGGAGGGGCGGTCGCCGGACTCCACGAGCAGCTGATCACCTTGCGGCCGGGGATTGCGCCCTGCCCCCGCCTCTGTAAGTGGTGGGTCCCCCGGTGCGGCCGTAGCGTCGATACAGGAGCAACCGTTGGAGGAGGGAGGGAGCGCCTGCCGGGACGCGCTGCGGGTGCCGGGCCGCACGGCGGCCGGCAGGGGCGCGTGGGCACGGTGCGGGCCGGGTGGCTCGGGGAGAGACTGCTGGGAGCAGACATGCAGAGACACAAGCTGAGGACCGGGGCCGTGGTCTTTGCCGCGGCGGTGCTCGCGGCGGGCCTTGTGCCGGCGACCGCGTCCGCGTCCCCCTCCTTGCCGGCCCGGCCCGATGACCAGGTGGTCGTCGTGGACTGCTTCATGGAGGCGCAGGTGAGGCCGAGCAAGTTCCTGATCGCCTGCGGTGACGGCAACAGCGGGCTGACCGAACTCGAGTGGTCGTCGTGGGGTCCGAGATCCGCCGTGGCCTCCGGGCTGAACGTGGTCAACGACTGCAAGCCCTACTGCGCCGCCGGCACGTTCCGCTCGTACCCCGTGAACGTCCGGCTCGAGCGTCCGGAGACGTGGGAGAAGGACCCGGGCCAGCAGCGGTACGGGCAGCTCCACCTCAGCTTCCCCGGCAGCAGGCCCGAGCACCTGCCGCCCGAGGTGACGTACAAGCTCTGGGGCTGACGGGCAGCGCGGTGCTCATCGCCGACTGCGTACTGCCGGCCTACCGCCGACTGCGTACTGCCGGGCTACCGGGCTACCGGGCTACCGGGCTACCGGGCTACCGGCAAGGGTGCAGGCGGACGCGCGACGCGTCGCAGCCGAGCCGGGCCCAATCGGCTCGTACGATCCGGAGGCATGGTGCGAAAGCGCGTAGTGGTCTCCGGGACGGTCCAGGGCGTGTTCTACCGGGACACCTGCCGGAGGGTCGCCGAGGAGCACGGGGTGTCCGGGTGGGTGCGGAACCTGGCCGACGGCCGGGTCGAAGCGGTGTTCGAGGGTCATCCCGACGGAGTCGAGACCCTTGTGCGGTGGGCCCGGCTGGGGCCGCCGCACGCCGATGTACGCACCGCGGAGGTGCGGGACGAGCAGCCCGAGGGGCTCATGGGATTCGAGGTACGGCACGGTTCCGGCGCCTGACCGCCAGGCGGGGCCCTGACGGGGCCCCGTGCCGCGACCGGCAGCAGCGGACCCGGCGGGCCGGGACTGCACACCGCCTGCCCGAACCGCTTCCCCGGACCGCCTGCCCGGAGCGCCTGCCCGGACCGCAGGCGGGCGTCCGCCCGGCGGCTGTCAGAGGTCGCGCAGCGCGGTTGGCCGGCCACCGGGTCGCGGTCTCCCCGGCCGCCGATTCGCCGGTGCTGGCGCGGTACCGGTCCCTGGTGCGGTCCCGGTCGTCCGTGCGCTGCCGGTCGCTGGCGCGGTACCGGTCCCTGGCTCCGGTCCCTGGCTCCGGTCCCTGGTGCCGGTCCCTGGTGCGGTCCCGGTCGCTGGTGCGGTCCCGGTCGCTGGTGCGGTTGTGCTTGGTGCTCTTCACATCCCGATGTTCGCCGGCCGGTGGGTGTGGCTCTCGACGTCGGCCGCCGCGCGGCCGACGAGTTCATGGGCCAGTTCGGAGCAGGCGCGGGCGGCTGCCAGCTCCTCGCCGATCCTCGCGTCCGGGGTGTCGTCCGGATTGCGCCGGGCCACGCCCCTGCCCTCGACACCGGGGGCGTTGGGGCCGCTGAGTGAGGCCTTGCAGGCCGTCCGCGTCCCGTCCTCCTCGAACGACAAGTCGATGTTCCAGTGCTGCGTCGTCATGACGGGTCACCTTCGCCGTACGGTTCCGTCGGCCCCGTCCACCGCGGGGCACTGCGTGGTCAGGTACGGGGGTGTGCCCGTTCCACCAGGTCCCTGAACTGGTGGAGGTCCGCCCGGACGGTCCTCTCGATCGCGGACGACTGGGCAAATCCCCTGGGGCCTCCGAAGGCGTCGTGCGCCTCCGCGGGGTCGTACTCCATGCGTAGCTGCATCCTCGTGTGGGTCGCGTCGATCGGGAGGAGCGAGACGGAGCCGCTGAGGTGCGGGGTCTCCGTGGTCCTCCAGGTCATCGACCGGTGGGGACGGACGTCGTCCGTGGCGGCGTCGAGTTCGAAGGCCCGCCCCGCCGCGGTCTCCACGTCCATGTGGACGCCGGAGGCTCCCTCGCGACGGGCCTCCCGTACGCCCCCGACGAACTGCGGATAGTTCTCGACCTGGTGCAGATGGTCCCAGACCACGTCACCGGGTGCCGTGATGTCGATCTGTTCCTCGAGAGTGGGCATGACGGTCTCCCTGCCTCTCCCTCCAGGGTGCGGTCCGCGGCGCCTCACCGCAACGGATCCGCCTCACCGCAACGGCATGCCGGCGCACACGGCCGGCCGCGAGAGCCAGCGGCCGGGCCCGGGCCGTGACGGCCGACCGGCCGGTGTCGAGGGGGGCTTCGGCACCATCGGCGCGCCCGGCCCGCCCGGCCGGCCGAAGCACATCCCGCCGGGCCGACGCCCGCTCCGGCGCCCGCTCCCCGGTCCGCCGCCCGCTCGACGGGTCGGCCGAAAGTGGTCCGGGGACGGTTGAACGGGAACGGCGGCCCGTCCGTATTCAAAGGCAACTCCCCCATGGTGGCTGGGTGCGCGGCCGGAGGAAGGGATCCTGTCGCGCACCCAGCGCTTTACCGCGTCGGCGCCACCGGCGCTCACCACTGTCACAGCCGTCACCAGCGCTCGCCGCGTTCGGCTCCCCGCTGCCCGATCGCCGCGTTCGGCTCACGGTCCACCGTCGGCCTCATCCGCCGAGTGCGTGCACCACCGTGTAGATGACGAGCCCGGCGAGCGCTCCGACCACCGTGCCGTTGATCCGGATGAACTGCAGGTCGCGCCCGATGTGCGCCTCGATCTTCCGTGAGGTCTGCTCGGCGTCCCAGCCCGCGACCGTGTCGCTGATCAGGGACGTGATCTCCTCGCGGTACGTCGTCACCACGTACACCGCGGCGTTCTCGATCCAGCCCTCCAGCTTCTGCTGGAGCCTGCCGTCCGTCGCAAGCCGCGCACCGAGGGACATCAGCGAGGCACGGGCCCGCAGCCGCAGTTCGCTGCGCTCGTCCTCCGCCGCGGAGATGATCATGGCGCGTACGGAAGACCATGCCGACGCGATGATGTCCTGCACCTCGGGACGGGAGAGCATGTCGGACTTCATCCGCTCCACCCGCGCCCGGGTGTCCGTGTCGGCCTGGAGGTCGGAGGCGAAGTCGGCGAGGAAGCGGTCGATCGCACCGCGCGCCGGGTGGTCGGGGGCGTCGCGCATCTCGGTCACGAACCGGACCAGTTCCTTGTAGACCCGCTCGCCGACCTTCCGGTCGACGAAGCGCGGCGTCCAGCCCGGCGCTCCGCCCTGGACGGCGTCCATCACGGAGTCACCGTGTGTGACCAGCCAGTCATGGGCGCGGGCGCAGACCAGGTCGACGGCACGGCGGTGGGCACCGTCGGTGACGATCTTGTCGAGGGTCTTGCCGATGCCCGGCGCGATCTCGACGGTCTCCGCACGGCGGGTGATGGCCTCGCCGACGACGGCCTGGACATCGGAGTCCCGCAGGACGGCCAGCGCACCGCGCAGGGCGGTGGACAGTTCCGCGGTGACGCGGTCGGCGTGCGCGGGCTCGGCGAGCCATGCGCCGAGCCGGCCGCCGAGGGAGAGTCCGCGCAGCCGGGCCCGTACCACGTCCTCGGAGAGGAAGTTCTCCCCCACGAAGTGCCCGAGGGAGGCGCCGAGCTGGTCCTTCTTGTTGGGGATGATCGCGGTGTGCGGGATGGGGATGCCGAGGGGGTGCCGGAAGAGCGCGGTGACCGCGAACCAGTCGGCCAGGGCGCCCACCATCCCGGCCTCGGCGGCCGCGGCGACATAGCCGGGCCAGCCCTCGATTCCGGAGTTCCTGGCCCAGGTGGCGAGCGTGAAGACCACCGCCACCAGGACGAGCAGACCGGTGGCCGTCGCCTTCATCCGCCGCACACCGCGGCGCTTCTCCTCGTCCGCGGCGGTGTACCCGAACGAGGAGAGCGGCGCCGGACGCGTACGAGGAGATCCGGCCGCGCCCCCGCCGCCACCCGCTCGGCCCAACGCCCCCTCACGTCCCGTTCCACCACCCGCCGAGCGGACGGGGCGGGGCCCGGCGCGGCCCTCGCCGCCGTCAGGGCCGCTGACAGGGCCGCCGTCAGGGCCGCTGTCAGGGCCGCCGTTCGCGGCCGGGGCGGCCGACCGGTCCGCGGAGCCCACCGCCCCCGCCGGCGGCAGCGCGGAGCCGCCGGCGACCTGCCCGTTCTCCTCCGGCGCACCCGCGGCGCGTCCGGGGCGGCCGGCCGCCGGATCCTCGCGCTCGGTTCCCTCTGTTCGCTTCATCGACTCCACCCGTCCGCGCACACGACCCTCCTACCCCGGGGCCGTACGCCTTCTCCCTACCTCTGGTACTCCCGGGGCGCACCTCGAGTTCCCCACGGCCATATCGGATGATGTGCTCATGAAAACCCAGCGGGCCGGGTACGGCCTGTTCGCCGCACTCGTCGCCCTCATCCTGCTGATCAGCGGCGCGATCATCACCAGCCTCACCACCCTCGGGGCCGACGACCGGCGGCAGACCGCCTCCGGGGCCGGAACCGGCGGCCGCTCCGGCAAGACGACGGCACGGACCGTGGGTACCCGGGGCTGGGCCGGGTCCTGGTCGGCCGCACCCGGGAAGGCCGGGGTCGCGCCCGCAGGCGGACACTCCGTACGGAACGTCGTCCACACCAGCATCGGCGGCAGCGAGGCCAGGATCACCCTGTCCAACCTCTTCGGCACCGAGCCGCTGCGGATAGGCAGCGCGTCCATAGCGGTGGCGGCCCGGGGCGCCGCCGCCTCACCCGGCAGCCTGCGGCGGGTGCTCTTCGGCGGGCGGCCCACCGCGACGGTTCCGGCGGGCGGGCACGTACTCGGCGACCCCGTCCGGCTCGCCGTGCCCGCGGACGGGCATCTACTCGTCTCGCTGTTCGTCCCGCCGCCCGGCGGGGGCACGGTCACCCTGCACCCGCGGGCGCGGCAGACCTCGTACCTGGCCGCGGGCGACCACACCCACGAGGCGGCCGCCTCCGCCTACACCCGTCGCATCTCCTCCTGGCACCATCTGACGGCCGTGGACGTCCGCAACCCGGCCACGCGCGGCACGGTGGTCGCCCTCGGCGACTCGCTCACCGACGGGGCGGGCTCCACTCCCGACGCCGACCACCGGTGGACGGACCATCTCGCCGACCGGCTGCGCTCGGGCCGCTGGAGCTACGGCGTCGTCAACCAGGGCATCAGCGGCAACCGGCTGCTCAGGGACGGCGTCGGCCCGAGCGGCCTCTCCCGCCTCGACCGAGACGTGGCGGGCCGGCCGGGCGCCCGGGTCGTCGTGATCGCCCTCGGCGTCAACGACCTCCTCCGCCCCGCGGGCAGGGCGAACCCGGCCGAGGTCACGGCCGGGCTCCGGAGCCTCGCGAAGCGTGCGAGGGCTCGTGGGCTGAGGGCGGTCGGCGCGACGCTCATGCCGTTCAGGGGGCACCCCCGCTACAGCCCGGAGCTGGACGCCGCCCGCGAGGAGATCAACACGGCCATCCGCGCGGGAGGGGTCTTCGACGCCGTCGTCGACTTCGACCGCGCCCTGCGCGATCCCTACGCCCCTGAGCGGCTCCACCCGGCGTACGACTCCGGGGACCATCTGCACCCCAACGACGCGGGGTACGAGCGGATGGCGCGCGGTGTGGACCTCTCCGTGCTGACCGGGGAAGGGGAGGCGGCCCGCCTCTGAGGCGCGGTCGGCACGGCGGGGGCGGCGGGCACGGCCGACGACGGGCACCGCTGACGACGGACGGGGGAAGGGCTGACGGTGGGAAGGGCGGGCGCGGGGCGGGCGCGGGGTGGACGCGAGGCGAGGCGGGCGCGGGGCCCGGCGGACGTTACCACCGCTTACCTCCGCTTACTGCCGCATACTGCCGCGGCTGAGCCCGCCTGCCGCGCCGGCCACGACCGCGCCGGAGCCCCGACCGCGCCGGAGCCCGGAGCGTGCAGGGTCCCGGCCGTGACCATGCCCGGAGCGTGCCGGAGCCCGGAGCGCGGCGGAGCCCGGAGCGCGGCGGAGCCCGGAGCGCGGCGGAGCCCGGAGCGCGGCGGAGCCCGGAGCGCGGCGGTCCCGGCCGGCCGCGAGGTTCAGTCAGATACCCAGGTCCTTGATGATCTTCGCGACGTGGCCGGTGGCCCTCACGTTGTACAGCGCCCGCTCGACCCTGCCGTCCTCGTCCACGACGACCGTCGAGCGGATGACGCCGGTCACCGTCTTCCCGTAGAGCTTCTTCTCGCCGAACGCGCCGTACGCCTCCAGGACCGCCTTCGACGGGTCGCCGAGGAGTGTGACCTTCAGATTCTCCTTCTGGCGGAACTTCGCCAGCTTTTCGGGCTTGTCCGGGGACACCCCGATCACGTCGTACCCGGCCCCCGCCAGCAGGTCCAGGTTGTCGGTGAAGTCGCAGGCCTGCTTGGTGCAGCCCGGGGTGAGGGCCGCCGGGTAGAAGTACACGATGACCTTGCGGCCCTTGCGGTCGGCGAGCGAGACCTCGTTGCCGTCCGCGTCGGGCAGGGTGAAGTCCGGGGCGGTGTCGCCGGGCTGGAGTCGCTCGCTCATTCTCGGTTCTCCTCGGGGGAAGTGGGCGTACGGGACCGAGCGTAGTAGGGGGTGCCGCGGGGTGCGGTCGGCGCCGAGCTGACAGACTGTCCGGAAAGGACTACCGGATACGACGACGGAGGCGGCGCGGTGTCGGACGCCAGGACCCCTGCGCAGATCGAGGCGGACATCGTCCGCCGGCGCGAGCAGCTCGCCGAGACGCTCGACGAGATCGGGACGCGGATGCACCCGAAGACGATCATCGGGGACGCGAAGGCCAAGGTCGCCTCGGCCGTGGACCACACCGCGGGGCGGGCGTTCGTGGCCGCCAATCGCCTGGTGACCGATGTGAAGAACCGCTTCGTGGACCCGGACGGCGCGCCGCGGCTGGAGCGCGCGGTACCGGTGGCGCTCGCCGTGGTGGGCGTGGTGGGTCTGCTCGCCCTGGCCGCCAGGAAGCGGAGGGCGTGACTCACCCCCACCCCGACGACGCCCGGACACGCGTTCGGCAGGTAGGTTCGATGTCGTGAGCGACAACTCCCTCGGCAAGCACGACAAGCTGCCCATCAAGATGCTGCACGACCGGGTGCTGGTCCGGTCGGACGCCCCCGAGGGCGAGCGGCGGTCGGGCGGCGGCATCCTCATTCCGGCGACCGCGGCGGTCGGCCGGCGTCTGGCCTGGGCGGAGGTGGTCGCCGTCGGGCAGAACGTCCGCACCGTCGAGGCCGGGGACCGCGTGCTGTACGACCCGGAGGACCGCGCCGAGGTCGAGGTGCGCGGCGTCGCGTACGTACTGATGCGGGAGCGCGATCTGCACGCCGTCGCGGCGGACCGCTTCGAGGGCGCCGAGGATTCGACGGGGCTCTACCTGTAGCGGCCCGCCCCACCCGCGGGAACCGGCCCCCACCCGCGGGAACCGGTCGCCCGGCCCGGCCGGCACCGGGGGCGACGCGGGACGGAGACGGAAAGCGGAAACGGCAGAGGCGGCAGCAGCGGAACCCGCCGCAAACTGCGGTGAGACGGCCCGGTGGCACTGTTCACCCGCCCGTTCTCATGCCCTTTGCTACGGTGGTAGGCGACCCGACGAGACGCGCCGTACCGGGCAGGAAAAGACGACGCACCCGCCCGAAGCCCGCGTCCCGGAGGTGCCTGTCATGGCCTGGGTCCTGCTCGTTCTCGCCGGCCTGCTCGAAGTCGGCTGGTCGATCGGCATGAAGTTCACCGAAGGGTTCACCCGCCTGTGGCCGAGTGTGTTCACCGCCGCCGGGATCGTCGCCAGCATGCTGCTGCTGTCCCAGGCCGCCAGGACACTGCCCATCGGTACCGCCTACGGCGTCTGGGTCGGCATCGGCGCGGCCGGGGCCGCGATCGTGGGCATGGCCGTCCTCGGCGAGCCCGCGACCGCCGCCCGGATCTTCTTCGTGGTGCTGCTCCTGGTCGCCGTGGTGGGCCTGAAGGCGACCTCGGGCCACTGACTCCGCTCCCCTGCCGCCCGGCTCACCTCCGGTCGGCGTGCGCCTGCCATCCCCGCTGGCCGCCCGTCCCCTGCGGCTCGGCGCCGTCGCCCCCGCGGCCGTCGGTAGTGCCGGCACCGTCGGTAGTACCGGCACCGTCGATACCGTCCGGTGCCCGGCCCTCCCAACCGTCCAAGCCGTCCAAGCCGTCCAAGCCGTCCCGGCCGCCGTCCGGCCCGCCGTCCACCGGCCGTCCGCCGGTCCGACCCGGCGTGGACGGGCGGCCGTCCGTCGTTCCGCCCCCTGTCCGAACACCTCCGTCCACCGGAACTCCGCCCTCCGCCACGCTGCCGGTGCCGCTGCCGGTGCCGGTGCCCACCACGTTCGGCGGCGAAGCGACACCCGCCGAGCGGCCGTCGCCGGTGGGTTCCTCGCTCGCACCGGGTACCGACGGGTCGTCACCGGCGCGGCGCGGGGCACCGGACGGGCCGGCGGACAGATCGTCATAGGCATCGCCGGACGCACCGCCGGACGCACCGCCGGACGTATCAGCGGACGAATCAGCGGACGAATCGCCAGAAGAATAGAACGACTCGTCCCCGCCCTCGGCGACCGTCAGCTCGAAGTCCCGTGCCTGCCTGCCGGCCAGTGCGGCCGCCGTGAACTCGCCCCAGATCGCCGCGGGAGCCCCTCCTCCGTTGATCCTCGGCAGACCCAGTGCCCCGTAGAGCGACCTCTGCGCACCGGTGTCGGGATCCTGGCCCATGACGGCGACGACGGTCGCCAGTTCGGGCGTGTAGCCGGCGAACCAGGCCGCCCTGTCGCCCTCCGCCGTGCCCGTCTTGCCCGCCGCGGGCCGCCCGGCGGACAGCGCCGCCGTGCCCGAACCCCGCCGCACCACCCCCATCAGCACGGACGTGGTGGTGTCCGCCGCCTCACGGCTCACGGCCTGCCGGACCGGCACGACCGGCAGTTCGAGTTCCACACCGTCCCTGCTGACGCGCTCGACGAGCGAGTACGTGCCGCGCCGGCCGTGGTTGGCGAGGGTCGCGTACGCCTCGGCCATGTCCAGGACACTCGCGGTCGCCACGCCCAGGGCGATGGACGGAGTCGCGGTCAGGTCCGGAGTGCTCTCCGGTACTCCGAGGGCGACGGCGGTCTCCCGCACCCTGCGCGGTCCGACGTCCTGGGCGAGCTGCGCGTACACCGAGTTGACCGAATGGTCCGTGGCCAGGCGCAGACTCAGCGGGCCGTAGGAGACGTTGTCCTCGTTCTCCGGTGCGTAGCCGGTCGGGCCGTGGCTGCCCAGCACCTGGCGCCGGTCCGTGCCGTCGTAGAGCGTGTCGGGGGTGATCCTGCGGCCGTCCCGGGTCACGGAGCCGTGCTCGACGGCGGCGGCGAGGACGAACGGCTTGAACGTCGAGCCGACCTGGTAGTCGCGGCGGGTGGCGTTGTTCACGTACTGCCGGGTGTAGTCGATGCCGCCGTACATCGCGACGACCCTGCCGCTCGCCGGGTCGATCGACGCTCCGCCGACTCGGACGTTCCGGTCGGCCGCGCGGCCGGAATCGCGCCTGGACATCACATGCCGGTCGACGGCGGCGGCGAAGGCGTGCTGTTTCCCGCGCTCCAGGGTGGTCGTGATCCGGTAGCCGCCGCGCGCCAGGGTCCTCTCGTCGACGACCCCGTGGCCGGTGAGCCAGTCCTCGACGGCCTGGACGACGTAGCCGCGCTGTCCGGACAGCCCCGTCGCCGGACCCGCCGACTGCGGCATGGGGAAGATCATGGCGGCCCGGTCGGAGAGCGTCAGCCAGTTCTCCGTCACCATTCCGTCGAGCGTGTAGTTCCACCGGGCGAGCGCCCTGGGCCGGTTCTCGGGATGCGCGGCGACGTCGTACGCGCTGGGCGCGTTGAGCAGCGAGGCGAGGTAGGCGCCCTCCGCGGTGTCGAGCGCGCTGATGTCCTTGCCGTAGTAGGCGTGCGCCGCGGCCTGTACTCCGTACGCGTTGCGTCCGAAGTAGCTGGTGTTGAGATAGCCCTCCAGGATGTCGGCCTTGCTCTGCTCCCGGTCGAGCTTGATCGCGATGAAGAACTCCCTCACCTTGCGGGTGACCGTCCGCTCCTGGCCCAGGTAGTAGTTCTTCACGTACTGCTGGGTGATGGTGGAGCCGGACTGCCTGCCCTTGCCGGTGACGGTGTTCCACGCGGCACGGACCATCGCCTTGGGGTCGACGGCCCGCTCGGAGTGGAAGTCGCGGTCCTCGGCGGCGAGCACCGCGTGCCGGACGGGCAGCGGGATCCGGGAGAGCCGGACGTTCTGCCGGTTGACCTCGCCGTCCCGGGCGATCTGCGTGCCGTCCCGGTAGAGGTACACGTTCGACTGGGCCGTGGCCGCGGAGTTGGCCGGCGGGATGTCGACCAGCAGATATCCGGCGGCGAAGCCGCCGAGCAGCAGGAGCGCGAACAGCAGGGACGCACCGAGCACCATCCGCCAGGTGGGGACGACACGCCTCAGGCCGGTGCGCCGGGTACGGGTGCGGGTGCGGCGGGTACGGGTACGGGTACGGCTGCGGGAGGGACGAGGCTCCCCGGCAGGCGCCGCCCCGCTGCCCTCGCGGTCCCCGTACTCCTCCTCACCTTCCCCGCCGACCCCGCCGGACCCGCCGAACCTCCCGGACCTACCGGACCCGCCGTCTCCGTACTCCCCGTACTCCCCGTACTCCCCGTGTTCCCCGCGTTCCCCGTACGCCTGTCGCGGCGTGCCGGGCACCGGGCGGCCGGCGTCCTCCGGAAGCCCCTCCCGGCCAGGGCGGCCAAGGCGGCCCGGACGGCCAGGGCGGGCCTCACGCCCGGGATGCACTGGATGTTGCGGATGCTGCGGATGCCTCGCAGCCCTCGGATCCCGGCGCGGCTGCTCTGGATCGTGGCTCATGTCCCTGGAGACTCCTCGGCCCCTGCCCGGAGGAGCACCCTGCCCGCAGGAGCACCCCGACTCGGAGGAGCACCCCGGCTCAGTGCCGACAATTCGGGCGATTCGCTTGGTGTGCTCATACTGCACTTCACACCGCCCGGACCTCCGGACCCCGCCGGGAATACAGTCGCGACAGCCACGCCCCTGGGCTAGGGTCATGCGCTTCGGCGCGCGCCCGTCCCGGACGCGCCCGGCGACGACCACCGCTGAGGGAGATCATGGTGCGGCTCTATGCGGTCGTCGCGGCAGGCAGCTTCCGGCGCTATGCGACGTACCGGGTGGCAACAGCGGCCGGCGTCTTCACCAACACCGTCTTCGGCTTCATCCTGGCGTACACCTATATCGCCCTCTGGGACGAACGCCCGCGGCTCGGCGGCTACGACCTGTCCCAGGCCGTCACCTATGTGTGGTTGTGTCAGGCCCTTCTGATGACCTGCGCCATGATGGGCGGCGGCTTCGAGGACGAACTCGTCGAACGCATCCGCACCGGCGACATCGCCATCGACCTCCACCGCCCCGCCGACCTGCAACTCTGGTGGCTCTCCAGGGACCTGGGGCGTGCCGCCTTCCACCTGCTCGGCCGCGGCACGGTCCCGCTGCTGCTCGGCGCGGTCGCCTTCGACCTCGCGCTGCCCGCGTCCCCGCTCCGCTGGCTCACCTTCCTCGCCGCCGTCGCGCTGGGGGTCACCGTCAGCTTCGCCCTCCGGTACCTCGCGGCCCTGTCGGCGTTCTGGCTGATGGACGGCGCGGGGGTCCTCCACTTCAGCTGGCTGGCCGGGATGTTCTTCTCCGGCATGCTGCTGCCCCTCACCCTCTTCCCCGGCACCCTCGGCGAAGTCGCCCGGATCCTGCCCTGGTCCTCACTGCTCCAGATCCCCGTCGACGTCCTGCTCGGCAAACGCACCGGCTGGGCACTCGTCCAGGCCTACGCCTTCCAACTGGGCTGGGCTGCCGCCCTCCTGGGCGCCGGCCGGCTCCTGCAGTCGGCCGCGACCCGCAGGGTGGTGGTCCAGGGTGGCTGAACCACTCCGGGCCGACCGAAACCCCGGCCCCGCCACACCACCGCCCACCGACGGCACCCCGCGGCACCCCGGCGCCCCTCCAACACACCCCGACGGCACCGGACCGGCCGTACGGTACCGCCGCGACGCGCTCCCCGGGGCGGACGCACGCACCCGGCCCACGGCACCCGCCCGGCCCACGGCACCCGCCCGCCCCGCAGCACACACCTCCTCCACAGCACGCACCTCCCCCGCAGCGCACACCCGGCCCAAAGCGCACCCCGGCCCCAAGGCACACCCCCGACCCGCGGCACCCACCCGGCCCGCGGCACGCCTGCACACGCTGCGGTCCGGACTGCGCGTCTACGGACTCGTCGCCACCATGTGGATGCGCTCCACCATGACCTACCGAGCGTCCTTCGCCATGACCGCGCTCGCGAACCTCGCCGCCACATCCTTCGACTTCGTCGTCATCCTGCTGATGTTCACGCACGTCGACAGCCTCGCCGGATACCGACTGCCGGAGGTCGCCCTCCTCTACGGAACGGCCGCGACCGCCTTCGGGCTCGCCGACCTCGCGATGGGATCCATGGACCGGCTCGGACGACGCGTACGCGACGGCACGCTCGACACGCTCCTCGTACGGCCCGCCCCCGTACTCGCCCAGGTCGCAGCCGACCGCTTCGCCCTCCGCCGTCTCGGCCGCATCACCCAGGGCCTGCTGGTCCTCGGCTACGCGCTCCTCACCCTCGACCTCGCCTGGACCCCGCTCAAAGCCGCCATGGTGGCGATGATGCCGCTCAGCGGCGCCGTGATCTTCGCAGCCCTGTTCGTGGCCGGCGCGGCCTTCCAGTTCGTCGCCCAGGACGCCGCCGAAGTACAGAACTCCTTCACCTACGGCGGCAACACCCTCCTCCAGTACCCGCCCACCGTCTTCGCGAAGGACCTCGTACGGGGCGTCACCTTCGTCGTGCCGCTCGCCTTCGTCAACTGGCTGCCCGCGCTCTACGTCCTCGGGCAGCCCTACCCGCTCGACCTGCCCCGCTGGCTCGCCTTCACACCACCGCTCGTCGCGGCCGGGTGCTGCGCACTCGCCGGAGCCGCATGGCGGGCGGGTCTCCGCACCTACCGCAGCACCGGGAGCTGAACCGTGGCCGAGGAAGCCGTCCGCACCGCAGACCACCTCCGGACCGGAGACCTGATCGAACTGGACGGACTGGAGAAGGTCTTCGACGTACGCCGCAGAACGGGACCGCTGCGCCGCGAGAAGACACGGGTGCGGGCAGTCGACGGCATCAGCTTCACCGTCTCGCGCGGCGAGATGGTCGGCTACATCGGCCCCAACGGCGCCGGGAAGTCCACCACCATCAAGATGCTGACGGGCATCCTGACCCCCAGCGGAGGGCGGCTGCGCGTCGCCGGGATCGACCCGTCGCGCGAACGCACCCGGCTCGCCCGGCGCATCGGCGTGGTCTTCGGGCAGCGCACGACACTCTGGTGGGACCTGCCGCTGATCGACTCCTACCGGCTGATGCACCGGATGTACCGGATCCCGGACGCCCGCTACCGGCAGAACCTGGAGCGCTGCGTCGAACTGCTCGACCTCGGCGCCCTGCTGGACGTGCCCGTACGGCAGCTCTCCCTCGGCCAGCGCATGCGCGGCGACATCGCCGCCGCCCTGCTGCACGACCCCGAGGTCCTCTACCTCGACGAACCCACCATCGGCCTCGACGTCGTCTCCAAGGCCAAGGTGCGCGAGTTCCTGCGCGACCTCAACGCCGAACGCGCGACGACCGTCCTGCTCACCACCCACGACCTCACCGACATCGAGCACCTGTGCAACCGCGTCATGGTCATCGACCACGGGCGGCTCGTCTACGACGGCACCCTCGCCGGACTCCACGAGATCGCGCCGGGCGAGCGCATCCTCGTCGTGGACCTCGAACACCGCCTCCCGCCCATCGAGGTCGCGGGCGCACGGCCGGTACGGGTGGAGGGCCCGCGCCAGTGGCTGGCGTTCCCGGCCTCCGCCTCCGCGGCGCCGATCGTGGCCGCCATCGCCGACGGCTATCCGCTGGTGGACCTGTCGCTACGGGAACCCGACATCGAGTCGGTGATCGCGAGGATGTACGCGGAGCGTCCGACGGCCCCGTGAGGCCCGGCAGACGGCAGACGGCAGACGGCAGACGGCAGACGGCACAGACCAGTCGACCGACATGCGGACCCGTCGACACGCAGACCAGTCGACGCACAGACCCGTCGGCACGCAGAGCCGTCGGCACACCGACCGGTCGGCACGCAGGCCAGTCGGCCGGCGCCGCGCACGGAAGGGCCCACCGGCCGACGACGTCCTCGACGACACCCGCCGTACCGGCCCTCCCCTCACGGCCGCACCACCCCCCGCCCCGGTCCATCCGGTACGAGAGCGACCACCCGCAACGTCGCGCTCCTCCCGGGTTGTCGGGGCGGGCAAGCCCTCTCCCCGTCCCCGTTCCCGGGCCCCCATGGGTCGGGCAGGCTCCGTATCCGGCCCCTCAGGGTCCGTGCGGTCCCCCGGCACCCGGCCGCCGAGACCTTCCCGGCAGCCCCGTCCGGCCGAGGCACTAGGCTGACCGCATGACGAGCGACCTTCCGGATATGCGGGCCTCCGACGCCGAGCGGGAGCGGATCGCCGAGCTGCTGCGGAACGCCGTCGCCGAGGGCCGCCTCGACATGGACGAGTTCGGGGACCGGCTCGACGCCGCCTACAAGGCACGTACGCGCGGAGAACTGGAGCCCCTCGTGCGGGACCTGCCGACTCCCGGCGGCAGCCCGGCGCCCCCCGCCGCCGCAGCGGCCCCCGGCACCATGGACCACGCCCGGCGTATCGGCGGGCCACCGACGTCCAAGGGCGCGTTCGCGTTCTGGAGCGGCTTCGGCCGCAGGGGCACCTGGACCGTGGCCCGCAGGTTCACCGCCGTCGTACTGCAGGGGGGCGGCGAGATCGACCTGCGGGAGGCCGACTTCGAGGACCGGGACACCGTCATCCGCTGCTTCACCCTGATGGGCGGCATCCATATCACCGCCCCTCCGGACCTGCATGTCGACGTCAGGGGCTTCGGCGTCATGGGCGGCTTCGGCGAGGCGGGTTCCGGCGGCGACCCCGACGACATCGCCCCCGGCTCACCCCGAGTGACCGTCACCGGCTTCGCCCTCATGGGCGGCGTCGGCGTCGAGCGCAAACTCCGCAGGGCCGACAAGCAGCGCCTGAAGGAGGCCCGCAAGCGGGGACGCCTGGAGAAGCGCAAGGACGGCGGGTCGCCGGACGAGCGGGCGTAGCGCTCCCACGCTCCTCGGGCCACGTCCCCGCCGACGTGACCATCCGATCGTCCACTCGTTACTCCGTGCGAGACGACGAACGCACGGACGGCACGGAGGGGGCGCACGCCATGCCGGTGAGCCCGTACACGCGTGAACGCCTGACAGCGGCGGCGAGGACGTCGCGGACGCTGTCGGAGGCGCTGGGGAAACTGGGGGTGGAGGCGAAGGGGGCTTCGAGGTCGTACATCCGCACCCGTATGAAGCGGCTCGGCGTGGACACCTCGCACTTCGAGCGGGAGGGGACGAGGTGGACCCGGGAGATCCTCGAAGCCGCGGTCGCGGAGTCGACCAACCTGTGCGAGGTGCTGCGTCGGCTGGGTGTCGACGTGGTGGGTGGTCAGCACACGCACATCGCTCGCCGCGTCCGAGCGCTGGAGATCGACATCTCGCATTTCACCACACCCCAGCGCACGGAGAAGGCCCGTGGCAACCACCGCCGGCTGACGGCGGAGGACATCCTGGTCGACAACCACACCGGACACGGTGGCCGCACACCCCACCAGAGGCTGCGGAGGGCCCTGCTCGAGTGGGGTATGAGTGAGCGCTGCGCGCTCTGTGGGATGGAGCCAGTGTGGCATGGGCGTCGGCTCCCCCTCGAGATCGACCACATCGACGGCGACTGGCGCAACAACCGCGCCGAGAATCTGCGGTTCCTCTGCCCCAACTGCCACTCGACCACGGACACCTATCGCGGACGGGCCAAGGCTCGGATCAAGCGGGCGCAGTCGTGAGCGTCACGTCCCGCCGCAGGGGCCGCCGACCGACCGCATCCGAGTTGGCCGCGGCCGTCGCCGCTTCGCATTCGCTGGCGGCCGTACTCAAACGACTGGGCCGCCCAGACAACGGCGGCCAACGCGTCCGGCTGAAGCAGTGGATCGCAGAGGCGCGCCTCGACACCGGCCACTTCCTGGGGCAAGCCCACCAGAGAGGCATGCCCGGCACCACCCCTCCCCTCCGCGCCGAGGACGTACTCGTAAAGCACGACGGCAAGCGCCGCCGGAAGGCCGAGCAGCTACGCCGCGCCCTCGCGGAGATCGGGAGAGTCACGAAGTGTGCCGAGTGCGGAACGGGCCCGGAATGGCACGGTCGCGCCATGACCCTTGAGGTCGACCACGTGAGCGGTGACTGGAGCGACGACCGGGCCCAGAATCTCCGACTCCTCTGCCCCAACTGCCACGCCGCAACCAGTACGTGGTGCAGAGGGCAGCAGTACCCGGCACAGGGGCGCCGCCGCTGAACCAGATCCTGAAGCCACCCGCGCCATAGACACTGCGGGACCGCTACGATGGCTGGCGCGAGCGGTCGTTGCTGAATTGGCATAAGCGGGTGTTTTAGGGGCACCTGGGAGCAATCCCATGTGGGTTCGAGTCCCACCGGCCGCACAGCTGCAAAGTAGAAGGCCGGGCTCACGAGCTTGAGAGCCCGGCCTTCGCCGCATGGACCTCAGCCCAGCAGCTCCCGCACCACCGGTAGCAGCGCCCGGAACGCCTTCCCCCGGTGGCTGATCGCGTTCTTCTCCTCGGGGCTCAGCTGAGCGCAGGTCCGCGTCTCGCCGTCCGGCTGGAGGATCGGGTCGTAGCCGAAGCCGTTGGTCCCGGCCGGGACATGGCGCAGGGTGCCGCGCAGACGGCCCTCGACCACGCGCTCCGTGCCGTCGGGAAGGGCCAGGGCGGCCGCGCAGGCGAAGTGGGCGGCGCGGTGTTCCTCGGAGATGTCGGAGAGCTGGGCGAGCAGGAGTTCGAGGTTGGCCGTGTCGTCGCCGTGGGTGCCCGACCAGCGGGCGGAGAAGATGCCCGGGGCGCCGCCGAGGACGTCGACGCACAGGCCGGAGTCGTCGGCGACGGCCGGGAGTCCGGTGGCCCGGGCCAGGGCGTGTGCCTTGAGCAGGGCGTTCTCGGCGAAGGTGACGCCGGTTTCCCTGACGTCGGGGATCTCGGGGTAGGCGTCGGTGCCGACGAGTTCATGGCCGAGTCCGGAGTCGGCGAGGATCGCGCGGAGTTCGGTGATCTTTCCGGGATTGCGGGTGGCGAGGATCAGGCGGGTCATGCGCCCAGTATCTCCGCGCCGGTGGTGGGGCGGGCGCCGCGGGTGGTGCCCACGGCGCCCGGTGGGGTCGGGCGCCCGGTACGGCAGGATCCGGCACCCGGTGGGGTCGGGTCCAGCCGTACGACGGGGTCCGGCGCCCGCTCCGCTCAGGGGGTGCAGACCTTGCCGAGTTCGGCGGCGGCGTCGGTGACCGGCGTGATGTCCGGGGTGGCGTCGCCGTTCTCGACGGACGCGCGGACGTTGTCGACTCCCTTGGAGAGGTCGTCGACGGCCTTGGAGAGGTCGGCGTTGTCGGTGGTGTCCTTGAGGCTTCCGAGTTCCCTGTCGATGTCGTTCAGGGCTTCGGTCAGCTGTGTCGGGTCCCCGGAGGCGGTGGCGACCGCCCGGGAGAGCCCGTCGACGCTGGTGGCTATGGCGTCGGCGGTCTTGACGCAGTCCAGGGCCTTGTCGACGGCGCCGCAGCCGACGGCTCCGGTGAGCGCGACGGCGGTGACGACGGCGAGTGCGATGCGGCGGCTGCGCATGGGACGGTCCCTCCCGGGTTCTCGGACGGGCGTACGGTTCGGCCCGTACGCCCATGGCTGCTGTGACGCCGGCGGTGGCGTCCTCGGTTGCTTCTCTGCTCCCGGAGGGGGCTGCGCCCCGGGGAGACCGGCCGGGGGCTGCCCCGGGTCACGCCGGTCGGCACCCCTCGGTCATCCGACCGGAGGGGTGGCGAGTGCGGCGGTCTGGAGCGCCGCGAGGTCGGCGCAGCCGCCCGTGGCGAGGTCGAGGAGGGCGTTGAGCTCCTTGCGGTCGAAGGG
Organism: Streptomyces spongiicola; assembly: GCF_003122365.1. Lineage (NCBI taxonomy): Bacteria > Bacillati > Actinomycetota > Actinomycetes > Kitasatosporales > Streptomycetaceae > Streptomyces > Streptomyces spongiicola. The sequence continues at coordinate 1,826,847 of NZ_CP029254.1, forward strand.
CTCGGCCTCGGCGGTGCCCTGGACCTCGACGAACCGGCCGTCGCCGGTGCAGACGACGTTCATGTCGGTCTCGGCGCGTACGTCCTCCTCGTAGCAGAGGTCGAGGAGGGGTGTGCCGTCGACGATGCCGACGGAGACGGCGGCGACGGTGCCGGTGAGGGGCTTGCGGCCGGCCTTGACGAGCTTGTTGGCCTGGGCCCAGGCGACGGCGTCGGCGAGGGCGACGTAGGCGCCGGTGATGGCGGTGGTCCGGGTGCCGCCGTCCGCCTGGAGGACGTCGCAGTCGAGGACGACGGTGTTCTCTCCGAGGGCCTTGCAGTCGATGACGGCGCGCAGGGACCGGCCGATGAGGCGGGAGATCTCGTGGGTGCGGCCGCCGATCCTGCCGCGGACGGACTCCCGGTCGCCGCGGGTGTTGGTGGAGCGCGGCAGCATGGAGTACTCGGCGGTGACCCAGCCTTCCCCGCTGCCCTTGCGCCAGCGGGGGACTCCCTCGGTGACGGAGGCGGTGCAGAAGACCTTGGTGTCGCCGAAGGCGATGAGGACGGAGCCCTCTGCGTGCTTGCTCCAACCGCGTTCGATGGTGACGGGTCGGAGCTGTTCGGGGGTGCGGCCGTCGATACGAGACATGTGGTGAGCCTATCCGCACCCGGGTGAGGGCCCGTTCCGCCGGGCGGCTTGCGGGGCCGCCCGGGAACGGGCCCTTCACGGGGGAGGCCCGTGCCGAGGGGCCGGGGCCCGTCGTCAGCGGCGCCGTCTCCCGCGGGTGGGCGCGGAGGCGACGGCGTAGCAGTGGGCATGGCGAACGCCGGTGCCGTCTCCCGCGGGTGGGCGCGGAGGCGGCTCGCGGGCGGGTCACATCATGTCCTCGATGTCCGAGGCGATGGGGTCGGCGTCGGTGCCGATGACGACCTGGACGGCGGTTCCCATCCTGACGACGCCGTGGGCTCCGGCGGCCTTCAGCGCGGCCTCGTCGACCTTGCCCGGGTCCACGACCTCGGTGCGCAGCCGGGTGATGCAGCCCTCGACCTCTTCGATGTTGTCGATGCCGCCGAGCCCGGCGACGATCTTCTCAGCCTTGCTGGCCATGTCCTTCTCCCTGCGTTCGAGAGGCCCGTTCGGGGCGCTCGGCGCTGCCTCGGCCCACCGCCGGTCCGTTGCGGCACGTGGTGCACGTGATGCACGTGATGCACGTGATGCACGCGGTGCACGGTTGGCCCATCTTCATGGGCGGGTGATCGCCGGTTGTCGAATGATGGCGACCACCGGCGGCCCGCTTCCGCGGCGGCCCCCGGCCGGGCCACGGGTGGACCGGGGCCGCGCCGGGCCCTACCACAACTGGTCTACACCAGTCTGCGCCACCTGCCAAACCAGGCGACTTCCGGGAGGACGCCGATGAGCACCGAGAGCGCGGCGGTACCGGGCCGGACCTGGCGGCACAGGTCGTTCCAGGGGCTCCAGAAGATGGGGCGCAGCCTCCAGCTCCCCATCGCCGTGCTGCCGGCGGCCGGCATCCTCAACCGCCTCGGCCAACCGGACGTCTTCGGCGACCAGGGTCTCGGATGGACGGACGTCGCCAGGGTGATGGGCGGGGCCGGTGGCGCGCTGCTGGATTCGGGCCTCGGGCTGCCGCTGCTCTTCTGCGTGGGTGTCGCGATCGGCATGGCGAGGAGGTCGGACGGCTCGACGGCGCTCGCCGCGGTGGCGGGCTTCCTCGTGTACTACGGAGTGGTCCGGGAGTTCCCGGAGGAGTGCGTGGACCCGGCGACCCCGGTGGACACCGGCTGCCGGGCGCTGGACGGTACGGTCACGGCCTTCACCTACCAGAACCCGGGTGTGTTCGGCGGCATCGTGATGGGCCTGACGACGGCCTATGTGTGGCAGCGCTTCCACCGCACCAGGCTGGTGGACTGGCTGGGCTTCTTCAACGGCCGCAGGCTCGTGCCGATCATCATGGCCTTCGCCGGGATCGCGTTCGCGGCGCTGTGTCTGTGGGTCTGGCCGCCGGTCGGCGCGGCGCTGGAGGGTTTCAGCGGCTGGCTTCAGGACCTGGGTGCGTGGGGCGCCGGCATCTTCGGGGTGGCCAACCGGGCGCTGCTGGTGGTGGGTCTGCACCAGTTCCTGAACGTGCCGCTGTGGTTCCAGTTCGGCTCGTACACCAAGCCGGACGGCACGGTGGTGCACGGCGACATCAACATGTTCCTCAGCGGGGACCCGGACGCGGGCCTGTTCCTGACGGGCTTCTTCCCGATCATGATGTTCGCCCTGCCGGCCGCGGCGCTGGCGATCACGCACTGCGCGAAGCCGCACCGGCGCGCCGAGGTGGGCGGGCTGATGATGTCGGCGGCGCTGACGTCGTTCGTCACGGGCATCACGGAGCCGCTGGAGTACTCGTTCATGTTCGTCGCCCCGGTGCTGTACGCGATCCACGCGGTGCTCACCGGCGTCTCGATGGCGGTGACCTGGGCGCTGGGCGTCAAGGACGGCTTCTCCTTCTCGGCGGGCTTCATCGACTACGTGATCAACTGGGGTCTGGCGACGAAACCCTGGCTGATCGTCCCGATCGGCCTCGGTTTCGCGGTGGTGTACTACGCGGTCTTCCGTTTCGCCATCACCAGGTTCGACATCAAGACGCCGGGGCGCGAGCCGGACGAGATCGGCGACGAACTGGAACGCGAGGTCACCAGGTAGCGGGCCGCGTTCCCGGTGACCGTGGCGAGGCCGTGGTCGCCCCCACCGCCACCGTCGGCATCGGCATCGGCATCGGCATCGGCATCGGCATCGGCATCGGCACACCACCACCGTCGGCACCACCACCGCCACCGGCGGCTTCAGCACCGCGGCCACCGCCGCCACCGGCGCGACATACGTCAACCCCGGTGTCCCCGGCGGCACCGTCACGGGTCTGCTCGCCCCCCGGCGCCCGCGCCGCGGCCTCGGAGGACCCGCGCCGCCGGCCTCGGAGGATCGGAGGACCCCGTGGCCGGGCCGGCGGCCGTTCCCGGGACGTTCCCGCCGCTGTTCCCGCCGCCGTTCCCGGCGCGTTCCCTCGGCCTTCTGGCAGCGGCCCCCGCTCAGGCCTCCGCCGCAGGGACGCAGAGCACCGGAATCCGCGAGATGTGCAGCAGTCTGTGCGGGGTCGAGCCCAGGAGCGCGCCGCGCAGTGGGCTCTCGCCGTAGCTGCCGACGACGATCACGCGGGCGTCGTGGCGCTCGGCGGCGTCGAGCAGGGCTTCCGCCGGCTTCTGGTCGAGGATCTCGACCGCCGAGGCCACACCGGCGTCGTCCGCCGCCGCGACCGCGTGCGCCAGGGCGACTCTGCCGGACTGGCGGATCGTCTCCAGATGGGTCTGGTACTCCTCGCCGAGCGTGCCCGGGGGCGCCGCGCCGAAGACCAGGACGAGCGGCTCGCGAAAGGCGGCGGCCATCTCGACGGCCACGCCCAGGGCCCGCACCGAGCCCGGCGACTCGTCGTATCCGAGGACGACGGGCATCTCACGGCCCTCCGGTTCCGCTCCGGCCGGCGCCCTCGTGACGCGCGGCGGCAGGGTCGCAGACTCCCGGCCGCTCGTGCCAGAAGCGGTCGCTCGACAGCCGCCGCGCGACCATGGTCAGCAGTCCTGCGGCGACGATGAGGACGCCGATGACGAGGGGCGGGCCGAGCCCGAACCACGAGACACCGCTGTAGGAGTTGGCCGGGTCCGACATGTCGGTGACGGACTCCACCAGCAGCCACACCAGCAGCACGGCGCCGGTCACCGGCCCCGCGCCGATGAGCAGGAAGTCGCGCACGTTCTCGGTGAGATGGCGGCGGTAGTAGACGGCGCAGGCGATACCGGTGAGCGCGTAGTAGAAGGCGATCAGCAGCGAGAGGGCCGTGAGCGAGTCGAGCAGGGCGTTCTCGCTGATCCGGCTGACGACGAGGTACCAGACGATGGCGACGGCCGCGACGGCCCAGGTGCTGACGTGGGGTGTGCGGAAGCGCGGGTGGATCCTGGCGAGGGCGGCGGGCAGCGCGCCGCGCCGCGCCATGGACAGTCCCGTACGGGAGGCGGGGATGATCGTCGTCTGGGTCGAGGCGAGTGCCGACGTGGAGACGGCCAGCAGGACGAGCCAGTCCCAGCCGCCGAGGACCTGTCCGGCGAGGGAGGCGAAGATGAACTCCTCCTCGGACGCGTTCTCCGCGAGGTAGGCCGGTCCGGCGAAGGCGACGACGGCGATCGTGACCGAGAGGTACGTGCCGAGCAGGATGACCGTCGACCAGATTCCGGCCCGTCCGGGGGCGCTGGCGGAGTTCTCGACCTCCTCGGTGAGGTTGACCGCGGACTCCCAGCCCCAGTACATGAAGACGCCGAGCAGCAGTCCGCCGGTCAGTGCGGCTCCGCCCGCGCCGAAGGGGTTCAGCCAGGAGACCTGCGGGTCGACGCCGCCGAGCGAGCCGGTACCCGCGTACACACGCTGGACGGCCACGACGGCGAACGTGAGGAGCGACGCGATCTGGGCCAGGATGAGCACGTTCTGGACGTGTGCCGAGGCCTCGGTTCCGATGACGCAGATGGCGGTCATGACGAGGATGACCAGCACGGCGAGGAACTGGCGCACCAGGTCGTCGGCGGCCCAGTCGTCGAGGCCCACGGTGAGCAGCCCGAAGCCGACGGCCACGTCGGCGAGCGATCCGACGACGAGCACGCCGGTCATCATGATCGCCCAGCCGCCGAACCAGCCCGCCCAGGGGCCCATGGCCCGGGTGACCCAGGAGAAGGTCGTGCCGCAGTCCTGGTCGACCCGGTTGAGGTGGAAGAAGGCCGATGCGATCAGCAGCATCGGCACGAAGGAGGCGAGCACCGCTCCGGGCGCGTAGACGCCGACGAGTGCCACGACCGCACCGATGACGGCGGCCAGTGAGTACGCGGGGGAGGTGGAGTTGATGCCGATGACGAGCGCGTCGAGGAAGCCGATCGCGTTGTGCTTCAGCTCTCCGGGCCCTTCCCGGCTGTGCGAGCCGGGCGGCGGGGGAAGGGTGTCCCTGACGTCATCGGCCATGTTTCCTCGCAGATCAGGACGATGTGTCGGTTTGGGTGCGAGTGTAGCGGGGGGAGTCGTTCCCGGCCCGTGGAGTGGATTCCCCGCGTGGCGGAGGGGCGCGGGGAGGGCTCGGGTCAGGGCGCGGGCGCGGGGCGCCTGCCGCGTCGGGGGCCGGGGGCGCCACGGGCCGGCGCCGGTGGAGCGGCCGGGGCCGGCCGGTGCCGGTCACGAGGTCGGCACCGGCTTGCCGACGGCCGGACGGTCCCCGTGCCGGGGCGGCACTCCCCACCGGGAGGGGCTGGAGCAAAGAGGCTGGAGCAGAGGGAGCAGAGGGAGCAGAGGGAGCAGAGGGAGCAGAGGGAGCAGAGGGAGCAGGGGGGAGCAGGGGGTGGCAGGGGAGAGGGAAGCGGAGGAGAGCGCACCGGTCCGGTGAGTCGGGCCGCGGGCGCCCTGCCGGGCCCGCGGTGCCCTACAGCTCGTAGACCGCGCCGGGGGCCGCCAGCTCGACCGGGCCTTCGAAGACGTCCCTGGCGTCGGCGAGATTCCGCTCGGCATCCGTCCACGGCGGGATGTGGGTCAGCACCAGACGGCCCGCCCCCGCGCGGGCAGCGTGGGCGCCGGCCTCGCGGCCGTTGAGGTGGAGGTCCGGGATGTCCTCTTTGCCGTGGGTGAAGGCCGCTTCGCAGAGGAAGAGGTCGGTACCCTCGGCCAGGTCGACCAGGGCTTCGCAGACACCCGTGTCACCGGAGTACGTCAGGGACCGGCCGCCGTGCTCGAGCCGGACGCCGAAGGTCTCGACGGGGTGTGCCACCTTCTCGGTGCGCACGGAGAACGGCCCGATCTCGAACACGCCCGGCTTCAGGGTGTGGAAGTCGAACACCTCGCTCATCGACTTGTCCGAGGGGGTGTCGGCATACGCCGTGGTGAGCCGCTGCTCCGCGCCCTCCGGCGCGTACACCGGGATGGCTTCGCAACGGCCTCCGTCGTGGCGGTAGTAGCGGGCCACGAAGTACCCGCACATGTCGATGCAGTGGTCCGCATGCAGATGACTCAGAAAGACGGCGTCGAGGTCGTAGAGACCGATGTGTCGCTGCAACTCGCCGAGGGCGCCGTTGCCCATGTCGAGCAGCAGCCGGAAGCCGTCGGCCTCTACGAGATAGCTCGAGCAGGCCGATTCCGCAGACGGGAACGACCCCGAGCAGCCGACGACGGTGAGCTTCATGGAGCTTGAACCTCCGTGGACGGGCGTCCCGTGGGCGGGGAACGTGGGCGGGTGGCGGAAGTGCCGAGAGTGCGCAGGGGAGGTCGTGCGGTGCGTCGAGCGTAAGGCGCGAAACTGCCGAGCGCTCCTTCGCACGTACCCGTTGTGGGGGAACTCACCTGCCCTGTCACCGGATAGGACGACGTGTGACGATCGAGCGTGCGACGACCGCGGCCGGGGATGCGCACCGGTACACCGTCCGGGGGTGTGGACACGTCGTGGTGGTTCGCGCTCGGCGCGGTGGTGGCGGTCGCGCCGGCAGCGACCGTGACACGGATGAGGCCGGGCGGCCGCTCGCACGGGCCCGGCGCGAGACCGGGCCGCGGGGTGCCGCCCGGGCCTCGGGGCCGCACCCGGGGCGGACGGCGCGGCGGGCCGAAGGAGGGCGGTGCGGGCCGAAGGAGGGCGGTGCGGCGCGTCCCGGGCCTGGGCGGCGTCCGCAGCCGGGCGAGATCTGGGGGCGGACGTTCCGTACGAGGACGGGCGGACCAGGCGCCAAGGACCGGCCCTGCCTGGTGCCGGCCGTGCATCGGGGTGCGGCGCGGGTGGCCGAGATCAGCAGTCGCTCTACCACGACGAACGCCCGCGAGGTCCCGCTCCCGCCGGGCACGGTCGGCGACGCGCACGGACGCCCGGGCTTCCCGGAGACGGATGAGCTGCGCGAGGTCCGGGTGCGGGATTTCCGCAGGCGGGTGGGTGCGGTGGACCCGCTGCTGTGGGACAGGCCGCGTCACCTGTGACGTCCGGCGCCAGGCGCCGCGGGTCGGGCATCGTGCGTCGCGTCGCGCGGGTCAGGCGCCTGACATGTCACACGCAGTGCCGCGTCATGGGTGAGGGAGTAGGCGGAGGAGACGGAGCGCGGGGGATTGCGTGAGGCGGGTGGCGTACGGCGGGTGATCCGCGTCCGGGCCGGACGGCCGGGTCATCGCCCGGGTTATCGCCCGGGTCATCGCCCGGGACCGCCCGCACGGCGGGCCCGGAGCGGCACGCGGCCGTGTCCCGGTGCGAGCCGGGTCCGCCCGGAGTGCGGCCCCGGTTCCCGAGCGGCCCCGGGCGGGCACGAATGCGGCCCCGGCCGAACAGCGGCCCCGGCCGGACAGCGGGGCCGACGGGGCGTGCTCCGGCGGACCCGGCGGACCCGGCGGCACGAGGCCTCGGGGCGGCCGCAGCGTGCTTCGAGCCACCGGCGCCCGCGCCCCGGCCCAGAGCCTCGCCCGGGGCCCCGCAGCGGACGGCGGTGTCCGTGCCCTCAGGCCCAGAGCTGGCCCTGGAGGGTCTCGATCGCCGCCTCGGTCGTGGGGGCGGTGTAGACGCCGGTGGAGAGGTACTTCCAGCCGCCGTCGGCGACGATGAAGACGATGTCCGCGGACTCGCCCGCCTTCAGCGCCTTCCTGCCCGCTCCGATCGCCGCGTGCAGCGCCGCTCCGGTGGAGACGCCCGCGAAGATGCCCTCCTGGCGGAGGAGCTCACGGGTGCGGGTGACCGCGTCGGCCGAACCGACCGAGAAGCGGGTCGTGAGGACCGATGCGTCGTACAGCTCGGGGACGAAGCCCTCGTCGAGATTGCGCAGCCCGTAGACGAGGTCGTCGTAGCGCGGTTCCGCGGCGACGATCTTCACATCGGGCTTGTGCTCGCGCAGGTAGCGGCCGACGCCCATGAGGGTGCCGGTCGTGCCGAGACCCGCGACGAAGTGGGTGATCGACGGCAGGTCGGCGAGGATCTCGGGCCCGGTGGTGGCGTAGTGGGCGCCCGCGTTGTCCGGGTTGCCGTACTGGTAGAGCATCACCCACGACGGGTTCTGCGAGGCGAGTTCCTTGGCCACGCGCACAGCCGTGTTGGAGCCGCCGGCCGCGGGCGACGAGATGATCTCGGCGCCCCACATCGCGAGGAGCCGGCGGCGCTCCTCACCGGTGTTCTCCGGCATGACGCACACGATCCGATAGCCCTTGAGCCTGGCCGCCATGGCGAGGGAGATACCGGTGTTCCCGCTGGTCGGCTCCAGGATCGTGCAGCCGGGCGTGAGGCGGCCGTCCTTCTCGGCCTGCTCGATCATATGGAGCGCGGGGCGGTCCTTGACCGAACCGGTGGGGTTGCGGTCCTCCAGCTTGGCCCAGATGCGGACGTCCTCGGACGGCGACAGCCGCGGCAGCCGGACGAGCGGGGTGTTGCCGACCGCGGCGAGCGGGGAGTCGTAGCGCATGGGGTGTCCGGCCGATCAGGCCATGCCGCCGGCCACGGCCGGCAGGATCGTCACGCTGTCGCCGTCGGACAGCTTGGTCGAGATGCCGTCGAGGAAGCGGACGTCCTCGTCGTTCAGGTAGACGTTCACGAAACGGCGGAGCTGGTCGCCGTTCGCCTCGTCCACGATCCGGGCCTGGATTCCGGGGTGCCGGGTCTCGAGGTCGGCGAACAGCTCGGTGAGCGTGTCCCCACTGCCCTCGACGGCCTTGGCGCCGTCGGTGTAGGTGCGGAGGATGGTCGGGATGCGGACCTCGATGGCCATGGGGTGGGCTCCTGTCGGAAGGGGCGTTGGGACGTTGGTGCGTTTGCGTACGGGCGCGCGGCCGGGCCCCCGCGCAGGGGCTGGTGCGGGATCGCTGCGTCCGCGGGCCGTGTGCTCAGGCCGTACGGGCATCCGCGCAGCGCGTACAGATGGCGCTGGCAAGGCGGCACAGGTCGACGTGCAGCCGCGCCACGAGCAGCGGCGTGCCCGGCGTCTTCTCGCTCACGTCATGGGAAACCATGCGGTCATCGTATCGATTCCCGATCCCGCCCCCGGCATGTGATCTCACTTGCTGAAACCGATCCGTTCGCCTGTCGGACACATGGCGTCAGTACGCCTCGACGACCTCGACCTCCTCCTCGGTGACCTCGCCGTCGAGGATCCGGAAGGAACGGAACTGGAACGGGCCGGCGTCGTCGGCGTCAGCCGTGGACACGAGCACATAGTGGGCGCCGGGCTCGTTGGCGTACGAGATGTCGGTGCGGGACGGGTACGCCTCGGTCGCCGTGTGGGAGTGGTAGATGATCACCGGCTCCTCGTCCCGGTCGTCCATCTCCCGGTAGAGCTTCAGCAGGTCCGACGAGTCGAACTCGTAGAACGTGGGCGAACGGGCCGCGTTGAGCATGGGGACGAAGCGCTCTGGCCGCCCCTCGCCGGCGGGCCCCGCGACCACACCGCACGCCTCGTCGGGGTGGTCCTCGCGGGCATGGGCGACGATCCGGTCGTACAGAGCCTGGGTGAGGGTCAGCATGAGGACGAGAATAGGCGGACCACGCCCGGGGCCGAGATCCGGGGACCGCGGGGTGAGACCGGAGGGCCGTGGCGCGGAGGGCTCGCCGGGCGGGTCCCGCGACGGCCCCCGCGAGGGACCCCGCGCCGAACCCCGGTCCGGCCGTCGGGCGGGTTGCGGGCCGCCGCATTCCCCGGGCTCGCCGGGCTCCCCGCACTCCCCGCACTCCCCGCACTCCCCGCACTCCCCGGGCTCCGCAGGCTCCGCCGGGCCCCGGACGGACGGGGGCCGGGACCGGCCGGGCCTGCCGGCGGTCCCTCGCGGACCACCGCACCGGGACTCCCCATCCGTCACCGACCGCCGGACCAGCCCCCTCCTGCCGATCACGGACCACCGCGCCGGGACGCCCCGTCGGTCACGGCGAGCAGCGCGTGGACCGTGGTCTCCATCGTGCGGCGGGCGGCGGCCGGGTCGAGCCCGCTGCTGCGCCAGTGGTACCAGGCGCCCCAGGTGGTCACCGCGTCCAGCCCGTTGAGCAGGTCGGCCCGGCGGTCTCCGGGGAGCCGGTCCAGTTCCTCGGCGAAGACCTCGGCCAGCCGCCGCCGGGCGAAGTCGAACACCTGCCGGGTCGCGAACTCGACCCGCTCGGACGGGTCCTCCAGTCTCAGCACCGTCAACCGAGCCGGAGTGATCCACTCCAGGATCCGCGCGCGCTGCTCGACGAGCGCGGCCACCCTCTCCCCCCTCGGCCCCTCGGCCGGCAGCGGCACTATCCGCGCGGCCAGTTGGTCGAGTCGCCGGGCGATGGCGATGTCCCGGAGCTGCCCCATGTCGGCGAAGTGGTGGAACACCAGGCGCCGTGACACCCCGGCCCGCTCCGCCACCCGGTCCGCGGGGAACTGCGTCTCGCCGTCGTCGAGCAGCGAGAGCAACGCGTCGGCGATCCTCTCCCTCGTCGCACGCCCGCGCTCGGTGCGGCCGTCCCGAGCAGGTCCGCCTCCGCCTCCGCCTCCGCTTCCACCTCCGCCTCCGCCTTCGGCACCGGGGCCGGGGCCGGGGCGAGCACCGCCGCTCCCCCGGGCATGATCCGGCGCCTGCCGGTCCGCCTGGTCCATCTGGATCCTCCCATCCGTGCGTTGACATTGTTGCACTCGCAATGCAACCGTGCTGCTTGCACATCGAGTGCAACAACTCCGTGCCCATTCGGGCCACCGCACAAGAAGGACGGCTCTCGCATGCTCCTGGCCGTAGGGCGCTGGTGCGCCCGCAGACCGAAACGGACAGCGGCCGCCTGGCTGCTGCTGCTCGCCGCACTGGCCTCCGCCGTCGGGACCTTCGGGATGGTCACGAGCGAGGCCGTGACCATCCCCGGCAGCGACAGCCAGGCCGCGCGCGACTCGGCAGGGGCCTTCGCGGACGCGGCCTCCGGCCGGCAGCCACTGGTCCTCTATGCGCCGTCCGGCACCGCGCCACTCACCTCGCCCGGGCAGCGCGAAGCCGTCGAGGAGGCGGCCCGGGCCGTCGAGGGCGTCGACCATGTCGTGGCCGTGACCACCCCTTACGACGCGGCGGGCGGCCTCAGCACCGACGGCCGCACGGGCAGGCTGACGGTCGAACTCGACGTCGGCGGCCGGGACATCACCGCCGAGACCACCCGCGCGGTCACCGACGCGGCCGCCCCGGCCACCCGGGCGGGAATCGAGGTGACGGCCGGCGGCGACCTCGCCGCGGCGGCCGACAAGGGCTCCACCGGACACAGCGAGCTCATCGGCATCGCGGCCGCCTTCGTCGTCCTCGCCGTGGGCTTCGGCAGCCTGGTCGCGGCCGGGGTGCCGCTGCTCACCGGAGCCGTGGGTCTGGGCGTGTCCCTCTGTGCGATAGGCCTGGCGGGCCATCTGATGGACATGCCGTCAGCAGGGGCGACCATCGCGGCGATGATCGGCCTCGGTGTCGGCATCGACTACACGCTCTTCTGCCTGACCCGCTTCCGTGAGCTGCTGGCGGCCGGGGTGGGGGTCGAGGACGCGGCGGCGCGCACCACCGCGGGCCCCGGGAAGGCGGTCGTGTTCGCGGGCAGCGCCGTCGTCGCCGCGCTCGCCGGGCTCGCGCTGGGCGGACTCCCACTGCTTCAGGCACTGGCCCTCGCCCCGGGAATCGCGGTGGTGCTGGCGATGGCGGCGACGCTCACCCTGCTGCCCGCCATGCTGTCGCTGCTCGGACCGCGGCTCGCCCCGGGGGCCCGTGGCGCGCGGCGGGGACGGGGACGGGGACGAGGACACGCACACGCACACGCACACGGGCAGGAACAGGAACAGGGACAGGGACAGGGACAGGAACAGGAACAGGAACGAGGACGGGGACTCGGACAGGAAAGGGGACGAGGACAGGGCGCGCGGAACGACCGGGCTGAGCGGAAGCGGCAAGGCATCCGGAACGACCGGGACGATCCCGCGGAGGCGGTCGCCCCGAACGAGAAGGCGGTCGCCCCGAACGAACGGAGCGGGCCGGAAGAGCCGGGCGCCCGCAACGACCGGGGCGGGCAGCAGGAGCCGGGCCGACGGGAGGAGGAACCGGGCCGGCGGGAGGAGGAACCGGGCCGGCGGGAGGAGGTGGCCACTCCGGCCGGCTGGGGCCGGATCGCCGCGTTCGTCGCCTCCAGACCGTGGCGCTGCCTGCTGGCTGGACTCGCTCTGACCGGTGTACTCGCCGTCCCGGCGGCACAGTTGACGTTCGGTCAGCTCGATGCGGGCGACAAGGCCCCCGGCACGGCGAGCCGCACCGCGTACGACCGTCTGGCCGATGCGTTCGGTCCCGGCGCCAACGGCCCGCTCCAGGTCGTGTCCACGCTGCCCGCGGCCGCCTCCGGCCCGGACGACACCCGGATCACGTCCGTGACCGCCGCACTGCGCACGACCGCCGGGGTCGCCTCGGTCGGACCCGCGCAGCTGGACGCGAGCGGTACCCATGTGCGCTGGCAGGTCACTCCCACCACCGCCCCCTCCGACCCGGCCACGGCGTCGCTGGTCGACCGGCTGCGGAAGGAGACCCTCCCCGGATCCACCGAGGGCACGGGTGCGGTGACCCATGTGGGCGGGGTCACGGCGGCGCAGGCCGACCTGAACGAACGGCTCACCGAGCGGATGCCGCTGGTCGTCGGCTTCGTGCTGACCGTCGCCGCGCTGCTCCTGCTGGTGGCCTTCCGCTCCCCGGTCGTCGCGGTGAAGGCGGCGCTGATGAACCTGGTCTCGGTCGCCGCGTCCTACGGGGTGCTCACCGCGGTCTTCCAGTGGGGGTGGGGCGCGACGCTGATCGGGCTCGAAGGGCCGGTGCCGATCCCCGGGTACGTCCCGCTGCTGATGTTCGCCGTGCTGTTCGGGCTGGCGATGGACTACGAGGTGTTCCTGCTGAGCGCCGTGCGCGCGGCGTATCTGCGCGACGGGGACAACCGTGGCTCGGTGATCGCCGGACTCTCCGCGACGGGCCGGATCATCACCAGCGCGGCACTGATCATGGTCAGCGTCTTCCTCGGCTATCTGCTGTCCGACGACCCCGTGGTGAAGATGGCCGGTATCGGCCTGGCCACGGCGGTCGCACTGGACGCCACCGTGGTGCGCGGGGTGCTCGTACCGTCGACCATGGTCCTGCTCGGCCGGGCGAACTGGTGGCTGCCGGGCCCGCTGGACAGGCTGCTGCCGAGACTGGCGATCGAGGACGACGGCCATGGGGACTTCGCACCGTCCCCGTCCGCACCGCCCCCGTCCCCGTCCCCGTCGCCGTCCCCGTCGCCGTCCCCGTCCCCGTCCCCGTCCCCGTCCCCGGGTGAAGCGTCGCCCAGGGCGGGCGCCGGGAACGCGTCATGACGCGGCGCCCCGGTGGCGGCCGCCACCGGAGATGGCTGTGGGTGTCCCTGGTGGCGGCCCTGCTGCTCGTCGCGCTGCCGGCCGCCGACCGTGTCTGCGCGGCTCTCGCCGAGAAGCGGATCGCGGAGCGGATCGCCGCACGTCAGCATGAGCTGTCCGGCACCCCGCAGGTGACCGTCGGCGGCTTCCCCTTCCTGCTGGGCGCGGCCCGCGGAGCGTTTCCGACTGTGGAGGTGCGGGCGGACGCCACGACCAAGGAGGGCCGGCGGGTGCGGGCGACGGTGGAACTGCGCGATGTCGCCCAGCGGGACGGCGGGTACGAGGCGGCGTCCGCCGACGCCGGCTTCACGGCACCGTTCGACTCCCTGGGTGAGGGACTCGGGGCAGGCGCCACGCTCTCGGCGGACGGAGCCGGTCGGCTGCGTGTGGAGACCGGGATCCTGGGCCTCCCCCTGACCGTCGTGGCCGAGCCGCGGCTGACCGGGCGCACGATCTCCCTGGTGCCGGTCGCGGCCTCGTTCGCTGGCCGGCCGGTCGATCCCGCCGGCCCCCGGATCTCGGCGGCCTTCGCCGACAGGAAGGTCGTCGTACCGGAACTGCCCGCCGGCCTCACCCCGACCCGCGTCTCTGTCGACGACGCGGGGGTGACGCTCCACGCCCGGGGCGACGACGTCCGGCTGACATGAGCCTGCACCGGAGCGCCGGCCGGCAGCCGACCGGCCGGTCTGCGCTCCTCGGTGTGCACGGGGGCCGTTGGCCGGCCCCCGTGCACACCGTCCATGCCATCCGCACCCGCACCACCCGCACCAGACACCACGTGCCGGACACACGGCCCGGACACCCCGCGGTCACCGGGACATCTGCGGTCACCGTTACATCTGCGGGGCGCGGCGGCCGGGGATGCGCCCGCGACGACCCGATGACGGGTGCGGAAGGAGGAAGGGGCATCCCGCGTCCCGTCCTCCGCACGTCGCTGGTCTGAGTGACGTGCGGAGGACGGAGCTAGCCCGCGGCGTCCACGCGGTCGGGGGTGCTCCGGCCGAGGCGCGGGTCACGCCTCCTGAGTACGGCCCAGCCGGCGGCCAGGCCGATGCCCCAGACCGCGCCCACCACCAGGGAGATCCGGGAGTCCCTGTCGTAGGCGATCATGCCCGTGACGACGACCAGGAAGACCAGGGCGACCCAACTGAGCCTCGCGCCACCGGGCGCGGGGAAGGAGGAGGCGGGCAGCCGGCCCGCCTCGACCGCGCGGCGGTAGCGGATATGGCTGACGAGGATCACCATCCACGTCCAGATGCCCGCCGCGGTGGCCACGGAGACTACGTAGCCGAACGCCTTCTCCGGGACGACGTAGTTCAGGACCACGCCGATGCCCATGAGCGCGACCGAGACGGCGATGCCGACGGCCGGGGTTCTGCGGGCGTTCAGGCGTCCGAAGGACCGGGGCGCCTCACCGTTGGACGCCAGGTCGCGCAGCATGCGGCCGGTGGAGTACATGCCCGAGTTGCAGGAGGACAACGCGGCCGTCAGGACCACGAAGTTGACGATGCCGGCGGCGAGCGGGATGCCCATCGTCTCGAAGGCGTGGACGAACGGGCTCTCGCCCGCGGAGAACTCGGTCCACTTCACGACGGAGAGGATCACCGCGAGCGCGCCGACATAGAAGATGATGATGCGCCAGGGCAGCGTGTTGACGGCCTTGGGGAGTGTCTTCTCGGGGTTCTCGGACTCGCCGGCGGTGACGCCGACGAGTTCGACGGCCAGATAGGCGAACATGACGCCCTGGAGGGTCATCAGGCTGGAGCCGATGCCGTTGGGGAAGATCCCGCCGTGTGCCCAGAGGTTGGAGACCGAAGCGGTGTCACCGGCGTCGGAGAAGCCGAGGGTGAGCACTCCGAGCCCGATCACGATCATGCCGATGATCGCGGTGACCTTGACCATCGAGAACCAGAACTCGACCTCGCCGAAGATCTTCACCGAGATCAGGTTGACGCCGAAGAGCACCAGGAGGAACACCAGGGCGCTGACCCACTGCGGCATCCGGGGGAACCAGAAGTGCACGTAGATGGAGGCGGCGGTGAGTTCCGCCATTCCGGTGACGACCCACATGAGCCAGTACGTCCAGCCGGTGGCGAACCCGAAGAACGGGCCGAGGAACTCGCGGGCGTACTCCGCGAAGGAGCCCGAGACCGGCCGGTAGAGCAGCAGTTCGCCCAGCGCCCGCATGATGAAGAAGATGACGACGCCCGCCAGGGCGTACATCAGGATGATGCCGGGCCCGGCCTTGGCGATGTTCGCCCCCGCCCCCATGAAGAGGCCCACGCCGATGGCACCGCCGATGGCGATCATCTGGACCTGGCGGCTGCCGAGCCCGCGCTCGTAGCCTTCCCGCGAGGTGCCCCCGGCCTCGCCGTCGTGCTTGCCGACCTGCAACGAGGTCATGGTTGATGCGCCTTTCTCCATACCGTTCCGCGCCGTTGTGATGCGGCCGCGGCCCGGTCCTGATCCCCCGGGATGCCGATGGAGTGCCACCGGCGGTCCGCCGGTCCGAACGCCTCCGGGGACATGGGTGGCGCCCCGGCAGGTCGTGAACATGTATCACGGCGGGAAGCACGTTCGATCATCCAGAATGTGGCGCAACACACAGAAAAAAGCAGACAATCCACCCTTGAAGGCCGAAATCGAGGTATGCGAGCAAGAAGATTTTGATTCCGATTTGACCGTTTACTGAACGAAGTCCTCGCCCAACGCAGTCCTCACCCAACGCAGTCCTCGCCGAACGAAGCCCCGACCGAACGAAGCCCGGACGGCGCGCACCGACGCGCCGCCGCGGACGGTGACATCCGCCGTGCGCACCGCGGCACCACCCCGTCCCCGCAGCACCGCCTTGCGCCGCCCCGCGCCGTCATGAGCCGCGACCGAAACGCGCCCCGCCCGCACGACCAGGACGCCCACGACCAGGACGCCCACGACCACGACGCGGCGTCCTCCCGGGATGCCGTGAGAAGCCCCGCCCGGGGCCGTACGGGTGCGGGCCGGACCGGTGCGGGCCGGGCCGGCTACGGGGTCAGCGTCTCGACCAGGGTCTCCTGGAGCACCCCGAGCCAGAGGTAGGCCATGACCATCGGCTTGCGCGGATCGGAGTCCGGCAGCCGGTAGAGGTCTCCGGTCTCGTCGTCGTCGGTGACCTGGAGCCGGGTGCCGATGGTCAGCCGCAGGTCGTTGAGCGCGCCGAGCCAGCGCAGCGAGTCCTCGGCGGTGAGCTTCAGCACGGCCCCGCCCTCGCCCGTCACGGTGAGCGCGTCGAGCCCGCGGACGACCGCGAGGACGTCGTCGCGCTTGCGGGCACGCAGCTCGTTCTCCGTGAACCGGCGGAACTCGGCGGAGAGCGCCCGGAGTTCCTCGTCCTCGCCCTCGGCCCCGTCCGCACCGCGCCCGGCCCCGGGCCTGGCGTACGCGTCGGGGAAGAGCCGTGCGAGCGCGGGGTCGGACGGCGGCTCGCTCGGCCCCTCCGCGAAGAGCGCGGCGAGCGGGTCCTCGCCCTCGGCGGGCTCGTCACCGGGGCCGATCAGCTCCAGCAACTGGACGGCGAGCGAGCGGAGGATGGAGATCTCGACCTCGTCGAGCGCGACGGCCGCGCCGCCGCCCGGCAGCGCCTCGAACTGTCCTGCCATCACTGACGTTCCTGGGAGAGGGTCGCCCACAGCCCGTAGCCGTGCATGGCCTGCACGTCGCGTTCCATTTCCTCGCGGGTCCCGCTGGAGACGACCGCGCGTCCCTTGTGGTGGACGTCGAGCATCAGCTTGTGGGCCTTGTCCTTGGAGTAGCCGAAGTACGCCTGGAAAACATAGGTGACATAGCTCATCAGATTGACCGGATCGTTGTGGACGATCGTCACCCAGGGGACGTCGGGTTCGGGAACGGCGAACGTCTCCTCGGCCGACCGGGTCTGCTCGATCTCTAGGGGCACAGTCACTCCACCCATGCTGCCACCCGAGGGACCCGGTCGCACAAACGCCCCGGCCGATACGACGACATCTCGTCACTCTGACGAAATCTGGGCTAGCATCGCACATATGAACACTGCGGATCTGGGTCTGCCGGTCTCCGTGCCGTCGACCGCGCTCTTCACCGACCAGTACGAGTTCACGATGCTGCAGGCGGCGCTGAAGGCGGGCACCGCGGACCGCCGCTCGGTCTTCGAGGTCTTCACCCGGCGGCTGCCCGAGGGCCGCCGCTACGGCGTGGTCGCCGGCACCGGGCGCGTCCTGGACGCCGTGGACAACTTCCGCTTCGACGAGGACGTGCTCGGCTTCCTGCGGGACGGCGGCATCGTGGACGAGCCGACGATCCAGTGGCTGTCCGACTACCGCTTCGGCGGTGACATCCACGGCTACCCGGAGGGCGAGGTCTACTTCCCCGGCTCGCCGATCATGCGCGTGGAGGGCTCCTTCGCGGAGTGCGTGCTGCTGGAGACCGTGATCCTCTCGGTGCTGAACCACGACTCGGCGATCGCGGCCGCCGCCTCCCGGATGTCGGCCGCCGCAGGTGACCGTCGGCTCATCGAGATGGGCGCCCGGCGCACCCACGAGCTCGCCGCCGTCGCCTCCGCACGCGCGGCGTACATCGGGGGCTTCCACTCCACCTCCGACCTCGCCGCGGGCTTCCGCTACGGCATCCCCACGGTGGGCACCAGCGCGCACGCGTTCACCCTTCTGCACGACACCGAGCGGGACGCCTTCCGCGCCCAGGTCGACTCGCTCGGGCGCGGGACGACCCTGCTCGTGGACACCTACGACGTCGGCGAGGCCGTGGTGGCGGCCGTGGAGATCGCCGGCACCGGCCTCGGGGCCGTCCGGATCGACTCGGGGGACCTGCTGATGGTGGCCCACCGGGTGCGCCGGCAGCTCGACGACCTCGGCGCCCGGGACACGAAGATCGTCGTGACGTCCGATCTGGACGAGTACGCGATCGCCTCCCTGGCCGCCGCGCCCGTGGACGCCTACGGTGTGGGTACGCAGCTGGTCACCGGCAGCGGCCATCCCACCTGCTCCATGGTCTACAAGCTGGTCGCCCGGGCCGGGTCCGCCGATCCGGGCGCCCCGCTGGTGCCGGTGGCGAAGAAGTCGGCGGGCGGGAAGCTGTCCGTCGGCGGGCGCAAGTGGGCGGCCCGCAGGCGGGACGAGCACGGCGTCGCCGAGGCCGAGGTGCTCGGCACCGGACCGGTCCCGGAGCCGCTGGTCGACCGGCAGCTGCTGACGGAGCTGGTCAAGGGAGGTGAGGTCGTCGCCCGTGAGTCACTGGACACGGCACGCGAGCGGCACACCGCGGCCCGCGCCGCGCTGCCGATCTCCGCGACCCAGCTGTCCCGCGGTGAACCGGTGATCCCCACGGAGTACCTCGTGTGAGCCCGCCGAACACCGGGTGACCCGGGGCACGAGGGCACCGCCGCTAGCAGGCGAAGGCACTCTCCCGCAAGGCGGTCGAAGTCTCTACCCTCGGAACGTCGCCGCCCCACCGCCCTGCACCGCCCTGCACCGCCCCGGACCGCAACCCGCCGCCACCCGCCCGCCGCACCCACCGAAGGACACCCGCCATGCACCGCGCATTGATCGTCGTCGACGTTCAGAACGACTTCTGCGAGGGGGGCAGCCTCGCGGTGTCCGGGGGCGCGGACGTCGCCGCCGCCATCACCGACTACATCGGCGAGGCCCAGCCCGGATACAGCCATGTGGTGGCCACCCGGGACCACCACATCGACCCCGGGGACCACTTCTCGGAGCAGCCGGACTACGTGGACTCATGGCCGGCCCACTGCGTCGCCGGGACCGAGGGCGTGGGCTTCCACCCGAACTTCGCGCCCGCGGTCGCCTGCGGCTCGATCGACGCGGTCTTCGACAAGGGCGCCCACGAGGCCGCGTACAGCGGCTTCGAGGGCACCGACGAGAACGGCACGTCCCTGGCGGAGTGGCTGCGCTCCCACGATGTGACCGAGGTCGACATCGTGGGCATCGCCACCGACCACTGTGTGCGCGCCACCTCGCTGGACGCCGTCCGCGAGGGTTTCCGCACCCATGTGCTCCTCGACCTGACCGCCGGAGTCTCGAAGGAGACGACCGACCGGGCCCTGGAGGAGATGCGGCAGGCGGGCGTGGACCTCTCCGGCAAGCCGGTCCTCTGACGCGGCCGCCGGAAGCCACCACAGGCGGCTTCCCGGGTTCCGGTGCCCGGGCGCACCGCAGCACCGCAGCACCGCAGCACCCGGGCGCCGCGGGCGCGCGGCGCCCGGCCTGCGGCGCACCGCCCCAGGCTCCCCCGGGAGCGGGTCCGCCACCCGTGCCCCGTCGCCCGCGGAGGGCGGGCGGGCCGGCCCTCCTCCGCGGGCGACGGCGGGAACACCGTCCGCTCGGAAGGCGGGCACCTGGGCCGGCCCCCGAGAACCACGTGGCGTGTGGCGTGTGGGTCCTGGGCACCCGGGGCCCGCGGGCGCTACCCCCCGCCCGCCGGCCGCAGCAGGGCGCGGATGGGATGCCACAGCTCCTGGGAGCGCGGCTCCTGGGTGCGCCAGAGCAGACCCTCCGGATGGTGCAGCACCGCCGTGATCTCGTCCGGCGTCGGTGGCTCCGCGTTGCCGCGCAGATACACCGCCCGCAGCCCCAGGTTCCGCAGTCGGGTGAGAGCGCGAGCACGGTTCGCCGCATGCACCAGCACCCGCACCGTGCGGCCGCCGCCTGCCGGGTCGGGCAGTCCTATCGCGACCACGACGCTGCCTCCTGGCAGCTTGCAGAAACCTCCGCCGGGCACGCCGCACCACTCCCCCGTGAGCTAGCTGTCAATAAGAGTGTCATCAGACGCACCTAAACACGATCGGCCGCCACCCGCTAGAGGGCAACCCTCTCCCCCGCTCTGACCTGCTGTTTTACCCGCAGAGCAGTGAGACTCCCCCTCTTCCGACATCACCGCACGGCGTCTCGTCCGCCCGCTTCTTCATTTCGCCGTCAACAAAAGGACGCCGTGCCCCAACGGCATCCCGCCGCTGCCGGGCCGCCGTGCGGGACCTGCCGGGCGCGGACGGGACACGGCGGCCGCGGAAGCCGGTCGCCGCCGCCCCGGCTCGGGACTCGGCAGGGGGATCCCGCTAGTTCGCCCGCGCAGCCGGAAGCCCGGCGACCCGCGACCCGCGACCGACGACCGGCGACCGACGACCGACGACCGACGGTAGGCAGTAGGCACGGACGCCGGCAGTCGGCAGTCGGCAGTCGGCAGTCGGCAGTCGGCAGTCGGCAGTCGGCAGTCGGCGGGAGAGTCGGACCTGCGCGTCTCACGCAAGCCCGGTCCGGCACACGGGGGACGTGGGTGCCGGACCGGAGTTCCTGGTGTTCCGCGTTGCCGTCAGGGCGTGGTCGTCTCCATACCGGGGCGCTTGGCGGGGAAGCCGTGAGCACGGGCGCCGGTCACCACCAGCAGGACGGGCCCGAGCAGGATCAGCACACTCCACGGGAAGGAGTCGGGGCCGAGGGCGCCGAGCAGGATGCCGCCGACCGCACCGCCGCCCGCCATGAATGAGTTCCACGTGGTGACCAGCAGGGCCTGCCCCCGGTCGCCGCCCGCGTCGGTGACGGCGGTCTGCAGCAGGGTGGCCATACCGCCCCAGCCCAGGCCCCACAGCACCATCGCGACATAGACCGCGGCACCGATGTCCGCCAGGATCGCGAGCAGGCCGGCGGCCACCAGGAACAGCACGGCGCTGCCGAGGGTCAGACTCCGCAACCGGCGGTCGACGAGCGCGCCGGTGATGAAGATGCTCACCATCGAGGCGAGGCCGAAGACCAGCAGCACGATGTCGCGGGAACCGCCCATGTCGTGCTCGTCGAGGAAGGTGGCGATGTAGGTGTACAGGATGTTGTGGGCCAGCACGTACGCGGCCACCACGAACAGCACCGAGACCACGCCGGGCAGCTTCAGCGCCCCCAGGATCGACGCCCGCTTCCCGGGCTGCTGCCCGGGGTGGTCCGGTACCGAGGCGGAGATCCAGGCGAGCAGCAGCACGGAGACCAGGGCCACCAGACCGAAGGTCAGCCGCCAGCCGAAGACCTTGCCCAGGAAGGTGCCCACGGGGATGCCCAGGGAGAGTGCCAGCGGGATACCGGCCATGGTGATCGCGATGGCCCGGCCCGCCAGGTGCGGGGGTGCCAGCCGGCGCGCGTATCCGACGAGTTCGGCCCACACCACGGCCGCGGCCACACCGGCGGCCAGTCGGAAGACCATCGTCAGGGCGTAGTTGGAGGACATGGCGGTGACGACGTTGGCGACGGCGAACGTCGTGACCGCGATCAGCAGCAGCCTCTTGCGCCGCCAGGTCGCCGTCGCCATGGACATGGGGATCGCCGAGAGTCCCGTGGCGATCGCGTAGATCGTCAGTGTCTGGCCGGCGGCGGACTCGCTGACGGAGAGGTCGCGGGCCATCTCCGGCAGGACGCCGGCGGGCAGGGCCTCGGTGAGGATGCCTATGAAGGCCGCCGTGCACAGGGCCAGCAGCGGCGACATGGGCAGCTTGCCGCCCTGGGCTGACGGTGTGTCAGTCTGCGATTCTGTATGGGACGTTGTCATGCCTGTTATCCTTCAACCCTCACATGTATGTGAATGTCAAGTCGCTATGGGGTGAGTCATATGCGCATCGGGGAACTGGCCGAACGCACCGGAACACCGCGCCGGATGCTGCGCTACTACGAGGAGCAGGGGCTGCTCGTACCGGACCGCTCTCCCAACGGCTACCGGGAGTACTGCGAGCGGAGCGTGGACCGGGTCCTCCAGATCAGGGGGCTGCTCGACTCCGGGCTGCCGACCCGCATCATCAAGCAGGTCCTGCCCTGCCTGAAGCTGCCCCGGGCGATCCACGTCACGGACGCCGCACCCGAGACGATCGCGACGCTGGAGCGCGAGCGGGACCGGATGACCCGGCGTATCGAGTGCCTGGTCCGCAGCCGGGACGCCATCTCCGAGTACGTGGAGGCCGTGCGCCGGAACCGGCCGCGGCCCGCGGCCGAGCCGCCCGTCGCGCCCGTCACGTCAGCCGCATCAGCCGCATCAGCCACGGACTACGCGCTGCCGCTGTCGGCCTGACCGCACTGGACCGTGTTGGCCAGCACGACACCGTGGCTGGTCACGTCGATGACCATCCGGTCGCCGTCCTCGATGCGGAACCCGTCGTGGTACGTGGCCTTGTCCGCGCCGAGCAGCAGGTAGTTGACCAGTCCCGGCCGACGCAGCGCGGGGTACGAGAACAGGTAGTCGGTCATCTCGTCGACCCGGTGGTAGAGGGAGTCGGCGCCGCAGGAGAAGGGGCCCTCCCAGGCCCGGGCGCCTTCCCGCTCGATGACGACCCTGCCGGTCACCTGCCGCGGCGGCGGGTCCGGGAACAGCCACGGCGTGAGGGAGGTCTCGCAGAGTTTGGCGTAAGGCGTCCAGGCCCACGGGTTCTTCAGGTGCAGACCGATGTCGTTGAGGTCGTTGCCGAAGGTGTAGCCGGCGTAGTGCGGGACGCCCTGGTCGTCGTTGACGTACACGAGCGCCACCTCCGGCTCCTCCAGCAGCCAGATCGGGTCGGCCGGGGTGATCAGCGGCTCGTCCGGCATCCGCAGCCACGAGCCGAAGCCCTTGATGTAGTAGTTCGGCGGGGTGAACTCCTCGTCGGGCTCCGGGTCTCGGTCGAACTTCGAGCGGTGGGTGCCCATGAAGCCGTTGATCAGGGCGTTGTTGGAGCCCGTGGGCAGCAGGGGCGGCAGGAAGCGCAGCTCCGGGTCGCCGAGGTCGGCCTCGACGGTCTCGGTCGCCTCGGTCACGGCTGCGCGCAACGCCTCGGGGCCCCCGCCGCCGACGAGGGCCGCGCGCAGCTGCCCGTCGGTCACGCGGTGCAGCGTGTGCGGCTCGCCGGCGGCGGGTATGCCGAGGCCCGCGTACCGGACGCCCCGGTACTCGCATTCGAAGACGGTGGACATGGCGGTGAGCATCTCCTCGGATCGGGGATCGGAGTCGGGATCGGCTGTCGGGGATCGGGGATCAGGGGTCGGGGATCGGGGATCAGGGATCAGGGATCGGGGATCAGGGATCAGGGATCAGGGGTCGGGGGATTCAGCGCGTCAGGTCGTCCAGGACCTCGGCGACACGGTCCAGGGACCGCCGGATCCAGGGCAGTCGGAGGGGGTCCTCGGCCGACAGGGCTTCGGTGCGTTCGGCGTCGGTCTCGCCGTAGAGCCGGCTGGTGGCGGCCCGGACCCGCAGGGGCCGCCGGGACTCGCCGAAGGCGCTGCCGGGCAGCAGGCCCACGCCGTGGCGCCGTGCGAGCAGAGCGGCGAGCGCGTCGCCGTCGTGCACTCCGTGCGCGGCGCCGAGATGGTCCCGCAACGGCTCGAAGTCGGGGTAGAGGTAGCAGGTCGCCCGTACCGGAGCCAGGACGGCACCGGCGGCGGTGAACCGGTCGGCCACCGCGCGGACCACGGTCCCGTGCAGCCTCCGGGCGGTGGCGACCCACTCGACCACCTCGGGGGGTTCGGTGAGGGCGTACGCCGCCGCGGCCTGCACGGGGGCGGCGGTACTCGACCAGATCTGGCTGGCGATCGCGAGCAGCCTGCCGCGGACCTCGCGCCCGGCCGGCCCGTCCGGGAGCCGGGCCACTCCCGTCCGCCAGCCGCCCAGTGCCAGGTTCTTGGTCAGGCCGGTGGTGACCACGGTCCGTTCGGGTGCGAAGACGGCCGGGGAGACCGCCCGGTCCGCCGGGTCGAAGACCAGATCGCAGTAGATCTCGTCGGAGATGATGATCAGATCCAGTTCCCGGGCCGCCTCGCCGAGGCGCTGGACGGTGGCGGGGTCCGCGATGGTGCCGGTCGGGTTGTCGGGCAGGGTGACCACCACACACCGCGGGTCGAGACCTTCGGCGCGTGCCTGGGCCACCCTCGCGCGCAGCGCCTCCGGATCGGGTACGCCGCCCTGGCCCGGCAGGGTGGGGACCGCGATCGGCCGCCTCCCGGCCAGCCTGGCCTGCGCCGCGTAGCTGACCCAGCTCGGTACGGGCATCACGACATCCCCGCCGACCGCCGGCAGCAGCGCGAAGAGCAGCGGTTTGCTGCCCGGCCCGGAGACGACCAGGTCCGGGTCGGTGTCCAGGCCCCGGCGCGCCCAGTACCCGGCGGCGGCAGCGCGCAGTTCCCGGCTTCCCGCGACCGGACCGTAGGCGTTGCGGCCCGATGCCTCGGCGAGTCGTTCCCGCAGTACGGTCAGGACCGGCAGGCCGATCTCACCACTGGCCAGGGACAGGACCTCTTCCCCGGCACGCCGGCGACGGGCCAGGGCCTCGTCGGCGGCCAGGGTGGCCGACATGGCCACCGGCACGGGTTCGGACATGGTTCTCCTCCGCTGAGTCCGGCCGGGACGTGGCCGGGGGTGTGGGAAGACGGGGCGGGCGGAACTGCCGGAACGGGAACGGGAACGGGAACGCGAACGCGAACGCGAACGAGTAGGGGAACGGGAACGGGCACGGGAACAAGAAGGGGAAGGGGAAGGGAAACGGGAAGGGGACCGCGAGCGGCAACGGCAACGCGAGCGGCGCATCGGATCAGCCGCCGGAGAAGCGTTCCCGGAGTTCGACCTTGCGGACCTTGCCCGTCAGGGTCTTGGGCAGCACGTCGACCACTTCCAGGCGCTCCGGGAAGAAGCGCGGGTCCTGACCGTGGTCGCGCAGATGGTCCCGGATCTCCGGCAGGGTGGGCCGGGCGCCGCCCCGGGGAACGGCGACCGCCAGGATCGGGTCGTCCACCTGCCCGGTGGGGCCGAGGAGGGCCGCTTCGGCCACTCCCGGGTGCCGGGAGAGGATCGCCTCCAGTTCGGCCATCGGAACGACGATTCCGTCTCGCAGGATCGTGTCCCTGGACCGCCCCAGGATGCGGATACCGCCCCGGCCGTCCTCGCGCGCCACGTCCCCGGTGTCGAACCAGCCGTCCGAGGTCAGCTCGGAGTCGAAGGCGTCCTGTTGCTTGTAGTAGCCGAGTGCCTGCGACGCGCCCCGCACCCGCAGCCGGCCCACGGGGGCGCGCCTGCCGGCGTCGTGGCACTGGTCGATCCGGATCTCCATGGAGTCGATCGGCCGACCGTGGCTGTGCGCGGCCCAGTCCTGGTTGTAGTCGAGCCGGGTGATGGTGACCGGGCCGAACTCCGACATGCCCCACACCGAGTACGTGCGGGCGCCGAAGGTGTCGCGCAACTCGTCGACCAGTTCCTGAAGCACCGGCGCAGCGCCGGTGATGGTGTGCCGCAGGCTGGAGACGTCGCGGGGCTCGGTCTGCTGGGCGGCCGCGACGCCGGACAGCGTGGGCGGTGGCCCGTAGAGGAGCGTGGCACCGTACCGCTCCACCAGGTCCAGCAGCCCGACGTGGTCCGGGCCGTCCTGGAAGGCGATGGTCCCGCCGAGCATCACTCCGGCGAGGACGCCCTGGCCGAAGCCCGAGTAGTGCACGAGCGGGGTGGTGACCACCACCACCATGTCGTCGCGGAGCAGGAAGGTGTCGGCATAGCCACGCACCCCGGAGTGCACGGTGTTCTGACTGTGCACCACGCCCTTGGAGAAGCCCGTGGTGCCGGAGGTGAACAGCACCACGAAAGGCTCGTCCGGCCGCAGGGCCCGGCCCTCCAGATCGCCCGTGCGCTGCTTCTCCCAGTGCGCCGAGACGAAGTGGTCGTGGAAGTCCACCGCGCCCTCGGGGGCGTGGCCGTCCACCACCACCACGTGTTCCAGGGGAAGTTCGTGGCGCAGGGCGTTGATGGTTTCGGCGAGCGGATAGCCGTCCCACTCCGCGACGGTGACGCACACCCGGGCCTCGGTGAGCGCGAGGCGGTGGTGCAGTTCCTCCTCCCGGCAGACCGGGGCGATGGGGCAGATGACCGCGCCGACCGCCGTGCAGGCGAACATCAGCGGCACCATCTCCCACCGGTTGGGCAGTTGGACCGCCACGACGTCGCCCCGCTCGACACCGAGTTCGAGCAGCGCGCCGGCGAACCGGTCCGTCAGCCGCGCCAGTTCGGCGTAGTCGAGCGTGTCGGTACGGGCCTCGCCCAGCCGGCGGCCGGCGATGGCGAGCTTGCGGGGCCGTTCGCGGGCCTGCCGGCGCAGGTCGTCGAGGAAGGTCTCGTCGCGCCACCAGCCGCGCCGCCGGTACTCCGCCATCCGGTCGGCGGTCGGCGCGGAGACCGGGGTCCTGACGGTCGTGGCCGTCATCACAGCTCCTTCCGGCGGACCGCGATCAGCTCGGGGAGCGGGTCGCCCGCCGCGGACGCGGCGATCTCCAGCAGGTCCCGGGTGTTGCGGCGCACCCGGTCGGCCACCCAGTCGAAGACCCACTGCCTGCGCGCGTCGGCCGCGAGCCCGAAGGGGACGACCCGGGTGACGGCCAGAGCGGCCGCCCCGGCCCCGCCGATGTTGGCGATCACGCCGGGTACCAGGGCGGCGCCCGAGGCAGCGGCCTTCTCCCTGGCCTCCGCGCTGGAGGCGAGGTTGGCGCCCTCCACGACCAGGCGGGCCCGCAGCCGGTGCGTGTTGTCGGCGTTGAGCGCGTGCTTCTGCGCCGCGAGGATCAGCACGTCGGCGTCGACGTCCAGCCAGGCGTCCGGCTCGTTCGCCACCGTGACGTGCTGCGGAAGCCGGGAACGGTCGATCCGGCCGTACGCGTCGGTGATGGCCAGCAGGTCGCCCACGGGGAGCCGGTCGGCGCTGACGGTGCCCTCGATGTCCGCGACACCCGCGATCACATGGCCGCGGTCCTCCAGGAACCGCGCGACCGCGCGGCCCACCGCCCCGAAGCCCTGCACCACGACCCGTGCCGGTTCCGTGCGGCGGCTCGCCTCCAGGGCGGTGACCGCGGCCACGCCGACGCCGTGCCCGGTGGCGTCGATCAGCGGCTCGTAGTAGGTGCGCCAGTCGATCGGCATGTCGGGGGCGCCGAGCCGGTGGCGCGGGTCGTAGCCGGCCTCGTCGAAGAACACGGCGCGGTCGGCGGCGGTGACGCCCATGTCGATGCCGAGGTGGATGCCGCCGTGCAGCAGCGGCTTGACGGTGCGGCCGAAGGTCCGGAAGGTCTCCTCGCGGTCGCCTCCGTCGGAGACGATGCCGCCCTTGGCGCCGCCGATGCGCAGTCCCGCCAGCGTGAACTTGTCGGTCATGTCGCGGGCCAGACCGCGCACTTCTCCCTCGGTCACCCCGGGGGTCATCCGCACGCCGCCCATCGCCAGGCCGTCCACCAGCGTGTCGACGACGACCCAGCCCTTCAGGCTGCCGCCGCTGCCGTTGAGGTGCACGGTGAACGCGGGCTGCTGCGGATCGTCCACGTTGCTCATTGCCAAGTCCTCCAGTTCGTCGCTGAGTCAGAGAGGTACCGGGGCCCACGTCCGGGATCGCGGGCGTCCGCGTCGGGGATCGCGGGCGTCCGCGCCCGGGACGGGGCGAGGTGGGGCGGAACGGGGCCGGGCGGGCCGGGCGGGCCGGGTGGCTCACTCGTAGAGCCGCGCGAAGCCGCGCAGGATCTCCAGGCCGTCGCCTCGGAACTCCAGGTGCGCCTGGGCGCCGTGGATCCGCCCGTCGTCGGAGCGCAGGAACTCCACGGGCGCGTGTGCGGAGCGCCCGATGGAGCGGAAGCCCTCCGGGGCCTCCCGGAGGTAGAGGGTGTGGCGGTGGAAGACGGTCACCGTGGGCTTGACGTAGGTGAACAGCGGCTCGTCCGGCTCCACCTGGGCCTCGTGGCCGCCGACCCGCTGCGGCCCCTCGGCCAGCCGGCCGCCGGCCGCCACCGCGATGAGCTGCATGCCGCCGCAGATGCCCAGGACGGGGACGTCGGCGCCCATGACCAGGTCGACGAGGGGCCGGTAGAAGCCCGTGTCGTAGGCCCGTACCTTGGTGCCGCTCAGCACGATCGCCTGATAGCGGCCGCCGAGGCCGGTGGGCACGGAGTTCACGTTCACCGCGTCGGTCTCCGACCCCAGGTGCTCGAAGCGGGCCCGGAGCTGCTTGAGGGACAGGGTGCCGTTGTCGACGACGAGCACTCGGGATTTCGCCATGCGGGGCTCCTCAGCTACGGGTGATGACGGTGCCGGTGCGGCCGGCGAGCAGCTCGGTGACGGGCGCACTGCCGATGACGACCCGGTCCACTCCGCCGTCCAGGGCCTCCCCCGCGGCGCGCAGCTTCTTGCGCATGCCGCCGGTGGCGCCCCTGTCGCGGAACCCGGCTGCGGCCCGCGCGCTGATCGCGGCGACCGGCTCGCCGTCGACCAGCAGATGGGCGACGTCGGTGACGAGGACCAGATCGCCGGCGCCGGTCGCGGCGGCCAGGGCGGCGGCCGCCCGGTCGGCGTCGGTGTTCACCTCCTGGCCGCCGTCGTTGCGGGCCAGCGGGGTGACCAGGTGGGCATGGCCGGGCTGGAGGTTCTTCAGCCCGGTGGGGTCCACGCCGGTGATCGGGCCGACCAGGTTCTCCAGCTCGACCAGTTGCTTGTCGCGCCACCACCAGCGCTCGCCCTCACCCGCGGCGACCAGGCCGTCGCTGCCGAGGACCCGTTCCGCGGCGATGCCCCGCCGCTCCAGCCGGCCGAGGATGTCCTCGCTCATGCGCGCGCTGACGGTCTTGATGTCCGCGATGACCTCCGGCGTGGTCCACCGGCTCTGGTTGCCGTACCGGTCGCGCAGGACCGCCGAGGGATCGCGGTAGCGCGGGTCCAGCTCCCTCAGCGGCCTGGACCAGCCGTGCACCAGGACAAGCGGCCGCTCCCGCCCGTGCCGGGCCAGGTCGTCCCACCAGGTGTCGGCCAGATCGTCCAGGCAGCTGCCGCCCAGCTTCACCACGGTGGGGACCCGGCCGGGGTGCGTGCCGCTCATGCCGGCATCACCGGCTGCATCGTCAGCCCCGTCTCCTCGGGCAGTCCGAACCGGATGTTCAGGGCCTGCACGGCCTGGCCGGCCGCTCCCTTGACGAGGTTGTCCAGGGCGGCGAGCACGACGATGCGCTCGCCGTCCTCGTCGTGCATGACCGTCACGTCGCAGTAGTTGGAGCCCAGAACGGCCTGGGGGTCGGGCACCGGGATGAGCGTCTCGGTGTTCCGCCGGACCCGCACGAACCGGTGGTCCTTGTAGAAGCGCAGATAGGCGCGCTGCAACTCGCGCTGGTCGACGCTCTCGTCGGTGAAGACGTACGAGCTGGTGAGCAGACCGCGGACGTGGGAGACGCCGTAGGCGGACATCGACAGCCTGCCCACGCCGCCCCGCTTCCCTCGCTCCAGGAAGTCGCCGACCTCGGCCGCGTGCCGGTGGCCCACCGGCGCGTACGGTGCGATGGCGCCGTTGCGCAGCGGGTGCAGGTCGGCGGTGCGCAGGTGCAGGCCGCCGCCGCTGGAGCCGCTCTTGCCGTCGACCACCACGGTCTTCAGGTTCAGGCCCAGCCCCAGGGTGAGCGGGGCGAGCGCCAGGGTCATGGACGTGGCGTAGCAGCCGGGCAGCGAGATCAGCGCGGCGTCCGCCATCTGGTCGCCGACCAGTTCCGGTACGCCGTACACGAACCGGTCCGCGAGGTCGGTGCGCCGCTTCACGTCGGGGTACCAGCGGTCGTGGAGTTCGGGGGTGCGGATGCGGAAGGCGCCGCTGAGGTCGAGAACGGCGGGGACCCGGTCCGCGAGCAGCGCGGCCAGCTCGGCCGACACGGGTGCCGGGGTCGCCAGCAGGACGGCGTCGACCTGACCGGCGATCTCCTCGGTGACCGGCTGGACCGTGAGGCCGAGGTCGAGCCGTAGGCCCGGGTGGAGTTCGGCCGGGCGCCTGCCGATGTTCGAGGAGCCGCCGAGGAAGGTCAGCTCCAGGTCGGGATGCTGGGTGATCAGCCTGATGAGTTCGCCGCCGGCCAGCCCGGAAGCTCCGACGACTCCTACCCGGGTCACGTGAGTGTCTCCTGTAGATGGCGGGCGACGGCCCGCGGGATGTCCGCCCCGGTCGCCGCGGCGATCGCCTTGAAGGCGGGGGCGTGGTTGACTTCGTTGACGACGTGGCCGCCGGGCACCTGGAACAGGTCGATGCCGTAGATGCCCGGGCCGAGCGCGTCCACCACCCCGTCGACGATCTTGGTGATGGCGGGGTCGTGGTCCAGGGCCCGGCTCCGGTTGCCCAGCGCCGCGTTGCTGCGCCAGTCGCCGCCGGCGCTCGCGAACTCGGCGGTGGCCACCGGCTCGCGGCCCACGACCAGGCACCGGACGGAGGTGCCGCCGTCGAGGTAAGGCTCCACCAGCGAGGCCTGTTCGAAGCCGTGTCCGAGGTCCTCGACATAGTCGTAGACGGACTGGGCCGTGTCGGTGTCACGGATCAGCGTGACCCTCTTGCCCATACCGCCGAAGACGGGCTTGAGCACGACGGGCGGCGGAACGTCCTTCAGGGCCTGCTCGAAATCCCTGCGGGACAGCACCAGCCGGAAGTCCCCGGCCGGAACGCCGGCCCGGTGCAGTACGGCCCGCAGCTCCAGCTTGTTCTCACAGGCCCGGATGGCCGAGGCGGTGTTGATGGTGCGGATGCCGGACGCCTCGGCCAGTGTGGCGATCAGGCCGCCGCGGGTGTAGCTGCGGCTGCGGACGAGGACGGCGTCGTACCCGGTCAGGGACGGCGCGTCCTGGTGCCCGAGGCACAGGGACTCGTCGTTGACCCAGTCGACGACGAGTCCGGCCTCGGGTGCGGCCTCGATCAGCCGGCGTTCCTCCCAGCCGATCCGGTCCGCGACGATGGCGACGGTGGCGCTCATGGGTGCCCTCTCCTCCGCGGGTCGTCCCTCACTGGCCCCAGTCACGCAGCTGCACCTCGACCATCTGCAGGGTGACCTTGCCGTTCGTCACGTCCTCCACGCGGAGGGTGAGCATGCACTCGGGGCAGGACAGGGTCTCGCCCGGGACCATCGGGGGAACGGTCAGATCGGTCTCGCACTCGGGGCAGGATCCGGCCAGGGTGGCGGTGGTCATGAACGACTCCGGTGGTGTGAGGAGATGGAGGGCACGGGCACGGGCATGGGGTGGGCAGGGGCAGGGGGTGGGCACGGACAGGGGCAGGGGGCGGGTCATGCGGCCTGGAAGTCGATGGCCGCCTTGCGGATGGCGTCCCGGTCGAGCAGCGGGCCGCCGTCGCGCTCCTGGCGCTCGGTCAGCCACGCGGTGAAGGCCTCGACGTCGACGAGCACACCGGATTCTCGGAGGGCCCATGTGACGAGGGCGGGAGTGAGTCGGGTACGTACCCGCAACTCGCGCTGGTTGCCCACCAGTTCGGCCGGCAGCGTCTCGTACGCCTCCGGGTGGGTGAGCTGGCCCGGCAGCTCGTACGCGAAGGCGTGCGGTGTGGTCGGTCCGGACTGGAAGGCCTCGCCGAGCCCGGCGCCTCCGAGGGCGATCCGGGACAGCTCGGTCAGCCCGCTCAGGTCGAAGCGGGTGTCGCCGTGGACGACACGCAGTGCGGTGAGCAGCTCGGCCAGGGGGGCGTTGCCGCCGCGCTCCCCGATGCCGCCGACCGTCGCGGAGATCCACTGCGCCCCGGCCCGGACGGCGGCGAGCGAGTTGGCGACGGCCATGCCCAGCATGTTGTGGGAGTGGATCTCGATCTCGGAGCCTTCGATCGCGGTGAGGCCCGCGATCACCCGCTCCATCTGCCAGGGCGAGAGGCAGGCGACGGTCTCCGCCAGCCGGAACCGGTCGGCGCCGGCCTCGAAACCCGCGGTGACGTAGGGGACGAGCCGCTCCCGGGGGGTGCGGGCGCCGTCCTCGCCGCTGAAGGTGACGTGAAAGCCGCGCTCCTTGGCCTGGGTGATCGCGGAACCCGCCAGTGCGTGCAGGAACCTGGCGCTCGGCGAGCCCAGTTTGAGCTTCGCGTGCTGCTCCGAGGTGGGGATGGAGTACATGATGTGCCGCACGCCGAGGCGCTCGGCCTCGGCGAGGGCCGTGGCGACCTGCCGTCGGTCGCGCACGACCACCAGGGTCATGCTGCGCTCCGGACCGACGGCCTCGTGGGTGGCGAGGATCAGATCGGCGTCCTTGGAGTTCGGGCCGGAGACCATCCCGACCTCGACCAGCTCGACACCGGTCCGGACCAGCAGGCGGGCCATGGCCGCGGCGTCCCCGGGACGGAACTCGACGCCCGCCATGTGGGCGGAGTCCCGCAGTGTCGCGTCCGACAGACGGGGGCGCCCCTGCGGGAGAGCGCCCTCTGGCTCTGTACCGTCCATTGCGTTTCCTCCCTTTCCGCTCCTCGAATGGAGGAGATGCGGTGCGGATCGGTGAACATGTTGCGCGGATTGCGTGTGAGGGAGCAAGGAATCCTGTGTCAGGACTGTGTCAAGCACTGTGAGGCACTGTTAAGCCGAGAAAGCAGTGTGAACTCCCCGCGCCCCGCGGGAAGATTGCAAGAAATCTCTGGCCAGAATGTTCGGGACCACAGCGCAATTGGCCATGATGGCCCTACCTCATTGATCCGCACCGCCCTATTCATGCGGCTCTGGACGATCCAGTGACAGGAGAGGAAGGAATCCGATGCTGTTTCCGTATTCCCCCGGCGAACGCGGCACCGAGGGGGCCCTGGCCGAACAGACCCGGGAACTGGCCGACCGCGTCGTACGGCCCACCGCGGCCGACCGCGACCGGGACCGCAGCTGGGACCCGGCCCTGTTCGCGGAACTGGCCGACGCGAGGCCCGGGCTCACCGGACCCCTGGTACCGGGCCGGCTGGGCGGTGGTGGCCTGACCGCCGCCCAGACCTGTGCCGTGCTGCAGGGCCTCGGCGAGGGTGCCCGCGATCCGGGCCTGGCCCTCGCGGCGGCGGTGCACGCGGCCCTCGTCACCGTGCCGCTGCGCGCCTTCGGCACCGCAGCGCAGCAGCGGCGCCGGCTGCCGCGGATGGCCTCCGGCGAGTGGGTGGGTGCCCTGTCGCTGCGTCAGACGCAGGGCGCCGCCCTCGCCCCCGCGGTCACCGCCCGGCCCGCGCCCGACGGCTGGGTGCTGGACGGCGCCCTCGACCTGGTCGTCGGTGCGCCCCTCGCCCGGCACTTCCTGATCGTCGCCGCGCATCCGGACGGCAGTGGCCGTACCGCGTTCCTGGTGGACCGCGGTACGGCCGGGCTGCGCGTCGAGGACGTTCGGCCGGAGGCCCTGCGGACCTGCCCGTGGGGCGGTCTGGCGCTGGACGGCTGTCACGTCCCGCACGACGCCGTGCTCGGCAGCCCCCACGGTGCCGCGACCGAGGTCGAGCCCCTGCTGGCGGTGCTGAGCTGGGTGTTCTCCAGCGCTCCCTGGCTCGGCGTGATGCGGGCGCTGACCCGGGACGCGGTGGAGCGGGTCCGCGGGGACCGCCTCTTCGACCGGCCCCTGTCCCACTTCCAGTCCGCCCGCCTCACCCTCGCCGACATGGCCATCCAGTGCGAACTGGCCGCCGGGCTGCTCTACCGGGCCGCCGGCCAGTTCGACGGCGGCGGGCGGCCGTCGCAGCGGGACGCGGCCGCGGCCCGGCTCTTCGTGGCCGGTGCGGCCCGGACCGTGGTCGAGGCGGCGGCGGGCCTGACCGGGCCGGCCGACGGCACCGGGGACGGACTGATCGAACGGGCCCACCGCGACGCGCTGTTCTTCGGCACGGTCGGCGGCGGCGCGGAGGTGCTGCGCCCGGTCATCGCGGCCTGCGAGCTGGGACTGGGCTGACGACCGACCGCCCGGACGGCGCCGGGACCCGGCACCGGACCCGGCACCGGACACGCAACCGAGCACGGCTCGGAACAGGACACCGAACAGGACACCGCGAACACGAGAACACCCGAACACGAAGGGAGCAGTCACCGACGTGAACGTCCACCGACACGGCACCGACGCCGCACCGACCTTCCCCGGCACGGCCGCACGGGCCGCCGAGACCGACCTGACAGCCCGCATACCGGCGCAGAACTGGAAGGAGGTCGTCGACAGCGGCTATCTGCGGCTCTTCCATCCACCGACGGTCGGCGGCACCGGCGCCGACGGCGCCGCCCAGGTGGCGGCCATGGAGTCGCTGGCCCGGGCCTGCCCCAGCACCTACTGGTCCGCCACCGTCTCCGCGCTGCTGTGCGCCAACCTGATCTCCACCTACGGCGACCTCCGGGTCCACGGGCAGCTGCTGGAAGGACTGCTCTCCGGCCGTCTGCTGGCCGCCTTCGCGGTGGTGGAGACGACCGCGGGCAGCGACGCGGGCACCTATACGACGACCGTGCGTCCGGCCGGGGAGCCGGACGGCGGCTTCGTGATCGACGGGGAGAAGTCCCGGATCACGAACGCCCCGGACGCGGACGTCGCGGTCGCTCTGGCCCGGCGCGAGAAGGCCGCCGGCGACGACGGCCCCGACTGGTGCCTCGCGTTCGTGGACCTGCGGCAGCCCGGAGTGCGCCGCTACGACATCCCGCGCATGGGGCTGCGCGGCATGCCGTGGGGCGGCCTGGTCTTCTCCGATGCCCGGGTCTCGGCGCAGGACGTGGTGCCGGTCCCGCTGGACGAGCTGTCCGAGGGCATGACCTGGGGTTGGCTGCTGGTCTCGGTGGCAGCCGTCGCCGTCGCCGAGTCGGCGCTGACCGCCTCGGTACGGCATGCCGGCGAGCGCGTCTCCTTCGGTCGGCCGCTGGCCCACATGGAAGGCGTCCAGGCGCAGATCGCCCAGTCACGGGCGCAGATCGACGCCGCCCGTCTGCTCGCCCGGCGCGCGGCCGGGGAACGGGCCGCCGGACGGTCGGCCAGGAGCCTGATCGCCATGCTCAAGATCTACGCCACCGAGATGGCCGTCGACGTCACCGCGCGTGCCGTGCAGATCCACGGGGCGAGCGGCGTCACGCAGGGGCACGAGGTGGAGCGCCTCTACCGGGACGCCCAGATGAACGTGATCGGCGCCTTCGCCTCGAACCGGCTGCGCGAGCAGGTCGCCGAAGGCATGGGCCTGGGCCCGGCGGTCTACGAGCCCTTCGACTGGCTCAGGCCGAGCGGCCTCGGCGACGCCGCGGTGGGCCTGGACGCCTCCGACCGGTCCGCAGACGCCTCCGGCCGGTCCGCAGAGGCCGCCTGACTGAGACCCCGAGACCCCTGGACCGCCGGCGGCCGGAATGCGGGCCGCCGGCGGTCCGAGGTGTTTCCCGTACCGGAATTCACCGCGTTCGCACCGTGGGGAGTTGTCGCCGGTCGACGGCTACCCCCGCCCCATCCGGTAGCCGACACCGCGGACCGTGATAATCCAGCCGTGAGAACCCAGCTTGGCTCGTAAACTCCGCACATGGGTGTCGATCGTGCGGCTGGAATCCCCCCACCGGGAACCCCAGACACGGGCCATCAGCTCCTTGCGGGATACGACGGATTCCGAGTTGGCGGCCAGCATGTGCAGCAACTCGAATTCCTTGGCCGTGACGTCCACCGGTTCGCCGTGAAGCCGGATCTCCCGCGTTGCGCCGTCGATCCGCAGCGGACCGACGGACAGGACCGGTTCCCGTTCCGGTCGCGGGTAGACCCGACGCAGTACCGCCTCGATCCGGGCCATGATCTCGCGCAGACCGCACGAGACGACGACGCAGTCGTCCGCTCCCGCCTGAAGGGCGAGGACGCGGTCCAGCTCGTTGTCGCGCGCGGTGAGAGACACGATCGGCTTGTCGTCGACCTCACGGATCAGCCGGCAGACCTCCAGGCCGTCGATATCGGGGAGATCGAGGTCCAGAAGGACGAGATCGGCCTGCGTATGGGCGCTCAGGGCCTTCGCCCCCGACTCGACCCTGCTGGCGACGTAGCCCTGGCGGCGTAGCTCCCGCACCCGTTCCTCGGCCAGTTCGGCACTGTCCTCGACGACCAGCACGCGGAAGCGGCCGGTTTCGGCCACCGTTCGGCCCGGCAGGGTGCCGCCGCTCCTCGACCTCCGCACGTACCCCGAACGAGCCGGTTGCGCCGCGTGCACTCCCACCGCTCCCCCTCTCGTGTACTTCCGCACTTCCAAAAGAACACACGTCCTGTTATTTGTACAGCCAGGACCTACCAACAAATGCCAGCATAACTAGACGAATTGGACAGATAAAGTTGCTCGGCATACTCGGCATCAGGGCCAGATCGGACCTAAAGCCCAAAACAAGTGGCTAGAAAACCGAACGCAAGTGGGAGTAATGTCCCTCGCAGGGCGACCGCACAGGGCTCAAACGGCCGGCTTTCGCCAGCCGCATCACCATGGTCGACCCGCGAGCGACATGCGACATCGCTCGGACGGCATCATATGCTGGGGGTTGCATATGCGAATCAAGTGTGGCTTGCACGGAGAAGGAACCCGTTCCGCCCCGGCAAAGCGCCGGGGCTGCGCGCGGACGAACCGCACACAGCCCCGGCAGCGGCGGGGGAAGGGCCCGTCACTCCACCGCGGAGGTCCGGCTCTGCTCCTTGAGCAACCGCTCCGCACGGTAGGGCGAGGAGTCGATCCGGGCGAGCACGGTCGGCGTGACGACGTTCGGCAGCACCAGCTGGTACAGCACCGAGATCTCCTCGGCCAGGTCCAGATCCTCGCTCATCGCCTCGCTGACCAGCTGGACGCCGGTCCATGATCCGACGACCGTGCGGGAGACCACGGCGGGGTCGGCGTGCGGGAGCAGTTCGCCACGCTGCTTCGCCTCGGTGAGGAAGCCCTCCCCGACCGCCACCCAGTCCGGCCACCGCGTGCCGAACAACCTGCGGGCCTTGGGGTCGACGGACAGGCGGATGGCGGCGTGCAGTATCGGCTCCCGCGGCACCCGGTAGGCCAGCAGCAGGCCCAGATCCACCCACTCCTGCACCTTGAACGCCTGCTCCCGCAGGCCCTCGCGGGTCACGGCCTCGTCGAGCACGGCACGGGCGATGTCCTCCTTCGAGGCGAAGTGGAAGTACAGGGCCCCACGCGTGAGGCCCGTCCGTTCAACCAGCGCGGCGATGGTCGCGGCGTCATACCCGACCTCGTTGAAAAGGCTCGCCATCGACTCCAAGATTTGATTGCGAGTGCGAATTGCACGATCTTGCTTCGCCACGCCGCACCTCCGTCCTTCATCCAGGCGTGCCATCGGTTCCGGCACGCAAGCCCCGTCGAAATAACCGGACCTTCGGTACGTTATCAAGGCGCACCGCGGGTTCCGGCAGCAGTGTCCGCAACCTTGCGCTCTAGGAGGGGTCCATGACCGGGTCCACGGATGCGTCAGTCAGCCCGCTTCCCCGTCTCCACACGGGCTGGAGAGAGAAGATTGGTGAGTACACGCATCTTACCCACGGTGCCACGCTGCTGGTCGGAGACTGGCGGAAACAAGGCCCTGACACCCACCTCATATCCGTTCGCTGGCCCTCCAACAACACGACCGGCGGCGCCGATCCCCGGCTGCTGGCACAGACCGTCCGGCAGTGCGGACTCCTCGTCGCCCACGCCGCGTACGGGGTCCCCACCGGCCACCACACCCTGCTGCACTCCCTCAACATCACCACGGAACCGGGCTTCCGCGCCGGCGAGGGGGCCTCGTTCGAAGTCCGTCTGACGGTCACCCGGGCGGAGAGACGTTCCTCCACGTTGAGCATGGTGCTCCACATCCGCAGCCGGGACCGCACCGTGGCCATCGCCGACACCGTCTTCGCCTGGGTGTCTCCCGCGGCGTACCGGCGGATGCGCGGTCGGCGCCTGCATGTCGACTGGGCCGGCTGGCCCGTACCGGACCCCGCCGCCCCGCACCTGGTCGGCAGACTGCACCACGGCGACGTCCTCCTGGCGGACGGCGGGAGCCGCGACCGGTGGCGGCTGCGCAACGACGTCTCCAACATCCTGCTCTTCGACCATCCGGTCGACCATGTGCCCGGCCTGGTCCTGCTGGAGGCGGCACAGCAGGCGGCGCACGCCCTCACCTACCCGGACCCCGTGGAGTTCACCGACGTGTCCATCGAGTTCGCCCGGTACGTCGAGTTCGACGAGCCCTGCTGGCTCACGGTCGAACCGCTGACCACGCTCCTGCCCGAGTGGTCCTCGCTCCGGATCGCCGGCCGGCAGGGCGAGCGAGACGTCTTCCGGGCCCGGCTGAAGGGGCTGCGGCCCGCGTCGTGAGGATCGGCCCTTCGGCCCCGGCGGCGGGACGGCGCCCCGCGGGACGAGTAGTGCCGCCCGCCACCGCGTTCCCCGTGAGGCACCCGGGGAAGCGGCGGCGGGCGGCGGCGGCCCGCCGACCTGCCGGTCGCGGGGGATCAGTGGTTGACGAAGCCGCCGTCCACCGGCAGCACGGCGCCGGTCAGAAACGGACAGCGGTCGCTGAGCAGCCACGCCACGGCGGCCGCGATCTCCTCGGGTTCCGCGGTCCGGCCCTGCGGCGTCACGGAGTGCGCCACCTCCTCCAGCCCGGGGTTGCGGGTGAACCAGTCGACGGTGATCTCACTGCGGGTGGTGCCCGGTGCCACCGCGTTCACCCTGATGCCCTGCTTCGCGTACTCGTCCGCCGCCGCCCGGGTGAGGCCCACGACGGCGTGCTTGGACGCGATGTACGGTGCGGCGGCCGGAATGGCCACGAGGCCGCCCACACTGCTGTTGTTCACGATCGCACCACCGCCGCGCGGCAGCATGGCGGCTATCTCGTGGCGCAGGCAGTTCCAGACGCCCCGCACGTTGACGTCCATGATGGCGTTGTAGACCTCGTCCGGCATCAGATGCAGCGGAGTGCGGTCGCCGCCGACCCCCGCGTTGTTGAAGGCGGCGTCCAGCCTTCCGTACGTGGTCACCGCGAAGTCGACCACCCGGGCGGCGTCCGCGGACACGGTCACGTCTCCCACCGCGTAGGCCGCCTCACGGCCCCCGGCCCGCAGTTCGCCCACCACCGCGGCCAACCGCTCCTCCCGCCGGGCGGCCAGAACCACGGCCGCACCCTCCCGGCTGAACACCCTCGCGGCCGCAGCACCGATACCGCTGCTCGCTCCGGTGATCAAAACCACTTTGTCCGTAAGAAGTTCGCTCATGAGCGCATTGTTCCGATACCGGCACGGCAAGCCCTGGAAGCCTCCTCGAGTCCCCGGGTTGCGGCTCTGCCGGGTACCCGGCAGAGCCGCAACCCGGGGACTCGGCCGGTGGCGAAGGGCGCGCCCCGGCGCGGCCGTCCGGTCGGACGAGCAGGGGACGTTCCGGGAGCCGGATCCCCTCCGGGAGCGTGTCGGAGTCTCCCGCCGGGCACCGCGGTGGACCGCTCACGGCGGCGGTGTTCGCGGACGGATGCCCGCCCACGACCGGGCGGCCGGGCAGCCGGGCAGCCGGGCAGCCGCGACGACGGAGCGGGGTGTCCGCGCGGCGAACGCGCGGACACCCCGCTCCCGGTGCGGTGCTCCGTACTACCTGACCGAAGGACCGACCCTGACCGTGATCGTCTGGCCCTTCTTCGGCTCCTTGACGATCGAGATCCTGGTGTTGGTGTCCGGGACCTGGACACCGGCGGTCGGGTTCTCCTCGAACCAGTAGACGCCCTTGCGGTCGTCGAAGACCGAGTTGCCCCTGTGCGCCGCGATACGCGTGGGCACATCCGCCTTGTGCA
Organism: Streptomyces spongiicola; assembly: GCF_003122365.1. Lineage (NCBI taxonomy): Bacteria > Bacillati > Actinomycetota > Actinomycetes > Kitasatosporales > Streptomycetaceae > Streptomyces > Streptomyces spongiicola. Next base: position 1,866,823 of record NZ_CP029254.1, read on the forward strand.
GGGTGAGGGCGTCCGAGCGGAACCTGCTGAAGGTCGAGTCGAACGACTGGATGCGGTTGCGCATCAGCGTGCCGTCGGCCCACTTGAGGGCCCCGGGGTTGGCGTCGACCGGAAGGATCAGGCCCTTGCCCGGGTGCTGGCTGGTGTTGTTGTCCTTCTGCGAGGTGTCCCACAGCCAGATGAGCAGGCCGTTCTGGTACGGGAAGTGCTCGACCCAGCCGTCCTTCGGCGCCTTGAAGCCGAAGTTGTACGGGCCGACCTCGAGGGTCTGGTCGTACGAGACGTACTGCCGGTTCTCGGCGATGTAGTACTGCTCGTACTCGTCCGTGAAGGACTCGCCGATGCGGGAGAAGCCCTTGGCGGTCCAGCCGGGCGCCTCGGTCTCGGCGTCGTCGCTGAAGAGCGGGGCGCCGTCCGCGGTGACGACGATGCCGTCCGCGGCGAAGCCCTTGCCCGCCACACCGCCGTCCGTCTGGTAGCGGAAGCGGATGTCGACCTTCTCGCCTGCGTACGCGTCGAGCGGGTACACGAGCTTCCTGTGCGTGTCCGACGGGCCGGTCAGCGCCGGCTTGTCGGAGGCGTCGCGGGTGATCGCCGCACCGTCGGCGGTGCCGTCCACGGCGGTCCAGTTGGCGCCGCCGTCCGTCGACACCTCGGTGTAGAGGTAGTCGTAGTCGGCCTCGATGTCCCACCACCCGGTGAGCTCCAGCGACGCGGTGGACTTGCCGGTGAGGTCGAGCGAACGGGTCAGGGTGTTCCTGAGGTCGTCACCCATGTCGCTCCACCACTGCATCGAGCCCTCGGCGGGCTCGACGACGCCGGTGGTGACCTTCTTCTTCGGCAGCTCGACCACGAGGGCCTGCGGGTTCCTGGTGTTGTACTCCGCCACGCCGAGCTTGTGCTTGGACGCCGTCGCCGCCTTGGCCTTGGTGTAGTTGAGCCAGCCGAGCTGCAGCTTGTCCCAGGCGGTCATGTCACCGGGCATGTCGCCGATGGAGTCCTCGCCGGTGCCGAGCCAGGAACCGGACGACATCAGGGACCAGAAGCCGGTCGAGTTCTCCCCGCCGCCGGAGGTGTCGTACAGGTCGGGCAGACCGAGGTCGTGGCCGTACTCGTGGGCGAAGACGCCCAGGCCGCCGTTCTCCGGCTGCATGGTGTAGTCGCCGACCCAGATGCCGGTGTCGCCGATCTGGGTGCCGCCGGCCCTGTTGTCCGCCGGGCCGGTCCGGCCGGCGTCGGTGCCGTAGGCGTACCAGCGGTGGGCCCAGAGGGCGTTCGGGCCCTCGGCGCCGCCGCCGGCCGACTCGTCCTCGCCCGCGTGGACGATCTGGAAGTGGTCGATGTAGCCGTCGGGCTCGTTGAAGTCGCCGTCGGCGTCGAAGTCGTAGCGGTCCCACTGGTCGTACTGCGCCAGGTCGGCCTTGATCTGGGCGTCGGTGCGGCCCTTGGCCTTCTGGTCCGCGGTCCAGGCGGTGACCCCGTCGCGGACCGCGTCCCACACGTTGTTGCAGTTGGACTGGCCGCAGTAGTTGGAGCCGTAACGGGCCTCGTTCCAGTCGACCTTGACCCAGTCGGAGACGGTCCCCTCGACCGAGTACCGGCCGGAGGAGGTGCGCTCGTAGTAGGTCTTCAGCGAGTGCTTGGGGTTCCCCTTCTCGTCCTCGCCCTCGCCGAAGTACAGGTCCTGGAAGTGCTGCCGGTCGTAGTCCTTCTGCCAGGCGGTCGAGTTGTCCACCGCGCGGTCCGGCTGGGCGATCCTGTTGTGCAGCGGACCGGGGGTGCCGCCGTACTTCTTGACGGGCGGCTTGGGGCCGTCGCCGTCCGGGTCGTACATCGTGGTGTCGTCGACCTTGTCGCCGAACTCCACCAGGATCGTGAAGATCTTGTCGGTCTTCTCCCGGCCCAGCTCGACGTACTTCTTGTCGTCGAGCTTCACCACCTTGGACGCGCCGCGCTGCTGCACGGTCGCGTCCCCTGATATGACCTGCTCGAGTGCCGCCTGGCGCTGCCGCGCCTGCTGCTCGCTGAACGGGCCCTCGAGGTCGTGGTCCACGTGGCCCTTGTGGGCCTCGTGGTGGTCGGAGCCGGGCGCCGGGTCGTGGCGCTCGACCCCGGGAGCCCCGGAGGGCCTGCTGTCCGCCTGGGCCGTCGTGAGCGCCGCGGCCGTTGCCCCTGTCGTGGCCAGGGCCACGAGCACCGCGGACGCTCTGAACGCCCTTGTCCTGCCTGTCACTTGAAGGTGTCCTCCCCCGCGCGCCGGCGTACCGCGGTCCAAGGGAATGTGGGGTGGATCCGCTCGCGGCAGCGCGTCACAAGTGACAGCATTCGACCGGAGTTGACGGAGAAAAACCAGACCTTGACTTGCACAGGCCAATTGCACTATGCAGTAGCGCGTTTCCGGATAGCGGACGGCCGGCCACCGCCACGAGCCCGCAGCACGCCCGCAGCGCAGCCCGCCACGAGCCCGCAGCGGCGACCCTCCCGCGCACGGCCGCCCGGTCAACAGGTGCATGCGCCCGGCCGGTTCCCGAGACATGTGACTCGATGCGCCCCCGGTGCACCGGCACCGTGGGTCAGGTCACGCTTACCACCGGTTCCTCTCGGGCATCCACCCACGTAGGGCCGCCGGACAGTGCGGCCCGTCGCGACACACCACCGACATCGATGCTTTCGAGGGACGGAAACCGTCATGCCGCGTCCGACTGCCGCACAGCTCGCCTACGGTTCGGCCACCGTCGTCGTCTCGACCGTCGCCATGCTTCTGCTCTTCCGTACGACGACGGCGCTCGGTGTGGCCGTCGTCGCGGTCGCCGCGCTCGCCCTCGGACTGCTGGTCGCCGTGACCGTACCGGCGCCGGGCAGGGCGAAGGCGGCACGCACGGCCGATCGAAGCCGTGCGGCCGCCTTCGAGGACCGCTCCCTACCGGAATCCGCCCGGGTGCCCGCCGCCCGCGGCGCGGCCCGGCACGGGGTCGGGCAGCACTCAGCCCGCCGTTGACACCACCACCGTCTTGGCGGCCTTGTCGTGCAGGCCCTGCTTGTACGGCTTGTCCACCAGGATGAAGACCAGCAGCAGCAGCGGCCACAGGCAGGGGCAGCAGATCAGCTGCGGCAGCCAGAGCACCACGGCGCGGGTCAGGGACGATCCGGTGTCGGGCGTGCTCCCGTCGTTGAGCATCGCCACACGCATCTTCATGAGCTTCTTGCCCAGCGTCCGTCCCGACTTGCGCACCATCAGGGTGTCGTAGCCGACGAACGCGACGATCGCGATGACCTGGAACACCCACCCGCCGGTGTTGCCGTCCGCCACCCAGTCACCGAAACCGTCGCCCGACGTGACCCTGTTGTAGATCCCGAACGGGATGCCGATGAACAGCAGCGGGATGGCGACGATCAGCCAGTCGATGACGCGCGCGAGGATGCGCTTGGCGGAGTCGGCCATCGGGGGCATCCCGTGCAGCGGATCGCCGCCTCCGTAGGGGTCGCCGCCGTACGCGTGCGGATCGTACGGCGGAGGCGGGGCGCCGTAGGGCGAACCGGCCCCGGGCGGCGGGGCGCCGTGCGGACCGCCGCCGGGGGGAGGGGTGCCGTAGGGGCCGCCGCCACCGGGAGGGGGCGCGCCGTGGGGACCCTCACCGGGCGGAGGGCCGCCGGGCGGCGGCTGCCCACCCGGCGGCTGCCCACCCGGCGGCGGCTCGCCGGGTGGCGGCCCGGCGGGGGGCGTGGGCTCCTGCGGCTCCTGCGGCTCCTGAGGCCTCTTGCGGAACGGATCGTCCTCGGGCGGCGGGCCGGGCGGCCGGTCGTTGCTCATGGGGGCAGTGCACCCCGCGGCACCGGGCCCCGCAACGGCTCGGGAGCCGTTCGGGGGACGGCGGAGCCCGCGCGAGCCGCGAGCCGAGAACCGCCAGCCGTCAGCCGTCAGCCGTCAGCCGTCAGCCGCGAACGGCGAACGGCGAACGGCGAACCGTCGGCCGCGAACCTTCAGCCGGCCACGAACGTATGCGCCGCCTTGTCGTGCCAGCACTGCCGCCACGGACGGTCGACCAGGCACCACAGCACGTTGAGGACACCGATGACGAGGACACCGAGGAGGCCGTGCACCAGCCAGCGCAGCAGGGCCGCCACGAACGACGGCGGCTCGTGCGACTCGATGTCCCGCACCTGGAGCCCCAGCAGCTTCTTGCCGGCAGTGCGCCCCCATCTGGCCGTCGGCAGCGCCTCGTAGAGCGTGCCGAGCACCAGCATCGTGATGAGCGAGAGACCGAGGTGGAAGCCGGTGGTGCCGTCGATCAGCCAGACGGTCACCGTCTCCCCGGACAGCTTCGCCGCCTCGATCTTCTCGTCGATGTGCGTCAGCGCGGCGGACACGAACGGGTACGTCGCCGCACCGACGAGCGCGCCCAGCACGGCGGTGTCGAACAGCCGGGCGGCGAAGCGCCTGCCGATCGCGGCGGGCCGGGCCGCGGCCTGGGCCTGGGCCGCCAGCAGGAACGGATCGCTGACCGGGGGCTTCCAGGGAGCGACCGGCGGCTCCTCCTCCGGTTTCTGCGCCAGCCGGTGGACCTGCTGCGCCCAGGAGGCCGACCCGCCGCCCGGCCCCGGGGACACCGGCGGCTGCTGGGCCGCCGGCCGCCGGGGCTGCGGCGAACGCTGTGCGGGAGGGGGCGGCTGCTGGGCGGGCACCTGCGGCGGCGCCTGCGCGGGAGGCTCGGCCGGTGCCGCCGCCGACTGCGCGGGAGGCGTCATCGTACGGGTCGTCATGGCGCCCTCGGCGGGCGGCGTGCCGGGCTGCGGGCGCGGGGGGCGGCTCGCGCCGGTGCCGTCGGGCGCCGGAAGCCCGGGCTCGCCCGCGGGCCCGCCGACACTGCGCACACCGGGCAGGGCGCCGCCGGTCGGGTCCGCACCGGTGCCCGCGGCCTCCGGGTCCTCGTCGTCGACGGCCGGGCTGCCGGTCGCCCGGCCGAACCGGATCCCGGGGTGTCCCCCGCCCTCGCCGGCACCGGCCTCCGGCGGGCCGCCGGCGCCCGGGTCCTGCACCGCGGAGCCCGGCGGGTCCCAGGCCTGGCCCGCGACCGGTGCCGAGGCATCCGCACCGGAGCCCGGAAGGCCCCCGGGGCGCGGGCCCTGCGGTGCGCCCCAGGAGACCCGGCGGTCGCGGTCGCCGCCGAAGCCGCTCTGCCGCGAGGCGTCGGCCTGCCAGCCGGAGGACGGCTCCGGGTCCTCGTCCAGGAAGACGGGGCCGGTCTCCTCGACCGCCGGAGCATGGGGGACGGGTGCTCCCGGGGCGCTCGGGGGCGGTGCGGGGGCCGCGTGCGCGGAGGGTGGGGACGCCGGCATCGTCTCGCCGTCCATGGGCGCCGGACGGCTGGTGCCCGGCACCCACGCCGTGCCGTTCCAGTACCGGACGTAGCCCGGGATGGACGGATCGGGGTAGTAGCCGGGCGTGGGGCTGCCGTCGCCGGTTGCCGGGGTGGGGGCGCTCATCACCGTGGTCCCGTATCTCCTGGAAGACATCGAGGGTATCGAGGGGGGTCTAGGGGTCTAGGGGTCTAGGGGTTAAGGGGTCTAGGGGTTGAGGGGGGCGATTCAAGGGTCCACATCTATCAGACCGCCGCACCGTGCCGGGCCCGTCCCGGGGTAAGGCCCACTTTCCGGTAACGCTCCGCCGTACCGGTGCGTCCGTGCACCCCGCCACTGAGACTTTGGTGGCGGAAGTCGCGTAATAGTCGGCGGGGATGGCGCTCTCCCCCTGTGTGGCCCGCTCCGGGGCCTCGTACCAGGAAAGGAAGTCGCAGCCTCATGGACACCGTGGTGGAACGCGAGCTGGAGCTCAAGCTGGTCCTGTCGCCGGAGCGCAGTGTCCCCGTGCCGGCCAGGCTCACCTACCGGGGGGACGACGCGTATGCCGTGCACATCACCTTCCACATCGGGTCCGAGCGCCCCGTGCACTGGACGTTCGCACGCGAGCTGCTGGTGGAAGGGGTCTTCCGGGCGTGCGGGGAGGGTGACGTACGGGTCTGGCCGACGAGGGACAACGGGCGCAAGGCCATCCGGATAGCGCTGACTTCACCGGACGGCGACGCCCTCCTGGAAGCCCCGTCCGCGCAGGTGTCCGCATGGCTCGAACGGACCCTGCGGGCCGTTCCGCCGGGCACTGAGGCCGAACACCCCGGTTTCGAGGAGGAGTTGGTGGAGCTGCTGGCGCCCGCCCCGGCCGACGGGCGCGGCGGCCCCTCCCCCGGCCCCGGCGGTGAGGGCCCCCGGGCCGCGAAGGAGCCGACGGAAGGCGAGGCGTAGCCGGGGCGGTCGCGGGAGGGGCGGGCGGGGCGGGCGGGGTCCCGGGGCGGAAGACCCCGGGGTGAGGTCGCCGGACCCCGGGGCGCCCGGTCCCCCCTGGCCGGGCGCCCGGGCGGCCGGGCGTCCGCCTGCCGCCCGGGTGTCGGCCCCACCTTCCGGATGACACCGACGGGCGTTCTCGGGAGTCCGCCTGCCGCCCGCGTGTCAGGGCGTCAGGGCGTCAGGCCCTCAGACGTAGGTGTGCGTGATGAACTCCAGGGAATGGCCGTCGGGGTCGTCGATGTAGACCCCGCGGCCGCCGAAGAGGTGGTTGATCCGCTGCGGCTCGGCGTGCGCCGGGTCGGCCCAGTACGGCAGCCGGCGCTCCCTGATCCGCCCGAAGATGTCGTCGAACTCCTGTTCGCCGACGAGGAAGGCGAGGTGCTGCGAGACGATCGGCGCCTCCGGCGGCTGCCCGTCGAGGTAGTCGAGGGTGACGCCGTTGGCGAGCGGGACGCTGGCGAACGGCCCGAAGGGCTTGGGCTCCGGTGCGTCGATCAGTTCGGTGAGGAATCGGGCCGCCGCGAAGCGGTCACGGCTGTGGACGATGGTGTGATCAAGTCGTGCGGGCACGTCTCCTCCATTCCTCGGCCTTCCTCGGCCTTCCTGGGCCTTCCCCCGGCCTTCCCCTCCACGCTATGCGCGGAGCCGTGCCCCTTCCATCCGACCAGGGTCCCGGTCCCCGTGGTCCTTCGGACCTAGTGCCGCGTCAGGCAGGGTTCGCCCGTCAGCAGCGGTGCGGAGCGGCGTCCGCTGCGGTGGATCGCAAGGCGCCGGATCGACCTCGCAGTGGTTCGACTCGGTTGACTCGGCAACGCGTGCGAGGCGCCGTGCCGGGCGTCGCGGGCGGGGCAGGCGTCGACTGGTGCGGCACCGGGGCGTGTCGGGAAAGCGGCTCCGTCCGCCCACAGACGCAGGAGGGACTCTCGCCACCCGCCCTAGCTAGAACAGCTTGCCGGGGTTGAGGATGCCGAGCGGGTCGAAGGCCTTCTTGACCGCTTGCTGCAACTCCATTCCCACGGGCCCGAGTTCGCGGGCGAGCCACTCCTTCTTCAGGACGCCCACCCCGTGTTCACCGGTGATGGTGCCACCGAGCTCCAGTCCGAGGGCCATGATCTCGTCGAACGACTCCCGGGCACGTGCCGATTCGCCGGGGTCTCGGTGGTCGAAGCAGACGACCGGGTGGGTGTTGCCGTCCCCGGCGTGCGCGCAGACGCCGATGGTGAGGTCGTACTTCTCCGCGATGGCCGCGGTGCCGTCGATCATCTCGGCGAGCCGGGAACGCGGTACGCAGACGTCGTCGATCATCGTCGCGGTCCTGACGGCCTCCAGGGCCGTCAGCGACAGCCTGCGGGCCTGGAGCAGCAGCTCGGACTCGGCCTCGTCCTCGGCGGGGACGACCTGGGTGGCGCCCGCCGCTGCGCACAGTTCCCCGGCGGCGGCGAGGTCCGGCCCGGGGTCGGCGGTGTCGAACGCGGCGAGGAGCAGGGCCTCGGTCGTGTCCGGGAGGCCCATCTGCGCCATCGCGTTGACGGCCCGGATGGTCGTACGGTCCATGATCTCCAGCAGCGATGGGGTGTGACCGCGCTCCATGATCGCGCAGACGGCCTCGCACGCGGCGGCGGCCGACGGGAACTCGGCGGCGAGGACGAGCTGCCGGGGCGGCTTCGGCCGCAGCGCGAGGACGGCTTTGACGACGATGCCCAGGCTTCCCTCCGAGCCGACGAAGAGCCGGGTGAGGTCGTAGCCGGCGACGCCCTTGGCGGTGCGGCGGCCGGTGCTGAGAAGCCGGCCGTCGGCCAGGACGGCCTCGAGGCCGAGGACGTACTCGGCGGTCACGCCGTACTTGACACAGCACAGCCCGCCGGAAGCGGTGCCGATGTTGCCGCCGATGGTGCACGTCTCCCAGCTGGACGGGTCCGGCGGGTAGTACAGCCCGTGCTCGCCGACGGCGCGTGACAGCACCGCGTTGACGACACCGGGCTCCACGACGGCGATCCGGTCGACCGGGCTGATCTCCAGGATGCGGTCCATCCTGACGAGGGACAGGACGATGCAGCCGTCGGAGGCGTTGGCGCCGCCGGACAGACCCGTGCGAGCCCCCTGCGGTACGACGGGGACGCGCAGTTCGGTCGCGGTGCGCATCACGTGCTGGACCTGCTCGACGGTGCGCGGCAGGACCACGACGGCCGGGGTGCCCGCGTCGCAGAAGCTCGCCATGTCGTTGCTGTACGAGGCCGTGACGTCGGGGTCGGTGATCAGGGCTTCGGGCGGAAGGTTCTCTCGGAGCCGGGAGAGGAGAGCGTCCATGATCCCAGACTGGCACCGGGGGCCATCGGTGTGAACCCACCGGCGACCCGCGTCGCTCCGCCGGGTGGGCACTTCGTGCGCGACCGGAGGTGTCGCACAGTGATCGCCATGAGGAAGCGATGCGCGCCACTGACCAGGAACGCCGTGATCGCCTCGCTGGTCGCCGGAGCGGTCGCCACCGGGATCGTGGTCGCCGGCACGGGCCGGGACGACCGGCCGCCGCCGCCCGCGCCGGGGCCGGCGGCCCGGACCGTGCTCGCGGAGGGCCCCGGGGCGGCCCTGTCGGCGGGGGAACTGTCCGCGCTGATCGCAGCCCAGGAGCACCGGCTCGCGGGAACGGCCGGCGACCATCTGTCGTGGGCGGTGCTGGGCTCGGCCTATCTGGCGCAGGGGGCGCTGCTCGGCGACCGTACGGACCTCCGCCGGGCGGAGAAGGCGCTGCGGCGCTCGCTGGAGGCACTGCCCGGCGAGAAGGGCAACGCGGACGCACAGGTGGGAATGGCCGCGCTGGCGAACGCCCGGCGGGACTTCGCCTCGGCGAAGCGCTGGGCCGAGAGCGTCCGGGCGCGGTCGCCGGAACAGTGGACGGCGTATCCGGCGCTGATCGACGCGTACAGCGGACTCGGCTCGTACGCGGCGGCCGCGAAGGCCCTGCACACGCTGGAGGAGCTTCGGCCCCGCACCGTGCAGACCCTCTTGCGGGGCTCCCAGGTCCACCGCGACAACGGCCGGTACGAGGACGCCGAGGCGCTGGCGGACGAGGCGGTGTCGCGCTCGGGTGGCAGGGCGGAACGTGCCTCCGCGCTGCACCGGCTCGGCGAGCTGGCCTGGGAGCGGGGCGAGCCGCAGCAGGCGGCGGCGTACTTCGACACGGCGCTGCGACTGGAGCCGGGCCACCATCCCTCTCTGGCGGGGCGGGGCCGGGCCTCGGCGGCGCTCGGGCGCACGGACGACGCGCTGCGGGACTACCGGGCGGCCGTCGAACGGGCCCCGATGCCCGAGTACGCGCTGCGGGCCGGCGAGCTGTACGAGTCGCTGGGGATGCCGGACGAGGCCCGGGCACACCACGAGAAGGTGCGCAGGCTTGCCGCGAAGGCCCGGAAGTACGGGGTGAGCGAGGAGCTGACGCTCGCGCGGTACGAGGCGGACCACGGGCAGGCGGACTCCGCGGTGCGGCGCCTGGCCCAGGAGTGGAAGCGGGGGCATCGCAGCGCGCATGTCTCGGACGCTCTGGGGTGGGCGCTGCACCGGGCGGGGAGGACGCAGGAGGGGCTGAAGTACCTGAAGCGGGCGACGACTCCCGGACTCCGCAGCGCGCTGTCCCTCTACCACCGGGGTGAGATCGAGCGCTCACTCGGCCGGGACGGCCCTGCCCGCCGGCATCTGCGGGAGGCGCTGCGCCTCAACCCGCACTTCTCGCCGCTCCTGGTGCCTCAGGCGAAACGGGCGGTCTCGGCGCTGGGCAACCCCCCGCCGGGTGGTCCCGCCGACGTCGAGGGCGAGCCGTGGACGACGGGCGGGGAACTGCCGCCGGAGGACGGCGACACTGCGGAGGGCGGCGAACGGGCCGGGGACGGCGGACGGGCCGGGGACGGCGGACGGGCCGGGGACGGCGAGGAGCGGTCGCCCCACGGCAGGGACGAGGACGCCTCGCGCGGGCCGCGCGACTCCGGCTCGTCCCGGCCCCGCGAACGCGACGCCCGGGAAACCGGGGGAAGCGAGGAGACCGGGGAGACCGGGGAGACTCGGAAGACCGGGGAAAGCGGGGAAAGCGGGGAAAGCGGGGAAAGCGGGGAGACCCGGGGAGCGGGGGACGTCCAGCCGTCGGCCACCACCGCGCGCGGGCCGTCTCCGGCTGGGGGATGACCGGCGGACGGCTGGTGAGTGGCCGGCGGACGGCTGGTGAGTGGCCGGCGGACGGCTGTGAGTGACCGGTGAGTGAGACCGAAGACCGAAGACGGCGGATCGCGGATCGCGGTGCCACGACGCCACGCGGCCCCACGGGTCAGGCTCCGTGGGGCCGCGGGGCCGGAGGCGGGCTCCGTACGGGCTGGTGGCTAGAGGTTTCCGCGCTTCTCCTGCTCGCGCTCGATCGCCTGGAAGAGCGCCTTGAAGTTGCCCTTGCCGAAGCCCATCGAGCCGTGCCTTTCGATGAGTTCGAAGAAGACCGTCGGCCGGTCCTGCACGGGCTTGGTGAAGATCTGCAGCAGATAGCCGTCCTCGTCGCGGTCCGCGAGGATCTTCAGCTCGCGCAGGGTGTCGATCGGGACCCGGGTGTCGCCGACCCACTCTCCGAGCGTGTCGTAGTAGGAGTCGGGCGTGTCCAGGAACCTCACCCCGGCCGCCCGCATCATGCGCACGGTGGCGACGATGTCGTTGGTGGCCAAAGCGATGTGCTGGACGCCCGCCCCGCCGTAGAACTCGAGGTACTCGTCGATCTGCGACTTCTTCTTCGCGACCGCAGGTTCGTTGATCGGGAACTTCACCTTCAGGGTGCCGTCCGCGACGACCTTGGACATCAGCGCCGAGTACTCGGTCGCGATGTCGTCGCCGACGAACTCCTTCATGTTGGTGAAACCCATGACCTTGTTGTAGAAGGCCACCCACTCGTTCATTCTGCCGAGTTCGACGTTGCCCACGCAGTGGTCGATGGCCTGGAAGGTCCGCCTGGCGGGGGGCTCGACAATGGGGTCGGCGGCCGAGAAGCCCGGCAGGTAGGGGCCGTTGTAGGCGGATCGGTCGACGAGGGTGTGGCGGGTCGTGCCGTATGTGCCGACGGCGGCGAGGACGACCGTGCCGTGCTCGTCCCTGAGTTCGTACGGCTCCTGGACGCCGCGCGCGCCGTGCTCGGTGGCGTACGCGTAGGCGGCGCGGGCGTCCGGCACCTCGATGGCCAGGTCGACGACACCGTCACCGTGCTCGGCGACGTGCTCGGCGAGGAACCGGCCCCAGTCGGTGGACGCCTTGATGACGGAGGTGAACACGAACCGCGCGGAGCCGTTGGTCAGCACGTAGGAAGCGGTCTCCCGGCTACCGGTCTCCGGCCCCGCGTAGGCGACGAGCTTCATCCCGAAGGCCGTGGAGTAGTAGTACGCGGCCTGCTTTGCGTTGCCGACGGCGAAGACGACCGCGTCCATTCCCTTCACCGGGAAGGGGTCGGCCTGCCTGCCGGTGTCAGGGGTGTGATCCAGGGTCTCAGTCATGACGGCAGACTCCCGCCGATCCACAAGATGCGCAATAGTTGCTGTATTCACTGGGCAATATGCCGAGCCGGTGTCCGATTTACTCGGGCTACCTGTACAGGATGACTACATAAGGGGCTGATGTGGCGATCGATCATCTGGACGGCAGGCTGATCGTGCTGCTCGCACGGGAGCCGAGGATCGGTGTCCTGGAGGCGTCCCGCCGGCTGGGGGTGGCACGCGGCACCGTGCAGGCGCGGCTGGACAGGCTCCAGTCGAACGGGGTCATCCGCGGTTTCGGGCCCGAGGTCGACCCGTCCGCGCTGGGCTACCCGGTGACCGCGTTCGCGACGCTGGAGATCAAGCAGGGGCAGGGGGCCGACGTACGTGCCCACCTCGCCACCGTTCCCGAGGTGCTGGAACTGCACACGACGACGGGTCACGGCGACATGCTGTGCCGGCTGGTCGCGCGGTCCAACGCGGACCTCCAGCGGGTGATCGACCGGGTCGTGGGGTTCGACGGCATCGTGCGGGCGTCCACCGCGATCGTGATGGAGAACCCGGTCCCGCTGCGGATCATCCCGCTGGTGGAGCAGGCCGCGGAGGACGCCCGCTGAACCAGCCGACCCTACGGCCCCGACCGCCCCGACGGCCCCGGCTTCCCTCGCCGGCATCGGACGTACGGCGCCCCCGTGACGGTCCCCGTCCGCAGATCCCGGCACGGCCACCCAGGTCGCCAAGGCCCGGGGCCACCACGGACCGAGACGCACCACAACACCACGCCCCCCGGAACACACCACGCCCCCGGGAACACAGCAAGGCCCCGGGAACACACCACGCCCCGCCGGTCAGCACTTCGGGACGCTGCCGCCCCTCTCCAGCGCCCTGAGCGACGACACCGCGTCCGTCAGCTCGGTGACCGGGATCAGCGTCATGCCCTCGGGCAGCTGCTCCTCGGCCACGGCGCACTCGGCCTTGGGCACGAGGAACACGGTCGCGCCGTCGCGCGCCGCCGCCTGGGTCTTCAGCGCGACCCCGCCGACCGCGCCGACCTTGCCGTCGGCGTCGATGGTTCCCGTACCCGCGATGTTCCGGCCGCCGGTGAGATCGCCGCCCGCGCCGTCGCCCGCCAGCTTGTCCACGATGCCGAGGGAGAAGAGGAGCCCGGCGCTCGGACCGCCGACATCGGCGAGATGCAGGGTGACCTTCACCTTCGCGGGATCCTCCTTGAGATACCCCAGGGCAGCGTCTACCGCGCTGTTCTGGGACTTCAGCATCTCGGCGGTGTTGTGCTCCTCGATCTCCTCGTCCGACCGCCCGGAGGGGTAGACGGCGTCGCGCGGCAGCACGGCGCGGTCCCTGCGCACCCACGCGTCCGCCACGTCGCCGAGATCGACCTCGGTCGAGGGACCGGTCGCCACGATGGTCGTCATCCGCAACTGCCCCTGGGTCTGCCGTACGGGTGCTCCGGAGACGGTGATCACCGGCTTGCCCCGGTCGGTCCCCAGCACGTTCGTGGTCTGCCCGGGCTGGGCCACGGTGAACGGCAGGGGCGCGAGCGCGGCGACCGCGAGCAGCGATGCGACCGGGAGGGCGCAGACGGCGAGAACCCGGGGGCGGGAGAGACTCGAGAGGCGAGAGAACACCCTGTCAATGTATCGGTCCGCCCGATGCGGCCGGATCGGGCCCGGACCCGGCCCGACCCTGCGGGGACCGGCCCGGGACCGGCCGGGGACCCTGAGGGGACCGGGTGGGGACCGGCCCGGGACCGGGTGGGCAGCGGCCCGAAACGGGCCCGCGGCCGCGGCCGGGTGGGGACCGGGCGGCGACCGGGTGGCGGCCTTCCGCGGCAGGGGACGAAGGCGACCAGGCGGTGGGCGAACGGGCGGCGGCCTACCGGGCGGCGCATCGGCGTGCGGAGGCCGACTGACCCGGCAGCTCCCTCCCCGGCCGGCCGCCCGCTCAGCGCAGTGCGTCCGCGACCTCGCGTGCCGCGTCCACCACCCTGGGGCCCACCCGCTCCGGGACGGAGTCCGCCAGCATGACGACGCCGACACTGCCCTCTATGCCGCTCACCCCGACGAGTGCTGCGGCGGCCCCGCTGGCACCCGCCTCCAGTTCACCATGAGTGAGGATGTACGAGGGCTCGGCAAGACCCCCCTGCCGTGCGGCGAGGATCGCCTTCCCCGCGGCTCCGCGGTCCAGCGGGTGGCGGAAGCCGGCCCGGTACGCCACGTGGTAGTCCGTCCAGGTCGGTTCGACGACCGCCACCGCGAGCGCCTCCGTCCCGTCGACCAGTGTGAGATGGGCGGTCGCGCCGATGTCCTCGGCGAGGGAGCGCAGCGCCGGCAGCGCCGCCTCCCGCACCAGCGGGTGCACCTGACGGCCGAGGCGGAGCACGCCGAGCCCCACCCGGGCTCGGCCTCCCAAGTCGCGTCGCACCAGGGCGTGTTGCTCGAGTGTGGCGAGCAGTCGGTAGACGACCGTCCTGTTGACACCGAGCCGGTTGGACAGCTCGGTCACGGTCAGCCCGTGGTCGGTGTCGGCGAGCAGTTTGAGGACGCGCAGTCCTCTGTCGAGCGTCTGGGAGGTCTCCGCGGTCACGACGCCCTCTCCTTCGAGGTGAGTGCGGCGACGCTCTCGCGGCCAGCGGCACCGGTCCCATCGGCGACGCACGGAGAGGCCGCCGGCAGGCCATGCACACCGGCTGCGCTCCGCGGCGGCGCTGCCACGGGGCGTTTCATTTCCGGGGACAGTAGCGAAGCCGGTTCGCTCAGCGGAAGACCTCGTCCAGAATCCGGGCACCGAACGACCCTGCCGTCCGCTATCGGCACGCAAGTCGGGACGACCAGCGACTTCACGCGACACATCACTCTTCAGCCTCCGCCGAAGTGGGACACCGAACCACGCCTCGACACCACGCCGCGACGCGGCCCGGACGCACGGCCCGAAGGGTGGGCGGGTGCCGGGTAGCGGTACAGGCCCGGGGGAACAACCGAAACGGGGCGCACGGGACCCAGGGCGCGGGACGGGACCCAGAGTGCGGGACCCGAGGCGGGAAGCCGCACCGCGTGGAGAAGGCAGCGCCCGCGGAACGCACCGCCCGGGGAGCACCGAACCCGGGGCCGAACCGGCCCGGCCCGGTCCGAACCGGCAGGCGCGGGGGCCGAACCGCCCGGGTCATACAGGCCCGGGCACACGCAGCGCCCGCACCGGCCGGGCGGCCGAACCGGCCCGGCCCGAACCGGCAGGCGCGGGGCGGGGTTACGGGATCAGCGGAACAGGGTCAGGTGTTGCGCGGAACCGGCGCGCGGTGGCCGGTGCGCGCCGGTCCGGCGGTGGGCCGGCGCACACGAGCGCGTGGCCCGGGAGCCGCCGTACGCACCCGGCCCCGTCACCGGGTGCGCTCACCGCATCCGGGTGGCCCACTCCTGCACCTTCTTGATCCGTTCCCGGATCTGGCCCGCCGTCGCCTCCGCGCTCGGCGGCCCTCCGCACACCCTCCGCAGCTCGGTGTGGATCACCCCGTGCGGTTTGCCGCTCTGGTGGACGTACGCGCCCACCAGCGTGTTCAGCTGCTTCCTCAGCTCCAGCAGCTCCTTGTGGGAGACCACCGGACGGCGCTCCGCGGGCAGTTCCAGCAGGTCCGCATCCGCGTCCGGCTTCCGGCGGCTGTGCGCGATCTGCCGCGCCTGCCGCTTCTGCAGCAGCAGTTGCACCTGGTCCGGCTCCAGCAGGCCCGGGATCCCGAGGTAGTCCTGCTCCTCCTCGCTGCCCGGGTGGGCCTGCATGCCGAACTCGGCGCCGTTGTACATCACCCGGTCGAAGACGGCGTCGGACTCCAGCGCCTCGAAGGGGAGCATGTCCTGCTCGCCGGTGTCCTCGTCCTGCTGCTTGTTGGCCTCGTCCATCTCCTTCTCGGACTCGGCGTAGGGGTCCTCCTCCCCTTCCTTCCTCGGGCGGTCGAGCGCGTGGTCCCGCTCGACCTCCATCTCGTTCGCGAAGCCCAGCAGCATCGGGATCGTCGGCAGGAAGACGGACGCCGTCTCGCCGCGCCGCCGGGAGCGCACGAAACGGCCGACGGCCTGCGCGAAGAACAGGGGCGTGGAGATGGTCGTGGCGTACACGCCGACCGCGAGCCGGGGGACGTCGACGCCCTCGGACACCATCCGGACGGCGACCATCCAGCGGTCCTGGCTCCCGCTGAACTCGTCGATGCGCTTCGAGGCGCCCGCGTCGTCGGACAGCACGACGGTCGCCTTGGTACCGGTGATCTCCCGGATGAGCTTGGCGTAGGCGCGCGCCGAGTCCTGGTCGGCGGCGATGACGAGACCGCCCGCGTCCGGGATGGCCTTCCTTACCTCGCCCAGCCGCTGGTCGGCGGCGCGGAGCACGTTCGGCATCCAGTCGCCGCGCGGATCGAGCGCGGTGCGCCACGCCTGCGAGACGGCGTCCTTGGTCATCGGCTCGCCGAGCCTGGCGGCGACCTCGTCGCCCGCCTTGGTGCGCCAGCGCATGTTGCCGCTGTAGGACAGGAAGATCACGGGACGGACGACGCCGTCGGCGAGGGCGTTGCCGTAGCCGTAGGTGTAGTCGGCGGACGACCGGCGGATGCCGTCGTCGCCCTCCTCGTAGGTGACGAAGGGGATGGGGTTGGTGTCGGAGCGGAAGGGCGTACCGGTCAGGGCGAGTCTGCGGGTGGCGGGTTCGAAAGCCTCCAGGCACGCCTCGCCCCACGACTTGGAGTCGCCGGCGTGGTGGATCTCGTCGAGGATCACGAGGGTCTTGCGCTGCTCGCTGCGGTTGCGGTGGAGCATCGGGCGTACGCCGACACCGGCGTAGGTGACGGCGACCCCGTCGTACTCCTTGCTGAGCGGACCGGCGCTGTAGTCCGGGTCCAGTTTGACGCCGATGCGCGCGGCAGCGGCGGCCCACTGCTTCTTCAGGTGCTCGGTCGGCGCCACCACGGTGATCTGCTGCACGACATGGTGGTGCAGCAGCCAGGAGGCGAGGGTCAGCGCGAACGTGGTCTTGCCGGCGCCGGGGGTCGCCACCGCGAGGAAGTCACGCGGTTGTTCCCGGACGTACTTCTCCATGGCGCCCTGCTGCCAGGCACGCAGCTTGTTCGCCGTGCCCCAGGGGGCGCGGCCGGGAAAGGCGGGTGAGAGGTGGTGGGAGGCGGTAGTAGACACGGTCTCCGGTTCGAGGCAGGGCTGCGGCGTTACGTACGACAACCGGGCCACCCTACCGGTGCGGCCGCTGCCCGGGGGGCCGCACCGGGCTGTGCGGGGACGGGGTGAGACCCGCCTCACAGCGGCGGCCCGGGGCACCCGGGCCCGGGCCCGCCGCCCGTGTTCACGGAGTGCGCAGCGCGGCGCCGGTCAGAGCCGGATCGGGTCACTCGGGCCGGGTGGGCGTCCGGCCGCGGGGCAGGGGCCGGACGTCCCGGGACTCCCCGACGTCCGAAAGCGCGGAAGCACGGGAGCACGGGAGCACGGGAGCCCGGAGGCCGGGAGCCCGGGAGCCCGGAGGAGGTACAGGAGCCCCGGAGGAGGTACAGGAGCCCCGGAGGAAATGCGGGAGCCCCGGAGCCCGAAGGAAATGCGGGAGTACGGGAGTACGGGAGTCAGGCCGGGCCTCGCTCGTGCAGCCGGGTGGCGATCCAGGCGCCGAGCAGCGCGACCGCGGCCATGGGCAGGAACACCGCGGCGAAGGCGGCCGTGTGGCCGGCGCCCGCCGCCCCGGCCTGGGCGACCGCGGCGCCGTGGCCGCCCGCCGAGCCCCCGCCCAGGGCGGCGAAGGCTGCGCCGCCCGCGGCCAGGAGGAGGACGTTGGACAGCCCGTCGGAGATCTGGAGGGCGGCGGAGTTGGTGCCGGCCTCCGCCGGGGCCGACAGCTTCAGCAGCAGCACGCTGGTGGAGGAGATGACCAGGCCCATTCCGAAGCAGCCCCAGGCCCAGGCGACCGCGACGACCCATGCCGGTACGGAGGGGATCAGCACGCTGGGCGCCGTCGCGATCGCCGCCGCGACGAGCACCATGCCCGCGACGGTCAGACGCTCCCGGTACGCCTCGAGCCGCGGCCGGGACTGGACGAACGACCCCAGCGCCCAGGTCGCCCCGCCCACCGCGAGCGACAGTCCGGCCAGCGTCGGCGACAGCCCGCGCTGGGTGACCAGCATCAGCGGTACGAAGGACTCCGCAGCGATGAACGACCCGGCGGCCACTCCGCGCAGCAGCACCACCGCCGGCAGCCCGCGCGCCGCCCGGAACGTGCCGCGCGGCATCAGACCGAGCGCGGCGGGCACGAGCAGCGCGGCCCCCGCGGCGGCCGGGGCCAGCGAGAACCACCGCAGGTCCTGGGCTGCGTACTGGAGCACCGCGGCGCCGAGGGAGATGCCCAACGCCAGCCGGATCCTGCGTCGGTCGAGCGCCGGGACGGGGGCCAGGGGATCCACCGGGCCCGAGGCCCGGCGCCGTATCGCGGGCAGCGCCAGCGCGAGCGGGACCACGACGAGGGCGGGGATGCCGATGAACACCCAGCGCCAGCCGAGCTGTTCGGTGACCGTGCCGGCCGCGAGCGGTCCGACGACGGAGGGGACCACCCAGCTCGCGGCGAACGCCGCCATGATCGTCGGCCTCAGGTGCTCCGGGTAGGCCCGGCTGACGACGACGTACAGCGCGACGATCACCAGTCCGCCGCCCAGCCCCTGGACGGCCCGGCCGGCGATGAACAACCACATCGTGGCGGCCGTCCCGGACAGCAGCAGCCCCAGCCCGAAGGCGGTGATCCCGGCGCCCAGCGGCCCGAGCGGGCCGCTGCGGTCGGCCCACTGCCCGGAGAGCACCATCGCGAACAGGCTTGTCGTGAAGTACGCGGAGAAGGCGAACGCGTACAGCGGCACCCCGTCCAGCTCCCGCGCCGCCACCGGCATGGCGGTACCGACGGCGGTCGCCTCGAAGGCGATCAGCAGGACGACGGAGACGATGCCGACGCTGAGGGCGCGCAGGCTGCGCCCGAGCACGCCGCCGGTGAGGGTGGCGGTGGCGGGCGTGCCGGTCGCGGCCCCGGGCGTGCCGGTGGCGGTGGCGGTCTTGACGACGCCGGGAACGCCGGCGGCCTGCTCGGCCGGCGGCTCACCGGCACGGGCCGCGTCAGGTGGTTCGAGGGCTGTCACGCGCTCCAGAGTAAGGGCCGTGGTCTGGGATGGCCCCTGTCGTGGGGTGGGGGTTCGGCTCGGCCGTCGGTCCTAGGCCGGGTCGGGGCGGTTCTTCGCCGGTCCGCTCTCCAGCGGCTCGGCGAAGAGGTCCGCGAAGGGCGTGAACGTGAGTTGGTCACTTACCACAGGAATCGGCACGGTGGGCGGGGCCTACCGGCGGCGATACAGCGGATCGTGGCCGAGCGTCAAGGCCTGGCCGCCTCTGTGGACGGAGTGACCGGCCGGAGCGTTACACCCGGGTCGTTTTCGGTGTGACTGCGCACGTGAGGCCCCGACGCATGTCGGGGCCTCAACGGAGCAGGGGGACGGTCAGTATGAGATCACCATGCGGGTCGAGGGCTTCTCGATGACGTATCCGTCGGTGAGCTGGTCGTCTGGCGTTCCGGCCGGGTACAGGCTGATCACGGGCTCGGCGGTTCGGTCGTCGCCCCATGCCGTGATCTGCGTGCACAGGCGCTCCGCCAGTGTCTCTCCGGCCGGGCCGTATGCGGCGGCGCCGAGTCGGAACCGGGGCACTGCGCCTTCCTCGGACGGGAGGCGTGCGAGGGTGAGGTACGCCATCGAGTCGCCTTCCACGAGGGCGGGGCCGAGGTTGGGATTCGCGGGGCGGCGCAGGCCCGCGTCGACGGCGGGCTGCTTGACGGTGATGCGGCAGGTTGCCGGGTCGGTGGCGGACATGCGCAGCCACACCCCGTCGAAGGATTCGACCGGCCCGACGGTCGTCTCGCTCCACGCCAGGGTCGCCGGCTGAGTGATGGCGGCGCGCAGGGCGGTGGGATCGATGGGCTGGTCGTAGTCCCAGAAGAGGCGGGTCAGGTGATCGTCGTCGATATAGCCGCTGTGTTCCTCCGTCTCCTCGATCATGGGCAGGAAGCCGCACACCTTGACGGAGTCGGACCGGTGCCGGTTCGGTTCGCGGACCAGGGCGACGCTGCGGGTCAGGCCTCGCCAGCGGAGCGGAAGCACGAGCCTGCCGCCGGGGGTGAGCTGGTTTCGCATGGCGGGGCTGGGGTCCCAGACGCCGACGGTGGCGATGATGCGGTCGAAGGGGCCGTACTCCTCGGCTCCCAGGGCGCCGTCTCGGGTGATGACTTCGATGTCGCCGTAGCCGGTGGCGTCGAGCGTCTTGCGGGCGTAGGCGGTGACGTCGCTGTCGATGTCGCCGGTGATGACGTGGCCGGTGGGGCCGACCAGGCGCCGCAGGTAGGCGGCGTTCACCCCGGTGCCGGCGCCGATCTCGAAGATGCGGTGGCCTTCGCGTGCCTGGAGCTGGACGAGCATGAAGAAGACGACGTCGGGCTTGGATGCGCAGCTGAAGGGCAGGGCGTCCTCGGCCGGGTTGTCCTTGATGGTCACGGCCTCGTTGGTGTAGGCGGTCTCGATGCTGACGGCCGGGAGGAACTCGTGGCGGGGCACCGTCCGCATGGCCTCTTCGACTTGCGGGTCGTACAGCCCGGCGACGCGTTCCCGCACGATCGTGTCGATGAGCTGGTTGCGCAGGACTTCGGGCGAGGGCTGTGCGGTGGTGTTCATGGACTTCCTTCCGAGTGGTAGCGGTGCGGTGGTCGTCGGGCCGGTCAGCCGGTCAAGAGGAGGCAGGCGTCCCAGTGGGGGGCAGATGTGGGGTGGGCGGTCGTGTCGAGCTGGGCCAGGTCGATACCGTCGGAGCCTTCCATCAGCCCCCTGGCGGTCGGGGCGCCCACGCGGTCCAGGTGGCTGCGCATCCGGCCGCGCAGCGAGGGCAGGGCTGTGGCCAGTGGGCTATCAGGGTCGGCATCGTCGGCAGCTCTCTGAACGGTGCGTATGAGGCCGGCCCAGCCATGGCAGAGGGAGGCGTCGGTGAGCCGGGCGAGTTGGTGGTCATCGGTGGCGCAGGCGGCGAGTGCCGTTTCAGCGCCGTGTTGCCGTGACCGGTCACCGAGTGCGAGAGCGGCGAGTTGAAGCGCGCGGGTGATCCCCGGGGTGCCGTAGCACCAGGACGGGCGTTCGGGAACTCGTTGGTTCGCCGTGCGGCTCTTCCACTCCTCGCGGTTGAGCATAGTGGGCCACCAGGCTCCCGCTCCTGTCCCTTGGCACCACTGGTCCAGCATGGCGCAGATGTAGCGGATCGCGTTGGCGTGCCCGGGGACAGTGACGCCGCGGCGCATCGCGATGGCCAGGAAGGCGAGCGGGCCGGTGATGCCGTGGGCCAGGCCCAAGTTGCCGTGTCCGCCCGGCCATGCGCGGCTCGGCCGCAGTTCGGGGCCGTCGCTGGACCACCAGCCCGGCAGGAGCTCGCCATCGGCCCTGACCGGCTCCGTCAGGCGCACCAGGTAGGACAGGATCTCGGGCAGCAGCGGGTGCCGACTCGTGCGGGACAGGCAGTAGCTGCCGAGCCCGGTCAGGCCGCTGATGACGTCGAACTCGCGCAGCCGCGGCAGCGCGCCGCGGTCGATGCGCGCGTGGGCTGCCCTCATCCGATGTCGGGTGGCGTCGGTGATGTGCTGATCGAGAATGACGAGCGCCGGCCCGTACGACGGACGGTTCGCGAAGTGGAGGGCGAACGCGACGGCGGGTGCGCCCTCGAACAGCCCGGAGGCGGACGGGTCGGCGTTCACCTCGTGGCGGACCATAGAGGTGGTCCACTCGTGGACGGTGTCCCATCCAGCCCGGCCTTCGCGGGCGTTGGCGATGTGCAGCAGCGCGATACCCGGTGCGCCGGAGTACAGCGACTGCTCCCACTGCATCTCCGCAGCGGTCATCGGAGGGCCTGCCAGGCGCGGGCGGCCTGCCGAGCCAGGTGGCGGCAGGCCTTCTCCCCGGCCCGATCCAGACCGAGCGCTCGATTGTGGTGCATGTGCAGCAGCGACTCCAGGATCGAGCTCACCTCGGCGTCGTCGGCGAACTGGCTGCGGTAGTGCGCCAGGGCCGCCGCCCTTCGGGCCCACGTGGCGGCGACGTCACCGTTGCTCCCGGGCAGGTCCAGCGATGCATCGAGCCGGGCCAGGCGAAGGGCCTGGTCGGCAACCGCCCGGTCGGTGGCCGCGATCGGCGTGGGCTGGTCGGCGAGCCAGTCCATGGCGGCGTTGGTGCCGAGGAATCCGCGGGCGATGTCCACCATGCCCGCGGCGACCAGGGCGGTGGAATGTACGAGGGTGCCGGGCACATGGCGCAGGCCGGCGGCGACAGCGGTGGAGTCCGCAGCGAACACGGCTTCGGCCGCTTCCAGTACGGCGCCTTGCCCGTAGCGGCCGATCTCGGGGCTGTAGGTGTCGAGGACGAGTCGGCCGGCCATGGCTCCGGCGCGGAGCTGCTCCGCCCAGCGGGCGACGGCGGCCGCGACGGCGGCGTACTCGCCCGTGCTCGGGATGCACAGGCGCAGCCGGAGGTGATCGGTCTCGTGCGGGCTGCGATAGCGCAGGAACCACCAAGCGGGCCTGTCGGGAAGGGCGTCGAGGAGCCGGGGAAGGTGGCCGGTGATGATCTCGTCCATCCGCTCGGGGTGAGTGTGGATCTTCGCGTAGAGCCATCGGGAGTCCGCGGAGCCGGGCATGTGCCCGAGCGCGCTGTTGACCACTGTCGGTAGCGGACCGGACATCGCCGCGGCGGTCGGCGGGCGAGTGGTGACCAGCGGCAGGGCGATCTCGTGCGCGTGCCGGTCGATCCACCCGAGGCCCGCGGCGGGGGCGGCCTCGGTGAGGGCGGCGTCCTCGCGCCGACCGAGATGGGCGTGCAGGAGCGCCGCGTGCAGTGGCTCGCTCAGGGTGAGCCGCAGGGTGCGGTCGTCGTCTCGCAGCTCCACCGTTTCGGGGCAATCCCAGCGTTTGCGCCACTGGCCGAGAGCCTGATGCCAGGCAGCGAGGTCGCCGCAGGTGGGAAGGTCGGCGCGGGTGAGGTACCAGCGGGCCGGGCACAGGACGGTGCGCCCGAAGCGGACTCTGGGCAGGTACGGGAGCCGGAGGACTTCGGGGCCCCAGTCGAAACCCGTCCACGCGGCGTTGAACGCGCGCGGCAGGTGGGCGAGGAACCTGGCCAGCGGCGGGGGCTGCTTCTCCAGCGCCATCGCGTGGAAGACCTGCGGCTCGATGACGCGGCGGCGGGAGAGGCTGACCAGATGCAGCCGGCTGTGTGTCGCGGTGACGGCGAGATCGTCCAGCTCGATCACCGTCTCGTCCGGGCCGCGGTGCTCACCGAGGGGGATGACATGGGGCAGGTAGGCGGGGATGCGGCAGACGTTCTCCGTATGGAGGTAGAGCGGGGGGAACGAGAGCTGGGCGCGCAGTGCGCCGTCGGTGCCCGCGGGAACACGCTGGTAGACGTCCTCCAGGCCCGCGCCTCCGGCTGTCGGGGTGAAGCGGGACGTGAGCGTGCCCGCGGAGCGGGCCGGGGTGACGGTGAGGGTGAAGTCGCCCTGGTTCAACCCCTCGATGCTCGCGGCGTGGATGCGTCCGCACATCTCCACGTGCGGCGGCTCGGGAGCGGCGGTTTGCCCGTCCGTCAGGGTGTCGATCATGTCGTCGGTGAGAACGATCTCCCGGCTGCCGTCGGTTACGGCCTGCCAGGCAAGCGCCAGGAGACGCTCGTCCCGGCGCGAGACCTGCGGCACGGGCGGCGTCATCATGCTGCCGGGGTACTCGGCGGGGAACCCGAGACCTGCGGCCGGGTCCACGACCTCCCGAAGCGGCACGAGCGTCCCCACGCCGTACCGCTCCCAGAAAGCCATCTGGTAGTCGCGCCAGATGCCGTGACCAGAGGGGCGGCGGGTCAGCCGCAGCAGGGCGCCGGCCGCAGCCTCCATCTCGCGGGCGACGCTGTGGGGAATCTCGACATCAGCGTCGAGCATGAGGTCGACGGCCAGCGGCGCACGGCCGGCCTCCGACATCGCGCGCAGCTTCCGGGTCAGCGCCTCGCGGGGCCCTGCCTGGCCCGGCCCCGGGATCGCGTTGTGGTGGCCTATCGCGGCCGCGACGGCTTCGAGATCCCGCAGGATCGCCGCGGTGGACTCGATCGTGCTCGCCTCCGCCTTGCGCAGCTGCTCCAGGAGGTGGCCGAGTGGATCGGTCTCGGTCATCGGCGCGCGCAGGCAGGACAGGAGGAAGCCCTGGCGGACGAGCTCGGTCAGCATGCTGCGGACCCTGCCGGTGTCACTGCCGGAGAAGAGACCCGCGAGGGTGGCGACCAGCGCACCGAAGCGGATCGGGGCGGCTGCGCAGTCCTGCAAGGCGCGTACCGCGCTGGTGTGCACGACGCTCGCACCGTGCCGGCCTCCGTGCGGCACCTGAAGGCGCCCGCCTTGCCGGGCGGCAAGGTTGTTCATCACGACGTCCAGGCGGTCCAGCAGATCGGGGCACGCCTCCAGCCGGTTGATGATGTCGCCGAGCCACATCGTGTCGACGCGGGCGACCGCCCGATGCCCGGTGCCCCACCGGACCTTGGCCGACGGGCCCAGCGCAGCGGGGGCAACGCCGGCGAACAGTCCGAACGGCGTGGGCCGGCCGGTGGCACGCAGCAGGTACCGGGCGGTCGCCATCGTGGCCCGCCGCAGCTTCTTGCCGGCAACCACCGGCCTGCCGCGCAGCGCATCGATGCTGAGACCGAGCTCGGGGTTCGCCTGGCGGATCGGGCCGGCGAGCTCCGGGCGGGACCAGACGTGCATCAGCCAAGCCATGCACCCCTCGGCGTCGGCAGGGTCGGGCCACCATGTGGGCAGGATGGTCCGCGGCGCGGCCGCGGCCCGTAACAGTGCCGTGCCCGTGTGCTCGTACAGCTTCCTGCTCATGAATCAGCCTCCTCCACGGTGCGGAGGGCCGGGGCGCTGCCCCGGCCCTCCGAGACAATGCGATGGGTCAGACGGCGCTCGCGCAGGACGAGGCGCAGGTGGAGGAGCATCCGTCGCCCGTGCCGCAGGCGGACGGCATCTGAAGGCCGCCAGAGTCGACGGTGACGGTCAGGTCGAGCGCGAACGGGTCCTCCACGGCCTCCGCAGTGGTTGGCTGAACGGACTTCTCGGTCACGACAGCGGTCATGGCAGCTCCTTCTCAGACGGGTGAACGTGCTCTTGCGGTGGTACGCCGCCCCAGCCCGAAGGCGCGGGACGGAGCTCATCAGCCCTGTGGGCCGCGCAGGACGACGGCGGTCACGCATCCGTCGTCGCACAGGTCGTAGCGGGTGGTCTCCGCCCAGCCGTCGCCGAGTCTCGCGATCGCTTCCTCGCGCACACCGCGGTGCGCGTGGTCGGACTGCTTCTCGTAGACGGGCGTCATGACGTACAGCACGCCGTCAGGGCGGAGCCATCGGCGCACGTCGGTCAGGAACCGGGCCCGATCGAGGAAGGCCATCACCAGGCGGCACACGACGATGTCCGCGCCTTCCGGGGCGAGGTCGTTGGGGATCGCGCCGGCGTTGAAGTCGTGCTCGCGGTAGCGCAGCCTCGGGTGGTTGTACGTCTCGGCGGCCTCCTTGACCACCAGCGGCGAGAAGTCGTAGCCGGTCGTATGCAGGCCCCACTCGGCCAATGTGTGCGCGAGGTCGCCGCGGCCGCATCCGACGTCGATCGCGGTCATGCCGGTCGCGGGCCGCGTGTGGGCGCGGAACCAACCCAGTTCGTCCTCGCTGACGGGCCGGAACTGCGTGCCTTTGGCGAAGACGTCATCCCAGTAACCCGGGTGGCGGGTCGGCGGCACAGCCGTCACAGCCGCGTCCCGTGCTGCGCCCTGCTCTGTGCGGGGGATCGGGCTGGTCATCAGGGGGTTCTCCTCATTCTGCGTACAGGGCGAGCGGCACTACCAGCCCGGCGACGGTGAGGACGACGAGGATCTGTAAGCACCACTGCCGCCAGGCCCATCGACGCTCGTCCATCCAGCGCATTGGGCACTTCACGTCGCGGCCTCGGGCACGACGAGCGCTGTGAAACAGTGGCGGTCGGCATTGAGCTCGTCCCGCAGCCTCTTCAGCCATGCCGGGTGCTATCGGGATGTGGGGCGCAGAGCCGCTGGTGAAGCGTGTGAACTCGTTCTCACGGTCCATCCACGACGTGTCCCGAGCCGCCCTCGTCGTGCTGCGCATCGTCATCTCCGTCGCTGTGGGGAGCGGGCGGACTGCCGCCACGTCGGCGGTCCGCCCCGGGGGAGGGCCGCCATGGAGAACGGCCGCCCCTCATACAACTGCCGAAGTTCCGGCCAGGGCAGGAAATAGCGGGCGCGCGTCGGTCGCCGGCGACCGGAAATTCCGGGCCGGCGCCTCTGCCATCAGCCTCAACAGGGGATGACGATGTGGCTACGGTGAGTGCGTGGACAAGAATCTCCGGCTCAGAGCGGCCATGGACGAAACCGGCTACACCCAGGCGGAGTTGGTCGAGCAGCTGAACCTGTCGCTGACGGCGGCCGGCCACCGCGGGACCGTCAGCGACCGGACCGTGCGCTACTGGCTGACCGGAAAATCTCGATGGCCTCAGCAGCGACAACGGGACGCGTTGGAGGCAGTATTCGGGTGTCCGGCCGTCGAACTCGGCTTTGTTCCCCCGGAGGGTCCATTGCTCCGCCGTACCTTCCTCGCGTCCACCACGGCCGCAGGGGCAGCGCTCACGATCCAGCCCTCCAACGCGGGCCGCGTGGGGACATCCGACGTGGCTGCTCTCCGCGCCGGCCTGGAGAGCTTGACCGGCCTGGACGACAAGCGCGGCGGACACGCCGCCCTTGAGCGGTCAGCCCTTGCCGGCGCGGCCGAATGCCTGAGCAAGCAGGACAAGGCCGGCTCCCAGCGCGTCCGGCAACGACTCCTCGCGCTCGCCGCGGACTTCACTGCCACGGCCGCTTGGTCAACCATCGACGCCCGTCAGCTCGACCGCGCAGACAGCCGGCTCAAAGAGGCCCTGTACCTGGCGCGGATGGCCGACGACAGCGCCACCGAGCTGCGCGTGTGGAACTCGCTGGCGATGCTCGCCCATCAGCGCAAGGAGCACGGCCAGGCCGTCGATGCCGGGTACGCGGCTCAGGCCACGGGCATCACCCGTCGCGATCCGTTGTTCGCGTCGCTCGCCCACGCTCGGACCGCGGTCGGGCACAGCAACCGCGGAGACCGGCAGGCGGCGCTGAGGTCATTCGGCTTCGCCGAGGAGATGCTGAGCAAGGCGGAGCCGGACACCGCTCGGCCACCGTGGATCGCGTTCTACGGCCCTGCCGAGCTGTACGCCTTGGGCGCGATCGTCCGGGACCGGCTCGGTTTCGCGGCAGAGGCCGAGGCATCCTCGTACCGTGCGCTGGCAGCCCTCCCCAAGCAGTTCCGCCGCAACCGCGCCCTGGCCACCGCACGGCTCGCGCTGGCGCAGCTACATCAGGGCGAGGCCGAACAGGCATGCGACACGGCAGCCTCGCTCTTCCAGCTGATGGCCGGCGCTCCCCTGCCGGGGCGCATGAGATCGCTGATGGGCGACTTCCACCGCGACCTTCTCACCCTCGCGCCGGACGCGACCGTGGCGCGCGAGTGGGGCAACCGATACCGCGACCAGTGGAGCCGAACGTGACCGTCCAGCTGCGCCAGTACAAACACGACGACCTTCACGAGATCCGCCAGACGCTCATCGACGTCCACGCCGATGCCTACGCGGACCAGATGGACGACCCGTTCGTACAGCGCTTCCCCTGGTTCGTGGACCACTGGGGCGGGAACCCCGGCTTCTCATGCCTCATCGGCTGGGACGGGAGCGAGCCCGCTGGCTTCGCCTACGGCGCCCCCGCGACGGCTGGCAGCGAGTGGTGGCGAGAACACGTGACCGAAGAGCCCGAGAACCCGTCGACGTTCTCGCTGTCCGAGTTGACGGTGCGGCCCAAGTGGCGCAAGACCGGCGCCGCAGAGCAACTGCACGAGGCGCTCCTCGCCAGCCGGGACGAGGCGCTCGCCGTGCTGCTGGTCGACACCACCCATCCGCGCGTGCAAGCCCTGTACGAGTCCTGGCAGTACCGCAAGGTCGGCGAGCGGCAGCCGTTCCCCGACTCTCCCGTCTATGCGGTGATGCTCCGCTCCCTTTCGCCCGCGCTGAGCAGGGTGTCAACCACCGACGGGTGACGGTGTCGCGTGGCATGACCGCATTGCCCTGCTCGTCACGCAGATGCCCACCGTGCGGGAGGCTACCGGCGGGCTGATCAGCGCCCTCCACGGCGTGCGGCTGTGCGGCCCGGTGTCCCCGGAACGCCTCCACATCGCTCCCTCACCAACTGACACGGCCGACCAGGGTCGGTCTCCGTCAAACGGCGGTCGCGGCCGGCGCGCCTCCCGGGGACGCGCCGCCGCTACGGCGTGGCGACCGCCGCCTGCGGCCGGATCGGGAGGCGGTTGACCGGGCGGCCGGTGGCCGCGCGGACGGCGGCGGCGACGGCGGCCGGGGAGGTGACGACCGGGACGGCGCTGGCCGCCTTCGCGCCGAAGGGGGCGACCACGTCGCGCTCCTCGACGAGTCTGACGATGCGGATGTCGGGGGCGTCGAGGGCCGTCGGCAGGGCGTAGCCGGTCAGGTCGGGATGGCGGACCAGACCGCGGGCCGTGCGGAGGTTCTCCGTGAGCGCGGCGCCGATGCCCTGGGTGACCCCCGCCTCGATCCGGGTGGCGAGCTGGGCGGGGTTGAGGACGCGGCCCACGTCCTGGGCGACGGCCATCTCCACGACGCGCACGGAGCCGAGTTCGACGTCGACGTCGACGACCGCGCGGACCGCGCAGAAGGCGAGACCGACGAAGGCGTCGCCCTGGCCGTGGTCGTCGAGGGGTTCGGTGGGATGCGGACGGCACTGCGCGGTGGCCCAGAGCTCCTTGCCGTCCATGGCCTCGGTGACCGTCGTGGACAGCACTCCGTCATACGAGGTGATCTTGCCGTCGTTGATCTGCAGCAGTTCGGTGGACATGCCGAACTTGTGGGCCAGCGGCTGCAGCAGCTGCGTACGGACCATCTTCGCCGCGCGCTCGACGGCACCGCCGGAGACCCAGGTGTGGCGCCCGTGGGCGGCGGGGCCGGCCGGAGGCTGGTCGGTGTCGACGGGGGCGACGCGCACCTCCTCGATGCCGAGCGTCTCCTGCACGATCTGCCGGGCGAGGGTGGAGAAGCCCTGCCCGGTCTCGACGGCCGCGCAGATGACCGTGGCCGTACCGTCCTGGACCTTCACCGTGGCCGTGGAGACCTCGTCGGTCCCCTCCGCACCGAGCATGTGGACCATGCCCAGGGCGTAGCCGACGCCGCGCCGCACCGCACCGGGCTCGCCCGCGCCCTCTGGTCCGCCGGGCAGCAGCCAGGCGTCCTCCGGAGTGTCCTTGGGCAGCGGCGGGAGGGGGAAGTCGCGTACGGCCTGGAGCAGTTCGGCCACCGGGGCCGGGCAGGTGACGGTCTGCCCGGTGGGGAGGATGTCGCCGGTGGCGAGGACGTTGCGGAGGCGGATCTCGGCCGGGTCCAGACCCAGCTTCGCCGCCAGCTTGTCCATCTGGGCCTCGTAGGCGGCGCAGACCTGAAGCGCGCCCTCTCCGCGCATATGGCCGGAGGGCGGGTTGTTGGTGCGGACCGCCCAGCCCTCGATGAAGGCGTGCGGCACCACGTACGGCCCGCAGGCGAAGGCGACGGCGGCGGCGAGGGACTCCGACGAGGCGTCCGCGTAGGCGCCCGCGTCCAGCAGGATCTGCGCCTCCACCTTCAGCAGCCTGCCCTCGGCGCTCGCGTGGTGGCGGTAGCGGAGCAGAGTCGGGTGGCGGTGGGCGTGGCCGAGGAAGGACTCCTCGCGGGTGGCGGCGAGCTTGACCGGGCATCCGGTGCGCAGGGCGAGCAGCCCCAGCGGGATCTGAAACCCCGGGTCCTCCCGGTCGCCGGTCGCGCCGGGCACACCGGTCACGACGACCTTCACGCGCTCCTTGTCCAGGCCGAAGCAGGCGGCGGCGAGGTCGCGGTCGGTGTGCGGGTCGGTGGAGGCGGTGTAGAGCTCGACCCCGCCGTCGGGGCGCGGCACGGCGAGGCCGGCCTCGGCGCCGATGGGTGCCGGGTCCTGGCGGCCGACGCGGTAGAGCCCTTCGACGACGACCTCGCCGACGGCCTCGGGGTCGCCGAAGCTCAGCGGGATGTGGCGGATGAGGTTGCCGTCGGGGTGCAGCGGCTCGGCGGCGAAGGCCTGCTCGGGGTCGGTGACCGGTTCGAGGACCTCGTACTCGACGGTGATCGCGGCGGCGGCGAGCCGGGCCGTGTCGGGATGGTCGGCGGCGACCGCGGCGATGGCCTCCCCGTGGTGGCGGACGGTGTCGGAGGCGAAGACGGGCCGGTCGGCGACCCCGCGTCCGTATGCGGCGTCGCCGGGTACGTCGGCGTGGGTGACGACGGCCCGGACGCCGGGCATCCCGGCGGCGGCGGAGGTGTCGACGGCGGTGATCCGGGCGCGGGGGTGCGGGGAGCGCAGGATCGCCGCCCAGAGCAGCCCCTCGGCCCACAGGTCCGAGGCGTAGGGGAAGGTGCCCTCGGTCTTGGCGCGGGTGTCCGCCTGGGGGAGGGCGGCGCCGAGGCCGTGAGCGGGCGGTTCCTGCTCGGGACCGTCGACCGCGGGGGCTGCGATGGCCGCGTCGTTGCTCACACCATGCCTCCGTCATGCGGGTGGGGCTGCACACTACCGGCGCCCGGGGGCGCCTGGCGCGGGATGCGGGCCGCGTCCTGGGCTGCTTCGCGGCTCCCGTCGGCGGCCTCGGCGGCCGCGGCGGCGCTCGCCCCGCGTTCCGCGGCCACCTCGCGCACGGCGTCGAGGACGCCCCGGTAGCCGGAGCAGCGGCAGAGGTTGCCGGAGAGGGCCTGGCGGGTCTCGAGTTCCGTGGGGGCGTGGTTGCCCTCCAACAGGTCGGACACGGTCATGGCCATGCCCGGGATGCAGAATCCGCACTGGACTGCTCCGCACGCGGCCAGCGCGCGCTGGACGTCGGAGGGTTCGCCGTCGGCGGCCAGGCCCTCGACGGTACGGACCTCGGAGCCGGCCGCGGTCGCCGCAGGCACCAGGCAGGAGGCCACGAGCCGGCCGTCGACCTGGACGTTGCAGGCGCCGCACTCGCCCTGCGAGCAGCCGTCCTTGGCGCCCGCGAGGCCGAGGCGCTCACGCAGTACATAGAGCAGGGACTCGCCGATCCATGCGTCGGTGACGGGCCGGTCGGCTCCGTTCACGCGCAGGACGTACGAACTGTGCGGGTGTTCGTCGTTCGCCGTCGCCGTCGCCGTCGCTGTGGTGGCGGACCCGACACCCTCCGCGCCGGCCCCGGACGTGTCGGGAGCCGCCGCCTCCCCGGCCGGGGGCGCGTCCGGTGGGTCCTGACGGGCTGGGTCGGGCGGGTCCTGGGAGGCCGCATCGGCTTCCGGGACCTCCACGGCCCCCCCGGAGACGGCGTCCCCGGTGTCCCCGGTGTCCGCGGTGTCCGCGGTGTCCCCAACTCCGGTGTCCGCGGTGTCGCCGGTGTCCCCGGTGTCCGCGGCGCGGCCGGGCTCCGGGCTCGCGTCATGGGCGGTGGTCCCCGGATGATCGGCGTCGGCGCGGTCGGGCTCCGTGCGGTCGGGCTCGGTGCCGTCGAACTCCGTACGATCCAGCTCCGTACGGTCCGCCTCTACGTGGCCGGCCTCCATGTGACCGGCGTGACCGGCCTCCATGTCGCGGGCCTCCACGTGGCCGGCCTCCACGTGGCCGGCCTCCATGTGACCGGCCTCCATGTGGCCGGCCTCCATGTGACCGGCCTCCATGTCCCCGGCCCGCGGGCGGTCCGCTTCGGACGGTTCGACGGGATACGACCCGCTCCGGTCCGGGGCGGCGGCGGCAGGCGCAGGCGCAGCATCAGCAGACGCTTCGTCACCGGCACCGGGGTGCGCACCCTCACCGTGCGGGCCGTGCCCCGCTTCGTCGCGCTGCTCGGTGCGGGGTCCGGCGGCGGATCCGGCTCGCTCCTCCTGAGCGGGATACCCCTCGGCCGCCCAGGGGGCGGGTGCGCCGCCGGGCAGGGTGGCGGGGTAGCCGGCTCCGGGCACCGGTGTGCCGGAGGCGGGCGTACCGCCGAGGGGGGTGCCCCCGGCCGGGGTGCCGCCGTCGGGAGTCGTGGCCCACGGAGCGGGGGCACCGCCGGGCAGGGTGGCCGGCGGAGTACGACCGCCCCACTGCGCCAGGGCGGATGCCGAGAACTCGCCCGACTCCTCCGGGAGGTCCCCGTGGGCGACGGGAATGGTCCACTGGCCGGTGAGGTCTCTCGCGTCCGCTGTCCCGGCGGGGCCGGACGACGGCTCGTCAGCCTCCGGGAAGGTCCACTGACCCGTCGCGTGCGGGTCGTGGCCGTCGGCCGCGCCACGGGGCGCGCGGGGATCGCCGCCGCCCTCCGCGCCGTGGCCGCCCCGGAAACCGCCGCCGCCGAGCGGAGCGGGGCCGGGGTGCGCTTCGTGCCCGGTGCGGGGCTCGCCGTCACCCTGCGGGTCCCGGGCACCCCGAGGGTCCCGGGCACCGTACGGATCCGGGGCACCGTACGCACCGTGCGGGCCGTAGCCACCGTGCTGTTCACCGCCGGCCCGGAGGTCGCCGCCGGCCCGGGAGTCCCCGCCGGCCCGGAGACCGGAGCCGGGGTACGCCTGGTGCGAGGCGTAGGGCTGCTGCCCGGCATACGGCTCGTAGGGGTTCTGCGGCTGCCCGGCCCCCGGAGCCGCCCAGTGGTGCGAGGCGTCCGGCGCCTGCTCCGGGACGGTCCAGCCCGCCGCCCGGCCGTCCTGTGCCGCCGGTGGGATCTGCGGGGGCACATAGCCGTGGCCCGGCGCGGCGAGCGGTGCGTCGCGCATGTCGTCGGACGGCAGGCGGACGAACGCGGTGGCCTCCGCGTCGTACTCGCCGCCCTGCGGGATGGGTTGCCAGCCGCCGCCGTGCGGGGCGGTGTCCCGGGGCTCGTTCTCCTCGGAGCTCACGACAGTGCCCTCCCCAGCGCTCGTCGGGCCAGCGCGGCGACCACGCGCCGCAGGTGCAGGACGGCGGGCGGCAGCTGCTCGTCGCCCTCCTGGTCCGGGATGCAGGCGGCCGCCACGTACTCGCCGAAGGCCGCCAGTGCCTCCGGGGCGAGTCCGCGCTCAGCGTCCCAGTCGATCAGCGAGGCGATCCAGCGCTCGGCCTCCAGCGGGCGCAGCGGCATCGGGGCGATCGCGCCGACCGCGCAGCGCACCCCGCGCCGTGCCGGGTCGAGGACGACGGCGACGGACGCCGTCGCCCGGCCGGGGCCGGTACGCCCGGTGGCCTTCAGGAACACCTGCGGAGCGTGCAGGAGCGGTACGCGCACGTAGCCGACGAGTTCGGCGGGGCCGAGCAGCTCGCGGCCGGCGAGGAGATGGGAGACGGGGATCTCGCGTGTCACTCCGCCCGGTCCCGCGATCACCAGGTCCGCTTCGAGAGCGGCCAGCACCGGCAGGGTGTCGCCGGTGGGGGCGGAGGTGACGATGTTGCCCCCGAGGGTGCCCGCGTTGCGGATCTGCGGGGGTCCGGCGGCGCGGGCGGCGGCGGCGAGCGCCGGGATGAGCGCGGCGAAGTCGGGTCGGCCCATGCGGGAATGGGTGAGTCCGGCACCGAGCAGGGCGTGGCCGTCCTGGTACTGCCAGCCCCGGATCTCGTTGATACGGCCGAGACCGACGAGGCCCGCGGGCCTGAGCCGGCCCTTGTTGACGGCCGCCATCAGGTCCGTGCCCCCGGCGACCGGCACGGCGGCGGGCATGTCGGTGAGCGCCGCCACGGCCTCTCCGAGCGAGGCCGGCAGTGTCACGGACTGCGCCGCTTGCGGTGCGTGCGTGGTCAACCCAGCTGCCCCTTCCCGGTATCCCGGCTGTCCGTTTGTGTTGCCGTACCGTACGTCCTCACAGTCCGGACGTGGCAACTCTGGCACATCTTCCGGGCGGTCCGGCGCTGGGGTCCACGAAGGACGCATCCACCCCGGACCTCCCGTAACAAGCGGAATGGCCGAATTGCCACGGCATTACCGGCACGGGCGAATTGCCGGTTGAAGGCATTCCTTGTACGACTTTTTCCCACGGGTGTCCACGCTCCCAGGGAGCCGGATCGGGAACAGCCTGTTGGGGCAGGGCTCACACGTTTGGGGGCGCCCCCTCGATCGGGCGTCCGAGCGCACCCGCCCGCCTCTCCCGCGGTCGCGGACACCGCGCGGGCGGTGGGCGGACGGCGCGCGGACACCACGCGGACACCGCACAGACGGCGGGTGGCGGGCGGACGGCGCGCGGACACCGCGCAGACGGCGGGTGGTGGGCGGACGGCGCGCGGACACCGCGCAGACGGCGGGCGGCGGCGCCGGATGGGGTCGGCGCCGGACGCGGTCGGCCGGGGGGCCGGACACGCGTCGCGGCCTCCCGCGATTGATCACGCGAGAGGCCGCGGCCCCTGTCCGGGGGTCAAGCGCCCTTACTTTCCGCCGTCTTCGGCGAGGGTGTGCGCGACGAGCGCGTTGGCGTGGCCGTGACCCAACCCGTGCTCGGCCTTGAGCCAGGAGACGAGTTCCCCGTGGCGGGTCAGAGGCGAGGAGCGGATCAGATCCTTCCACTCGGCTACCGGGCGGCCGTACTTCTGCTCGATCGAGGGGAAGTAGCCGGCCGGGCCCTTCGGTTGTTCGGTCATGCTGACGTGTTCCCGTCCGTTCGCAGTCGGTGGTTCCGGATTGCCGCCCCGCCGAAGCGACGGGCGGGAAAGGGGGGTTGGTGCCGCCTCACCGGCGGTACCGCCGCCATCAGCCGGGCGGTGACCGCGGTGAGCCAGAGGAGGCCGAGTCCGGCTCCCGCGGTGAAGGCCAGGACACCGGCGGACGAGCCGGCGAAACCGGCGAGGACCACCGCGGGCGCGACACGGGAGGCGACGGCCCAGCCACGTCGGCCCTGGGTGGCGAAGTGCCGGGCGAGCACGAGGAACGCGGCACAGAGCGCGAGGTAGCCCACCATGCCGGCGAACATGTGGACGGCGCCGTGCGCGCTCAGGGAGACGGCGCGGGCCTCGGGGGCGCCGGCGGGGAATCCGGCACCCGGGTCGGCGGCGAACACCCCGGCGAGCAGGAAGGATCCGCCGAACACGCCGATCAGCCGCGGAGCCCAGGTGCCGCCGGGCGTACCGCGCAGCGCCCGGCTCATCCCGGCCGCGCCCGCCAGCAGCAGGACACCCGTGAGCAGGAAGGCGGTGATCTGGATCCACCCGAGGTCGCCGAGGCTGAGCTGACTGAGGGCGTTGCGGGTGAAGTCGAAGCCGTCACGGGTGAGGCCCTGCGTCAGACCGGCGCCCAGGAACAGCGGGCCGGCCGCGGCGGCGCCGGCCAGCAGGGCCCGGGCGGCAGGCCGGGCCGGGGCGCCTTCCGCGATCGGGGCACTGGTGGTCCGGGTCATGCGATGTCCTCCTCGACGGAACCCTCACCGGAACTGGACGGTGTGGTACTGAGCGGAACCGGACGGTACGGTACCCACACGAGAACTGGACTGTCCAGTACCAGAGTTGGGAGGCGGCGTGGAAGCAAGCGAGCACGGCCGGTCGGCGCTCAAGCGCCAGGCGATCATGGAAGCCGCGACCAGCGCTTTCCTGAGCAGGGGCTACTCCGGCACCAGCATGGACGACATCGCGAGGCTGGCCGCGGTGTCCAAGCAGACCGTCTACAAGCACTTCTCCGACAAGGAGAAACTGTTCGGCGAGATCGTCCTGGCCACCACCGACCGGGTCGACGGCATGGTCGAACTGGTGGCCCGCATCCCGGCCGACGCCGACACACTGGAAGAGAACCTGACCCGTCTCTCCCGCCAGTTCCTGACCGCGCTCACCCGGCCCCAGGTACTTCAACTGCGGCGCCTGGTCATCGCCAACGCGGACACCTTCCCCGAACTCGGCGCCGACTGGTACGAACAGGGCTTCGAACGGGTCCTGGCCACCCTGGCAGCCACCTTCGAGCACCTCGCCGAGCGCGGGCTGCTCCACATCGACGAACCGCTGCTGGCCGCACACCACTTCTCCGGCCTGCTGCTGTGGATCCCCGTGAACAAGGCCATGTTCCACGGAAGCCCCCAGCACACCGAGGCCGAACTCGACCACTACGCCACAGCCGGCGTCCGGGCGTTCCTCGCCGCCTACGGCTGACCGGCGACCGGTGAACGCCGACCGGTGAACGGTGAAC
This sequence comes from Streptomyces spongiicola, assembly GCF_003122365.1. Taxonomy (NCBI): domain Bacteria; kingdom Bacillati; phylum Actinomycetota; class Actinomycetes; order Kitasatosporales; family Streptomycetaceae; genus Streptomyces; species Streptomyces spongiicola. Next base: position 1,903,012 of record NZ_CP029254.1, read on the forward strand.
GGTGAACGGTGAACGGCCGTGCACCGGGTCCTACGCACCGCTCAGCCGCGACCACCCCCGACCACCCGGCTGCCCGGCCACCCGGCACCATGTCGCCGCGGTCCGCGGCCGACCGGCCCTCCGCCCCGATCAGCCGGTCGCCCGGCGGCCGCACCTCGACGGGACGATCCGCCGGACAATCAGCCGGGCGGTCCGCCGGGCGGTCCGTGCCCGGGACCGGGGAGGGGCGCGCCGCGGGGCCCGCCGAAGGCCCGGCGGCGGGCCGCACCCGCGGGACGGCGGAACCGTCGCGGCCGCACTCGACGGCCGGCTACCCGAAACGCCCGGCGGGGAACCCCGCCGGGCGTCTGCACGAACTGCTCACGGCCTGGTCGAACCGGCACGGTTGCCGGCACGGGCACGCGCACGCGCACCGGCACCGGGACGCCCCGGACCCCGCCCTTCCGGGTGGGGCCGTTCCCGATCCGGAAAGGGGGTCCGGGCCCGGCGGCCCGGCCGTCCGGCTACTTCTTGTCCTTGCCGCCCTTGTCCTTGTCCCCGCCGGGGCCCATGGACTCGTAGATCTCCTTGCACATCGGGCACACCGGGTACTTCTTCGGGTCGCGTCCCGGCACCCAGACCTTGCCGCACAGTGCCACCACGGGAGTGCCGTCGAGGGCGCTCGCCATGATCTTGTCCTTCTGGACGTAATGGGCGAAGCGCTCGTGGTCGCCGTCACCGTGCGACACCTGGGGTGTCGGCTCCACGAGGGTGCCCGTACCTGCCCCGCGCTCGGGCTCGAGAGTGCTCATAGGTGCCAAGGGTACTCAAGCCGCGCGGATTCAGTTCAGCGAAGGGTCGTCCGGATAGGTGGCCACCATCGCGAGTTCGCTGCGCTGGCGGCGCAGCACGTTCCGCCACAGCGACTCGGGCCTCGGGGAGGACACGTCGCCGGGCTCTGACTCCACGACGTACCAGGCGCCCTCGCCCAACTCGGCCTCCAGCTGGCCCGGGCCCCAGCCCGCGTACCCCGCGAAGATCCGCAGCGAGCCGAGCGAGGAGGCGAGCAGTTCCGGCGGGGCCTCCAGGTCGACGAGGCCGATCGCCCCGTGGACCCTGCGCCAGCCGAGGGGTCCCTCGTCGCCGGGGATCACGGCGAGGCCGAGCGCCGAGTCCAGGGAGACGGGACCGCCCTGGAAGACCACGCCGGGCTCACCGGCCAGACCGGCCCAGGTCTCCAGGATGTCGCCGACGCCGACGGGAGTGGGCCGGTTGAGGACCACACCGAGCGACCCCTCCTCGTCGTGGTCGAGCAGGAGCACCACCGCGCGGTCGAAGTTGGGGTCCGCGAGGACCGGAGTGGCGACGAGCAGCCGCCCTGTGAGGGAGGACACCTCGGTCATGGGAGACATGATCCCGCATCTTCGCCCTCCACGGGGAGCGGGCGTCCCGGTCCGGGCCGACGCAGCTCAGGGCGCACCGCTGCAGCGGGAGGGCGCGCCCCCGGAACAAGCGGATGGTGACCCTCCGCAGGCGCGCCGGAACAGAGTGCATTGTGCCGGATTCATTACACCCGCAGGGTGCCCTTGGCCTTACGGGACGGGGGTAGGAGGGCCTTAACCTTTTCTCTGGCCCCTGCCCGACCTCCTCCCCGGGGCTCCCTGGGGGGACCCTCCGGAACGCGAGATTCATGACCGGCACAGACGATGTACTGCTTGTCCACGGCGGAACCCCGCTGGAGGGCGAGATCCGCGTCCGCGGCGCCAAGAACCTGGTGCCGAAGGCCATGGTCGCCGCGCTGCTCGGCAGCGAGCCGAGCAGGCTGCGCAACGTGCCCGACATCCGCGACGTGCGGGTGGTGAGAGGGCTGCTGCAACTGCACGGTGTGACGGTGCGGCCGGGCGAGGAACCAGGCGAACTGGTGCTCGACCCGACGTATGTCGAGAGCGCGAACGTCGCGGACATCGACGCCCACGCCGGTTCCTCGCGCATCCCGATCCTGTTCTGCGGCCCGCTGCTGCACCGGCTCGGGCACGCCTTCATCCCCGGCCTGGGCGGCTGCGACATCGGCGGGCGGCCCATCGACTTCCACTTCGACGTGCTGCGGCAGTTCGGCGCGAAGATCGAGAAGCGGGCGGACGGGCAGTATCTGGAGGCCCCGCAGCGGCTTCGCGGATGCAGGATCCGGCTGCCGTACCCTTCGGTCGGCTCCACCGAGCAGGTGCTGCTGACGGCCGTGCTGGCCGAGGGGGTCACCGAGCTGTCGAACGCGGCGGTCGAGCCCGAGATCGAGGACCTGATCTGCGTCCTGCAGAAAATGGGCGCGATCATTTCCATGGACACCGACCGGACCATCCGGATCACCGGCGTCGACCGCCTCGGCGGCTACGCCCACCGGGCGCTGCCCGACCGTCTGGAGGCGGCCTCCTGGGCGTCGGCGGCGCTGGCGACCGAGGGCAACATCTATGTACGCGGCGCGCAGCAGCGGTCGATGATGACCTTCCTCAACACCTACCGGAAGGTCGGCGGCGCCTTCGAGATCGACGACGAGGGCATCCGCTTCTGGCACCCGGGCGGCTCCCTCAACGCGATCGCCCTGGAGACGGACGTGCACCCGGGCTTCCAGACGGACTGGCAGCAGCCCCTGGTGGTGGCGCTGACGCAGGCGGCGGGCCTGTCGATCGTGCACGAGACGGTGTACGAGTCCCGGCTGGGCTTCACCTCCGCGCTCAACCAGATGGGTGCGCACATCCAGCTGTACCGGGAGTGTCTGGGCGGTTCGGACTGCCGCTTCGGCCAGCGCAACTTCCTGCACTCGGCCGTCGTGTCCGGGCCGACGAAGCTCCAGGGCGCGGACCTGGTGATCCCGGACCTGCGCGGCGGCTTCTCGTATCTGATCGCGGCGCTGGCGGCACAGGGGACATCCCGGGTGCACGGGATCGATCTGATCAACCGCGGCTACGAGAACTTCATGGAGAAACTCGTGGAACTCGGCGCCAAGGTCGAGCTGCCGCGCGCAGCGGTCGTCTGACCGAGGCGCTCTGACCGAGGCGGCCGGGACCGAGGTTGCCGGGACCGCGGCGCTCTGACCGAGGTTGCCGGGACCGCGGCCGTCCGCCCCTCTGGGGGGGCCGGTTCTCTGCGGGCCGGCTCTCCGGGGATCCGGCCGGCCCCTGCCGCCGAGCGCCGACCCGACCGCCCCGCGGCCACCGGTGCTCGGCGCTCTTCCCCGCACCCTTTGCACTCGTGAGCGCGGCACACGGCCGTCGGCGCCGGGGCGCGGTAGACCGGCCCCGATCCGTACCGCTCCGTCCCGGCGCCGCACCGCCCCGGGACGGCACAAGGGCGGCCACTCCCGACGGGAAGTGGCCGCCCTCGCTCTCTGGGGCTTACTTGCCCTTCGCGGCTTCCTTGAGCTTGGAGCCCGCGGAGACCTTCACGCTGTAGCCGGCCGGGATCTGGATCGGGTCGCCGGTCTGCGGGTTGCGAGCGGTGCGAGCGGCACGGTGGGTGCGCTCGAAGGTCAGGAAACCGGGGATGGTGACCTTCTCGTCGCCCTTGGCGACGATCTCGCCGACGACCTCTGCGAAGGCGGCCAGCACAGCGTCGGCGTCCTTGCGGGTCACCTCGGCACGGTCGGCCAGCGCGGCCACCAGCTCACTGCGGTTCATGTTCTTACTCCCGTGTTCTTCTTGCCTGTGAGGCGTGAGATCGAAGCCGATGCTGCCAGGGCCCTCGGACAGTTCCCCGGACCCGGGTCTGCTGTCAGACCCTCGCGCCCAATTGAGCATCCTGCCCCCACCAGCGGCGGGAAAGCCAATCCGGCACCCTCCGGAGTCACACGAAAAGCGCCACTGGCTCGTTCCGGTGACGTTCCGTCGACTCACCGCGGACTCCGTGAAGCCGAAACGGCCGGGGGGAAGCCCGCCGGAGGTGGGTCCTCCGAGGTCGTGCGGCCCGTCGCGGGCTCATGGTCCGCCACCCTACGGGCGGTCTTCCGGGCCCGCGACTCGCGACGCGCCGGACTCGGACCGCGCCCGGCCTCACACCGACCCGGTACGCACCGGAACGCACCGTACCCGGTGACCCGCGCCGCACCCGGAACGCGCCCGGACCGTACCCGATGACCCGCGACACCCCGGACCCGTAGCCGATGACCCGCCACGCGGCGGACTCAGACCACGCCGGCGCCCGCGCCCGGCCCCACGCCCGATGACCTGCGACACCCCGGGCCCGTACCCGGTGGCCCGCCACGCGGCGGACTCAGACCACGCCGGCGCCCGACACCACCGCGCCCGCCGCACGCGCGGCGTCCCGGACCGCCCCGGCGACCGCGCCCGCGACCTTGTCGTTGAAGACGGACGGGATGATGTAGTTCGGGTTGAGTTCGTCCTCGGTGACGACGTCCGCCAGCGCCGCTGCCGCGGCGAGCATCATCTCCGTGTTGACCGTGCGCGACTGCGCGTCGAGGAGGCCGCGGAAGACACCCGGGAAGACCAGCACGTTGTTGATCTGGTTCGGGAAGTCGCTGCGGCCGGTGGCCACAACTGCCGCGGTCTGCCGGGCGATTGCCGGGTCCACCTCGGGGTCGGGGTTCGCGAGCGCGAAGACGATCGAGTCGTCCGCCATGGCCGCGACGTCCTCCGGGCCGAGCACGTTCGGGGCGGAGACGCCGATGAACACGTCCGCACCGCGGACCGCTTCCCTCAGTGTGCCGGTGACGCCCTCGGGGTTGGTGTTGTCCGCGATCCACCGCAGCGCCGAGCCGGGCGCGGCGTCCACCAGGTCCTCGCGGCCGGCGTGCACGACGCCGTGGATGTCGGCGACGACTGCGTGCTTGACGCCCGCGGCGATGAGGAGTTTCAGGATGGCCGTGCCGGCCGCGCCGGCGCCGGACATGACGACCCGGACGTCCCCGACCTCCTTGCCCACCACGCGCAGCGCGTTGGTGAGGGCGGCGAGCACGACGATCGCGGTGCCGTGCTGGTCGTCGTGGAAGACGGGGATGTCGAGGGCCTCGCGCAGCCGTGCCTCGATCTCGAAGCAGCGGGGGGCGGAGATGTCCTCCAGGTTGATGCCGGCGAAGCCGGGGGCGATGGCCTTGACGATCTCGACGATGGCGTCGGTGTCCTGGGTGTCCAGGCAGAGCGGCCAGGCGTCGATGCCGGCGAAGCGCTTGAAGAGCGCGGCCTTGCCCTCCATGACGGGCAGGGCGGCCTTCGGGCCGATGTTGCCGAGGCCGAGGACCGCGGAGCCGTCCGTCACGACCGCCACGGAGTTGCGCTTGATGGTGAGGCGGCGGGCGTCCTCGGGGTTCTCGGCGATCGCCATGCAGACGCGCGCCACACCCGGGGTGTAGACCATGGAGAGGTCGTCGCGGTTGCGGATGGGGTGCTTGGACTGCATCTCGATCTTGCCGCCGAGGTGCATGAGGAACGTCCGGTCGGACACCTTGCCGAGGGTGACTCCCTCGATGGTGCGCAGCTTCTCGACGATCTCGTCGGCGTGCGTTGTGGAGGTCGCCGCGATGGTGACGTCGATCCGGAGCTTCTCGTGCCCGGACGCCGTGACGTCGAGACCGGAGACCGAGCCGCCGGAGGACTCCACCGCCGTGGTGAGCTGGGAGACCGCGGTTCCGCTCGCGGGCACCTCCAGCCGGACCGTCATCGAGTACGAGACGCTGGGCGCCGTTGCCATGGCCGAGTTCCTCTGCTTTCCCTAGCTTCGTTGCCGCACCGCCCGGTGAGGACCGGGCGGGGCCATCCGATGGTCGCACCTACCTGCCAGTAGCAGGTAATACCGGTCGTTTGGGTTACGGAAAATTCTTTCCACCATACGAGAAGCCTGGAGTGAACGGGAGAGCGGGAGAGCGGGAGAACGGGCGAAGGGGCAAACGGGAGGAGGTCCGCCTCACCCGTGGTGAGGCGGACCTCCTCCCGATGTCCGATGACACCGGCCCGCCATGCTCGCCTCGCGGCAAGTGGTCCCTCTGGGGGACGAAGGTTGGGCCCGGGGGCTTGGATCGGGCCGGTGCCACACACAGGCTAACAAAGAGTCCCCGGAAGGTGATTCCCGCTTGGCGAGTTGACCCGCCCGCCGTCCGCCGCACCGGACCCCGCCGCACCCGCCCGCCGTCCGCCGCACCGGACCCCGCCGCACCCGGTCCCGCCGTCGGCCGCACCCGGTCCCGCCGGTCGCGGCACCGCCGGTCGCCCCGCCCCGCCCCGCCCCGCCGGCCGGCCGGCCGGGCCGGACCCTCAGCCCCCAGTCCCTCAGTCCCTCAGCAGGTCCGGAACCCCGTCCGCGTCGGGCTCGTCGCGCCTGCCGGAGACCACCGTGAGCCGCTGGGTGGCGCGGGTCAGCGCCACGTACAGCACCCGCAGACCGGCCGGCGACTCGTCGGCGATCTCCGCGGGGGACACCACCACCGTCGCGTCGTACTCCAGCCCCTTCGCCTCCAGCGAGCCGAGGGCGACCGCGCGGTCGCCGAGCCCGTCGAGCCAGCGGGCGGCCTGGTCGCGCCGGTCCATCGCGACGACGACGCCGACGGTGCCGTCGACCTCGTCCAGCAGGCGCCGGGTCTCCTGCCGCACCGTCCCCTCCAGGTCGCCCCCGGCCACCGCGAACCGGGGCCGCAGGCCCGTCGAGCGGACGGCGCGGGGCGCCGTCATCCCCGGCATGGCCAGCGTCAGCACCCGGGCAGCCAGCTCGGCGACCTCGGAGGGGTTGCGGTAGTTCACGGTGAGTTCGAAGCGGCGGCGCGGCCGGGTGCCGAGGGCCTCGTCGCGTGCCTCGGCGGCCTCGTCCGGGTCCGACCAGGACGACTGGGCGGCATCGCCCACGATCGTCCAGGTGGCGTGCCGTCCGCGGCGGCCGACCATCCGCCACTGCATGGGCGTGAGGTCCTGGGCCTCGTCGACGATCACATGGGCGTACTCGGTGCGCTCCGCGGCGAGCCGCTCGGCGCGCTCGCGCTGCGACTCCTCGCGCCGCGGCATCAGCTCCTCCAGCCCGGTGAGCTGGTCCAGCGGGTCGGCCTCGCGCTTCCGCTTCGGGCGGCCGGCGGAGCCGAGGATCGCCTGCAACTCGTCGAGGACCGCCACATCGTGCACGGACAGGCCGTCGCGTCTCAGGCTGCGGGCGACCCTGCGCACCTCGCCGGGGTTGAGGACGCGGCGGGACCAGCGGGCCAGCCGCCGCTCGTCGGCCATCGCGGCGAGCACCCCGCGCGGTGTCAGCTCGGGCCACCACGTGTGGAGGAAGCCGGCGAACGAGTCCTCCGAGCTGACGTCCTCGTCGAAGGAGGACCGCAGCTCGGCGGCGAGTTCCGGGTCGCTGTGCCGCCCGGCGGCCCCCGACCTGGCGTACAGGGCGTCCAGCAGCAGTCTGCGGGCACGCGGACGCAGCAGGTTGACGGGCGCGGTGCCGCCGAGGACGCTGTGGCGGATCCGCTGGAGTTCGTCGGCCTCCAGCTCCAGCCGGCGGCCGAAGGCCACGACCCGCAGCCGGTCGGGAGGGCCGCCGAGTTCCAGGGCGCCGCGGGCCGCCTTGCGCAGCACCTTCGCCATCCGCAGGGAGCCCTTGACGCGGGCGACCGCCGGATCGTCGTACACCGTGGCCTCGGCGCCGTCCACCAGGGAGCCCACCGCCCGGATCGCGACCTGCCCCTCCTCGCCCAGCGACGGCAGGACGCCCTCGGTGTAGGCGACCAGCAGCGGGGTCGGGGAGACGACGAGGATGCCGCCGGCGTAGCGGCGCCGGTCCTGGTAGAGCAGATACGCGGCCCGGTGCAGCGCGACGGCCGTCTTCCCGGTACCGGGCCCGCCGGAGACCTCGGTGACCGAGGCCGCGGGTGCCCTGATCACCAGGTCCTGCTCGGCCTGGATGGAGGACACGATGTCCCGCATGGTGTGGGTACGGGCCTGGCCGAGCGCGGCCATCAGGGCGCCGTCGCCGATGACGGGCAGTTCGGCGCCGCCGAGGCGGGCGGTCAGCTCGGGGCGCATCAGGTCGTCCTCGACGCCGAGGACCCGGCGGCCCTTGGAGCGGATGACCCGGCGGCGCACCACACGGCCGGGGTCGACCGGCGTGGAGCGGTAGAAGGGCGCGGCGGCGGGCGCGCGCCAGTCGATGACCAGGGGCGCGTAGTCGGAGTCGAGCACGCCGATCCGGCCGATGTGCAGCGTCTCGGCGATGTCGGCGTGCTGCCCGCGCCCGTCCGAGCGCACGGCGTCGTCGGCGGGCTCGACGGAGGTGTACGCGCCGTCGGGCCCCCTCCTGCCGTCCTTGCCGCGCAGCAGGTCGATCCGGCCGAAGAGGAAGTCCTCGAACTCGCTGTTGAGCCGGTTGAGGTGGATCCCGGCGCGGAACACCTGGGCGTCCCGTTCGGCGAGCGCGCCGGGCGTGCCGACCTGGCCGCGTTTGGCGGCGTCGTCCATCAGGAACTCCGCCTCGTGGATCTTCTCCTCGAGGCGGCGGTACACCTGGTCCAGATGGTCCTGTTCGACAAGGATCTCGCGGTCCCGGACCGAGTCGACAGCGGCTTCCTGCGCGGCCACCGTGGCCCCCTTCTGACGTGCACTGGGCAGCCGTCAACCGTACGCGAAGGGGGCCGTAATGTCAGGCGGGAGGTCCGCTGCCGTGTTCCGGGTGTCCTCGGCTCAGGCGCCGACCTCCACCAGGCGCTTCCCGTCGAAGGTGCGGACCTCGAAGTGATCGATCTCGTTGCGCTCCATGGCGGCGCCGCCGTGGATGTACAGCGGCTTCCTGGCCTCCTTGTCCGTGCTGTCCGCGATGCCGTAACCGCGCTCCGGGACGGACCAGGAACTCACGACCTCCTCCTCACCGCTCTTGGAGACGGCGACGAGGCTGCACTTCAGCGGGCCCTTGACGTTCTTGAGTTCCAGGACCGCATGGGTGCCCCAGCCCTTCTCCTCCAGCCCGACGGTGGCGGAGACCCGGGTGGCGGCGTCCGTCGCCTCGATCTTCTCCCCCATGCCGTCGAAGAACACGTCCTCCGCCGCGCTGGTCGGATGGGCCGCCGCGGCGCTGCCCGCCGTGGCGTCGTCCTGGGTGACGACCACCGCCACGGCCGGCCCGCCCAGGATGAGCACGGCCGACGCCGCGATCATGTACATACTCCGGCGGCGCTTGCGGGAGCGCTTCACCGCCACCTCGTCCACGAGCCGGTTCAGCAGCTGCGGACTCGGCGCGGTCGGGACCACGGTCGCGGAGCGGGCCGGGGGCTGCATGACCCTGCTGTCGAAGGGCAGCGCGGTCGGCTGCTCGGGAACGGCCGGCCGCGCCGGCGCCTCGGCGAGCATCGCCAGCATCGGCTCCATGCCCGCGAACTCCTCGAGGTGGGCGGCGCAGATGTCGCAGCCGGCCAGATGCGCCTCGAACGCGGTGGCTTCCGCGTCGTCGAGGATGCCGAGGACGTACGCCCCGGCCGTCTCGTGGACCGACCCCTCTTCGGACTGTCCGAACTGCCCGAACTGGTCCTGCCTGTTCATGCCGTGACCCCCCTCTCCTCCAGAGCGAGCTTCATGGAACGCAGTGCGTAGAACACCCGGGACCGCACGGTCCCGCTGGGTATGCCGAGCTTCTCGGCCGCCTCATTGACCGTACGCCCTTTGAAATACGTCTCGACGAGTACTTCCCTGTGAGCAGGGGTCAAATCATCGAGCGCATCGGATAGCGTCATCAGCCACAACGCCTTGTCGATCTCGTCCTCCGCGGGCATGACCTCCAGCGGCGACGGGTCGACCTCCTGCGGCCGGGCCTGCCGGCTGCGGTGACCGTCGATGACGATACGCCGAGCGACCGTCACCAGCCAGGGTCGGACAGAGCCGGTGGCCCGATTGAGCTGACCGGCATTCTTCCAGGCACGGATGAGCGTCTCCTGTACCACGTCCTCGGCACGCTGGCGGTCGCCGGCCACGAGGCGGAGCACATAGGCGAGGAGGGGTCCGGCGTGCTCCTGATACAGCACGCGCATCAGCTCCTCGTCAGGGACGGATGTGCTGGTGCGCGACGAGTCGGCGCGATGCCGGGCCCTACCTGAACGGTCATCGGCCACGGCGGCATCCTTGCGCACCTGAACCTCCCGGTCGAGACCCCGTCTGATGTCTGACTGCTTCTCTGTCGTCCATCACTACGGGGGAGTCCGCCGATCCACTCAACGCGAGCGGGAAAAACTTTCGGGAATCTTCGGCGGGATGGTGAAAGCGGCGCCACCCCGGGGGGCATTACGGGCGTTAACGACACAAGTTGACGATCTGTCAGGCCCGGGTGAGGGCGGCGCGGCGCCGATGCCGCGCCACCCGCTCCCGGTTGCCGCAGACCTCGCTGGAGCACCAGCGGCGGCGACGGCCCCGGGATGTGTCCAGATACACACGGTGGCAGCCGTCGCCCTCGCAGCGGCGCAGCCGGGCGCGGGCCACCGGGTCGGTGAGCAGGTCCACCGCGTCGCGGGCGACGGCGGCGAGCAGCGCGGCGCACTCGGGGCGGGCGATCGGGGCCCGGACGAGTTCGCCGTCGTCGTCGCGCACGGCGGTGACGGCGGGCGGGGCGCTGGCGGCGAACTCGTTGAGCCGCGTCAGGGCACCGTCCGGAGCACCGCGGCGCACCGGTGCGGGTCCCCCCGTACGGCGGTCGATCTGGGCGTCCACCAGACCTGCCACGCAGTCGCGGAGTTCCCGGAACGGAGCGACCCAGCGGGCGTTCACCGCGCCCAGCGGTGTGCCCGACGGCAGCAGACCGGCCGCCGTGAGCCAGCCGCCGAGTTCCTCGGGGCCCTCCGGTCGCGCCGCCACGAGGTCCAGGCAGACGCGCCCGGAGTCGAACCGCCCGTCGTTCGAGCCGATGCCCATGGGCTCCAGGGTGCCCCGGCGAGCGCGCCCCGTGAACCCCCCGTGCGCGGGCCCCGGGCGGGTATCCCGGTGCGGTACACCCGGTGCGGTACCCCCGGGTGCGGTACACCCGGTGGGTGGCGCGGCCGGATGCCCTCCGGTCGCCCGCGGGACGGGACGGGGCGGGCGCGCCCGCGCCCCCGGGCCGGCAGGGCATCCCGCCCCGGGTGTCCGCACGACCGGCCGCAACCGCCCGGACCCCGGTGACCCCCGCGGCTCCACGGCTGCGCGGCCCCGTGCCCCGTGCCCCGTGCCCCGTGACACGAGTGGCCCCCGCGACCCGGAGCCCTCGGTGACCCCGGTGACCCCTGACACGAGTGGCCTCCGCGACCCGTCAGGTGCCCCCGTACTTGTCGCCGGCCGCCGGGTCGAGGGCGAGGCGGTAGCCGCGCTTCACCACGGTCTGGATGAGGTTGGGAACGCCGAGTGCGGCGCGCAGACGGGCCATCGCCGTCTCCACGGCGTGCTCGTCCCGCCCGGCGCCCGGCAGCGCACGCAGCAGATCGGCGCGGGAGACCACCCAGCCGGGGCGCCGGGCCAGGGTGTTGAGCAGCGACATCCCGGCCGGCGGCACGGGGCGGACGGTGCCGTCGACGAGGACGGCCTGGCCGCGGATCTCGACCCGACGGCCGGCCACCGGCAGCGTCCGGGCCCGTGCGGGCAGCTCCACGCAGAGCAGCTGCACGAGCGGGCCCAGCCGGAACCGTCCGGGCTGGACCGTGTCCAGCCCGTGCGCCTGGAGCGGAAGGGCGGTGACCGGTCCCACACAGGCCGGGAGCACATCGTGGGCGAGCGCGTCCAGCAGCTCCGGCAGCAGCCCGCGCTCCTCGGCACGGGAGAAGAGCGACGCCGCGGCCGGGGCGCTCGTGAACGTCAGCGCGTTCAGCGACCGCCCCACCGCCGCGTCGAGCAGCCGGTCCAGCGGAGCGAGGTCCTCGGGCGGCATCCACCGGTAGACGGGGACGACGACGACCTCCGCGCCCCCGGCCCGCAGCGCCTCCACGAACCCGGGCAGCGGCTCGCCGTGCAGTTGCAGCGCCACCCGGCGGTCCGCGACGCCCTCGGTGAGCAGCCGGTCGAGCACCTCGGCCATCGACTCGGAGGTGGGCGACCACGCCTCCGTCAGTCCGGCCGCCCGGATCGCGCCCTTCACCTTCGGCCCGCGGGCGAGGAGTTCGACACCGCGCAGGCAGGAGAGCAGCTCCTCGCCGAGGCCCCAGCCGTCGGCGGCCTCCACCCAGCCCCGGAACCCGATGGCGGTGGTGGCGACCACCACGTCCGGTGCGTCGTCGACGAGTTCCCTGGTGGCGGTGAGCAACTCGGCGTCGTCCGCGAGGGGGACGATGCGCAGAGCGGGCGCGTGGAGCACCGTCGCCCCGCGGCGTTGCAGCAGCGCGGCGAGTTCGTCCGCGCGCCGGGCCGCGGTGACTCCGACCGTGAAGCCCGTGAGCGGGGCGACCGCGGGAGCGCCGTGCTGTTCCTGGTACATGCCGACCGAGCCTGGCAAGGGTGCGTGACAGGCCCGGTTCGGCTGCGTTTCCCCGTGGTTACGAGGCACTCCTGCTCACACCTCGGCGTAGCTGAGCTGCGGCTTCGTCTCGGTCGTGGCGGCCGGCCCGGCGGTGCGTGCGGGCCTGCGAAGGTATACCGCCCAGGTGACCGCGCAGCACACCGCGTAGCAGACGAGGAAGGCGACGAAGGCGCCCGTGCCCGTCCCGGCGGTGCGGAAGGACTGCCGGAAGGCCAGGTTGATGGCGAGCCCGCCGAGCGCGCCCACCGCGCCGATGAGCCCCATCGACGCCCCGGACAGCCGGCGCCCGTACGCCTCGGCCGCCTCTCCCGCCATGCCGCGGGCCAGCGCCTTGGCCTGGAAGATGCCGGGGATCATCTTGTACGTGGAGCCGTTGCCGAGCCCGCTGAGGACGAACAGGGCGATGAAGCCGGCCAGGAACAGCGGCAGCGACCCGGACACGGAGGCGAGGACGACGGCGACGGTGGCCGCGGCCATCGCGGCGAAGGTCCACAGCGTGATCCTGGCCCCGCCGAAGCGGTCCGCGAGCGAGCCGCCGACGGGCCGGACGAGGGAGCCGAGCAGCGGCCCGACGAAGGTGAGCGACGCGGCCTGGAGCGGGGTGCGCCCGAACTGGGTCTGGAGCACGAGGCCGAAGGCGAAGCTGTAGCCGATGAAGGAGCCGAACGTCCCGACGTAGAGGAACGACATGATCCAGGTGTGCGGGTCCCCGGCCGCCTCCCTCGCGGCTCCGGTGTCGTTCCTGACGGGCGCCAGGTTGTCCATGAACAGGGCGGCGCACAGTGCGGAGAGCACGATCAGCGGGATGTAGACGCCGAGCACGATCCTGGGCTGGGCGGCGCCCGCCAGCCCGATGACCAGCAGCCCGACGAGCTGCACCACGGGGACGCCGATGTTGCCGCCGCCCGCGTTCAGCCCGAGCGCCCAGCCCTTCCTCCGCAGCGGGAAGAAGGAGTTGATGTTGGTCATCGAGGAGGCGAAGTTGCCGCCGCCGACGCCGGTGAGGGCGGCCACCGCGAGGAACGTCCCGTACGACGTGCCCGGCTCCATGACCGCGAACGCCGCCCCGGTCGGCAGCAGCAGCGTCAGCGCGCTGAAGACCGTCCAGTTCCGGCCGCCGAAGCGGGCGACGGCGAAGGTGTACGGCACCCTGATCACGGCCCCGACCAGGGTCGCGGTCGCGATCAGGAAGAACTTGCCGGCCGGGTCGACCCCGTACTCGGGCCCCATGAACAGGACCATCACGGACCACAGCGACCAGATGGAGAAGCCGATGTGCTCGGACAGGACGGAGAAGTAGAGGTTCCGCCGGGCGATCCGCTCGCCCTTCTCCTTCCAGAAGGTCCGGTCCTCCGGGTCCCACTGCTCGATCCACCTGCCGGCCATGGCGTGCCTCCACTGCTGCTCCGGGTAGTGGACCCGACGGTAGGCAGCGCCGGTTTCAGCCTCGTGGTGTGAGATGACCGGCGTGGAACCTTGCTCTCACCCGCTGCTCAGCCGTGGTGTGAGCGCGTCCGGCCGGACCCCGTGCCGAAGCGTGGCGCCTTCCGGCGCGCGCTGCCGTTCGGCCAGAGCCGGGGGCGGCGCCTGGCCGCGGCGTCCTCCGCCCAGCCGAAGAGCATGATGCACGCGGCGATCAGAGCCCAGGTGAAGAGCAGGACCGGCACCCAGCTCTCCATCAGCCAGGGCAGGTGCTTCCACATGATCTCGAAACCCCACAGCTGGTTCCACATCGTCGCGGCGCCGAGGATGCAGAGGTTGTGCCACAGGTAGACCGTGACCGCGCGGGAGTTGAGCAGTGTGATGGTGCCGGCCCAGGCGCGCAGCCGCGGCGGCCACTCCCGCCAGGAAGGGCTGATGTGGAGCAGCAGCAGCACCGCGCCGAACGACCAGACGGCCTGTGCGAGCGGAATGCTGTCGAGGTCGTGCCCGGTGCGGAAGCCCTCGCGCAGCGCCCACCACAGCCCCACGGCCATGATCACGGGCGCGACGGACGGGACGATGTAGCGCGGCAGCCGGCGCAGTACGCCTTCCTGGTGCGCCATGCCGAGTATCCAGCAGGCTCCGAAGGTGCTGAAGTCGGTGATCGCCGAGTTGGCCCGGTCGGAGATCCACGGCATGTTGCCGGAGGCGATGAGCGCCGACAGCGCCAGCGGTGCGACCAGCGTCGGCCACGGAAGCCTGCGCAGCGCCCACAGCAGCAGCGGCGACAGCATGACGTACCAGAGGTAGGCCCGCAGGTACCAGAGCGGGCCGGCGAGGTTCTCACCCCACGACTCACCGAGGATCCCGGGTACGCCCGCCAGTTCGGCCGCGTACGGCGGGTCGCTGAGCGGGACGATCCAGTACAGCAGGTGGAACCACCACCAGCCGGGGTGCCCCTCGGCGTCGGGTCCCCAGCCCTGGAGCACCATGCCGGTCACGCCGACGGCGCCGAGCACCCACAGCGGGGGCAGCAGCCGCCTCATCCGCCCGCGGATCACCTGGACCGCCGGCCGCTTGAGGGAGCGGGCCATCAGGTTGCCCGCCAGCGCGAACATCACGCCCATGGACGGGAAGAGGAGCGGCAGCCACGCCCAGCCGACCAGGTGGTAGAGGACGACGCGGAAGAGCGCGAGCGCGCGCAGCAGGTCGAAGTACAGATCGCGGCCCGCGCCGGGCCCGGCGGCGGGCGCCTCGGGGGCCGGGTTCCCGGCATGCCGCGCCGGTTCGAGCGTGGTCGTGCCGGTCGTTGCGGGGGCGCCGGTGGTGCCGGTCGTTCCGTTGCGGCCGATGGGCCCGGCTGTTCCGTTGGTGCCGTTGGTGCCGTTGGTGCCGTTGGTGCCGTTGGTGCCGTTGGTGCCGTTGGTGCCGTTGGTGCCGTTGGTGCCGTTGGTGCCGTTGGTGCCGTTGGTGCCGTTGGTGCCGTTGGTGCCGGTGGTCATCCGACGGGCCTCCGCTCGTCGCTGCCCTGGCGCTGCGTCGGTATCGAACCCGGCGCCTCCACCACTCCCGTGCGCCGCAGCTTCTGCCAGCGCAGCCGGCCGCCGGTCAGGGCGGTGATCCAGGACTGGAGCAGCACGACGTACATGAGCTGCCGGTACAGGAGCTGCTGGAGCGGCAGGGAGATCAGATGCACCATGCGCTCCTTGTCGAGCCGGAACGCGTAGGCGGCGCAGACGGCCTGGATGGCGAGGACGCCGAACCAGGCGGCGATCGTCTTCTGGGTGGGGCCGAAGACGATTCCGTAGAGCAGGAAGACGTCGATGAGCGGGGCGAGCAGCGGGAACAGCACCATGAACAGCGAGACGAGCGGGAGGCCGACCCGGCCGAAGCGGCCGGAGGGCCCGCTGTCGATCACGGCGCGGCGGTGCTTCCAGATCGCCTGCATCGTGCCGTAGGACCAGCGGTAGCGCTGGGACCACAGCTGCTGCACGGACTCCGGGGCCTCGGTCCACGCCCGGGCGCGCTCGGCGTACACCACGCGCCAGCCGTCGCGGTGGATGGCCATGGTGATGTCGGTGTCCTCGGCGAGGGTGTCGTCGCTCATGCCGCCGACCCGTTCCAGGGCCTCGCGGCGGAAGGCGCCGACGGCGCCGGGGATCGTGGGCATGCACCGCAGCACGTCGTACATGCGGCGGTCCAGGTTGAAGCCCATCACGTACTCGATGTGCTGCCAGGCACCGATCAGGGTGTCCCGGTTGCCGACCTTGGCGTTGCCGGCGACCGCGCCGACGCGCGGGTCGCCGAAGGGCTGGACCAGTTCGCGGACGGTGGACGGTTCGAAGACCGTGTCCCCGTCCATCATCACGATGATGTCGTGGCGGGCGTTGCGGATGCCGTTGTTCAGGGCCTCCGGCTTGCCCGCGTTGTCCTGCCGGACGACCCGGACGTTGGGCAGCCACAGGTCGTCGACGATGTCGGCGGTGCCGTCCGAGGAGCCGTCGTCGACGACGATGACCTCGATCGGGTGGTCGCTCTCCATCAGCGAGCGCACCGTGTTCTCGATGCACTCCTTCTCGTTGTACGCGGGGACCAGCACCGTCACGGGTTCGGTGACGGCCGGACCCCAGCGGAAGCGGCGGCGGCGCACCTTGCGGGCGTGGCCGAAGGAGAGCAGCAGCATGAGGCCGAAGCGGAGGAAGACCAGGACGCCGATCACGGCGAGCCCGACGGTCAGCGCCGACGTGGTCTTCTCGGAGACGGCGACGGCGCCCACCCAGGCCTTGCCCTTCCACAGGTCCGGTCCGGTGACGGGGGTGTGCGCGCTGGGTGCGCCGAGGGCCTCGGTGAGGTTGGCGAACCGGTAGCCGCGGTCCTTCATGTCGGGCAGGAAGCGGTCGAGGGCGGCGACGGTCTGGGAGCGGTCGCCACCGGAGTCGTGCATCAGCACGATGGAGCCCGCGGTGCCCTTCGGGGTGGCGCGCTCGATGATCGCCTCGACGCCCGGGCGCTTCCAGTCCTCGCTGTCGGTGTCGTTGAAGGCGGTGATGTAGCCGCGGCTGCCGATGTACTCGGTGACCGGCCAGGACTTGTCGTCGAGGGCGGCCGAGAAGGACGAGTAGGGCGGACGGAAGAGCGAGGTGCGGATGCCGGCGGCGCCCGCGAGCGCCAGTTGGTTCTGCGAGAGCTCCCAGTCGATCCGGCTCTGCGTCTGGAGCGCCAGATCGGGATGGTTGAAGGTGTGCAGGCCGATCTCGTGGCCCTCCTCGACCATCCGCTGCACGAGGTCCGGGTGGCGGGAGGCCATAGTGCCGGTCACGAAGAACACCGCGTGGGCGTCGTATTCCCTCAGCCTGTCGAGGACCTTCGGCGTCCACACCGGGTCGGGGCCGTCGTCGAAGGTCAGCACCAGGTTCCTGTCGGGGACGCTGAGCGCCTTGGGCTCGCCCGGGGCGCGGGCGTCGATGACGGGACCGCCCTCGAGGATCTGCGGGGGCACCTGGCCGTTGGAGACCGGGGGGCGCACACGGTGGTCGGCGAGGATCTCGCTGTGCACATAGCCGCGCAGCATGAGCATCGCGAGGAGCGCCACGAGGAGGAGCGAGGGCAGCAGGTAGCGCATGGGCAGCCTGCGCCGCACGGCGGACCTCCCGGTGCTCTTCCGGCGCCTGACGGCCCTTGTGCCGGAGGCGGTCACTAGCGGGCACCTTCCCCGGCCAGTTGCTCGCTCTGGGCCACGGGTTCGCCGGGCGGTTCCTCCGTACCGGTCTCGGTCGGCACCGGATCGGCCGGGTCCGTCGGCTGTTCCCCGCCTGCCGTGTCGCCGCCGCCTCCGGCGCCGCCCGGCGCCGTGGACGGGGTCGGCTGGGGGGCGGTCGTGGCACCGCCGGTGCCGTCGGCGCCGCCGGGGGTGGCGGTGCCGGTTCCGGAGTCGCCGGCCGGGCTGCTGCTCCGGTCGCCGACCGGCTCGCCGGCGGACTCGGCGGGCTGCGACCGCACGGCGGTGGTGCTGCCGGAGGGCGAGGGGACGCCGGGGTCGACCTCGGCGGCGGCGGGGGCGGTCGGGGCCTCGGAGGGCCCGGGGGTCTCCTCGGCGGTGTCCGCCTTGTCGTCCGTCTGACCGGGTATGAGGAGTGACGGGGCGTTGGAGTTGCCGCCGATGAGTGCGACCACGAGGGTCACGGCGTAGCCCGCGCAGGCGAGCGCGAGTACCCATCCGATGCGGCGGAACTTCCTGCTGCGGCGGCCGCTCTCGTCGACGAACACCGGCCCGTCGGCGTCTTCCTGGGGAGGGGGCTCGGGGGTCGTCCGGGCAGCCTGGAGTCTTCTGAACTCCGCACTGTCGATCTGGATCGTGACCTCGTTGGGGTCATGGGTGTGCCCTATTCGGGACTTCTCTGGCCTGTTTCCCACTGTTGTACGCTCTTCCCCCACTGAACGGAGAGGTGGGAGCGCCGGCGGAACCGGTCGCCTGCCGTCGGGCCGGGCCCCCTAAACCCGGGCCGAGCACCTCTACCACGTTGCACCCGGACCATGAATGTAGCGCACGACCGGTGCGCCCCGGGACGCGGAGTCAGGTGTTCCGTGCCATAGCGGCCCGGTCCTCGTCCGGCAGCCAGCCGCCCGGCGGCAGGTCGAGCCAGCCCTCCGCGGCGGCCAGTCCGGCCGCCGCGGAACCGAGGACGCCGAGGCCGGGGTGGCTCAGACCGCGCCGCCAGACCAGCGAGACGGGCGACAGCGGCACGGGGCCGGCGAGCGGCCGGACGACCATGCCCGGCACGGCGAGGAACTCGGTGCTCGCCAGCACCGACCAGCCGTGCTTGCGCACCACCCGGACGAACTCGTCCTGCCCGGCTATCTCGGGGAAGGGAGCGGCCGTGCGGATGCCGCGCCCGGCGAGGAGCCGGGCGGCGAGGTCCGTCCACTCGGCGGTGGCCGCGTTGCCCGCGCCCGTGTAGAGGGTCTCCCCGGCCAGGGCGTCGAGCGGTACCTCGCCGAGCGCCGCGAGCGGATGCCCGTCGCCGAGCAGTACGGCCATCCGCTCGTACCGCACCGGCTGATGGGCCAGTCCGGAGCGCAGCGCCGCGTCGATCCCGGCGATCCTGCCGAAGGAGACGTCGAGCCGACCGGCGGCGATCTCCGCGGCTGCGCCGGTGAGACCGCTGAGGTAGCGGGCCACGAACTCCAGGCCGGGGGCGGCCCGGCGGGCCTCGCCGAGGACCCGGTAGGCCGTACCCACCGGGGCGCCCACGTCGACGAGCAGCGGCCGTGCCGTGTCGGTGAAGGCGGTGGCCAGCGCCTCCTGGGCGTCCAGCACCCGCCGCGCGTACGGCAGCAGCCGCTCACCGTCGGCGGTGAGCCGCACCTGCCGGGTGGTGCGCACGAACAGTTCGGACCCCAGTTCCCGCTCCAGCCGCCGGATGTCGCGGCTGAGGGCCTGCTGGGCGACGTACAGCCGGGCGGCGGCCCGGGTGAAGTGCAGTTCGGCCGCGACGGCGAGGAAGGCGCGGAGCAGGCGTGGTTCGAGGTCACGGGGCACCCCCAGAACTTACAACAGCGGTGCGTCAATGGGCTCCGAACGGGTGTTGGACCTCCGCCGGACCCCGCGGCGAGCCTTGTCCCATGCCGCAGCCGAACGCACCCCGGACGACCGTCTCGGGGAACCCGTCACGGACCACCACGCCCGGGACCCGGACCCGGATCACCCCGTCCGCACGCCCACCGAGGACGTCCGGCTCCGCGCACCCGCCACGGATGACCACGTCCGGAGGGACGCTGGTCCTGGCGGCCACGAGTCCGGAGCCCGGGCGCTCCGGCCCACCCGGCCCGTACGGCCGGCTCTTCGCCGTCCCGGGGGCACGGGCCTTCACCGCCGGGAACCTCCTCGCCCGGCTGCCGATGGGCATGTTCGGCGTCAGCGCCGTGATCATGATCGCCGGGGAGCGCGGGTCCTACGCCCTCGCCGGCGCCGTCGCGGCGACCGGCCTGGCCGCCACGGCGCTCGTGGCCCCCTGGACCGCACGGCTCGTCGACCGCCACGGTCAGGCCCGCGTCGCCGTCCCGGCCGCCGCGCTGGCCGTACTCGGCCAGCTCGCCCTGGCGCTGTGCGTCCACTGCGGGGCTCCCGACTGGACGCTGTTCGCCGCCTACGCCGCGACTGCCACGACACCCAACACGGGCGGGATGTCCCGGGCCCGCTGGGCACATCTGCTCAGGGACGACCCGGCCGCCCGGCACACCGCGAACTCCTTCGAGCAGGCCGCCGACGAACTGTGCTTCATGCTCGGGCCGGTGCTCGCCGCCTGGCTCTGCGCGGGACTCTTCCCGGAGGCGGGGACCCTGGTCGGCGCGGGACTGCTGCTGACCGGCGTGCTCCTGTTCGCGGCCCAGCGCTCCACCGAGCCGCCGGCGTCCGGCCGGTCCGCGAAGCCCGGCTCCCCGCTGCGCACGCCGGGCATGGTCCCGATGCTCGCCGTCTTCCTCGCCACGGGAGCCGTCTTCGGCTCGACGGAGGTCGTCACGATCGCCTTCGTGGACGGCCCGGCGGCGGGTGCGGTGCTGGCCCTCACGGCCGCCGGCTCGTGTCTGGCGGGCCTCGCGTACGGCCGGGTCCGCCGCACGGCCCGGCTGCGGACCTGCCTGGCGGCGATGACGGCCCTGATGGCGCTGCCCCTGCTCGCCGCGGCCGGCACGGGCTCGCTGCCCGCGCTGGCGGGCGCACTGCTGGTCGCCGGGATGGCGACGGCGCCGACCATGGTGACGGGGATGGGCGCGATCCAGAGCCTCACCCCCGAGGGGCGGCTGAACGAGGGCATGACGCTGGCCGTGACCGCGCTGCTCGGCGGGATCGCGGCCGGTTCGGCGGCGGGCGGCTGGACGGTGGAGCTGGCGGGCGCCGCCCACGGCTACGCCATCCCGGTGACGGCCGCCGCGCTGGCGCTGACGCTGACGCTGCTGCCGGCGGGCACCACGAGGACCCGGGCGTCCTGACGACCGGGTTTCGGCCGCAGGGGGTGCGGTGCCGGGGCGGACCCCCGGAGCGTCCACCGGTGGAGACGGCGGGAGACCGCGGGAGACCGCGGGAGACCGCGGGAGACCGCGGGAGACCGCGGGAGACGGCGGAGACGGCGGGAGACGGGGATACGAACCCGCTCCCGGTCACGGGCCGGCCACCCTTCTTTCGTCGGCGACGCGCTCCGCATCGCCCTCGCCGAGGAGCCGGGCTGCCCGCTCGTCACCACCGACACCGAGGTCGCCGGGGTCCCCGGCATCCGCCGCGTCGTCGAAACGCTCGCCAAGTGCGTTACCTGACCCGGCGCGGCCGGTGCACCGGAGCCGAGCCCGGTCCCGGCTGACTCGCTCTGCCCCACGGCATGCGGAAGACCCCCTGCCCTGGCGAAGTTCTCGCAGGTCAGAGGGTCTTTGCTCACATGGGATGAGTGGAGATGGCGGGAATCGAACCCGCGTCCAACGGTGCGGAACCAGGGCTTCTCCGTGTGCAGTCCGCTGCGATTTTCTCAGCCCCGGAGATCACGCGGACAAGTCTCCGACGGGCTCAGTCACTGCTTGTTGTCCCTCTACACCCCGTGACCGGGTCTAGAGGTGGAGTTCCCTGGCTGATGCCAGGATCCGGGTCGGGAACGCCCCCGGGCTGACACTTCGCGAGTCGCTACTCAGGCAGCGAGGGCGAAGGAATCGCGCTTGGTGTTGGCGATTATTGGTTGCGACATATGGTTTACGAGATCATTGCCGCTTCCTCGACACGCTTCCCCTGCTTCGACATCCGCTGTCGAAACCGATCATCCCCATGTTGATTTTTCAATGCCTGCCCTCTCGGGGAGGGCAGGAGCCATCGTACGTGACCAACGCGCGAACGTGCCAGCGTATTCCGCGCATCCGGCCCGGACCGGCGCTGCGGACCGGCGCTGCGGACCGGCGCTGCGGACCGGCGCTGCGGTCCGGCGCTGTGGACCGGCGGCGCGGCGCGCCCGGGGCCGGTGGCGCCGTCGGTCCCGGCCCGGCAGATGCGCGGCGCCCGCGCCCGGCCGGCGTCTCGGCGGCCTGGTCCGGCCTGGTCGGGCATGGTCCGGCCTGGTCCGGTCGGGTCCGGCCAGGGGGCACGAGACGGTCAGGCGCACGCGTCCGGCTCAGGCCCGCTGCCGCCGCCGCGCCGCCGACATCGCCCGGTCGGCCTCCCGGCGGTCCTGCTTCTCCCGCAGGGTCTGCCGCTTGTCGTACTCCTTCTTGCCCTTCGCCAGGGCGATCTCGACCTTGGCCCGGCCGTCCTTGAAGTACAGGGCCAGCGGCACGATGGTGTGGCCCGTCTCCTGGGACTTGGACTCCAGCTTGTCGATCTCCGCCCGGTGCAGCAGCAGCTTCCGCTTCCGCCGGGCGCTGTGGTTGGTCCAGGTGCCCTGGCTGTACTCCGGCACATGCACGTTGTGCAGCCACGCCTCGTGGCCGTCGATGTGGACGAACCCGTCCGCCAGCGAGGCCCGCCCCTGGCGCAGCGACTTCACCTCGGTACCCATCAGCACGAGACCGCACTCGTAGGTGTCGAGGATGTGGTAGTCGTGCCGCGCCTTCTTGTTCTGCGCGATCAGCTTGCGCCCTTTTTCCTTAGCCATAGTGCGGCCATTTTCGCACTACGACCCGGCCCCGAGGCCACTCAATACCGTCTGCGCCCGCTCCTCGGCACGCTCGTTCACGGCCAGGTCCGGGACGATGCCCCGGCCGTCCACGTCGTGACCGGCCGGAGTGCGGTAGTGGCCCACGGTGAGTTCCGCGACGGACCCGTCGGGCAGCTGCTCGGGCATCTGCACCGATCCCTTCCCGAAGGTACGGGCACCGACGGTGACGGCGCGCCCCCGGTCCTTCAGGGCGCCGGTGACCAATTCGGCCGCGCTCATCGTGCCCCCGTCCACCAGCGCCACGACGGGCCGGCCGGTGTCCCCGCCCGGCCTGGCGTAGAGGGCCTTCTGCTCACCGCGCACGTCGTAGGTGGCGACCAGCCCGCCGTCGAGGAAGGCGGACGCCGCCGTGACGGCCTCGGAGACCAGCCCGCCGCTGTTGCCCCGCAGGTCCAGCAGGACACCGGCGCCCTCGGGGGCCGACTCCACCGCCTGCCGCACCCGCTCCCCGGCGCCCTTGGTGAAGGCCGCGACCTTGATCATCACGGCCCGGTCCTCAAGCGTCCTGACGGTGACGGCCTCGGTGGCGAGGCGGGCCCGCCGCACCGTCCGGCTCCAGGCGAGGTCGCCGCGCTGGAGCCCCAGCACCACGGACGAACCCGGACCGGCACCCCCGCCGTCACCGCGCAGCAGCCGGACGACCTCGCTGACCGGCCGCCCGTCTATCCGGGCGCCGTCGACCGTGCGCAGCTGGTCGCCCACGCGGACGCCGGCCCGGTCGGCCGGACCGCCGCGCTGGAGGCGGGCGACCTCGACCCGGCCGTCGGCACCGCGCCTGGCCCACAGCCCGACGCCGGTGTAGGAACCGTCGAGGGCGCGCGCGAACTCCTCGTACTCGCCCTTGTCGTACACGGCGCCCCAGCGGTCCCCGCTGCGGCTGACGACCTCCTCCGCGGCCTTGGCGCCGGACTTGCCGTCCGCGGCGGCCTCGGCGGCGGCGCGTGCGATCTCGTCGCGGTCGACCGTGTCGGCGGCGGCCCGCACCCGCGGTTCCGGCGGCTCGTCCTCGGCACGGGGCATCAGGCCCGTCGCGGAACCGGTGGCGAGGGCGCTCGCGAACACCAGTGTCAGGACCACCCCGTGGCGCAGGCCACGGGGCACCTTCGGTGATCCAGGGCCCAACATGGCGCCCACTCTAGGACAAGCGAAGGGCGCCGCAGGGCCGTTGACCCGTACGGCGCCCGGGGCGCTCGTCACACCTTCAGGTACTTGCGCAACGCGATGAAGGCAGCCATGGAGGGCATCAGCAGCCCGATCACCAGGACGAGCGGCAGTACCGCTATCACCGCGTCCCAGCCGATGAAGTTGACCAGCGGCATCTTCTCGGAGAGCGCCAGCCCGCCGTCGATGAGGAAGTACCGGCCGACCAGCAGCATCACACAGGCGACCAGGCCGCCGAGCAGACCGGCGAAGGCGGCCTCCATGATGAACGGCATCTGGATGTAGAAGCTGGACGCTCCCACGAGCCGCATGATCCCCGTCTCGCGCCGCCGGCTGAACGCCGACACCCGCACGGTGTTGACGATCAGCATCAGCGCGATGACCAGCATCAGCCCCATGACGAAGAGGGCGGCGACGTTCATGCCGCGCATCATGTTGAAGAGGTTCTCCAGGATGCTGCGCTGGTCCTGGACGGACTGGACCCCGTCCCGTCCGGCGAACGCGGTCGCCACCACCTTGTACTTCTCCGGGTCCTTCAGCTTGACCCGGAACGACTCCGGCATCTGGTCGGGCGTGATGACCGTGGCGATGGCGGTGTCGCTGTACTGCTCGCGGTAGTGCTTGTAGGCCTCGTCGGCGGTCTCGTGGTGGACCTTCTCGACGATGGCCATGTCCTCGAGGTCGGACCGGATCTGCTCCCGCTGCTCGGCGGTGACGGCACCCTTCGAGCACTGCCCGCCCGTCTGCGCGTCGTTCTTGTTGCAGAGGTAGAGGGAGACGTTGACCTTGTCGTACCAGAAGTCCTTCATGGCGCTGACCTGTTCACGCATGAGCAGGGCGCCACCGAAGAGGGCGAGCGACAGGGCGACGGAGACGATCACGGCGAAGGTCATCGTCAGGTTGCGGCGGAGACCGACGCCGATCTCCGACAGTACGAACTGGGCGCGCATGGCGAGTGTTTCAGCCTTTCCTCTACCTGCTCAGTGCCTGCTCAGTGCTGGTAGCCGTAGACACCGCGCGCCTGGTCGCGTACGAGCCGGCCCTGTTCGAGCTCGATGACGCGCTTGCGCATCTGGTCGACGATGTTCTGGTCGTGGGTCGCCATCAACACCGTGGTCCCGGTCCGGTTGATCCGGTCCAGCAGTTTCATGATGCCGACGGAGGTCTGGGGGTCGAGGTTTCCGGTCGGCTCGTCCGCGATCAGCAGCATGGGGCGGTTGACGAACGCCCGGGCGATCGCCACGCGCTGCTGCTCACCGCCGGAGAGCTCACCGGGCATCCGGTCCTCCTTGCCGCCGAGACCGACGAGGTCGAGGACCTGGGGAACGGCCTTGCGGATCTCACCGCGCGGCTTGCCGATGACCTCCTGCGCGAAGGCCACGTTCTGGGCGACGGTCTTGTTCGGCAGCAGGCGGAAGTCCTGGAACACGGTGCCCAGCTGCCGTCGCATGTGGGGCACCTTCCAGTTGGACAGGCGCGCGAGGTCCTTGCCGAGGACGTGGACCTGCCCCTGGCTGGCGCGTTCCTCGCGCAGGACCAGCCGCAGGAAGGTCGACTTGCCGGAGCCGGACGACCCCACGAGGAAGACGAACTCGCCTTTCTCGATCTCCAGGGAGACGTCGCGCAGGGCTGGACGGTTCTGCTTGGGGTAGCTCTTGGAGACGCTGTCGAATCGGATCACGGATGCACCACGGTCGGCCGGGAGTATGTGTGCGTGACCATACGCGAACGGGGATGGCGCGTGCAGTCACCGCCCGGAGTTGCGCGATTTGTCGGATTGACGGCGCCCGTTCGCCTCTACTTCAAGCCCCGGAACAGGCCTGATCCGACGGGGCGCGCCGAATCGCCCGCAAGCTGGCACAGTGGTGTCGGGAACGAACGCGGTTCCCTGAGCGTTGCGCGAAGAGAGCACGCGGGAAACCACCGGGGACACGCCGGGGAACCACCGGGGACACGCCGGATGAGCCGGGAACGCCCGAAGGTCCG
The DNA here is from genome assembly GCF_003122365.1 of Streptomyces spongiicola. Taxonomy (NCBI): domain Bacteria; kingdom Bacillati; phylum Actinomycetota; class Actinomycetes; order Kitasatosporales; family Streptomycetaceae; genus Streptomyces; species Streptomyces spongiicola. The sequence continues at coordinate 1,928,691 of NZ_CP029254.1, forward strand.
GGAGCACCGGGAAACGCCGCAAGAACGACTCCGCCGGTGGCCCCGCCGCGCGGAAGGAGGAGAGCGCATGACCTACGACCGACTGGTATGCGCCAACTGCGCCGCACCCGTCGCCGAGGGCCGCTGCCCCGTCTGCCGGGCCAGCCGCGAGCGTCTGCAGCAGAACGGCCCCTTCGCGGGCCTGAACCCGGCGGCGCTGGTCGCACTGCTGGTGGTCCTCGTGGCGGCGTTGGCCCTCCTGGCGCACCAGACCACCGCCTGACGGGATGGTCCGGAGCCGGGGAAGGGCCGCCGGGGGAAGGCCGGGGGGAAGAGCCCGCAGGCAGGGCCGGGGAAACCCGACCCGACACCCGCGCGGCGTCCCGCCCGGGAACCCATAGGGGTCCGGAGAGTCTCCCGGCTGACGCTGATCAGCCTCCGCCCCTCCGGACCCCTTGTCGCTTTCCGTAGCGAATCGCTACCGTACGTCACATCCGACCGGGTGTACCAGCCCGGCCGTACGGGCGGGCGCGAATCAGACGGCGGCGCGGCCACCGACGAGGCGGGGCAGCATACGGAAACCGATACCGCCGGCGATCATCGTCGCTGCACCGACCAGCAGGAACGTGGTCTCGGTGGCGCCGGTCTCAGCCAGCTCCTCCTTGGCCTTGCCCTGCTCGACCGGCTGCGAGCCGACGGAGTCGGTGTCGGTGTTGTCGACACACTCGGCGCCCTCGACGCTCACGGTGCAGCCGTCACCACCACCGGTCACGGCGGAGCCGCCGGTGGTGGTGGAGCCCCCGGTGCTGGAGGAACCGCCGGTGGTCACCGGTCCACCCGTGGTGGAACCGGTCGTGGCCGGGTCGCCAGTCGTGGCCCCGCCGTCCGCAGCACCGCCGTCGGTCGCCCCGCCGTCCGTCGCCCCGCCGTCCGCAGCGCCGCCGTCGGTCGCGCCACCGTCCGTCGCCCCGCCGTCCGTCGCCCCACCGTCCGTCGCCCCGCCGTCGGTCGCGCCACCGTCGGTCGCGCCGCCGTCCGTAGCCCCACCGTCGGTCGCGCCGCCGTCCGTAGCCCCACCGTCGGTCGCGCCGCCGTCCGCAGCACCGCCGTCCGTAGCACCGCCGTCCGTAGCGCCACCGTCCGCAGCACCGCCGTCCGTAGCGCCACCGTCCGTAGCGCCACCGTCCGTAGCACCGCCGTCCGTAGCACCAGCATCGACGCCACCGAGAGCGCCGCCGGTGTCATCCTCTTCCTGGATGCCGAGACCGATCTCGGCACCCTCCTGCGTCACCTCAGCGCCGGCGCTCAGGTCATCGTCGAAGGCCTGGGCCGCACCAGCGGCGGTCAGGGAAGCGCCCGCGGCGATCACCGCGCCGGCCGCGATCCGCGCGACGCGAACCCGCGTCTTCTTGATCATCTGCTGCTACCCCCAGTAGCTCATTCGTCGGTAGTGCAGCGTCAGGGGCGGTGACGGTCCAGGGGCCGCGTTTCCACTCCCCCGCTCACATCCGCCCCACAGGTACGCATGCCGCGCGACAGCTTTTCCAGTTTCCGCGGACGCGTCAAGTTCCATTGCGCGCGCGACGCCCGAAATAAGGCCAGTTGCCCGAGGCGGGAGCAGATAACTGTGACGTAAGACGGTAACTACCGTCCTTTCAAGGCCAGTTGCCTTGTCGACAAAACGAGCGGTCAGCGGCTTTTCGCTTCCCGTCCGCGAATCACGGGGACGGCGACCGGAGTCACTCAGAGGCGATCGGCTGGGCCCTGAGAGAGTCGACGAAGGCCGTCCATGCGGTCGCGCCGAACACCACGGCGGGGCCATGGGGGTTCTTGCTGTCCCGGACGGGGACGCAGGCGGTGCATATGTCGCCGACTTCGAGGCAATCGCCGCTGCTGCCGCCGCTGTGGCTGGACTTGCGCCACTTCGGGGCGGTGCCGGTGCCGGGGGTGACGTGCTCACTGCTGTGCATGCTCGTACTCCTCTGCGACGGACCTGATCAGAGCCAGGGACTCGCGGTGCGAGAGCGCGTCCCCCAAGGCGTGATCGTATGCGACCTGGCAATCGCGCACCACGGACGGGACTTCGAGCACTCGCCCGGTCTTCAGACCCTCCACGTACGCGACAGGTGGCAGATCACTGAACCACATGAGCGATACGAAGCCCTCCACCAAGGCATGAAAACCGGCCGAGAAGGGGAGGACGTGCACTCGGATCCGTAGGCTCTCGCCCAGGTCGGCGAGATGCAGAAGTTGTTCGCTCATGATTGCCGAACCACCGATCGGGCATCGCAGCACCGCCTCGTCGAGCAGTGCCCAGAACACCGGCGAATGGAAGTCGTCGAGAATGCGGGCACGGGCGAGTCGCGTACCGAGGAGCCTGTCGCGTTCGGCCTCCGTCTTGGACGGGAAGCCCGAGCTGAGCACCTCACGTGCGTACGACTCCGTCTGGAGGACGCCCGGCACGAGCTTCGGCGCGTACTCCCGAATCGCCTTCGCCTGGCGTTCCAGTTCCAGCGCCTCCGCGAAGTGCTCCGCGACCTTGCCCTCCTTCAGCGACGGCAGGAACCGCTCGAAGAACCCTCCGCTGTCCATCACGCGATCAAGTCGGCGTGCGTCCTCGATGTCCGGTCTGCGCCTGCCCGCCTCGATGTGCGCGATGTGCGTGCGGGACATGACCACCCGCCGGCTCAACTCCTCCTGTGTGAGTCCGGCCGCCTCACGACGGCGCCTCAGCTCGGCCCCGTACGTCTCGCGGGACTTCGGGTTGTCCTCGATCGCCATGTGCAACTCCCCCGGTGTGAGGCTGTGGTCGCCTCCATCACCACTACCGAGCGTAGAGCACGGAGTCTCTTTCCGTGACCGCAATCGGATGGCGGTCTGCGGATGGCCACCGGTCCCGCGGAGGACACGGAGACCGGCCCGGAGCGCGCGTGGGGAGTGTCGCGCCCCGGGCCGGCCATGGGGCCCGCGTCAGCCGCGGGCTCGGCCTGGAAGGGGCGGCCGGTCCCGCCCTTGTCGGGTGGGTTCCGGCCGCCCCGGCGGCCGGGACTTACTCAGGTGCCGGGCACGGGCCCGGTCACCGGCCGTCCGTCAGCGGCCTGTGGGACGGCACGCACTCAGGCGCTGCTCGCCGTGCCCGCGCTGCTGAAGCATCCCGACGGCGTGGAGATGGAGCTGCCGGTGGCGGCGCAGCCCACGGTGCTGCCGGGCGAGTGGGACGTCGGCAGGACCTCCAGTTCCGGCGCCTCCTGGTCGAGGCGGAGGTCGAGTGCCAGGCCGGTGGCCGGGGTGATGTCGTTCATGTTTCCCTCCCGTATGACGGTGTGTGTGGGTGTGTTCGGGTGTCCGCCGGCGGACCGGCGGTGGTCGGCGATGTCTGCGGCAGGTCCTCGGACCCGCCGCGGACGCCCGGGCCGGCGGGGCGGACGGCTCGAACCCGTCGCCCGTGCCGTGCGCGGTTTCAGTGGCTGCTGGCGGTCGACCCGCTGCTGATCGTGGCGGCGGGGCAGGACGCGCAGCTGATGCTTCCCGCGCACCCGACGGAGCTGCCGGGGGCGTACTCGGCCGGCAGCACCTCCAGCTCGGGGCGCTCGCCCTCCAGCACGAGTTCCAGTACGTCGGTCTCGGGCAACCTGTCCATGATGTCTCCTCTACTGGTGTGACCGGCGGGTCCGCCGGCTCGTCTTCCGGTGGCCGGCCGGGGCCCGGTGGCCCGGCCGGCCATGGTGCGGGCGGGCTACTTGGAGCTCAGGGTGCTCGCGGTCCCCCAGGTCATGGCCGGGCAGGAACCGGAGCCGACGGTGGCGGCGGAGGAGACGTTGCCGGCCGAGTACTCCTCGGGGAGCACCTCCAGCTCGGGCATCTCCTGGTCCAGACGCAGGTCGAGTTCGTTCATTGCGGTCTCCTGTCATGTGGTGGGTGGTGCGGCTCCGGGGGTCCGGGGCCGCGGTCGGGTCCGTGCGGTCCGGCGCGGGCGATCCGTGTCAGGTGGAGCTGGCCGAGCCGGCGCTGCCGATGGAGCCCGCGGGGCAGGAGAAGGATCCGGCCGTGCTGGCGGTACCGGCGCAGTTGCCCGCGGACTGGGTGTCGGGGAGCACCTCGATCTCGAGGCTCTCCTGCTCGATGCGCAGGTCGAGTTCGTTCATCACGCTGTTCCTTTCGTGATCTTCAGGCTGCGGCCCCGGGCGGGGCCGCTACGGCGCCCTTGCCGGGCGCCGGGTCTCGGGGCCCGCTAAGGGGCGGTCGCGCCGGGGGGCGCGTCGGGATGCGCCCGGGGTGGCACGGGGGGATCGGAGTGTTCCGCCCGAGCCGCCACCCGCCCGAGCACGGCCTCTTCGAGGGGGAGGAAGCCGAGCCGGTTGAGCGTCATGTGCATCTGCATCAGCAGCAGACGGGAGGCGACGGCATCGGGGTCGGCGGCCAGGGCTCGCCGCACACCGTCCGCGAGGTCGCGGCCCAGCGCGTCGGCGGCGGCGGCGGTCAGCGCGGGCACGGGTCCGGCGTCCGTACCGGCTACGGCGTCGGTACCGGCTACGGCGTCGGTACGGGCAACGGCGGCGGTACGGGCGTCCGTACCGGCGTCCGTACCGGCAACGGCGGCGGTGGGCAGCGCGGACACGGACGCGGACGCGGCGGCGGTACCGGCGGCGTCCGGCCGTGCTGCGGCCTCCCGGTCACCGGTGGACGGTCGTCCCCCCGACGGCCACCGTTCGGCGATCCGCTCGGTCTCCCGGAGCCAGGCCGGATCCCCGGCGAGCAGACCCGTCCAGTGGCCCCAGTGCAGCCGCCAGATCCGCTCGCGCTGCGTCCGGCCCAGCGTGCCCAGGCAGGACCGCATCACCAGCACCGCGAGGTGTGCCCTGGCCGTGCGGTCCGGTCCGGTCGCCCGTACCGCGCCCAGGCTCAGCTCACTGCTCGCCTGGAAGACCTCCTCGGCGATACCGGCGGCCGCGGGAGATCCGTAGTAGTGGTGCTCCCGGCCGTAGAGGCCGAGGCTGAGCCGGCGACCGCCGTGACCGGGCAGGCCCTCCTCCGCCCGCGGGTGCAGCCGCTGGACCTCCCCCCGGGCGGGCGGGGGGACGTGCTCCTTCCACAGGGCGCGGCCGGCCTCCCAGCAGTCGTCGAGCACGGCCGGGGTGCCCCGGAAGCGAACCCGCAGATGCGGGCCGCTCGCGTCGGCGTAGCGGATGAAGAACCACCGCCGGACGCCCGCCCGTTCGGCCGCGTCGACCCAGCGGGGGACCAGGTCGGCCAGCAGGAGTTCGCCGTCCCGGTGCCCGGTGTGGTGGACCCGGGCGTAGAGCCATTCCTCGTTGGCCATCTCAGCTCCGCTCCCGGTCGTCGACCCGCGCCGGGCGGGCGAAGTGCACGCAGTGCTCGACCACCCGGGCGTCCGGTTCCGCCACTGCCGGGCGCAGCGGCAGGCACTCGGTGAACACCACCACCGTTTCCGGCCGTTCGGTCAGGCGGTCCAGCAGGTCGAGGCCGGTGGAGGAGGCGAAGGCCAGCCACAGGGGCTTACGGGCCCTGTCCCCGCGCCGCGGGACGCCGCTCTCACCCCTGACGTACACCTCGGCGGGCATGCCGTGTCCGCGCCGCCACGCGTCCGTCCGCTCCAGGAAGTCCGCCGTCTCCTCGCCCGGTTCCCGGCGCGGCACCTCGGACGCCTCCATCCGCCACCGCGCCCGCCGAACCGCCGCACCCGCCACGACGCGCCGGGCCGACACCGTGTGCCCCGTCTCCGCCGGGTCGTCCGGGCGGGTGCCGTCGGCGAGGCCCGGGGGCAGCCACCAGGGGTCCGCCAGGACGAGCAGGAACCGGGCCGCTCCGCCGACCAGATGGCGCGGGACGGTGCCGAGGTAGACGGGTGCCACCGGCGTACCGCTGCGGCGTCGCAGCTCCAGCGCGTTCGCCCGGCTGTCGTGCGCCAGTTCCAGTTCGTCCAGCGGTACGCACGGACCGGACCCGCGCGGCGCGGTGGGCCAGTGCAGCGACGTGGGGAGGACTCCGCAGCTGTCCCCCTGGAGGGGGTTGACCTCGCGGGCCGGGACGAACTCCAGGCACTCGGCGTCCGGATGCAGCGTGCGCACCCAGGCGCGGAGCCGTTCGGCGAAGCCGGCCCCGCGCGGACCCCCGGCGGAGTCGTACAGCCGGTGGAAGCGGGCGACCAGCCCGCCCGTACCCGACGAGACCTGGTTGACGACGAGGAGCGGGCCGCCGTCTCGCTCCTCGCAGTCCTGGTAGACGACCGCGACCGAGGGCAGGCAACTCGACCGCCCCGGACGGGCGGGGCGCGCCGTGCCGGGGGTGGGGCCGAGAGGGGCTCCGGGGTCCCCGGTGCCGGCGGGAGCACCGGGAGCACCGGGAGCACCGGGAGCACCGGGCCCGCCGGGAGCACCGGTACCAGCGGGAGCACCGGAGTCCCCGGGCCCGCCGGGAGCACAGGTGCCGGCGGGCCGGCCGGGGGCACCGGGCCCGCCGGGCACTCCGAACGCGGACAGCTCCTGGAAGAAGCCGAACACGTCGTCGCAGACACCGTCCGGGCCGAACCGCGCCACGAACGCGTCGGTGAGCGCCTGGTACTCGGGAGACACCCGCAGGCTGTCGCACGCGGCCCCGGCATGGCGCCGCAGCACCGCGGCCCGCTCGTCGTCCCGGGCGCGGACCGGGAGGGCGCCCGCCCGGTCCTCGTAGACCAGGGTCACCTCGCGCAGCGGCCAGTCGTCCGCCGCGCCGAGCACGTCGAGGGCCTCCTCCAGCGCTTCGCGCAGCCGCACCAGGCCGGCGGCGCGGGCCGCCGGGCCGCCCCCGGCGATGGCCGCCAGCTCGGCCGTCGCGGTCAGCAGCAGCCCGGCCACCCGGCGGTCCGACGGATCGGGGGACGCGGCCAGTGCCGCGGCGACCCAGTCCGGGAGCCGGTCCTGCGGACAGGGGTCGTCGACGTCCAGCAGACCGGCCTCCAGATACCGGCCCAGCCGGACGGCGGGCAGCCCCCGCGGATCCCGCAGGGCGGCGAACAGGTCCTCCCTTCCGCGGGCGTCCAGGACCTCGTCGTCCGACCAGGCCCAGCCGTCCGTCACCGACTGCCTGGGCTCACTCAGCCGGGCGATGGGGCCCGCGGCGCGCAGGGAGCCGTTGACCCGCCAGCGGACCAGGCCGCGCACCCCGTCGCGGACCGCCGCGGCCCGCAGCAGCACCCGGCCGACCAGGGGGTGCAGGCAGACCCGGACCCGTGCGCCGTGGTCCGCTCCCGGGACGGCGACATGGGTGAGCGACGACAGCGGGCTGGCCTTGAGCGCGGACCGTACGGCGTATCCGTAGGCGGTGAGGCGCTCCCCCCGGTCCAGCGGCCGCCCGCCCGGCTGCCGCACCCGGCGGGAGAACACGGGTGAGACCAGCGCCAGCGCGCCGGACACCGCGGGCAGGCCCATGAGGTGCCGCAGCGTCCGCTCCTCGGCCGCCTCCGCGGCCCCGGCGCGCAGCCGCAGCAGCTGCCGCAGCCCGGCGAGGGCCCGGGCGCGTTCCGCCCAGCGATCCAGTGCCGAGGTCTCCCTCCCCGTCGGCGCGAGTACCCCGCGGACCTGCGCGAGCAGCTCCGGCGCCACCGGGTCCGGCCGTCCGGCGTGCGCGGCCCTCCGCCAGCGCAGCACCGACCGGCGCGCGCCGGTGGTCGGCATCAGCGGTACGGCGTCGTACAGCAGTCCGGTCACCGCCGGTGCGAGGGCGGCCAGTTCCCGGCGGGCCGCGGCGATCCGGTCCAGGACCTCGGCGACCTGCCCGGCCGCCAGGGGTGCCACGTCGGCTGCCGGCAGCCCGGCGACCCTGCTCAGCGCCGGGCCCTCGGCCAGGAGGTGTCCGGCGGCGGGTGCGTCCGCGGCCTGCGCCGCGGTCGCGGGACGCGGTGCCACCGCCGGGGCCTGCGCCGGGGTGGAAGACCTGGCCACCGCCGGGGCCTGCGCCGGGGCCACCGCCGGGGGTGGGGGCGAGGCCGGGGGCTGCGTCGAGGCCGGGGCCGGTTGCTGCCTCTCGGTCGAGGTCGTCATCACGCGCCCCCGAACAGCACCAGCAGGGAGCGTACGCAGAACACCGCGACGAGCAGCGCGTACGCCAGGCACACGACGCCGAACACCTGGTAGCGCAACTGCCGGGAGCGGCTCCGGACGGCGAGCCAGCTCGGCGGCGGCTCCCGCAGCACCCGGCACCGCAGAGCGGTGAAGGCGCGCGAGCGCAGGTTCAGTGTGCCCATCGCCGACTCCAGCGCGTGGTAGCCGTCGGTGGGGAGCAGCGGGTTGAGGTTCGCCAGCAACAGGCCGATCTGAATCCAGACCATCAGCACGCAGAGCTGCCCGAACCGGCCCTCGGCGTACATCGACAGCGCCGACCAGCCACCCAGCCACAGCACGTCCTGGGCCACTCCGGCCAGGGCGATGACCACCCGGGACCCGCGGCCGGGAAGCCGGTGGGCGTCGGTGCGGTCCACATAGGCCACGGGAACCAGGTAGAAGAGGAGACCGACGCCGATCTCCCGGACGGGGACGCCGTAGTAGCGGCAGGCCAGTCCGTGGGCCAGTTCGTGCAGCGCGGTCTGGAGCAGCATGCTGGAGACGACGATCGTCCAGCCCCACACCGGGAGGGACAGGTCCGGCCCGCCGGACGCGAGGGGAGCGGCGAGCACCGACCCCGCGCCCCACACCGCGAAGACGGCGGCGGCCAGCCAGAGGACGCCGAACGGGAGCGGTGCGCGGCGGAGCAGCGCGGCGGGCGGGTCCAGCACGGCGCTGACCCCGGAGCCCACCAGCGGCCGGCGAGGCATGTGGCTGCGGCGCGCGAAACGCACGGCCGAGGTGTCCCGGCCGCCGTCCGGCGGCACGGTGAGCAGCCCGGCGGCGCGCAGTTCCCCGAGGAAGTCCAGCACCACCTGCCGGGTGGAACCGTCACCGCCTCCCGTGCGCGAGGCGCGGGCGGCGAACTCCCGCCCGGTCATGGATCCGTCGAGGGCCGTGAGGATCGCGGCCCCGCTCTTCGACAGCCGGGTGTAGTGGCCGCTGACCGGGTCGTAGGCGAGCGGTTCGTGGTGCAGGCCCTCGGTGATCTCGACGTCGGGGCGCATGGCCGGGCGCTCGGTGTCGAGCCAGGACGGCTCCGCGCTGCCGGAGGCGACGCCGGCGGACGGGGCGGCCATCACCGCTCCCCGGTACGGTCGGCCAGGGCCGATACCTGCGCCGGGGCCGATACCTGCGCCGGGGCCGATACCTGGGCCGGGGCCGATACCTGGGCCTGAGCCCGGGTTTGGGGCTGAGCCTGAGCCTGGGCTTGGGCCTGGGCCTGGGCCTGGGGCCGAGCCTGGGCCTGGGCCTGGGTCGGCCGGGCCCGGTGGGGGGACCCGAGGGCCAGTCCGATCAGCTGTGCCCGGCCGGACCCGTCGATGCCCAGATGGGTGCGTCCCGCCGCACCGAGCACACCGGCGAACACGGAGCCGGCGGCTCCGAGGGAGAGGGCCGCGAGCCAGGTGGCGTGGGCCAGCGCCGCGCCGCGTGCCAGCAGCAGCCGGTGGCCACCCGCCCCGTGCCGTTCGGCGGTCGCCGCGAGGTCGCCGTGGACCACCACGAGAGCCGGTGCATCGCCGAACTCCAGTTGCAGCACCAGGTCGGCGAGCGGCGGAAGGTCGCGCGGCTCGGGCTCCAGCCGCCGTGCCCCGGGGACATAGTGGTGGCAGCCGTCGGGAACGCCCAGGAGCCGCTGGACCAGTACGGTCGCGGACGGCGCCGGGAGGGTGGGGAAGGCCGGCCGCCACAGGCGCTCGTCCTGCTCGAAGGCGTAACCGAGGGCCCGGACGAGGACGTCACCGTCCATGGGTTCGGGTGCCCAGTGCCGCTGGGCGGTGCGGCGGCGCAGCGCCTGGACGGGGTCGCCGGGCAGCGGGGGAACCGCTCCGGGCCGGAACCCGGTGCCTGTGCCAGTGCCGGTGCCGGTGCCGGTGCCGGACACCGTGGCGGCGGGGGACACCGTGGCGGCGGGGACGGTCGGCGTGGTGGGTGGCCTGGTGCGTGGCGTGGTGCGTGGTGCGTGGTGCGGTGCGGTGGGCGGTGCGGCCAGCAGCTCCTCGGTGAGGCGGGCCGTGTCGATCAGCGGCACGAGCCGCTCCCTTCGTCGTGGAGCCGAACGGCGGCGGTGATGAGCGCGGGCCCGGCGGCGCCCACGAGGAGTTCCCGGTGCCGTTGCAGGGGATGGGGGTCGAGCAGCCCGTGCGCCAGCCCGATCGCCCGGGCCGTGAGAGCGAGCTGGGCCAGCGCGCACCCGGTGTCGAGGTTCCCCACGCGGTAGGCGAAGGGGCCGTACTTCCGGGCGACGCGGCCGACGTCCGAGGCGAGGACCAGATGCACACCGGGCCGTGTCCCGCCGTCCTCGGATTCGGCGCCCAGCGCCGCGAGGAGGGTGCCGAGGTGTTCGGTGTGGGGGTGCATGGCGGTGAGCGCGTGGTCGGCGGCGTCGTAGTAGTGGACGCCGTCGGGGAGGCCGGGGACGTCCCGGAGCAGCGCGTAGACATGGGGCGAGCCCAGGTTGCCGCCGGTCGGCGCCCATCTGTTGACCCGGGTGGGGTCGGTGGACTCCCCCTCGTCGCCGGGGCCGCGCAGCCCGGCGGTGAAGCGCATCAGGGCCGCCAGGGCCTCCGGCCACGGTGGCGGTTCCGCGTCGGCGGTGAGCTTCTCCAGGTTCGCCAGGGACGCGTCGGGCAGCGGAAGCCGCGGGTTGTTGGGGTATCTCAGCCGCTCGAACTGGAGCCCGACGTTCTCCGGGCGGAAGTGGTGCTGGTGCGCCTTGGGGTTGACCAGATGCCGGGGAGGGAAGGCCACGGCGTGCTCGTAGTGCAGCGGCCCGTCCTCCTGCGGGAGGCCGTCGCGGCCCTCGGCCGTCGGGTAGCAGGTGCGGCAGCCGACTTCGGGGGTCAGCTTGTGGGTGGTGGTGGACAGGTCCGCGAGGTCCACCACGAGCCGCCCGCCGAGCGACTGGACCGGCTCGCCCCGCAGCAGCAGGGCCCGCAGCTCCTCGGCGATCAGTCCGGCCGCGGTCACCGCGCCCGGGGTGGCGGCCGCGTCCAGGAACCCCTCGGGCGGCAGGGGCCGGGGCGCGACGGCGTTGCGGGCGCAGTGCGCGCAGGCGGTCGCCGACGGGTCCACCAGGGGCCCCACGGCCACCCGTCCGTCCCGCTCGTCCGCCAGCAGCAGCCGGCTGCCGCGCCGGGCGCTCTCCTCGACGATCCGGTCGACCGTCGCGCGGGGCGCCGCGAGGTCGGCCACGACCAGTGCGTCCTCGGGCACCCCCTCGCCGGGCGCGAGCGGGAGCACATCGGTGATCCCCAGGTCGGCCAGCGCCGTCCGCAGGGGCTGCCACCAGGACGCCCGTACGCTCAACCGCACCCGGGCCCGTGCCGCGGCGAGCGCCGCATGGCTGGAGTGGGGGTGGACGCGGGCGCAGTCCAGCGTCCGCGACATCCAGACCGCGGCCGGCTCCGACGGCCCCTCGCCCTCCGGTGGGGGTACGGTCTGCGCCGCGTCCTCCAGCACCCCGGCGAAGTAGAGGGTGGCGACGGCCTGGTGGACGGCCGACTCGCTCCATCCGGTCGCCCGGGCCAGCCCGGCGATGTCCCGGCTGCCGTCCAGGAGGGGCAGCAGGATCCGCCGGAGGACCGAGGCCGAGGCGCCGCGCAGATGCTGGCGTTCGGCGCCTCCGTCGATGACCACGCCGTCCGGTGTGTCGACCACGTGGAGCCCCCGGCAGAGCTGCGGGCGGGCGGGAAGTCGGAACTGGGGATCGGTGCTCACGGCCGCGGCGACGACCGCCGCGGGCGTGCCGCGCTGTCCCGGCTCGCCGGCGAGGGCGCTCACCGCTCGCCTCCCGCCGCGGTGCCGGTGGCCAGCGGCAGCTCGTCGGCGAGCCACCGCCATCCGTCGTCGGGGTCCACCGGCGCCCCGCACTCCTCGCAGCCGTGGACGCCGATGACCGTGTCGGAGAACAGCGACCGGCTCAGCATGTTGTAGAAGGTCACCTGCCCGGGTACGGCTCCGTCGCCGGTGCGGTAGCGGGTGAGGAGGTCCACGGCGAGACCGGCCGCGATCATGGCCTGCGCGTCGGTGAACCCGGCGATCCCGTGGCCTGGGTCGGCCGACCTCGACTGCTGCAGGGCCCGGGAGACCTCGCGCCCCCGCTCGTGCTGGGTCCGGCGCCGGGTGTAGCAGGAGTGGCAGGGGCCCTCGCCCGGCACGACCAGGGGGCCGACCCTGATGAGGGGGAACTCCTGGACGACCGGGAGCCAGGTCGTGCGGCACGCGCTGTGCAGCCGGGCGACCCCCTCCAGGAGGGTGGGTTCGTCCCGCCAGAGGGCGAGCACGCGGAGCGCGGTGTGGGGCCACTCCGCGGACCGGGTCCCGAGGGCGTCTGCGGTGGCGGAGGGCCAGTCGGTGAGAGCGGTCAGGTGGTCGGCGACCCTCCTGCCGAACGTCCCGGTCCACAGGATGTGCGCGGGTGCGGTGGTGAACGGCACGGCGGTTCTCTCCTAGGCGAAGGGCTGCGGGTGGGGGTTGAGTTCGTGTTCCGGGTGGCTGGTGAGCCCCATCGCGACCGGTGCCCGGTAGAGCCGGGGGTGCGCCAGGTAGCGGTTGCGGTGCACGAAGGACAGCGGCATCAGCTGGGGTACGACGACCCGTACCGAGCGGAGCCCGGCGCGCCGGGCCTCGTCCGTCGTCAGCTCCACGGCGATCACCTCCGCTTCCACCGCGGCCAGCCGCTCCACCAGCCAGGACAGCTGCCGTTCCGGAGGGCCGGCCGGCGCCCGCGGCAGATCACCGGGCACCCGGGTGGCGCGCTGCCCGCCCAGCAGGAAGTCGAAGGCCCCGCGCCGCTCGGGACGCCCCATGTGGATCGCGCCGTGCAGCACACTGGTGAAGTCCCGCGGGTCCCCGGGGACGCTGTGCGGGGCCTGCAGGGCGATACGCGAGGAGGCCGCCTCCCGGTAGATCTTGCGGATGACCTCGGCGGGGTCGGTCCCGGTCGCACACATCACCAGCTGGCCCAGGGTGTCGTTGTGGTCGCTGAGCACGACCGCGTAGACCGTGGGGACGCCCACGTCCGTGGTGGCGTCGTAGAAGCGGTACTCGACGAAGCCGTCCCTGACCCGCCGGTGCTGCTCCCGCAGGGACGGCTCGCCGGTGACGTCGATCTCCGGCAGTTCGAGGCGCTGGAGCCACACCATTGCGATCGCGTCGCGTTCGATCGCCTCGCAGACACCGTTCACCAGCGCCTGATGCAGATCCGAGTGGATCGCGCAGCCGGTCGAGATGGGGTTGGCGATCCGCTCCCCCATCGCCTCGTGCGCGGTGAACAGCCAGACGTAGGACGCGGGGATCCAGACCGGGCGGCCGCGGGTGAGCGACCAGCCGCGCACCCAGCGCTGCGGCAGCGAACCGTCGGGGCGGATCAGCCAGTTCGCCTCGTCGGACAGCTCCGTCTCCGAGCAGCGCGGGAGCGCGTCCAGGTCGACCGCCTCGTCGCCGAGTTCGTCCGCGGTCGCCCAGCGCACCAGTTGCGGCTGGTAGAAGGAGTTGGTGTAGCGCTCCAGGGCCTCGGCGACACTGATCAGCCGGGCCCGCTCGGCGTCGGTTCCGCCTCCGGCGCCGTCCAGCCCCTGAGGTTGGGCGGGGGTGTCGGACCAGAGGGCGGTGGGGTCGCCGATGGACGAGACGAAGACCGAGTACGGGGGCTCGCCCGGCAGGTTGGGAAGGAGCTGGGACCCCCGCACCGGCCGCCCGGCGGGCCCGACGACAGCCTCCAGCCGCCGGAGCCCTGCGAGGTCGTCCTCCGTCGCGCCGTCCCCCCGGTCCGCGGCGGCGGTCCGGTCGTCCCTCGCACATGCATCCAGCACTGGCTGCCTCCTGTCATCTGCGTGCGCAGCGATCGGCTGAAGCCAACCGGTGGGCCGGTGGGGGAGGCATCACGCGTCGGGGGTGAAACGCGTTCCGGGGGCCGGACGGGATGAGGGTGACGGAGCATCACCCGCCGTACGGGGCGCCGAGGCGAGCGCCCTCGCGCCGGCGGCGGCGCACCGGACGTCTGCCGGGCAGCACGACACCCGGCAGCACCGCACCGGACACCCGCCCCGGCGACCGGGCAGCACGGCCCGGGGCAGCGCGGCCCGGGGAAGCACCACACCGGACACCCGCCCCGGCGACCGGGCAGCACGACCCGGGCAGCACGACCCGGGACAGCACGACCCGGGCAGCACGACCCGGGCAGCACGACCCGGGCAGCACGGCCCGGCGACCGTGGCAGCACGGCCCGGGGCAGCACGGACACCCGCCCCGGCGACCGGGGAAGCACGGCCCGGGGCAGCGCGGCCCGGGGAAGCACCACACCGGACACCCGCCCCGGCGACCGGGCAGCACGACCCGGGCAGCACGACCCGGGACAGCACGACCCGGGCAGCACGACCCGGGCAGCACGACCCGGGGAAGCACCACACCGGACACCCGCCCCGGCGACCGGGGCACCACGGCCCGGGCAGCACGACCCGGGGAGCACGGCCCGGGGAAGCACGGCCCGGGGAAGCACGACCCGGGGAAGCACGACCCGGGGCAGCACGGCCCGGGGCCGGCGGGCCGTGGGGGGTCAGCCCCGGGGACTGATCAGGCCTCGCTCCGCGGCGACCCGGACCGCGTCGCGTCTGCGGCCGACCTGGAGCTTGCGGTAGATGGCCTGTACCTGCGTCTTGACGGTGTTGAGGGACACGTGGCGGCGGGCGGCGATCTCGTCCAGCGTCAGGCCTTGCGGCAGCAGCCGCAGGACGTCGAGTTCGCTGCGCGTCAGCGAGTCGGCGGCCGCATACGGCCCGGAGCCCGTTGCGGCCTCCTCACCGGGGGGCAGCGGAGCGGGTGACGGACGGGGTGACCCGGCGGGTGACCGGACGGGTGACCGGGCGGGTGACCGGGTTGCGTCACCCGCGGGCACCCGGGGGGACGCTCCCCCACCGACGCGCCCCAGCCCCGGCGGGAGGAGGATGCCGCCCCCCGGCGCGGGCCCCGCCGCGTGGGCCTGCGCGGCTGCCGCGTACCTCCGGGCGGCGGAGGTCGCACCCATGTCCTCGTACCAGCGGGCCGCCTTGTTCAGCAGGCGGCTCACCTCGGGCCAGCCGTACCGCTCGGCGAGTTCCCTCGAGAGCACCCCCCGCATCAGCGGGTTGGGCAGCCGGTAGGTCCACTCGTCGTCACGCACCAGCAGGTCATGCTCGGTGGACAGTCTGCGCAGCACCCGGTTGAGGTCGGCCCGGCCCGTCAGGGCGCGCAGCAGGGACGCGCTGAACCCGCCGAGCAGACTGGTGCGCAGCAACACGTCCTGGTCGTCCGTCGGCATCGGGTCGAGCAGTTCCGAGAGCAGGAAGTCGGAGCAGTGGCGGATGGCCTGGGACCACCCCTCGAGGCAGGAGTGGGGATCGTTGCCCCGTACCGGGTTGACCGAGGCGTAGCGGACCGCCAGGGCCCAGCCTCCCGAGCATCGGACCACGGCGGCGATCTGGTCGTCATCGGCCCCCGCTCCGTGCGCCCGGAACAGCTCGGCCGTCTCCGCATGGGTGAACGCGAGGTCCGCGCCCCTGATCTCGGTGAGTTCGCCGCCGGCGCGGAGCTTGTGGAGCGGCAGGTCCGGTTCTCTCCGGCTGGCGAGCACCACGCTCAGACCGCCCGGTGCGTACCGGGCGAACTGCAGCAGCGCACTGCGCGCGGGCCCGGGCCTCAGCTCGTGGAAGCCGTCGACGACCAGGACGAGCGGATGCGGATGCCCGGACACCTCGTCCAGCAGGGCCGGCACACTCACCCCGTCGCCGAAGCGGAGAGCCTCGCCGCCCCGGGAGGCGGTGGCACGGGTCAGGGCCGCGGCGAGATGGGTGAGGAGCCGGGGGACGTGGTTGTCGTCGGCGTCGAGAGTGAGCCACGCCGGCTCGCCGAGCGGCAGTGATCCGGCCCAGGAGGCCAGGAGCGCGCTCTTGCCCGCCCCCGGCGGACCGACCACGACGGTGAGCCGTCTCGTCACTCCGCTGTCGAGCGTCCGGAACAGTCGGGGACGGTCGAGAAGGGGGCCGAGCACGGGCGGTATGAGTCGTGTGTGGAGCACGGAATGGGCGCCTTCTGCGGAGGACCCGCTGCCGCTGTGCCCGACCATCCTTGCCTCTCCTGCGAATCGTGGCAGTGCTTGGCGGAACGTCCGTCGTCAACTGCTTCCGGTCGCCCATGGGTGGGGGTGGCGATCCGATGACGCCGCTGCCGCACAAACAATAAGCAAAACTTCCCTCCGTGGCGGCATTTCCTGAACTTCTCTTTGTCAACCGAAGAGACTTCGCTTAAGGAACCATGCCACCGGTTTAGGATTCATCCATTTCCCGTTCCACGTAAGTTCGGGCATGCCGCATTCCCGCCCGCCCGCACCCCTTGATCCGATTCGACTCCCGGACCGGACACACTACGGAAAGTACCCGACCGGAAGCAAAGCGTGCCAGACGGCGGCCGTGCAGGCCCGATTCACCCCGAATGAGCGGGCGCTGTTATGCATTCCCTGTGAATCTATCAATTCCTCGGACACTACGACGCCCACCTAATACCATCCGGTTCCCCACGGTAGGCGATGAGATCGCGGCCGGCTACCGCGGCGTTCGGGCCGGAGCGATCACCTGCCGGCAGATCGCATCAGCAAATCCCGCGCACGATGCCCTATATGACGGTCCGGCAGGTCCGGCCACACGGCACCGGGGGGACGGTCGAGAACGATTCCGGCTTCATACGCGTCCCGGAATGCCGCACAGCGACGCGGCGAAACGGGCTGCCGAAGGCATAAGTGACCGCGGGCACACAGGGCGGATAAGGAAGCGGATGCCGCGCATCCGTCGCTGCCGGCGCGACCACGCGGGGGCGCCGATCGTCGCGAGCACCTCTGTGTGAAGAGGTGCGGACGTGCAGCCCCGGCGCAGCCGGCCCACGGTCGCACCAACGGCTTGCGCCCGGATTCGAGAATCTATCCGTGAGCGTTTGTCCGCGCATGGTGAACTCTGCTTCCTTGAGCAGGAATTGAGTTTACGCAAGCGGCTTGCCGGATGCGCCGCCTGCGGTGTGGCGGCAGCCACAGTGCCTGCGCCGGCACGGGGGAGCAGGGCACACGCACTCACGCGGACGCCTGGGCAGCGGGCCGGCCGGGGCAGCGGGCCGGCCGGGCCACCGGTCCGCGGAGGGGCCTTCGGTCGGCGCGCCCGCCAGGGCCAGGGCCGGGGCCGGGGCCCGGGGCCGGGCACCGAAACCACGGACCGAAATCGGTTCTGGTTCCGGTTGGCGGTTCCGGAACCGCGAACGGCCGTGCCTCCCCCGCGGGGGAGGCACGGCCGTCGCGTACAGCTGCTACCGCTACTTCTCCCGCTGCTTCCGCCAGCGGATGCCCGCCTCCAGAAAGCCGTCGATCTCGCCGTCGAGCACCGACTGCGGGTTGCCGACCTCGAACTCCGTACGCAGGTCCTTGACCATCTGGTACGGGTGCAGGACGTACGACCTCATCTGGTTGCCCCAGGAGTTGCCGCCGTCGCCCTTGAGGGCGTCCATCTTGGCCTGCTCCTCCTGGCGGCGGCGCTCGAGGAGCTTCGCCTGGAGGACGTTCATCGCGCTCGCCTTGTTCTGGATCTGGGAGCGCTCGTTCTGGCAGGAGACGACGATGCCGGTCGGGATGTGGGTGATGCGGACCGCCGAGTCGGTCGTGTTGACGCCCTGGCCGCCCGGACCGGAGGCGCGGTAGACGTCGACGCGCAGATCGGACTCGTCGATGTCGACGTGGTCGGACTGCTCGACGACGGGGAGGACCTCGACACCGGCGAAGGACGTCTGCCGCCGGCCCTGGTTGTCGAACGGGGAGATGCGGACCAGGCGGTGTGTGCCCTGCTCCACCGACAGGGTGCCGTAGGCGTACGGCGCCTTCACGACGAAGGTGGTCGACTTGATGCCGGCCTCCTCCGCGTAGGAGGTCTCGTAGACCTCCGTGCCGTAGCCGTGGCGCTCGGCCCAGCGCAGATACATGCGCTGGAGCTGCTCGGCGAAGTCGGCGGCGTCGACCCCGCCGGCCTCGGCCCGGATGTTGACCAGCGCCTCACGCTCGTCGTACTCGCCGGAGAGGAGGGTGCGGACCTCCATCTCGTCCAGCGCCTTGCGGACGGCCTCGAGCTCGGCCTCGGCCTCGGCGCGGGTGTCCGGGTCGTCCTCGGCCTCGGCGAGCTCGAAGAGCACTTCGAGGTCGTCGATCCGCCCGCGGAGCGCCTCCGTCTTGCGGACCTCGGCCTGCAGGTGCGAGAGCCTGCTGGTGATCTTCTGCGCCGCCTCGGGGTCGTCCCAGAGGGACGGCGCCGCCGCCTGCTCCTCGAGCACGGCGATGTCTGCCCTCATCCTGTCGAGGTCCAGGACGGCCTCGATCGACCCCATGGTCGAGGAGAGGGACTTCAGCTCTTCGGATACATCGACGACTGCCACGCGTCCAAGGGTAACGGCATCGCGCATCACGCCTGTCGCGCCTGTCGCGTCCGAGGACGACGGGCACCCGGCACCGGCACCGGCACCGGTCACAGGGCACAGGTCACCGGGTCACCGGGTCACCGGGTCACCGGGTCACCGGGTCACCGGGTCACCGGGTCACCGGGAAGAGGCTGCGACCCGGCCTACCGCCCTGACCCGGCTCCCGCCCCGGCCTCCGTCCCGGCCTCCGCCCGGGCTCCGGCCGCAGGCGCAGGCGGGGCCGGGAGCCCGGTCAGGGCTGCGCCGGGGCCGACTGCTCGGAGTCCACGGGCGGTGCGGGGCTGTCGCCGCCGCTCGCCGCCAGCCAGCCGCCGACGCCGGCCGCCGCGGCCAGCACCAGACCCGCGACGCCGAGTGTGATCCGGCGCCTGCGGAGGGCCCGGTGCCGGGCGGAGCCGGGGCGGCGCTGGCCGGGTGTGCGCGGGGCGCGGGCCGTGCCGCGGGCGCCGCCCGCCAGTTCGTCGGGGCCCGGCACGCGCATCGAGGTGTGGGTGTCGCGGTTGGCGTCCGTGGCCGAGCCGCGGACCAGCGGGACGGCCCCGCGGCGCCGAGGTTCGGCCGGCCGCGCCGCGTACTCGGTCTCCTCGTACGGCTCGCCGGGCCCGGCGTCCGGCTCGTCCACGTCGAGCGGCGGCATCCCCGCGAGCATCGGCAGCAGGTCGTGCAGCCGCGCGGCCAGTTCGGAGGCACGCAGACGGGATGCGGGCGCCTTGGCCAGGCACTGGACGACGAGCTGCCACAGCTCGTCCGGGACACCGGGGAGCGGGACGACGGTCTCCGTGACATGGCGGCGCAGTACGGCGCCCGGGTGCCCGCCGCCGAACGGGGTGAAGCCTGCGAGCAGCTCGTACAGCACGGTCGCGAGGGCGTAGATGTCCACTGCGGCGCGCGGGGGCAGGCCCTCCACGATCTCCGGGGCCAGGTAGTCCGGCGTACCGATGATCTTGGTGGCCCTGGTGCGGCGGGGCGTGTCGATCAGCTTGGCGACGCCGAAGTCGGTGAGCAGTGCGGGATGGGCGCCGCCGGGACCGAGCGGGCCCTCCATGTCCAGCAGGATGTTCTCCGGTTTGACGTCGCGGTGGACGACGCCGGCGGCATGCGCCGCGGCCAGCCCCTCGGCGACGTCCGCGACGATCGCGACGGCGGCCGCGGGCGCGAGCCTGCGCTCCCGGTCGAGCCTGGTCCGCAGATCGGTGCCCCGGACGAGGTCCATGACGAGGGCCAGGTCGCTGCCGTCCACGACGAGGTCTCGCACGCCGACGACGCGGGGGTGGTCGAGTCCGAGGAGGGCCGTGCGCTCCCGTACGAACCGCCCGACCAGCTCCTGGTCGGAGGCGAGGTCCTCGCGCAGCAGCTTGATGGCGACGGGGCCCTCGGGCCCTTCGCCGAGCCACACCGTGCCCGCACTGCCCCGGCCCAGGATCTGATGGGCCGCGTACCGGCTGCCGATATTCCGTGCCAAGACTGCTCCCTCAGCGGCTGGCGTTGCCCATCAAACTACGCGGATGTCGGGGGCGTCGTGCCCCGGAGGCGCCAACCGTCACCTCTGCGGGGCTTTTTCCCCCGCAGAAGTCGACATGACGACGGAGGTCACGATGGTGGGATCGTGCGCGGCGGGCTACTGGCCCGGGCCGAGGCCCGAGTCCGCACCGGTTCCGGACGTGCCTCCGGCCAGCTCCGAGATCCAGTCGGTCACGCCCGACACGGCGTCACCGATGGCCTGCCAGTAGCTCTTGCCCTGGGCGATCCAGTCCTGGAGCGGTGTCAGCTCCCAGATCAGCCAGCCCGCCACGAAGAGCAGCAGCAGTGTGAACAGGCAGCCCTTGAGGCAGCCGAGACCGGGGATGCGCATCGGGTTGGCGCTCCGCTGCCGGGGCGGCCGCGGCTCGCGCGGCGGCCGCTGGGAGGCCTGGCGGGGCGGCTGCTGCCGCGGCGCGCTCCGGCGCTGCGGCTGCGGCTGCGGCTGCGGCGGGTAACCCTGCTGCGGGGGCGGGGCGTACGGCCGCTGCTGTTGCGACTGCTGTTGCTGCTGTTGCTGCTGTTGCTGCTGCTGAGGACGGCGGCCCTGTTGCTGATACGGCTGCTGGTACTGCTGCTGGTACGGCTGCTGCTGCGGGGCCGGCCGGCGCTGCGGACGGCGGCGCAGGGGGTCCTCACTCGGGTCCAGGTACTGGACCTGGGTCTGCTCGTTGCGGTCCCGGGCCGCCTGCAACTGGGACTGCCAGGGGTGCGGTCCGTCGCTCTGCGGCGGGCCGGCGTCCTGCGGCGGTCCGTCGGGGCGCGGGGGCACGGGCGGCATGACCGCGGTCCGGTCCCCCGCGGCGCCGGCGGGGCCCGACTGCGGAAGAACGCTGGTCGCGGCGTTCGGGTCGTACGGGTCGCCGCCCTGGTGCAGCGAGGCGGCGTTGTGCGGCAGCACCTGGGTGGGATCGGCCGCGCCCGGCATCCCGGGGACGGTGGCCGGCGACGGGTCCGGTGCGAGCAGGGCCCCGACGCCCTCGGCCGCCTCGATCTGCGCGGACGTGGCGTGCACCCCTACACCGGCGGCGACGACCCGCAGGCCCCGGGCCAGGTTCACGGCGCTCGGCCGCTCGGCCGGCTCCTTGCGCAGACAGCGCTCGATGACCGTCCACAGCGGGCCGGGAACGGTGGAGGGGCGCCGGGGCTCCTCGCTGAGGTGGCGGTGGAGCACCTCCAGTGCCGTGCCCCCGCCGAACGGCGGACGGCCCGTGACCAGCTCGTACAGCATGATCCCGGCGCCGTAGACGTCCACGGCGGACGTCTGCGGGCGGCCCTCGGCGGACTCGGGCGCCACATAGGCCGGGGTGCCGACGAACTCGTGCGTACGGGTCAGGCCCGGGGAGTCGGCGAGGCGCGCGATCCCGAAGTCGGTGAGCATCGGGTGCATCTCGCCGCCCCGTTCGGCGAGCAGCACATTGGCCGGCTTGAGGTCGCGGTGGACCACGCCGTCGTCGTGGCTGGAGGCGAGCGCGTCCGCGATCTGGGCGGTGAGCAGGGCGGCCGCGACCGGGCTGAACGGCCCGTTGTCGCGGATGTAGCGGTGCAGGTCGGGGCCGTCGACGAGATCCATGACCAGGGCCAGGACATCGCCCTCCACGACCAGGTCGCGGGTGCGCACGATGTTCGGGTGGGTCAGCCGGAGGAGGACGGACCGCTCGCGCAGGAAGCGCATCACGATGTCCGGGTCGTTGGCGAGCTCCTCCTTGAGGACCTTGATCGCAACCGTCTCGCCGGGCACGGCCGCACCCGCGCCCGCGGCCTCACTCCCCCCGGGTGCCGCAGTGCCGGGGGAGCCCCCCATACGGGCCCGCCAGACGGTGCCCGTGGCGCCGCGGCCGAGCGGCTCCTCGAGCACATACTTGCTCCCTACCGGCCGCACGTCATGCGCTCCCTGCTGATCGTCGATGGAACGTCGTTCCCCGTGGTTCCGTCTCCCCGGTCCATGGTTGGCTCCGTCCGGGTGTCGGACCCACTGTAGTGCCGCCGATCGGGTCACCGGGGTGATCAGCGGATCGGCGA
Organism: Streptomyces spongiicola; assembly: GCF_003122365.1. Lineage (NCBI taxonomy): Bacteria > Bacillati > Actinomycetota > Actinomycetes > Kitasatosporales > Streptomycetaceae > Streptomyces > Streptomyces spongiicola. The sequence goes on from NZ_CP029254.1 coordinate 1,950,794, forward strand.
CTAAGACGCCGGGAGCGCCCCGGCGGTTGCCGAACGGCCGTCTGCCGGACGGCAGAGACGATCCCAACCAGGCACTTTTGCGGCCAGAGCAGGCCAATCAAGATCACTTACGGGTGGGGGCGGGGCGCGTTGTCCGTGGCGGATGCGAGGATGCCTCCAGCACGGAGCCGCGGGGCCGGGAGAGCCCCTCGGCCGTGCCGACCTGCCGGGTGGGGGGAATCACAGGGCGGCTCCCCTGCCGGGCACCCCGCGCAGAAGGGACCGCTGACGGCGATGCAGATCCGGCTGACCGTCCTCGCGCCGCGCAGCGGCCAGTCCTCGCAGGGCGCCACGCGCGCGAGCGACGTGCTCGTCACCGCCCCCGCGGGTACGGCGCTGGCGGCGGTCGCCTCGGCACTGGCCGCGGCCGCGTCGAGGACGGAGGCACCGTCGTCCGGGTCGGTCGTTCTCTACGCGGGCCGGGAGCGGCTCGACGCCCGGCGGTGCACGCTCGGCGAACCGCCGCTCGTCGACGGGGCGGTGCTGTCGCTGCACGCTCCGGGCGAGGACGAGGCGGCGGACCACGAGGGTGCGGCGGAGCGGGCGCAGCTCCATGTGGTCGCAGGGCCGGACGCGGGCGGGGTCCACCTGCTGCACGAGGGCCGCATCCGGATCGGGCGCGCGGCAGAGGCGGACGTGCCTTTGGACGACCCGGACGTCTCGCGGCTGCACTGCGAGGTCACGGTCGGCGGGGACGGCGTCGTCACGGTCGCGGACCTCGGCTCCACGAACGGCACGACGCTGGACGGCGCGGAGGTCGGGCGGCGCCCGGTCCGGCTGGGGCCGGGCGCGCTGCTGCGCATCGGCGAGTCCGCGCTCCGGCTGGCGGCTTCCCGGGGTTCCGCCTTCCGCCCGGCGCCGGGTTCCGCCTCCCCACCTGATCCGGGTTACGCCTCCCCACCTGATCCGGGCTCCGGTTCCGGCCCGTCGGCTGCCGGTGCCCCGGTGCCGGACCCGTCCGGTGCCGAAGGCCGTACGGTGATCGCTCCGGACGGCGAGGGGCATCTGCGGGTGCGCCGCCCCGTACCGCGCCCCACATCTGCCGGAGACCTCCCGGACCGGGTCCCGTCCTGGGCACGCGACCGGGCGGCGGGCGACCGGGCGGCGGGCGACCGGGCGGCGCACGAACAAGCGGCACACGAACAGGCGGCACACGAACAGGCGACTGGGGAACGAGTAGCTGGGGCACGGGCGGCGGAATTCGGGGAGACCTCGCCACCGGCCTCGCTCCGGGGCGGCGGCGCGTTCCACGGGCGGGCGGACGCACTGGCTTCGGGACCCTCGGCCGGGGTGCGGGGCGGCCACGGCGCCGCACCGGCCGACGGCGCCGGAGGGCGACCGGGGGCAGCGGGCCCGGACCGGGCGGACACCGATGGGCAGTCGGGAGAGGCGGGCCCGGACCGGGCCGCGTACCCCGGCCACCGTCTTCCGGGCGGCTCCTCCGCCGTCCCGGGAACCGGCCCCGGCCGTCCCGGCCGGGGCGCGCCGACCGCGGCCGCTCGCCCCTCGGACGTCCCGTACGGCGAGGCCCGTGCGCCGGGCGGCTGGACCGGGTACGGCGAGGACGGCGGTCGGGACCCGGCGCGGCACGGCCGGGACGGCGGGCACGGGGCGGGCGCCTCCGACGCCGGACCGGCGGGGAGCACCCCGTACGGCGACCGGTCCGGCAGCGTCGCTCCCGGACCCGCACCCCACCCCGGGCCGGCCACCCGGGGCGCGCTCCGGGCCACGGACGGCGTCCCCCAAGCCGGAGACCTCGCGCCTGGCACCGGCACCGGCACCGGCACCGGCACACCGTACGGAAGGGGCTCCGACGCGGCCCCCGCCGGGCACGGCGGCCACCGTGCGGGCGCGTCCGCCACCGGTGCGACGGCGCGACCCCCGCACGGCACCAAGCCCGACCGCCCGACCGCGTCCGGCGCCACCACACACGGCACGGGAGTGGCTGACGGCCTCGGTACCGGCGGGGGCGCCCCGGCGGGCCCGGACACCGGACGCGGCGGGCGGCGCAGGCGCGGCATAGGCGCCTGGGCGCGGCGACTCGCCGGGGGCCGCGACGAGCCCGGCCTCCCGCAGGCGGACGGCACGAGCCTGCCCGGCGCGGCGGAGCCCATCGCCGAGATCTGGCCCGATCCCGCCGCCGTGCTGCTCACCGCGCTCGGCCCGGGACCACGGCTGTGGGAGCGCGACGCCCGCCATCCCGAGTCCCTCGTCGTCCGCCTCGGCACGGCCGACCGCGCGGACACCCCCGCCGTGCCCGTCACCGTCGGCCTCCGGGAGTCGGGATCCCTGGGCCTGTCCGGGCCCCGGTACCGCCTCATGGGGCTGGCCCGCTCCGTCGTCGCCCAGGCCGCCGCGCTCCACTCGCCGGCGGACCTGGAGATCGTGCTGATCAGCACCGACCGCGCCCGGCCGCTGGAGGAGCGCAAGGAGGCGTGGGGCTGGCTCGGCTGGCTGCCGCATCTGCGGCCGGCCCACGGCCAGGAGTGCCGGCTGCTCCTCGCCTACGACTGCGACCAGGCCACCGCCAGGACGGCCGAGCTGACCCGGCGGCTGGACGACGGGCCGCTCGGCCCGGGCTGGCCGAGCGCGGAGCGCGGCGCCGTCGAGACGGCGGCGGCGCGCCACACCGGGCCGCGCACGCTCGTGGTCCTGGACGGCGACCCCGGTTCCGCCGCGCTGCGCGAGACCACGGCCCGCCTCGCCCGGGGCGGGGCGGCCGCCGGTATCCATCTCGTCTGCCTCGCCGAGACCCCGCCCGCCTCGCCGCTCTCCCCGGTGGCGGCGACGTACGAGGAAGCCTGTGCGGCGTCACCGGCATTCCGGGAGTGCGGTGCCGTCGGACTGCTCAGCGGCGATGTGGCCACGGCGTTGCGGCTGCTGCGCACGGCCGCGGGGCACCCGGCGGGCCATGGCACGGTCGCGGCGGTGGACGGGGTGTCGGCGGCGTGGGCCGAGCGGTTCGGCCGTGCCCTGGCGCCGCTGCGGGCCGACGGGGAGGCCCCGCCGCCGGGCAGGGCGGCGGCCCCGCTTCCCCGGTCGGCACGGCTGCTGGACGAGTTGGACCTCGCCCGGGCCACCCCGGCGTCGTTGATGGCCCGCTGGGCGTCGGCGGACCCGGGCACGGCCGTGCTGGGAGCCGGGCCCCGGGGACCGGTCGCCGTGGACCTCACGTCGGACGACCCGCATCTGCTCATCGAGGGCCCGTCGGGCAGCGGCCGTACGGAGCTGCTCCGCACGATCGCGGCCTCGCTCGCGGCCGGAGGCCGGCCGGACCGGCTCGCGCTGCTGCTCGTGGACGGCGCCGGAGGCGAGCGCGGTGAGGGCCTGTCGGCGCTGATGGAACTCCCCCACGTCGCCGAGCTTCTGGTCGCCGCCGACCCCCTGCGGATGCGCGAGTTCGCCCGGGCGCTCGGCGCGGAACTCAGGCAGCGGGCGGAACTACTGGGCCGGGAGGCGTTCGAGGAGTGGCACACGCGCCGAGAGGTCGCCGAGCGGCTGATCGGTCAGCGACCGCCCGGCGCCGCGGAAGTCCGAGCCGAGGCGACGGCGGAGGCGGTGGCGAGAGCGGACGGAGGGGCGGAGACCCGCGCGGACCCGCGCGGTGCTCTGGAGCCGCCCCCCGGCGGCACGCTCGGACTCCGCCCGGCGGACGGCCGTTCGCGGACGGGGGTGACACGGGCGACGGAGGCGACACGAGCGACGGAAGCGACACGGGCGACGGAAGCGACGGAAGCGACACGAGCGACGGAAGCGACACGGGCGACGGAGGCGGCGGGGGAACCCGGGCCGCTGCCCCGGCTCGTCGTCCTCGTCGACGACTACGACGCACTGGTCGCACCGGCGCTCGGCAGTCCGGGCCGCCCCGCTGCGGGTTCGGTCGTCAGGGCGCTGGAGGCGGTGGCCAGGGACGGGCGGCGGCTCGGCGTCCACCTGGTGGCGACGTCCGCCCGCCCGGACCGCACGGCGGACACCGAACTGGCCCGCGGCACCCGGCTGAGGGTGGTGCTGGAAACACCGGCCATGGCACCGGGCCCGGGAGATCCGGCGCCCGGACGCGGCAGACTCGCCCGCCCGGACGGGAGCGTGACACCTTTCCAGGGCGGACGGGTGACGGGCCGTATCCCGAGGACGGCGACCCTGCGCCCCACGGTCGTGGAGCTGGCGTGGGAGCGGATGGGTGACCCGCCGGCCCGCCGGCCCGTGCGCGAACTGGGCAACGGGCCCACGGACCTCGCCCTGCTCGCCAGTGCCCTGGACCGTGCCGCCCGCTCCGTCGACGCCCCGCCGGTCCCGCCACTGACCCCCGCTCGCCACTGACCCCCGCCGGTCCCTGGCTCCGGCCGCCCCTGTCTCCGGCCGCCGGGGGACGGGTTGAGCGTGCAGGAGGCCGCCCGCCGAAGGCGGCTCGGCACGCCCGGGCCGCGCGCGCCGAAGACCGATTCCGGTCAGCACGGCGAGGACGCGTCGCGTGATGCGGGAGGGAACAGGGCCCACCGCGGGCCTCAGGCCCGTTCCGCGCGGCGGGGCCCGGCCGGCAGCCCGACCGGCATGACGGCCACGACCAGTGCGTCGCCGCCGTCGGGGCTCACGTCCAGCCGGTACGGGCGCAGCCCCCGCAGGGCGTGGACCTGCCGGGGCGCGGTTCCGGGCGCCACGGCGGCGGTGTGCTCGGTGCCGAGGAGCGCCGTGCTCAGCCCGATCCGGGTCCGGCCCGCCGGGAACGCCTCCGCGGGGATCCGCACCTCGATCTCCGTACCGGCTCCGCCGGAGGCCGGCCGCAGCAGCACGCTGCCGGCCTCCGGGCAGCCGGTGAGCCGCACCGGCCCGGCACCGAGGGTCCCGAGGTGCGGCAGCGGGGTACGGGCGGTGACGACGAGGGTGTGACGGGCGGGCCCGGTTCGCCGCCAGTCCGCGGAGACGAGATCGGTGCGCAGCGGCGGGGCACCGTGCCCGGCCTCGTAGCGCAGCACCGTGACCAGCCCGGCCTCGTCATCGGCGCGTACATAGGAGAACCGGAGCCTGAGCCCGGGCCGCAACGCGGCGAGTACGGAGTCCCCGAGGTGGTCGGCGACCAGCCTCCGCACCCCGGCGAACACCCGTCGGCGTACCGGTTCCGGTGCCCTGAGGAAGGCGGGGCCGGTCAGGACGTCACCTTCGTGGGCGAAGTGCCGCAGCAGGTAGCCGTCGCCGAGCGGGCCGGGGCCGGTGAAGCGGGCGGTGACGGCCATCGCCGCGGCCGTCCCGCGCAGCAGGCCCTCCAGGCCGCCGGGCTCCGCCGCGGCCGCCGCCAGGGCCGCCGAGGAGTTCCGCGTCTCGGGGCCCGACCGGCGCCCCCGGCCCGGCGCCGCGGCCCCGGCCCCGGCGAAGCGGTAGTCGTAGTCGGCCAGCACGGCGACGCTGCGCGCCCGGAAGAGCGCTTCGAGGGTGAAGACCTGTTCGGCGAGGCCGGCCGGCACGTCTTCGACGAACCGCAGTCCATGGCGCACCAGTGGCTCGCGGCGGAACAGCTTGGCGGCGGACAGCTCCCAGGCCAGCCCGGGGTCGTCGAGGGCGACGCCGTGCCGGGTGCGGCGGAAGACGGCGGCCCCCGAGGCCGCGGTCTTGGCGTAGACGACGTCGTGGCCCCGGCTGTCGGCCGCGTCGACCAGCCGGGCGAGCGCCTCCCGGCCGAGGAGGTCGGCCGCGTCGAGGAAGAAGAGGTATCGGCCGCGTGCACAAGCCAGGGCCTGGTTCACGGTGTCGGTGCGCCCGGCCGGGCACAGTTCCGCAGCGGAGAGCGGCCCGGCCGCGCGCAGATCCGCAGACGACAGCGACCCGGCCGCGCCGGACGGGATCCACAGCGGCTCGTGAGGACGGTGCGGCTCATGGGAACGGTGCGGCTCATCGAGACGGTGCGGCTCATGGGAACGGTGCGGCTCATACGGCTCATACGACGGGTAAGGCAGGTGAGGCTCATGCCGCTGGTGCGCCGGCGCCGGTCCGGTATCGCCCGGCGGCGACCGGAACAGGGCCGTCCGAGCGGACCCCGGCGACATCGCGGCGGGCGGTGCGCAGCCGTCGGCCGCCGACTGCCGGTGAGCACCACCGGCGGAGTGCCCGTACGGCGCGGGCCGGTACTGGTCGTCGGCCGCGCGCCCGTACCGACCCGCCGCGGACGGCCCGGCGCCACCGGCCGGGGGCCGCTCCGGCACTCCCGTGACCAGTACCTCGATCCGGGCCGTTCCGATGGTCTGGCCCGCGAGCGAGCCCAGGGAGCGGCCGAGGCGCGGCATCCCGTCGTCGCGGACCGCGACCACGACGGTGACGTCGGGCGACTCCGCACCGTCCGGAACCTCGGGGACGGCCGGGATCCCGGCCGTGCTCGATGGGTTCATGGCGACCTCCACACCCGCGGGCGCCTCCGCGCCCGCCCTCCACGGCAACGACCCGCGCACGGAGGGAGCTACGCGCCGAGCGGCCGATCACCCACCCGGTGGAGCGCGACTCGGGCGCGGCTCGGGGGCGCGGCGGGCGCGAACCGAAGCGGGCACGCCGGCCGCTGTGCGCGGTTGCGTACCAGCCGGGGCGACGCACCCCGGCATCCAGCGCCGCCCAACCACAGTGCAGCCGAATGTGCGGACACGGGTACGAACACAGCCGCAGCCACAGCCACAGCCACAGCCACAGCCACAAATGGGGCGGCAGGTCCACGGCTCGACGGCAGCCGCACACCACACCCGACACTTCCGCCACACCCGACACGCACGACCGGCCCCTCGGCCGCGGAAGCGGGCGCGGGCTGATCGCCGGCCTCCGCGCTCCCGCCGCGCGGGGCGGTTCCCCCGGACGCACCCACCGGTCCGGCACCCCCGGGCCGCGACCGCGCCGGACCCGCGCGTCAGCCGCGGGTGAGTGCCGCGACCACCGATGCGGCGAGATCGTCCAGGTACCCCGGGGGCAGCTCACCGCGCACGACGACGAGCCGCCAGTACAGGGGGCCGAGGACCAGGTCCGTGACGCGATCCGGGTCCGCCGTCTCCGGAAGCTCTCCCCGCCCGACGGCGTCCCGTACGACGAGCGCGGCGACTCCCTGACGGCCGTCCAGCAGCGCGGCCCTGATCGTCTCCGCGATCTCCGGGTTGCGGGCGGCCTCGACCAGCAGGTCGGGGATGACCTGGGAGGCGACGGGGTGGCGCAGCGCATGCGCGGCCACTTCGAGAAGTGCGCGGACGTCCCCGTACAGCGAGCCGGTGGCCGGAGCGGGCAGGCCCTGGGCGGCGACGGCCGAGACCAGGTCGAGGACGAGGGAGAGCTTGGACTTCCAGCGCCGGTAGACGGCGGTCTTGCCGACACCCGCCCGGCGGGCGATGCCCTCGATCGACATTCGGGCGAAGCCGACCGCGGCGAGTTCCTCGAAGACGGCGGCGCGGATCGCCTCGGTCACGTCCTCCCGGAGCACTGCGGCTCCCGCGGGGGCGCGTCGGGCGCGGGGGTCCGTGGTCATGTCCAGCAGCATACCCGTGACGACGAGACGGTTGCGTTCCGACGTCGATCGGTCCTACTCTCACCGTAGCGACGAAACGGGTCCGTCCCCACGCGTATCCATCGTCCCCGTGCGCCCGTCAGACCACTGCGCGCCCGTCGGCCGACGGGCGCCGCGCCACCGACCTGCATCCGCCGACCGACGGGCGCACACGACCCGGTGTCCGGGCTGTGGCGGATGCCCCGCGCACCGGCCGGATGTCCGCGCACCGGCCCGGTGTCCGGGCTGTGGCCGGGCCCCTGCCGCCCCGGTCACAGCCCGGACACCGGGCCTCCGTGCCGGCCGTACCTCCCGACCTCGGCGAAGGCGAGCGAGTGACCAGCGTGATCAGCCCGACGGCCAGGCCGTCGGAACCACCGGCGAAGGACTCCACCGACCTCGGCGACCTCGGCGACCTCGCCGCCCGGCACGGTCTGACCGTGAGCGGTGCGCGGCCGCCGCTCGGCACTTACATCGCACAGCTCTGGTCCCGGCGGCACTTCATCACCGCCTTCGCCACCGCGCGGCTCACATCCCAGTACAGCCAGGCGAAGCTCGGCCAGCTCTGGCAGCTGATGACCCCGCTGCTCAACGCGGCCGTGTACTACTTCGTCTTCGGCGTGCTCATGGGCACCGCGAGGCGCATCCCGGACTTCGTGCCGTTCCTGGTCACGGGCGTGTTCGTGTGGACCTTCACGGCCAACTCCGTCACCGCCGGCACCCGTGCCGTCTCGGGCAGCATCGGCCTCGTCCAGGCCCTGCACTTCCCCCGCGCCGCGCTGCCCATCGGGCTCGCCCTGCAACAGCTCCAGCAGCTGGCGTTCTCGATGGGCGCGCTGTCCGTGATCCTGATGTGCTTCGGCGAGTTCCCGAAGCCCTCCTGGCTGCTGGCCGTGCCCGCCCTCGCGCTCCAGGCCGTGTTCAGCACCGGCATCGCGATGGTGGTCGCCCGACTCGCCGCCCGCACCCCGGACATCGCTCAGCTGATGCCCTTCCTGCTGCGCACCTGGATGTACGTGTCCGGCGTGATGTGGAGCATTCCCATGGTGCTCAAGCGCCTGGACCTGCCCGAGCCCGTGGTGCTGGCCCTGCGCTGCAACCCCGTGGCCGTCTACATCGACCTCGTGCGCTTCGCGCTCATAGACGGCTACACCGGGGCCCAGCTGCCGCCGCACGTGTGGGCGCTCGCCCTCGGCTGGGCCGTACTCCTCGGAGTGGGCGGCTTCGTGTACTTCTGGAAGGCGGAGGAGGAGTACGGCCATGGCTGAGACGGCGACCGACCCGGCGCGTCCGGCACGTCCGGCACGTCCGGCGCGTCCGACGGACACCACCCCGACCGGGGCAACCCCGGCCGGCGGGACCCCGACCGTCGTGGTGGACGACGTCCACATCACCTACCGGGTCAACGGCGCGAGGACCGGCCGCGGCGCCGCCACCGCCGCGCTGAGCCGTATCCTCACCCGCCGCCCAGGCCGGGACGGCAGCCGCGAGGTCCACGCCGTCAAGGGCGTCAGCTTCGCCGCGTACCGGGGCGAGGCGATCGGGCTGATCGGCTCCAACGGCTCCGGCAAGTCCACCCTGCTGAAGGCGATCGCCGGCCTGCTCCCGACGGCCGGAGGCAGGATCTACACCCGCGGCCAGCCTTCGCTGCTCGGGGTCAACGCCGCGCTGATGGGCGATCTGACCGGCGAGCGCAACGTCATCCTCGGCGGCCTCGCGATGGGCATGACCCGCGACGAGATCCATGCCCGCTACGAGGACATCGTCGACTTCTCCGGGATCAACGACAAGGGCGACTTCATCTCGCTGCCCATGCGGACGTACTCCTCCGGCATGGGTGCCCGGCTGCGCTTCTCCATCGCCGCGGCCAAGAGCCATGACGTCCTGCTGATCGACGAGGCGCTGGCGACGGGCGACGCCGCCTTCCAGCAGCGCAGCCGGCAGCGGATCGCCGAGTTGCGCGAGGAGGCCGGGACCGTCTTCCTCGTCAGCCACAGCAACTCCGCGATCACCACCACCTGCGACCGGGCACTCTGGCTGGAGTCCGGGACGCTGCGGATGGACGGCCCGGCGAAGGAAGTCGTCGCGGAGTACGAGGCCTTCACCCGGAAGAAGTAGCGGGGCACCCGCCGGGCCCGGGTCCTCGGGATCCCGGGTCCCAGCCGTAGGGCCCCGGAGCGGGGCCCGGCGGTCCGCGTTGCTCGGTCCCGGCCGCGGTCCGCCTCACCTCCCGGCACACCGGCCGGCGCCTCGCCGCGCTGCCGGCCCGGAGGCTGCGGTCGGCCGGGCACGACGGTCGACCGGGCATGACGGTCGACCGGGCATGACGGTCGACCGGGCATGACGGTCGACCGGGCATGACGGTCGACCGGGCATGACGCGCGAGGGGACGACATGGCACCGGAGGTGCACAGAAAGGCGCTGGAGAACACCGAAAGAACACCGAAGAACGCTGAAGAACGCTGAAGACACCGAAAGAAACCGAAAAGCACTGAAAGGCAACGAAGGGGGCGCCCACCACGACGGTGGACGCCCCCTTCACCCACAGGGACAGCGGGTCGGCTCAGCCGCCGGGAAGCCGGTCAGCTGGGCGTGCGCAGCAGCTGCCGCATCGTGCGCATGGCGACCGAGAGGTTCGCCAGGTCGAACGTGTCCGACCCCTGGATCTCCTCCAGTGTCATCCGGGCACGGCCCAGGATCGACGCGTTCCTGCCCTCCCACGCCTTGAAGCGCTGCTCCGGCGTCGCGGTCCCGTTGCCCACGGCGAGGACGTCGGCGGTCAGGGCGGCGTGCGCCGAGTAGAGGTCCTCGCGGATGGAGGCACGGGCCATGGACTGCCAGCGGTCGGCCCGCGGCAGCTCGATGATCCGGTCCATCAGCTCGGTGATCCGCAGGCGGTCGGCCAGGTCGTAGTAGACCTCGGCGACGGCGAGCGGGTCCTTGTCCGTACGGTCGGCGATGGCCACGATGTCGAGCGTCGGGAAGGCGGACGAGAATCCGGCGACCCGCGTGGCCAGCTCCTGGGGGACGCCCTCGACGGTGAACTCCTCCAGCAGCCCCTCGTACCACTCCAGGTCGGCGCCGCTGAGCATCTTCGGCAGCTCGGCCCACACCCGGTCGACCCGGGACGCGAAGAAGTCGATGGTCTCCGTCAGCTCCAGCGGCTGCGGCCGGTTGCCCAGCAGCCAGCGGGTGCCTCGCTCGACGAGACGGCGCGAGTGCAGCCGCATCCGGATCTGGACGTCGGCGGCGACCCTGGTGTCCAGCGCCTCCACGGCGTCCCACACCTCACCGAGGCGGAAGATCGCACGGGCCGCGGTCTGCGCGCGGACGATCTCCTCGATCGACGCCCCCGTCTCCTCGCGCAGGCGGTGCAGGAAGGTCGAACCACCCGTGTTGACGGTGTCGTTGACCAGCACGGTCGTGACGATCTCGCGGCGCAGCGCATGGCCGTCGACGGCCTCGGGGAACTTCTCCCGCAGCGGCTCCGGAAAGTACGCGTGCAGCAGTCCCCGCAGATACGGGTCGTCCGGCAGCGAGGTGCCGATCAGCTCCTCGGCCACCGTGATCTTGGTGTAGGCGAGCAGGACGGCGAGTTCGGGCTGTGACAGGCCGTGCCGGTTGTTGAGCAGCTCGCGGATCTGCCGGTCGTTGGGGAGGAACTCCAGCGCGCGGTCCAGCGCGCCCTCCCGGCCCAGTCGGCGCATGAAGCGCTGGTGGGCGTGGAGCAGGCTGGGCGACTGCGCGACGGCGTTGGCCAGGGCCACGTTCTGCGCGTAGTTGTTGCGCAGCACCAGCCCGCCGACCTCGTCGGTCATCTCCGCGAGGAGCCTGTTGCGCTGCTTGACGGTCATGTCGCCCTCGGCGACCAGGCCGTTCAGCAGGATCTTGATGTTCACCTCGTGGTCGGAGGTGTCCACGCCGGCGCTGTTGTCGATGGCGTCGGTGTTGACCCGGCCGCCGCCGCGTGCGAACTCGATGCGGCCGAGCTGGGTCAGGCCCAGGTTGCCGCCCTCGCCGACGACCTTGACCCGCAGCTCGTCGCCGTCGACGCGGATGGCGTCGTTCGCCTTGTCGCCGACGTCGGCGTTCGACTCGCTCGACGCCTTGACGTAGGTGCCGATGCCGCCGTTCCAGAGCAGGTCGACCGGGGCCTGGAGGATCGCCTTCATCAACTCGGCGGGCGTCAGCTTCGTCACCCCGGACTCGATGCCGAGGGCCTCGCGGACCTTGGCGTTGACCGGGATCGACTTGGCGGTCCTGGGGTGGATGCCGCCGCCCGGTGACAGCAGCCCGGTGTCGTAGTCGGCCCACGAGGAGCGGGGCAGCTCGAACAGCCGGCGGCGCTCGGCGTACGAGACGGCAGAGTCCGGGTCGGGGTCGACGAAGATGTGGCGGTGGTCGAAGGCCGCGACCAGCCGGATGTGCTCGGAGAGGAGCATGCCGTTGCCGAACACGTCACCCGACATGTCGCCGACGCCGACCACGGTGAAGTCCTGGGTCTGGGTGTCGTGGCCGAGCTCCCGGAAGTGCCGCTTCACGGACTCCCAGGCACCTCGGGCCGTGATGCCCATGCCCTTGTGGTCGTAGCCGGCCGAGCCGCCGGAGGCGAAGGCGTCGCCGAGCCAGAAGTCGTAGGCGATCGCGACCTCGTTGGCGATGTCGGAGAACGTCGCCGTGCCCTTGTCCGCCGCGACGACCAGATAGGTGTCGTCGCCGTCGTGGCGCACCACGTCGCTCGGCGGCACGACCTCGCCGCCGACCATGTTGTCGGTGATGTCGAGCAGTGCCGAGATGAACGTCCGGTACGAGGCGATGCCCTCGGCGAGCCACGCCTCGCGGTCCGCGGAGGGGTCGGGGAGCTGCTTGGCGACGAACCCGCCCTTGGCGCCCACCGGCACGATGACGGTGTTCTTCACCATCTGCGCCTTGACCAGGCCCAGGATCTCGGTGCGGAAGTCCTCGCGCCGGTCGGACCAGCGCAGGCCCCCGCGGGCGACCTTGCCGTAGCGCAGGTGCACGCCCTCGACCCGGGGCGAGTACACCCAGATCTCGTACGCCGGGCGGGGCGCCGGCAGGTCCGGGATGGCCTGCGGGTCGAACTTCATCGACACATAGCCGTGCCAGGAGCCGCCCGCCGCCTGCTGGAAGAAGTTGGTGCGCAGCGTGGCCTTGATGAGGGTGAGGAAGGAGCGCAGGATCCGGTCCTCGTCGAGCGAGGCGACCTGGTCGAGCGCGGCGTCAAGCTCCTCCAGCAGGGCGTCTGTCAGCTCGGTGCCGGCCCGCTGGCGGTCCGGGGCCATCCGGGCCTCGAACAGGTTGATCAGCAGCCGGGTGGTGTGGACGTTGTTGAGGAGGGTGTCCTCCATGTAGTCCTGGCTGAAGGTGGACCCGGCCTGGCGCAGGTACTTGGCGTACGCGCGCAGCACCGTCGCCTCGCGCCAGGTGAGCCCGGCCCGCAGCACCAGCGAGTTGAACGTGTCGTTCTCGGCGGCCCCGGTCCACACGGCCGAGAAGGCGTCCTGGAACCGCTCGCGGGCGTCGTCGCCCAGGAACTCCCCGCTGTTGCCCGGCGCGGTCGGCATGCGCAGACCGAAGTCGTAGACCCAGCCGGTGGTGCGGTCCGCGCACCGCAACTCGTACGGGCGCTCGTCGATGACCTCGACGCCGAGGCGGTTGAGGACCGGCAGCACCGACGACAGCGAGACCTGCTCGCCGAACCGGTAGATCTTGAAGCGGCGCTCGCCGGGCGCGGCGCCCACCGGCTCGTACAGCGACAGCGAGAAGTCGTTGCCGGACCGGGTGAGCTGGTCCAGGTGCGCGAGGTCGGCGACGGCGGCGCGGGGCGAGTGGTCGGCCTTGTACCCCTCGGGGAAGGCGCCCGCGTACTTGCGCGCCAGTTCGGCGGCGCGCTCCTCGCCCAGTTCCGCGTTCAGCGCCTCGGTGAATCCGTCGGCCCAGGAGCGGGCCGCCTCGGCCAGCCGCGCCTCCAGACGCTCCTTGTCGGCGTCGGTGAGGTGCGTCAGCTCCGTACCGGACGGCACGCGCACCACGAAGTGCAGCCGGGTGAGCACCGACTCGGTACTCATCAGGGTGAAGTCGGCGCTGGTGCCGCCGAGCTCCTCCATCAGGATCCCGGTCAGCCGCTCGCGGACGGTGGTGTTGAAGCGGTCGCGCGGCAGGTAGACGAGGGCGGAGTAGTACCGGCCGTACTCCTCCTGGCGCAGGTACAGGCGCAGCCTGCGGCGCTCCTGGAGGTACAGGACGGAGGTGACGATGGAGCGCAGCTCGTCGACGGGCGTCTGGAAGAGTTCGTCGCGCGGGTACGTCTCCAGGATCTGCAGCAGGTCGCGGCCGTCGTGACTGTGCGGAGAGAACCCCGCGCCGTCGAGGACCTCGGCCACCTTGCGGCGGATGACCGGGACGCGGCGCACGGACTCGGTGTAGGCGGCGGACGAGAAGAGGCCGAGGAATCGGCGCTCGCCGATGACGTTGCCCTCGGCGTCGAACCTCTTCACACCCACGTAGTCGAGGTAGCTGGGGCGGTGCACGGTGGCGCGGCTGTTGGCCTTGGTGAGGATCAGCAGCTTGTGCTCGCGGGCCTTGGCCCGGGCGTCGGCGGGCAGCCGGTTGAACGAGGGGCTCACGGGGTGCCCCTGGGAGTCGGCTCCGGCGTGGTGCGGGTCGGAGCGGAGGATACCGAGGCCGGTGCCGGGCACCGCGGACAGCGCGTCACCGTCGACCAGGTTGTACTCGCGGTAGCCGAGGAAGGTGAAGTGGTCGTCGGAGAGCCAGCGCAGCAGCTCCCGCGCCTCGTCGACCTCCTCCTCGCGCAGATCGCCCGGGATGGGCTCCCGCGGGAGTTCCTCGGAGAGGCGCAGCGCCGCCTCGCGCATCTTCTCCCAGTCCTCGACGGCCTCACGGGCGTCGGACAGGACCCGCAGCAGATCGGCGGTGATCTGCTTGAGGTCGGCCCGGTCGGTCTCCCGGTCGATCTCGACGTGGATCCAGGACTCGACGAGGGCGTCGTGGGGCAGTGCGGCACCGTTCGGCTCGCCGCCGAGGACCTCGATCATCCTGCCGGTGACATCGCGGCGGACCACGACCTGCGGGTGGATCACCACATGGATTCCGCGGCCCTGACGGGACAGCTCGTTGGTGACCGAGTCGACCAGGAACGGCATGTCGTCGGTGACGACCTCGACGACCGAGTGGCTGGACGTCCAGCCGTTCTCCTCGACGGTCGGGGTGTGCACCCGGACGTTGGCCGTGCCCTGCGGGCGGTTCTCCGCGAGGCGGTAGTGCGAGACGGCTGCTCCGAAGACGTCGACGGGGTCGCGGTCGGTGAGGTCCTCGGGTGCGGTGTGCAGATAATAGCGCTGGAGGAACGCGAGGAGGTGGTCCCGGTCAGGGCGCTCCCCGCTGTCGGCCCCGGTCGGAAGTCGCCCCCCGCCCGGGCTGTGCTCAGCTACCCGGGCCGCCCTTTCGAGCAGCTCGGCCTTGGCTTCGTCCAGCTTGGTCTGCATGTCCTCTGGCTCCTGTCGCGCGCCGTTGCGTGACGTAGGTGGAAAAGATGGCACAGCGCCGCGACACGGGGTCTCCGCTCGGGGTCGGCGCCGCGCCGGGATGGGGGATGTCCGGGCCCTGGTCGGCCCGGGTGGGCGTCCGGCCCGAGAGGTGACCGCGCAGGCCCCGGCCGAACCCGGGTGCGCGGGGAGGATCAGCTCGCACCCGGCCGCCGTGGCGTCCCGGGCGCGGTACCCCGGCAGACGCCGGGTGTTGCCTCCGGGGGGCTTCGCTGCCCCCTCGGCGTATCGCGCTGATCACGCGTCCAAGGCTATCGCCCCGTACCCCTGACCCGTCATGAGCCGTATGTGTACAAAAGCGGGGCCGGAAGTTTGACACTCTGGACAGCGACACGCGCCCCCTTGGCAAACAGCCGTGTGCACGGCAGTTTGACCCCGGAAGGGCCGAAGGCCGACAAATCCACAAATCCATACAGGGGAGCACAAGCCATGAGCGTGAAGATCCTGATCGTCACCGGCGACGCGGCGGAGTCCCTGGAGGTCCTCTACCCGTACCAGCGGCTGCGCGAGGAGGGCTACGAGGTCCACGTGGCGGCCCCCGCACGAAAGAAGCTCCGGTTCGTCGTCCACGACTTCGAACCGGGATTCGACACCTACACCGAGAAGCCGGGCTACACCTGGCCGGCCGACCTGGCGTTCTCGGAGGTCGACCCGGGGGACTACGCCGCGATCGTCATCCCGGGCGGGCGTGCTCCCGAGTACCTCCGCAACGACCCCGAACTCCGCAAGATCCTCAAGTCCTTCTTCGACGCGGACAAGCCGGTCGCGCAGATCTGCCACGGCCCGCTGCTCACCGCGGCCACGGGCAGCCTCACCGGCCGCAGGGTGACGTCGTACCCGGCGCTGGAACTCGACATGCAGGCGGCCGGCGCGTCCTTCCAGGACGCCGAGGCGGTGGTGGACGGCACCCTGGTCTCCTCCCGGGCATGGCCCGACCATCCGGCCTGGATGCGCGAGTTCCTCCGGCTGCTGAGGGCGAAGGCGCCGCTGAGCTGATGCCGGCGCTGAGCCGATGTCGCCACTGAGCTGAGAGCGCAGCCGGGCCGGGCAGGGCTCCCGACAGGCCGGGGGAAGGGGCCTGCGGGCGGCGGGGGCAGGCGCGCGGGGCGCGCGAGACCGGCGGGCGGCGCCACCGCCACCGCCACCGCCACCGCCACCGCCACCGCCACCGCCACCGCCACCGCCACGAGACGGACACGAAGGCGGGAGGGCGGCGGTTCCGGGTGCGCGGGACCGAGGGGCGGGGAACCCGTGGCGCGGTTCCGGGTGCGCGGGGAGGGACGGCGCGGAACCGCCCAGCCGCCCCGGCTACCCCACCAGCTCCTCTGCCACCTCGACCGCCTCCGCGAGGCTGTCGACGACCGGAACCCCCGAGGCCCGCAGGCTCGCCCTGCTGTGCGAGCCCCCGGTGTACAGCACCGCCTTCGCACCGACGTGGGCCGCCGCGAGCGCGTCGTCCGCCGCGTCGCCGACGACCACGATCCGCTCCGGCGGCACGTCCTCCAACGCGGTCAGATGCCGCACCATGTGCTCCGCCTTGCCCGCATGGGAGGCGCCGACCCGTCCGTCCACACGTACGAAGCGATCCTCGATGCCATGGCGCCGCACGATCGGGACCAGATGCTCGTGCGGGGCGAGGGACAGCAGCGACTGCGTGCGCCCCGCCGACTGGCGCGACGCGAGCAGCTCCGCCGCCCCGGCCGTGAGCAGACAGGCCTCGGCCAGCCGCCAGTAGTGGCGGTGGAACACCGCGTCCATGGCCGCCCACTCCTCGTCCGTGGGCAGGCGGCCCATGAGCCGCTCGTAGAACCGCGGCACGGGCACGCAGTACAGCTCGCGATAGCGCTCCAGCGTGATCGGTCCGAGCCCGATCTCCGCGAACGACGCGTTCGTCGCCTCGATGACCGTGTGGATGTCGTCGAGGAGTGTGCCGTTCCAGTCCCAGACCACGTGCGCGCTGTGCTTCCCCATGACAGGCAACGGTACCGTCCGCGGCCGACACGCGGCCGTCTGCACGGACAGAACGGGCGGCACCGGCGGCCCTGGCGGAACGCGGCACTGGCGGCACGGACAGCACGGTGAGGACGGAGCCGGGCGGGGTGACTGGTGGGGTGACGGGCACGCCGAACGGGCCGGGGATCAGCGGATCCGGCGGATGAACTTCCGGGTGCCGGGTGCCGGGTGCCGGGTGCCGGTCCGGTCTCAGTCGACGAGGCCGGGGACCTCCTGCACCCCGTACCAGAGCAGTTCGTGGTCCTCCGCACCGTCCACGACGAACTGCGCGTCGTCGTCGCCGTGGTCCGCCGCCCCCAGCGCGTCCGCCGCGGCGGCCACGTCCCCCTCCGCCTCCTCGGAGTCGACGTGCACCGACGCCGCCTTCTCCAGCGGCACCGCGGCCGCGATCCGCACCTCGCCCAGGGAGGCCGATCCCAGCCCTGCCGCGGGGTCCGCGGTCGCGGCCCCGTCCGGGACGTCGACGGCCACCACGACCCGGCGCCGCGGCACGTCGGGTTCCCCGGCCAGCGACCGCAGCGACGCCGCCGCGGCCCGGTTCAGCGCGGCGTACTCGAGTTCCTCGAGATCGTCGGAGACGTACCACTCTCGCAGTGCCGGCGTCACCGCGTAGGCGGTCAGCGGACCGGGGCCGATCTCGCCCGCCTTGTGCGCCTCTGCGAGACCGGGGAGGGTCAGGGGAACGTAGACGCGCATGGTGGCCGCTTTCGTAGTCGGGTGAGCGTCCAAGGATACGTGCGAACTACTCTTTCGGGCTGCCTCGCGACCCCTCCACGGCGTCGTCCCCGGATGACGGCGAGGGCTTCCGAGCCGCGCCGTTCCGGGCCCCGGAGCCCGCCCCTCACCCTGATAGGTGAAACCGTTCGCGCCCGGCGCGGAAGGTGGAGGCCGTTGCGGCCGCCGCCCACCGGCCCGTACAAGATCCCCACCGAGAAGTTACTTGTGAGTACCGAAGGGGCGACCGCGATGCAGCACACCTCGGCAAGGACGGGGACGAGGCCCGGGAACCGTCACGACAGCCGCGCCCCGGGGCGGGCCCCGCGCCGGATCGAGGCCGAGCGCGACCCGGGTACCTCCACCGGCGGCCGCTCCCGGCTTCCCCGCTACTGGTTCGCGGAACGGCTGCTCTCGGTCCTCAGCGGGCATCGGCCAGTGCACTGGATGCTCGGCCACACCATCGGCCACGCGTACGAGCAACTCGTCCGTCTGGCCCCCGGCGCACCGCTCAGCACGAACGGACTGCGCCCGGTCCTCCGCCACTGCGACGAGTACGTGCCGCAGCCGGGCGTCATCGAGGCCTTCGCCCGGATCACCGCGGGCGAGCAGGTACGCGCCATGGCCTTCCGCCTGGAACAGGGGCCCGACCTCCGCTGGCGCTGCGCGGCCGTGGAACTCGGCGGCGAACGGCTGATGGCCGGGGTCTGACCGACGGCCGGACCCGGCCTCCGGACACCCCCGGCCGACGGCGGCCGCCATGGCCCGGGGCCGGCCGACCGGCTCGTGCGGGCCCCAGCGGGGCCGACGGCCGGACCCGCGCGATCCGTCTGCCGGGTCCGGTCTGGACGGCTCCGCGGACCCCGTACGGCCGCGACGGCACCGGCCCACCCGGCAGCCGGGGGCCTGACCGGATCCCGACCGGTCACGGTCCGTCCCGGTAATCCCCCACCGCGGTCCCGGGCGGGGCCCGGTGCGGTCGGCACCCGGCCGGCCATCGACAGCCCGCCGGCCCGCCCGGCGCCCCCCAGCGACCGCGGGACCGGCGGGACCGGCGGAGCTGGACGACCAGGAGGCCTGGGGCACATGGGACACCTGGGACGCCGGGAGACCAGCCCGTGCCCGGTTGCCGCCAGGTGCCCGTCATACGCCGTCGCACTCGGCGAAAGGCCGTGGGGCCGGACGCCATCCGGCGTCCGGCCCCACGGCCTCAGTCCCCCACGGCCTCAGTCCCACGCGGCCTCAGTCCCACGCGGTCTCGGTCCCACCCGACCCCACCCGACCCCGGTCGCGCGGTGTCGCCCCGCGGTGTCACTTCTTGCGGCGGCGCCCCGCGCCCTTCTGGGCCTTGCGGCGCTCCGCCCGCGTCATGCCGTCGGATTCGGAGCGGGCCGCCTCGCCGTGGGCGAAGTCGCCTTCGACGATGCCGCCCTCGCCGTCGACCGTCGGAGCCGAGAAGTGCAGCCGGTCCGGACGCTGCGGGGCGTCCAGGCCCTTGGCCCGGATCTCGGGGCGGCCGGCGGCGGCGGGCACCGCGTCCTCCTTGGCCGGCGAGGTCCGCTCCGCGGAGTCCTGGACGGGGATCTCCTCGACCTGCTGCTCGACCTGGACCTCCAGGTTGAACAGGTAGCCGACGGACTCCTCCTTGATGCCGTCCATCATCGCGGTGAACATGTCGAAGCCCTCACGCTGGTACTCCACCAGCGGGTCCTTCTGCGCCATCGCGCGCAGGCCGATGCCCTCCTGGAGGTAGTCCATCTCGTAGAGGTGCTCACGCCACTTGCGGTCCAGGACGGACAGCACCACGCGCCGCTCCAGCTCGCGCATGATGTCCGAGCCGAGCTGCTTCTCGCGCTCGTCGTACTGCTCGTTGATGTCGTCCTTGATCGTCTCGGCGATGAACTCGGCGGTGATGCCGGCCCGGTCGCCCGCGGCGTCCTCCAGATCGTCGACGGTCACCTTCACGGGGTAGAGCTGCTTGAAGGCACCCCACAGCCGGTCGAGGTCCCACTCCTCGGCGAAGCCCTCGACGGTCTCGGCCTGGATGTACGCGTCGATCGTGTCGTCCATGAAGTGGCGGATCTGCTCGTGCAGGTCCTCACCCTCCAGGACGCGGCGGCGCTCGGCGTAGATGACCTTGCGCTGCCGGTTGAGCACGTCGTCGTACTTCAGGACGTTCTTGCGCGTCTCGAAGTTCTGCTGCTCGACCTGGGACTGGGCGGACGCGATGGCGCGCGTGACCATCTTGTTCTCGATCGGGACGTCGTCCGGGACGTTGGCCATCGCCATGACGCGCTCGACCATCTGCGCCTTGAACAGCCGCATCAGGTCGTCGCCGAGGGACAGGTAGAAGCGGGACTCGCCGGGGTCCCCCTGGCGGCCGGAACGACCGCGCAGCTGGTTGTCGATACGCCGCGACTCGTGCCGCTCGGTGCCGAGGACGTACAGCCCGCCGAGGGACTTGACCTCCTCGAACTCCTCCCTGACCTCCAGCTCGGCCTTCTCCAGGGCGGCCGGAAGCGCCGCGGCCCACTCCTCGACGTGCTCGCCGGGGTCCAGGCCCTGCCTGCGCAGCTCGGCCTCGGCGAGATCGTCCGGGTTGCCACCGAGCTTGATGTCCGTACCGCGGCCGGCCATGTTCGTGGCGACCGTCACGGAGCCCTTGCGGCCGGCCTGGGCCACGATCACGGCCTCGCGCTCGTGGTGCTTGGCGTTGAGGACCTCGTGCTGGATGCCGCGCTTGAGCAGTTGCTGCGAGAGGTACTCGGACTTCTCGACCGACGTGGTGCCGACGAGGATCGGCTGCCCCTTGCGGTGCTTCTCCTCGATGTCGTCGACCACGGCGGCGAACTTGGCCACCTCGGTGCGGTAGATCAGGTCCGACTGGTCCTTGCGGACCATGGGCCGGTTCGTCGGGATCGGCACGACGCCCAGCTTGTAGATCTGGTGGAACTCCGCGGCCTCGGTCATGGCCGTACCGGTCATGCCGGAGAGCTTGTTGTAGAGGAGGAAGAAGTTCTGCAGGGTGATCGTGGCGAGCGTCTGGTTCTCGTCCTTGATGTCCACCCCTTCCTTCGCCTCGATCGCCTGGTGCATGCCCTCGTTGTAGCGGCGGCCGGCCAGGATACGGCCCGTGTGCTCATCGACGATCATGACTTCGCCGTCGATGACGACGTAGTCCTTGTCCTTCTTGAACAGCTCCTTGGCCTTGATGGCGTTGTTCAGATAGCCGACCAGCGGGGTGTTCACCGACTCGTAGAGGTTGTCGATGCCGAGCCAGTCCTCGACCTTCGACACACCGGACTCGTGGATGGCGACGGT
This sequence comes from Streptomyces spongiicola, assembly GCF_003122365.1. Classification (NCBI taxonomy): domain Bacteria; kingdom Bacillati; phylum Actinomycetota; class Actinomycetes; order Kitasatosporales; family Streptomycetaceae; genus Streptomyces; species Streptomyces spongiicola. Next base: position 1,971,971 of record NZ_CP029254.1, read on the forward strand.
CCGCTTCTTCTCGTCGACCTCGTAGTCGCCGGTCTCCTCGACACCCTTCAGCGGGTTGCCCGGCTCACCGCGGTCCAGGCGCTTCACCAGCTTGGCGAAGTCGCCGTACCACTTGGTGGCCTGGTCGGCGGGGCCGGAGATGATCAGCGGCGTACGGGCCTCGTCGACCAGGATGGAGTCGACCTCGTCGACGATCGCGAAGTTGTGGCCGCGCTGGACGAGCTCCTCCTTGGACCACGCCATGTTGTCGCGGAGGTAGTCGAAGCCGAACTCGTTGTTGGTGCCGTAGGTGATGTCGCAGGAGTACTGCTCCCGGCGCTGCGCGGGCGTCATGTTGGCGAGGATGCAGCCGACGGACAGACCGAGGAACCGGTGGACGCGGCCCATCATCTCGGAGTCGCGCTCGGCCAGGTAGTCGTTGACCGTGATCAGGTGCACACCCTCGCCGGACAGCGCGTTCAAATACGCCGGGAGGGTACCGACGAGGGTCTTGCCCTCACCGGTCTTCATCTCCGCGACGAAGCCGAGGTGCAGCGCGGCGCCGCCCATGAGCTGGACGTCGTAGTGGCGCTGGCCGAGCACGCGCTTGGCGGCCTCACGGACGGTGGCGAACGCCTCGGGAAGCAGGTCGTCGAGGCTCTCGCCGTCGGCGAAGCGCTCCCTGTACTCGTCGGTGAGGGCCCGCAACTCGGCGTCGGAGAGGTTGACGAAGTCTTCCTCGATGGAGTTGACCTGGTCCGCGATGCGGTGCAGTTTGCGCAGGATCTTGCCTTCGCCTGCACGCATGAGCTTGTTGAAGACGGACACTGAGGTTGGTCTCCTTGCCGGTCGGGCCTGGCACTGGGTCGTGTGGACACGGGCACGGGCACGGCAGGTGGACCCCACCGCATCGGCCATCGTAAGCGAGGACGGCGCCGGGCCGGGAGAGCCGCAGTACGGCGGGGGCGACTGCCGCGTGTCAGGAGAACGCACCGACGACCAGGAAAGTGCCGCCGATCCCGAAAAGTGTTCGCGGCACCGACTCGGAGTGACCAGAATTCGGCCATGGAGCCCATCACCCTCACCACGGACCGGCTGCGGCTGAGCCCGTTCGCCCCGGGCGACGCCGAAGAGGTCCGCGCCGCGTGCCAGGACCCCGACATCCAGCGCTGGATCCCGGTCCCCTCACCGTACGAATTGCGGCACGCCGAGGAGTTCGTCGAGGTCACCGTGCCCACCGGCTGGCGCGACGACACGGAGTACACCCTGTCCGCGCGTCCGCGTGGCGGAGGCTCCCTCATCGCCTCCGCGAGCCTGCACCACCCCCGCTCGGGCTCCTGGGAGATCGGCTTCTGGACGGCGAAGGAGCAGCGGGGCCGGGGCTATGCGACCGAGGTGACGCTCGCCATGGCGCGCTGGGCGTTCACACGGCTGGACTGCGCCCGGCTGGAGTGGCGCGCCGAAGTGGGCAACACGGGCTCGCTCGCCGTCGCGGAGAAGGCGGGATTCACCGTCGAGGGCGTCCAGCGCTCCGGCTTCCACCACCGGGGCACCCTGCGGGACTGCCGGGTCGCCTCCCTGCTTCCCTCGGACCTGGGGCTGCCGAGCCCGGTCCCCTACCTCCCGGCGAGGGGGTGACGCGCTGCCGCCGCGGCACGGCGTACGCCACCCGGGCGCGGGCCGCGCTGCCGTGCCCGGGGGCTCCTCTACCGCTCCGGCGCGTCCGCTCCGGGGCGCCCCACCGGAGCGGGCAGCCGGCGGCCCGGTCCGTACCGGCGTTGACGCCGGGGCTGCCGTCAGCCCCGGCGTCAGCGCCGGTGCCGGTGCCCGTGTCAGCGCCGGTGCCGGTGCTCGTGTCAGCGTCGATGCCGGTGCTCGTGCCGGTGCCGGTGCTCGTGTCAGTGCCGGTGTCAGTGCCGCACCCTAGGGTGCGGAGCATGAACACCGCGCCGCCCGCCGTTGCCGAACTGTCCGCCGACGAGGCCCGCCGTATCGCGCTGCGGGCCCAGGGGTTCCTCGGCGCCCCCGACCGCAGGGGCGGTGTGCGGGGAGTCCTGCGCCACCTCGGCGCCGTGCAGTTGGACACGATCTCGGTACTGGCCCGCTCGCACGAACTGATCCCCTATGCCCGGCTGGGGGCCGTCGGCCGCAGGTCGGTCGAGAGCGCGTACTGGGCCGAGGGGCGCGCCTTTGAGTACTGGTCCCACGCGGCCTGCATACTCCCGGTCGAGGAATGGCCCCACTTCGCCTTCCGCCGCCGCGCCTACCGCGCGCGTCCGCAGTGGTACCACGACCTGCCGGACGGGGCGTACGAGAGGGTGCTCGGCCGGTTGCGCGCCGAGGGCCCGCTGACCGCCACCGAACTGGGCGGGGCGAAGAACGGCGGCGTCTGGTGGGACTGGTCGGAGACCAAGGTCGCCGTCGAGCGGGCACTGATGTACGGCGAGGTGGTGTGCACGGAGCGGCGCGGCTGGAAGCGGGTGTACGACCTCGCCGAGCGCGCCATCCCCGACGCCCTGCTCCATGACGACCTGGACGACCTGGAGTGTCTGCGCCGGCTGGTGCGGCTGGCCGGACAGGCGCTGGGCGTGGGCACCCGAGCGGACATCGCGGACTACCACCGGCTGAGGGGCGAGCAGTTCGACACGGTGGTCGAGGGCTCCGGACTGGTGCCGGTCCGCGTCGAGGGCTGGGAGAAGCCGGCGTGGGCCGATCCCGCCGCGCTCGGGACGGAGCCGCGCGGCCGGCACCGGACGACGCTGCTCTCGCCGTTCGACTCCCTGGTCTGGGAGCGGGCCCGGACCGAGCGGATCTTCGGCTTCAGCCATCGCCTGGAGGCATACGTGCCGAAGCCGAAGCGTGTGCACGGCTATTTCGCGATGCCGCTGCTGTCCGGCGGGCGACTGCTGGGGCGGGTCGATCCCGCGCGGGAGGGGACCGCCCTGGTCGCCAGGCAGGTCTCGCTGGAAACGCCGAGGGCGGTCCGGCCGATGGCTCGGGCGCTGCTGGAGGCGGCGCAGTGGGTCGGGTGCGACACGGTCCGCGTGGAGCGGGTGGACCGCCCGGAGCTGGCGGCGCCGCTGATCGCCGCCCTCGGCTGAAGCGGCACGCTCAGCGGATCTCGAGGATCTTCTCGCGCATGGCATAGACCACCGCTTCCATCCTGGAGTGCAGCTGGAGCTTCTCCAGGATGTTGCGGACGTGGTTCTTCACCGTGTTCTCGGAGATGAACAACTCCTTGGCGATGTCCCGGTTGTTCATGCCGGTAGCCACCAGCTTGAGAACCTCCAGCTCCCGGTCGGTCAGCCGGGGCGCGGGCACCAGCCGCCGCTCGTCGGTGCGCTGGATCATCGACTTGAACTCGGTGAGCAGCTTGGACGCCATCGAGGGGCTGATCTGCGACTGCCCGTCGGCCACCGCGCGGATCGCGGTCGCCACCTCGTCGGTGGAGATCTCCTTGAGGAGGTAGCCGGTGGCTCCGGCCTTGATCGCCTCGTAGAGGTCCGCCTCCTCGTCGCTGATCGTCAGCATGATGATCTTCGCGCTGGGGGCGACCTCCTTGATGGAGGTGCATGCCTCGATACCGCCGCGCCTCGGCATGCGCACGTCCATCAGGACGATGTCCGGCAGCAGGTCTGCCGCCTTGTCGACGGCCTCCGCGCCGTCTCCGGCCTCACCGACGACCTGGATGTCCTCCTCCTGGGCGAGGACGATCTCCAGCCCGCGGCGGAAGAGGGCGTGGTCGTCCACGACGAGCACCCGGATCGGCTCCTCGCGGCGCCCGTCCCGGTTGCCGTCCTCGCCGGCGGCTCCGGCGTCTCCCACCCGGTGCACCGGGCCGAAGCTGTCCGCCATCGTTCCTCCCCCTGAGGCCGTGGCCTGCGTTGGTCTGCGGTCCACCAACAGCGGTCCACAGCGCACCGGTTGGCTCGGGTGGCCATGATTCCATGCCCACGCGGCGGCGGGGGCGATCCCGCGACGACACAGGACACCCCTGGGAGCGCACAGGCGCTCCCAGGGGCACCGCGGAATGACGGGGTCAGCCGCCGAGCGCACCACCGGCGCCACTCGACTCGCCTCCGGCGAGGGGGTCGGTCCTCAGGTGGATGACACCGTAGTCATAGGCGTGCCGCCGGTAGACGACACTGGGCTCCTTGGTCTCGGAGTCGACGAAGAGATAGAAGTCGTGCCCGACCAGCTCCATCTCGTAGAGCGCCTGGTCGAGCGTCATCGGGGCGGCGACGTGGGTCTTCTCCCGGACCACCAGGGGCCCTTCGCCCCGCACCTCGAGCGGGCCCATCCGGGTCGTGGGGACCTCGTCCGGGGATTCCTCGGTGACGGGCTCACCACTCCCGTTCAACCGGGCCACGCCCGGCACGACATCGGCGACCTCCGCCGCGGACAGCCGCCCGTTGCCCCTGCGCGTGTGGCGCTTGTCGTGCTGCTTGCGGAGCCGGGCCTCCAGCTTCGCCGTGGCCAGGTCGAGCGCTGCGTACGGGTCGCCTGCCGCTGCCTCCGCCCGGATCACCGGGCCGCGTGAAAGAAGTGTGATCTCCACGCGGTCGGAACGGTCGGCCTGCCGCGGGTTGTGCTCCTTGGACACCTCGACGTCGAGGCTGATCACCTTGCCGTCGAGCTTCTGGATCTTGTCCAGCTTCAGCTTCTCGGCCACGTGCTTGCGGAACCGCTCGGGCACCTCGGTCTTGCGGCCCTTGACGACGATGTCCACGCAGAACTCCGTTCCCGGATCACTCCGCCGTTCAGTTGCGGAGCATCTCCCTTTTGCACCAGGCGCCGGTCAGCACCGGAGCCTCGGACTTGGCGACTTTCACCTCCTCCTCCCCCATGGGCGAGATCGCCACCCCACCGATATCAAAGATCTGGGTTACTTCAGAGAACACCTGACCGCAACTCGGCCATGTATTCGGCGAAGGAGAGCGTTCACCGGCCCTCACCCCCGAACATAGCTCGCCGGGACCCCTGTCGGCACCCGCTACCAGCGCGTACGTCCATTCGTCGCCCTCCCTCTCTCACTAGCTGCAACGTTGAAACGGCCCTGTCAGTTCCGGGCCGATGCCCGGTCGATACCCGGCCGATGCCCGGCCGATCTCCGACCGCCGTACGACTGTGCTGTACGACCGCGGTCCGGCTGATGGCGCGGCGGGTACCCGGCCTGCACCGGGCCGGTCTCCCACGGCAGAGGCGGCGCGGCGACCACGGCGGCACACATCCGGGTGGATTCGAGGAAACGTCCCGGGAATGCGGCACGCAGTGCCCGCGCCGCCTCCGCAAGCGAGGCTCCCGTAGTCATCACATCGTCCACCAGCACGGTTCTGCACGCGCCGAGAGACCGCCCGTCGAACGGGACAGCCTCCAGCGCCCCGGCCATGTTGTCCAGCCGCTCCCGGGCCGTGAGGCCCGACTGGTCGGCCACCCGCCGACTGTGGCGCAGCGCCGGGACGGCCCTGGCGTACGTCCCCGCGCGCCGCAGCGCCAGGGCCGCCGCGACGGCGATCCGCCGCACCGGGTCATGCCCCCGGGCCCGTACCGACCGCCGCGCCGACGGCACCGGTACGAGCAGCAGCGGTCCCGGCGCCCCACGCCCGTGCAGCGACGCGGCACCGGCGGCCCCCGCCAGCGCCGCGCCCAGCGGACCGGCCAGAGCCAGCGCGCCCCGTTCCTTGTGGGCCAGCAGGACGGACCGCACCACTCCCTCGTACCGCGCGGCCGAATACACCACGGGCAGGTCCGCGGGCTCGGGCCACGGCCGCGTCCGCGCCGGCGGCCCCGCCAGCTCCGCCGCGCAGCCCTCGCACAGCGGCGTACGGGACCGTCCGCAGCCCGCGCACACCGCGGGGAGCACCAGCCCCGAGATCTCGCCCCACCACCACCTCATGACCACCACTGTGCCCGGCCGGCGGCGGACACGGGCCAAGGCTGTGGACAACCCGGAAGGACCGTGGAAATCCCGGCGTGGGAGAAGCCCGCACCGGCCCCGCCGACCCCGGTCGCAGCCAGACCCGGCCACCGACCCGCACTCACCGGAATCACCGGAACCCCCGGCACCCGTCGGCACCGTGCGGGCACTGAACGGCACCGACCGGCCCTGGCGGCACTCAGCGCCGCTGGTCGGCCCTGACAGGCCCGGATGAACCCTGATCGCTGATAGGGCCTGATGAGCCCTGACAAGCACCGCCCGGCAGCGGACGAGTACGGCCCCTCAGCCCGGATAGACCGGCCACGTCCCCTTCTCGACCATCGTCTGCCAGTTCGCGTTCGGCATCAGCCGCACCAGCCCGTCATCCGACACAGCGACCAGGAGCTGCTCCTCGTCCTCCGTGGCGGCCACCGCCGACACCTTGTTGAGGCCCGGAAGCCCGCCCGCCGGTGTGAGGGAGCCGTCCGTCTGGACGTAGCGCACCTGCTGCACACCGCCGGTCTCCTTGCCGACCACCACCAGACGGCTCGGTCCCGCCCAGGACAGGGCGGTCACCGACTCCAGGCGCGGCGCCGCCGCCCGGAGCTCCACCACGGACACGGTCGTCGTGCCGTCGGCGTCCGTGCGCCGCTCGACCCGCCCGATCTCCAGAGTGCTCTTGCCGTCCTCGGACAGGAGCAGCGCCATGCGCACCCCGTCGGCGGAGACCCGCAGCGACTCGATCCGCGCGCCGTCGAGCCCCTCGACCGCGACCGGCTGTGCCGGACCCTTGCCGCCGGTGAAGCGCAGCAGCCTGGGGTCGGCAGGGTCGCGGTCCGCGACCCACAGGTCGTTCCGGTCCCAGGCCGGCGCCGAGAACCGGTCGGCCGCCAGGGGTGCGTCGCTCCGCGCCAGCGGCGCGGCCAGGGGCTCGTCCGAGACGATCGACGCGGCGTACAGGAACCTGCCGTCCTGCGAGACCGCCGCGGCCCGGTGCAGACCCCGTGCCACGGCCACCGTGCCGATCTTCAGCTGGCCGTCGCCGAACGGGCCGCGGACCTCCGTCTCGTCGACGGTCTTCGGCTTCGTCCCGACCACGGCCATCCGGTGGTCGCTGTCGACGAAGTACACGTTGGAACTCGGCGACTGCCTCTCCAGGGCGTACGCGTCCGCCTGATCGGCGGTGAGCACGCACAGCGGGGAGCCGTCGGCCCGCTGGAGCCGCACCTGCTCGACGCGGGGTGCCGCCAGCTCGCGCAGGGTGAGGAGCATCTGCGTCGCCAGCCGCTTGCACAGCGTCCCGCCGATGTTCGACGCCCTGTCGTTGAGCGGCACCCTCAGTTCGCCCTGGTCGTCGGGCGTCAGGGAGGTGGTCCCCTTCTTCAGTCCGGCGCCCGCGGGGAGCGGTGAGTCCACCACCGGCGCCAGCCAGTGCGCGGGACCCTCGAACAGCGCCGAGACCGCCTGGGCGGCCGGATCCATCCGGGTCATCGGGTCCTGCCGCTGCCGGATGTACACCGGGTCCGCGACCACCGTGTTCTGTCCCGACGCCCAGTAGTACTTGTTGACGGACAGATGGTTGCGCAGGAAGTCGCTCTCGCCGAGCACCAGCCCCTGGGGTGCCGCGTCGATGCGCCACTCCCTGCCCTTGCCGTCCGCCGTGTTCTGCCGGACGAGGCGCAGCGCGCCGCCGTACTGCGCGGGCACGACCGACTTGTACTCGTGCCGGTCGACCGTCGCGATCAGCTCGCCGGACAGCGCGTAGGTCAGCTCCTCGCCCTCCTCACTGCCGGGCGGGACCGACGACTCGGGGGCCTCGGTCAGCACGGTCGTGAGCGCCTCGGGCCGCCACTTCCCGGTCCACTGCTCCGTGAGGTACTTCCTGGCCGTCGCATAGCCGGGATCGTCGCTGGTCATGGCCTCCAGGAAGCCGTCGACGATCTCCTGCGGGCGGGCTCCGTCACGCGGGGGGACGGCGTACACCCGCACCTGCGAGTCCGCGCCCTTCGTGGCCCTCACCTGCTCCACGTCGCCGCTGTCCGGCATCGACGCGCACCCGGCCAGCACGAATCCGGCGCAGACGAGTAGCGCCCAGACCCGTGCGGCGCGTCCGTGTCCGTACCGGTGCCCCTCAGCGCCCACGCGTGGTGTCCTCCCGCTCCGAAACCAGTCCCGGGACGGATTCCGCCGCCCCGCCCTCCCCCTGCCGCTGCGACACCGGGCGGGCCACCACACGGGCCCCGCTGCCGGGCAGCGCAGCCGGGTCCACCGCCGCCGACGGCGGGGTGTGCGGCGGCACCGCGGACCGGGCCGGAATGGCCAGACCCGGCCGCTGCGCACCGGCCTGCGACGGCACCGTCGACAGCCGCAGTGCGCGGTCGTTCGCCGCGTCCGCGGCGGCACGCTCGCGCGCACGCCGGGAGTCCTCCGGCTCCAGGGGTATCGGCGATCCCCGCAGCGGCTCGTCCGCCGTGCGCGGCAGGGTCAGCCGGAACTGCGAGCCGCCGCCCGGCTCTCCCCAGGCCTGCAGCCAACCGCCGTGGAGCCGCGCGTCCTCCACCGCGATGGACAGGCCGAGACCCGTGCCGCCCGTGGTGCGCGCCCGGGCCGGATCGGCCCGCCAGAAGCGGTTGAACACCCGGGTCGCCTCGCCCGGCTTCAGCCCGACGCCGTAGTCGCGCACGGCCACGGCGACCGCACCGCCCGCGGACGCCATCCGCACCACCACGTCGCGGCCCTCGCCGTGCTCCACCGCGTTCACCACGAGGTTGCGCAGCACCCGCTCGATCCGCCGGGCGTCGGCCTCGGCCACCACCGGCTGCTCGTCGCCGACGATCCGGATCCGGCTGCCCTTGCGCTCCGCCAGCGGCTCGGCGCCGCCGATCACCCGGTGCACCACCTCGCGCAGGTCTATCGCCTCGGCCTCGAGAGCCGCCGCGCCCGCGTCGAACCTGCTGATCTCCAGCAGATCGGCCAGCAGCGACTCGAACCGGTCCAACTGGTCGGCGAGCAGTTCCGCGGAGCGTGCCGTCGCGGGGTCGAAGTCACTCCGTGCCTCGTGGATGAGGTCCGCCGCCATCCGCACCGTCGTCAGCGGCGTACGCAGCTCGTGCGACACGTCGGAGACGAAGCGGCGCTGCATCCGCGAGAGCTCCTCCAACTGCTGGATCTTGTGCTGCAGGTTCTGGGCCATCTTGTTGAACGCCTCGCCGAGCCGGGCGATGTCGTCCTCACCGGTGACCTTCATGCGCTCCTGGAGCCGCCCGGCGGACAGGCGCTCGGCGATGCCCGCGGCCATCCGGACGGGCGTGACGACCTGCCGCACCACCAGCCACGCGATGGCCCCGAGCAGGACGACCACGAACAACCCCGCCGTCGCCAGCGTGCCCTTGACCAGACTCAGCGACTCCTCCTCCTGTGTGAGGGGGAAGAAGTAGTACAGCTCGTACGAGTAGCCCGCGACGTCGCTGAGCCGCTTGCCGACGACCAGACCGGCCTCGGGCTCCTTGGGAACCGAGTACTTGATCTTGACGTAGGTCTGGAACGTGCCCGTCCCCTGCGCGACCGAGTTGCGCAGCGCCTGGGGAACGCTTGTCACGTCCACGTCCCCGGACGCCCGCGGGGCCCGGCTCATCCCCGCGTCGTCGGAGTCCGGGCTGAGCGCCACCACGTGGTACGCGCCCTGTCCACCACTGGCGAGCTGCTTCACCAGCTCGGACCGCCAGTTCACGGAGCCACGGCTGGGCCTGCCGTCCGTGGCGTCGCCGTCCTGGCCGTCAAGGGCGGAAACCCCGCTCGCCTTCTCCTGCGCGGCAGCGAAACCACCCGCGGCCTGGCTCAGGGCGGCCTGCTCCTTGGCGTCCAGCAGGCCGTTGCGGACCTGACCGATGACGACGAGGCCGAGCAGCAGCACCACGCCCAGTGACATCAGCAGCGTGCCGGCGACCACGCGCAACTGGATGTTCCGCCGCCACAGCCGAACGGCCGGCAGCAGCGGACGCCTGATCCAGCGCACGACGAGCCGGAGCACCGGCCCGCCCGGCGCCCCCTCCGGCAGCAGCCGGCCGCCGGGGAACAGCCGGCCGAGACGCGAGGACCCGTGCCCGGGCCCGGCAGCCCGCCCCGTACGGACTCCCGGCCCCCCGGGCTGCGGAGCAGCGCTGCCCACGGTCATGTCAGCTCGGTCCCGCCTTGTAACCGACTCCCCGAACGGTCACGACGATCTCCGGCCGCTCCGGATCCTTCTCGACCTTGGAGCGCAGCCGCTGCACATGCACGTTCACCAGACGGGTGTCCGCCGCGTGCCGGTATCCCCACACCTGCTCGAGCAGCACCTCGCGCGTGAACACCTGCCACGGCTTGCGGGCGAGCGCCACCAGCAGGTCGAACTCGAGCGGAGTGAGCGCCATCGCCTGGCCGTCGCGCTTCACGGAGTGCCCGGCCACATCGATGACCAGGTCCCCGATGGCCAGCTGCTCCGGCGCGGGCTCCTCGGACCTCCGCAGCCGCGCCCGGATGCGGGCCACCAGCTCCTTGGGCTTGAACGGCTTCACGATGTAGTCGTCGGCACCGGACTCCAGCCCGACCACCACGTCGACGGTGTCGCTCTTGGCCGTGAGCATCACGATCGGCACACCCGACTCCGCCCGGATGAGCCGGCACACCTCGATGCCGTCCCGGCCGGGCAACATGAGATCAAGCAGCACCAGGTCCGGCTTGCTCTCCCGGAAGGCGGCGAGCGCCTTGTCGCCGTCCGCTACGAACGACGGCTCGAAACCCTCACCACGAAGCACGATGCCGAGCATCTCGGCCAGTGCGGTGTCGTCATCGACGACAAGGACGCGTCCCTTCATAATCGACATCATCCCATTAGCTAATCGTTACCTGGCGTGACCTGGCACACAGCTCGGCGATCCCTGCCCCGGTGACCGGGGAGACGACCCCCTCCTCCGTGACGACGGCGGTCACGAGTTCCGGCGGCGTGACGTCGAAAGCGGGGTTGTGGGCCCGGGTGCCCACCGGCGCGACCAACGCCCCGGAGACACCGGAAGCAGCCTCGAACACACGCGGAACCGGCCCTGCCGCGGCACCGGCCGCCGTCGCCGGTGCGAGCGGTCCCGGCAGCTCCGTCACCTCCCGTCCGGACCGCTGCTCCACCTCGATCGACGCGCCGTCGCGCGTCTCGAGGTCCACGGTCGTGCTCGGCGCCACCACGATGAACGGCACATGGTGGTACCGGGCGAGCACCGCAAGCGGATAGCTGCCCACCTTGTTCGCCACGGAGCCGTCCGCGGCGATCCGGTCCGCCCCGATCAGCACGGCGTCGACCTCGCCCGACGCGAACAGCGACCCGGCCGCGCTGTCGGTGAGCAGGGTATGCGCCATCCCGTTCCGGGCCGCCTCGTAGGCGGTCAGCCGCGCACCCTGCAGCAGCGGCCGGGTCTCGTCCACCCACAGATGGCGGAGCCGGCCCACCCGGTGCGCGGCGAGCGCCACCGCGAACGCGGTCCCCTCCCCGCCCGAGACCAGCCGCCCGGTGTTGCAGTGCGTGAGGATCCGGTGACTGCCTCCGGGCAGCAGCTCGTCGAGCAGCGCGAGCCCGTGCCGTGCCATCCGCTCGCTCGCCTCGGCGTCCTCGCGGTGCAGCCGACGCGCCTCGGCGAGCACGGCGGCGGCCGCCTGCCGCACGTCCGCACCCCTGCCGACCGCCGTCCCGTACGCCTCCGCGGCCCGACGCACCCCGTGGCCGAGATTCACGGCGGTGGGCCGCGCCCCCTCCAGCAGGGACGCCGCCTCGGCGACGTCGTAGCCCCGTGCCGCGGCCAGCGCGACCCCGTAGGCACCGGCGATCCCGAGCAGCGGCGCACCGCGCACCGCGAGCGTCCGGATCGCGTCGACCAGTGCCGGAACGTCGGTGCAGACCAGCTCGACCTCCTCGGCGGGCAGTCTGCGCTGGTCCAGCAGAACCACCACCGGACCTTCCGGGGGCTCCTCCCAGCGGAGCGGGCCGGTTGCGGAGGGCTGTTCGCCGTCGAGGGTTTGTGCGTACTGATCAGCCATCCGACCAGTCTGCCCGCTGGCGCCCGGACAATGAAGGCGAGAACCCGATCCACCGCCCGGCCCACCGAGAGCCGGCGCGTGGCACGATGGCAGCCAGCCTGCCGCCCCGACGTGCGGGCAGGCGCCCTGACCCAGCCGGCTCGCCGAGCCGGCCACGCGACACATCCACGAGGTGGACGACCGTGAACGACAATCCGGGCTGGGCCTCGCCCGGGTCCTCCCCGTCCGACGACCGGGGTACCGGAACACCCGGTCCGGCCGGCACTCCCGACACCCCTTCGAAGTGGTCCAAGGAGCAGCCACCCGCGGGCCGGTGGGCGCCGCCGACCGGCCACGGCGGCGGCGTACCTCCGCAGGCCGGCGGACCGGGCTGGGGCGGCGGACCCCAGCAGGGCGGCTGGGGCCGGCCGCCCGCGGCGAAGCCCGGGGTGATTCCGCTGCGCCCGCTCGGAGTCGGCGAGATCCTCGACGGGGCGGTGTCGACACTGCGCGCCCACTGGCGCACCGTCCTGGGCATCACGGTCACCGTCTCGGTGATCACCCAGATCCTCGACGTCCTCGTCCAGCGCTATCTCGTCCCGCAACCGTCCGGGCTGGACCCGAACGCGACTCCGGAAGAGGTACTCGACCAGCTGGGGGAGCAGCTCAACACGACGCTCGTCGGCACGGCACCGGTCACGGCGATCGCCTTGATCGCCACGCTCTTCACCACCGCGCTGCTGACCGTGGTCATCAGCCGCTCGGTACTCGGCCGAGAGGTCACGCTGTCCGACGCGTGGCGCGAGGCCCGGCCGCGACTGCCCCAACTCCTCGGCCTCACCCTGCTGCTGCCGCTGATCGCCGGGGCGGTACTCGTGGTGGGCATGCTGCCTGGGCTGCTCCTCGGTTCCACCGGCGGCGCCGTCCTCGCCGTCCTCGGCGGGATCGCCGGCATGGTCGTCGCCGTCTGGCTGATGATCCGGTTCGCCCTCGCCTCGCCCGCCCTCATGCTCGAACGGCAGGGCGTCATCCAGTCGATGCGGCGCTCGGCGAAGCTGGTACGCGGAGCCTGGTGGCGCGTCTTCGGCATCCTGCTGCTGACGATGCTGCTGATCTTCATCGTCTCCCTGATCATCGCGATTCCCTTCGGTCTGATCGCCCTCGCCGTCGACGGCGGGGGACTCAGCGGGATGTTCTCCGGAGCCACGCCCGGGTTCGGCTGGCCGTTCCTGATCATCACCGGCATCGGAGCCGTGATCGCGTCGTCCATCACCTATCCGATCTCTGCGGGCGTCACCGTCCTCCTCTACGTGGACCAGCGCATCCGCCGCGAGGCCCTGGACCTGGAACTGGCCCGGGCGGCGGGTGTCGGCGGCCACGGTGCGGTACCGGACGACGCCGCCCCCAGGAGCTGATGCCGTGTCCTTCCCGGGGGGACCGACCGGGGCGTGGCCGACGGTCCGCGCCGACGACGAGGTGCCCGTGGACATCCCCCGAGTCCCCGCGAGGGACGCGGCCGAACGCGAGCTGTCGAAGCCGATGTACCACGAGAACGACCCCAACCTGCTCGAACGCGCCCTCGACCGCTTCTGGGAATGGCTCGCCGGCGTCCTCGACTCCGCGGCCGGAGCCTCACCCGGCGGCCCGCTCGGGCTCGTCGTCATCGCCCTGTTCGTCGTGGCGCTGATCGCCGCACTGTGGTGGCGGCTCGGCACACCGCACCGCACCGCCGTGGTCGGAGACACGCTCTTCCACGACCGTCCCCTCAGCGCCACCGAGCACCGCACGGCCGCAGAGGCCCACGCCGCGGCCGGATGCTGGAACCAGGCGGTCCAGGAACGAATGCGCGCCATCGTCCGCTCTCTGGAGGAACGCGCCCTGCTCGAGCCCCGGCCCGGCCGCACCGCCGACGAAGCCGCCGCGGAGGCCGGACGCCCCCTGCCCGGCCACGCCGACGCACTGCGCTCGGCTGCCCGCACCTTCGACGACGTCACATACGGCGGGCGCACCGCCGACCGGCAGGCATACACACGCCTGCGGGACCTCGACACCGAAGTGGGCCGGACCAAGCCCGATCCGACCACCACGGCGCGAGGAGCCACCGGATGACCGGGGACGTGTCCGGCACCACCGCGGTGTCCCCCACCTCCCGTCAGATCTGGACCCGCAGCCGGGGAATCCTGCTCGTGCTCCTACTCCTCGTCGTGGCGGGCTTCGTCATCGCGGTCATTCGCTCCGGTGGTGGACACGGCCGCCTCGACCCCCGCTCCACCGACCCGTCCGGCAGCCGGGCAGTCGCCGAACTGCTCGAGGAACGGGGCGTCACCACCCGGGTGGCGACCACCCTCGACGAGGCCACCACCGCCACCGGCCCCGACACCACCCTGCTGGTCGCCGGACCGGACCTGCTGACCAGCCGTCAACAGCAGGCCCTGCGCTCGGCGATGGACACCTCCGGCGGCCGCACCGTCCTGGTCGCCCCGGGCGGGAACTCCGTCCGCGCCCTGGCACCCGGAGCCTCGACCGACACGACGACGGCCCCGGTCTCCGCGCGCGATCCGCAGTGCGCCCTCCCGGCGGCACGGCGGGCCGGGAACGCCGACCTCGGCGGCCGGCTCTACACCACCGACAGCACCCTCGGCAGCGACTCCTGCTACCTCGTCGACGGCCGGCCCACCCTCCTCCGGATCGGCACCCAGGGCACGGGCGACACCGTCCTCCTCGGCGCCCCGGACATCCTCTACAACGAACGCCTCGGCCACCACGGCAACGCGTCGCTCGCCCTTCAGCTTCTCGGTTCCCGCCCGCATCTGGTCTGGTACCTGCCTTCCCTCTCCGATGGATCGGCTGCCGGCGACAGCCGTGGGGAGGGCGAGACCGGTATCGGCCGGCTCATTCCCTCCGGATGGCTCTGGGGCACCCTCCAACTCGCCGTCGCCGCCGTCCTCGCCGCCGTCTGGCGCGCCCGTCGGCTGGGACCGCTCGTCAGCGAACCCCTGCCCGTGGCCGTTCGTGCCTCCGAGTCGAGTGAGGGACGCGCCCGCCTCTATCGCAAGGCGAACGCCCGCGACCGCGCCGCTTCGGCCCTCCGCCAGGCCGCACGGTCCCGGCTCGCCCCCCTCCTGGGCGTCACCTTCGCGGACGCCCACTCTCCCGACGTTCTCCTTCCGGCGGTCTCGGCGCATCTGAGCGAAGGCGACCGCGATCTCAGAACTCTGCTCTTCGGCCCTGCTCCTGCCGACGACGCCGCACTCATCCGCCTGGCTGACCAACTGGACGCCCTCGAAAGAGAGGTACGCACTTCATGAGCGCCCCGACCCCCGAGACCGATGAGACAGCCGGGACCGGCGGGACCGCCGAGATCTCGGACGGCGCCCGCGCCTCGCTGGAGGCCCTTCGCACCGAGATCGCGAAGGCCGTGGTGGGCCAGGACTCCGCAGTCACCGGACTGGTCGTCGCTCTGCTCTGCCGTGGCCACGTCCTGCTCGAAGGCGTCCCCGGCGTGGCCAAGACCCTGCTGGTGAGGGCTCTGGCTGCGTCCCTCGAACTGGACACCAAGCGGATCCAGTTCACCCCTGACCTCATGCCCAGCGATGTCACCGGCTCCCTGGTCTATGACGCCCGGACCGCGGAGTTCTCCTTCCAGCCGGGCCCCGTCTTCACCAACCTCCTGCTTGCCGACGAGATCAACAGAACGCCCCCGAAGACCCAGTCATCGCTTCTTGAAGCCATGGAAGAGCGCCAGGTCACCGTCGACGGGACACCTCGCCCACTTCCCGATCCGTTTCTGGTTGCCGCGACTCAGAATCCCGTCGAATACGAGGGCACCTACCCTCTGCCCGAGGCCCAGCTCGACCGCTTTCTGCTCAAGCTGACCGTGTCGCTGCCGTCCCGCGACGAGGAGATCAATGTCCTCACCAGGCATGCCGAAGGCTTCAACCCACGCGACCTACAGGCCGCCGGCCTGCGCCCCGTCGCCACAGCCGCCGCCCTGGAAGCCGCCCGTGCGGCCGTCGCCGGCACCTCCGTCTCCGGCGAGATCGCGGGCTACGTCGTCGATATCTGCCGTGCCACCCGTGACTCCCCCTCACTCACTCTCGGCGTCTCTCCCCGAGGCGCCACCGCTCTGCTCTCCACCGCGCGGGCCTGGGCCTGGCTGACCGGCCGTGACTACGTCATCCCCGACGATGTGAAGGCTCTTGCCCTGCCAACCCTCCGCCACCGCATCCAGCTGCGGCCCGAGGCCGAGATGGAGGGTGTCACCGCCGACTCCGTCATCTCCGCGATCCTCGCCCACGTCCCCGTCCCCCGCTGAGGCGGAACGTCATGGCCCTCACCGGACGAGCTGCACTCCTCGCCGCTCTCGGCTCCCTCCCCGTCGGAATCCTCGAACCGGGCTGGACGGGAATCCTCGCCGTCAATGCATCACTCTCAGTAGCAATTGTGTGCGACTACGCCCTGGCCGCACCAGTCCGCACCCTGCGGTTCACCCGAACCGGTGACACTTCGGTTCGGCTCGGTGAGAGCGCGGAAGTGCAGCTCACGGTCTCCAACACGTCCTCCCGGAGGCTGCGTGCCCGACTGCGTGACGCATGGCCCCCGAGTAGTTGGCCTTCCGGGACCGCACCGGCCGGCTCACGACACAGGGTGACGATTCCGGCGGGTGAGCGGCGCCTTCTGACGACGGTCCTCCGCCCCACCCGCCGCGGTGACCGGCGCGCAGAACTCATCACGGTCCGCTCCTACGGGCCGCTGGGCCTCGCGGCCCGTCAGGGAAACCACCGGGTTCCCTGGACAGTCCGTGTGCTGCCGCCGTTCACGAGCCGCAGGCACCTGCCGTCCCGGCTGGCCCGC
This sequence comes from Streptomyces spongiicola, assembly GCF_003122365.1. Classification (NCBI taxonomy): domain Bacteria; kingdom Bacillati; phylum Actinomycetota; class Actinomycetes; order Kitasatosporales; family Streptomycetaceae; genus Streptomyces; species Streptomyces spongiicola. The sequence continues at coordinate 1,988,760 of NZ_CP029254.1, forward strand.
CTGCGTGAACTCGACGGCAGGACCAGCGTCCTGACCCGTGGGGAAGGCACCGAGTTCGACAGCCTCCGGGACTACGTTCCGGGGGACGACACCCGCTCCATCGACTGGCGCGCCACGGCCCGCCGGAGCACGGTCGCGACACGTACCTGGCGTCCGGAGCGGGACCGTCACATCCTGATCGTGCTGGACACCGGCCGCACCGCCGCCGGTCGAGTGGGGGACGTCCCACGTCTGGACGCTGCCATGGACGCCGCCCTCCTCCTCGCCGCGCTGGCCTCTCGTGCAGGTGACCGTGTGGACCTCCTGGCCTACGACCGCCGCGTCCGCGCACAGGTCCAGGGCAGGGCAGCCGGGGAGATCCTGCCGGCCATGGTCGACGCCATGGCGCCCCTCGAGCCGGAGTTGGTGGAGACGGACGCCCGCGGCCTGAGTGCGACAGCCCTCAAGCATGCTCCCCGGCGATCCCTCGTGGTGCTGCTGACCAGTCTGGAGGCCGCCCCGATCGAGGAAGGCCTCCTGCCGGTGCTGCCACAGCTCACCCGGCGCCATCCGGTGATGGTCGGCTCGGTGGCGGATCCTCATATCGAGCGGATGGCGAGCGGACGCGGCAGCCTGGACGCGGTGTACGAGGCCGCTGCCGGCGCACAGGCCCAGCTCCAGCGAGGCCGTACTGCGGAACAACTCCAGCGCCATGGCGTCACCGTCGTGGACGCCACTCCGGAGAACCTCGCCCCGGCGGTGGCAGACGCGTATCTGGCACTCAAGGCCACGGGGCGTCTGTGAGGGAGGTCCGGCATTCCGTTAGTCCCCGGTAGTCCGGTCGGCCTGTTCGTGTGGACATGGCCCGCCAGACCGAGAAACCTCCCCGGAACACCCCACCCCAACATCCCGGACCACACCCCGTGCCGAGGAAATCTCCCCGGAACGCGGAAAAGCCCCGGGCCGTAAGGCCCGGGGCTTCCCCTCAACAATCGTTCGGCAGTGTCCTACTCTCCCACAGGGTCCCCCCTGCAGTACCATCGGCGCTGAAAGGCTTAGCTTCCGGGTTCGGAATGTAACCGGGCGTTTCCCTAACGCTATGACCACCGAAACTCTATGAAAAAATCGAACCAGCCGACCAGCACCCCACCACCGGCGGTATACGGTCTCGGCATGTTCGTTACTTCAGAACTAACACAGTGGACGCGAGCAACTGAGGACAAGCCCTCGGCCTATTAGTACCGGTCAACTCCACCAGTCACCTGGCTTCCATATCCGGCCTATCAACCCAGTCGTCTACTGGGAGCCTTACCCCATCAAGTGGGTGGGAGCCCTCATCTCGAAGCAGGCTTCCCGCTTAGATGCTTTCAGCGGTTATCCCTCCCGAACGTAGCCAACCAGCCATGCCCTTGGCAGGACAACTGGCACACCAGAGGTTCGTCCGTCCCGGTCCTCTCGTACTAGGGACAGCCCTTCTCAAGACTCCTACGCGCACAGCGGATAGGGACCGAACTGTCTCACGACGTTCTAAACCCAGCTCGCGTACCGCTTTAATGGGCGAACAGCCCAACCCTTGGGACCGACTCCAGCCCCAGGATGCGACGAGCCGACATCGAGGTGCCAAACCATCCCGTCGATATGGACTCTTGGGGAAGATCAGCCTGTTATCCCCGGGGTACCTTTTATCCGTTGAGCGACGGCGCTTCCACAAGCCACCGCCGGATCACTAGTCCCGACTTTCGTCCCTGCTCGACCCGTCGGTCTCACAGTCAAGCTCCCTTGTGCACTTACACTCAACACCTGATTACCAACCAGGCTGAGGGAACCTTTGGGCGCCTCCGTTACCCTTTAGGAGGCAACCGCCCCAGTTAAACTACCCATCAGACACTGTCCCTGATCCGGATCACGGACCCAGGTTAGACATCCAGCACGACCAGAGTGGTATTTCAACGACGACTCCACCTGAACTGGCGTCCAAGCATCACAGTCTCCCACCTATCCTACACAAGCCGAACCGAACACCAATATCAAACTGTAGTAAAGGTCCCGGGGTCTTTCCGTCCTGCTGCGCGAAACGAGCATCTTTACTCGTAGTGCAATTTCACCGGGCCTATGGTTGAGACAGTCGAGAAGTCGTTACGCCATTCGTGCAGGTCGGAACTTACCCGACAAGGAATTTCGCTACCTTAGGATGGTTATAGTTACCACCGCCGTTTACTGGCGCTTAAGTTCTCAGCTTCGCCCCACCGAAATGGAGCTAACCGGTCCCCTTAACGTTCCAGCACCGGGCAGGCGTCAGTCCGTATACATCGCCTTACGGCTTCGCACGGACCTGTGTTTTTAGTAAACAGTCGCTTCTCGCTGGTCTCTGCGGCCACCCCCAGCTCACCGAGTAAATCGGATCACCAGGCGTGGCCCCCCTTCTCCCGAAGTTACGGGGGCATTTTGCCGAGTTCCTTAACCATAGTTCACCCGAACGCCTCGGTATTCTCTACCTGACCACCTGAGTCGGTTTAGGGTACGGGCCGCCATGAAACTCGCTAGAGGCTTTTCTCGACAGCATAGGATCATCCACTTCACCACAATCGGCTCGGCATCAGGTCTCACCCACATGAGAGACGGATTTACCTATCTCTCGGGCTACACCCTTACCCCGGGACAACCACCGCCCGGGCTGGACTACCTTCCTGCGTCACCCCATCGCTTACCTACTACCACCTCGGGTCAGCGGCTCCACCACTCCGACCTCGTCCGAAGACTCAGCCGACGGCTTCACGGCCTTAGCATAAATGGGCTCGATACTGGGCGTTTCAAAGCGGGTACCGGAATATCAACCGGTTGTCCATCGACTACGCCTGTCGGCCTCGCCTTAGGTCCCGACTTACCCTGGGCAGATCAGCTTGACCCAGGAACCCTTAGTCAATCGGCGCACACGTTTCCCACGTGTGTATCGCTACTCATGCCTGCATTCTCACTCGTGAACCGTCCACAACTCGCTTCCACGGCTGCTTCACCCGGCACACGACGCTCCCCTACCCATCACGATCCCCGTTGGGGGCACATATCGCAATGACACGACTTCGGCGGTACGCTTGAGCCCCGCTACATTGTCGGCGCGGAATCACTTGACCAGTGAGCTATTACGCACTCTTTCAAGGATGGCTGCTTCTAAGCCAACCTCCTGGTTGTCTCTGCGACTCCACATCCTTTCCCACTTAGCGTACGCTTAGGGGCCTTAGTCGATGCTCTGGGCTGTTTCCCTCTCGACCATGGAGCTTATCCCCCACAGTCTCACTGCCGCGCTCTCACTTACCGGCATTCGGAGTTTGGCTAAGGTCAGTAACCCGGTAGGGCCCATCGCCTATCCAGTGCTCTACCTCCGGCAAGAAACACACGACGCTGCACCTAAATGCATTTCGGGGAGAACCAGCTATCACGGAGTTTGATTGGCCTTTCACCCCTAACCACAGGTCATCCCCCAGGTTTTCAACCCTGGTGGGTTCGGTCCTCCACGAAGTCTTACCTCCGCTTCAACCTGCCCATGGCTAGATCACTCCGCTTCGGGTCTAGAGCGTGCAACTCAAACGCCCTCTTCGGACTCGCTTTCGCTACGGCTCCCCCACACGGGTTAACCTCGCTACACACCGCTAACTCGCAGGCTCATTCTTCAAAAGGCACGCAGTCACGAGACGTGCAAAACACGTCCGACGCTCCCACGGCTTGTAGGCACACGGTTTCAGGTACTATTTCACTCCGCTCCCG